>JAFKFL010000037.1 GCA_017308235.1 Alphaproteobacteria bacterium | reverse complement strand
GTCATGTTCGCCGTCGAGATCGGCGCCGGCCTGATGGCGGGGTCGGCGTCGCTGCAGGCCGATGCGCTGGATTTCCTGGGCGATGCCGCGAACTACGGCCTCTCGCTCGCGGTCGTCGGCATGGCGTTGCGCTATCGCGCGATGGCGGCGCTGGCCAAAGGCGCGACGATGGGCGTGTTCGGCCTGTGGGTGCTGGCGATCACGGCATGGCAGATCTGGCACGGGACCTTGCCGCAAGCCGCCACCATGGGCGCGGTGGGCGTCACGGCGCTGATCGCCAACGGTGCGTCGTTCGCCGTGCTGTGGCGCTATCGCGGCGGCGACGCCAACATGCGGTCGGCCTGGATCTGCACGCGCAACGATGTTCTCGGCAACCTGGCGGTGCTGGTCGCCGCGGCGGGCGTGTTCGGAACGGGCGCAGGATGGCCGGATGCCGTGGTCGCGGCGATCATGGCGGGGCTTGCCCTGCAGGGAGCGTGGATCGTCGTCCGGCAAGCACGCGGCGAGCTGCGGCTTGCACCAACTTCGGCCGCGCCTGCGTCCGCTTGATCCTCCCCCGGCTTGGCCGCATGGTGCGCGACTTCGACGGGAGGAGAGGACAACGATGACGATCGGCCGGATATGGACGGGCCTTGCGGCCCTCGCAATAGGAGGAATGGCGTCGTTGCCCGCCGCGGCCCAAACCGCGAAAGCGACGCTGAAGGACGCGAATGGCCGGGATGTCGGCCAGGTCCAGCTGATCGAGACGCCGCACGGCGTGCTCCTCAAGATGGCGCTGCGCGGCATCCCGGCAGGCGAGCATGCGATCCATATCCACGCCGTCGGCAAGTGCGAGCCGCCCGCCTTCACGAGCGCCGGTGGGCATTTCAATCCCGCCGGCCACAAGCACGGCATGGAGGCGGCCGAGGGCCAGCACGCGGGCGACATGCCCAACCTGCATATGCCCGGCGGCGGCGAGCTTGCGATCGAGATCGCCAATCCGATGATCACGCTCGCAAAAGGCAAGCCCAACTCGGTGTTCGATGCCGACGGCTCGGCGATCGTGATCCATGCCCGCGCCGACGACTACAAGTCCGACCCGGCCGGCAACGCCGGCGACCGCATCGCCTGCGGCGTCATCACGGAGTAGCTCCCGCCAGCGTTGAAAGTCGCCAGCCCAGACCGCCGGAATGACTCCGGCCTTGGCGGAAGGGATGCCGTCCTCTAACCTTTGCCGAAAGTACAAAGCGTTTGTCGGCTTGTTGTGTTTGGGGCGACATGAGACGACGCGACTTCATCGGATGCACAATCGGTGCGACGGTGGCTTGGCCGCTCGCTGGGCAGGCCCAGCAGCAGCCAAGAGCCCCCGTCGTGGGCTTCCTCCATAGCGCCGCACCGGGGCAGGTTGTCGATCTGGTCGGTTCGTTCCAGGGTGGCCTGAAAGAAGGCGGCTTCATCGCTGGCCAGAACGCGGTGATGAAGTACCGCTGGGCCGACAACGACAATGGGCGGTTGCCGGCGCTGGCGGCCGAGCTTGTAAACGAAAAGGTCGACATCATCGCAGCCGCCGGCGGCGACCGGTCGGCGATGGCCGCGAAAGGTGCGACTTCCAGGATTCCGATTGTTGCCGTCATCGGCGGTGATCCTGTCGCCGAGGGCCTCGTCAAAAGCCTTGGCCGTCCCGGAGGCAATCTCACCGGCGTCAGCTTCCTGACCGCCAGTCTGACGGTGAAGCGGCTTGAATTGCTGCTCGAGGTCGCACCGAAAGCCAAGGTCGTCGGCCTCCTGGTCAACTCGAAGAATCCGCAAAGCGCGGGGGTCATCGACGACGTCCAGCGGGCAACCCAGGCCAGGACCCTGACGGCTCATGTTGTGAAGGTCGGCACGGAAGCCGAAGCCGATGAAGCCTTCGCGACAATGGACAGGTTGCACGCCAGCGCGCTGATCATCCAGGCCGATCCCTATTTCAACAATATCCGGGGACGGCTGATCGCCCTGGCTGCGCGGTATTCTCTCCCGGCCATCATGGAGCGGCACGCGTTCGTGTCGGAGGGTGGCTTGATGAGCTACGGGACCAGCTTGCCCGACGTGTACCGCCAGGTCGGCGTTTACTGCGCCAAGATCCTCAAGGGGGCCGAACCGGGCGATCTTCCGGTCCTGCAGCCGACCAAGTTCGAGCTGGCCGTCAATCTGAAGACCGCCAAAACGCTCGGGCTCACCGTGCCGTCGGTCCTGCTCGCCCGCGCTGACGAGGTGGTCGAATAGGCAGTCTGTTTTCCGCGTACGGCTCATCACGTCGATCCAGGAATCGACCGGGACGATTGCAGTCCAAGAGAAATCCACTTCGGCGCTACGGCCAAATAGCGTCCTCGGCGCGTGAGCTATAGAGTGTTCGATGTCTGGGGGCAGGAATTAACAGCATGAAATGCGATGGCGGTGTCCACGCCGACTGGGCGATCGCGTGAAGCGCGGGCTCTTCCTCAAGTACGTGACGCTCTTCGTCGGACTGGTGACCGGCGTGCTGCTGATCAACGCCGCGCTCGACCTTTACTTCGTCTATCAGGACAACCGTCGCGCCTCGATCGAGGTACAGCGCGAGAAGGCCCAACTGGCCGCGCACCAGCTCGAATCGTTCGTGCGCGAAATCGAGAACCAGATCGGCTGGGTGGCGCATCCGCAATGGGCATCGCTGCCGGTAGACCAGCGCCGCTTCGACTATGTGCGCCTGGAACGCCAGGTGCCCGCCATTGTCGAGCTGACCCAGCTCGACCGCCACGGGCGCGAGCAGCTTCTTGTGTCGCAGGTGGACATGGACGCGGTGGGCAGCGGCGCCGACCGATCCAGCGACCCCGCGTTCGTCGAGGCCATGAAGAACAAGGTCTACTTCGGCCCGGTCTATTTCCTCAGGGAAAGCGAGCCTCACATGACGATCGCCGTGGCGCACGGCGGCAAAAGCGGCGTCACCGTGGCCAAGGTGAACCTGAAGCTGATCCTGGATCCCATCTCGCAGATCAAGGTCGGCCATGAAGGCTACGCCTACGTCGTCGACCGGCTCGGCCGGCTGGTCGCGCATCCCGACATTTCGCTGGTGTTGCGCGGCACCGACATGAGCAAGCTTGCGCAGGTGGCCGCGGCGCTGGCGGCCAAGCCCGGGGAAGAAGGGGTGCCGGTCGACGGCACGAATCGCGCCGGCCTGCCGGTGCTGTCGGCGCATGCGACGATCCCGGCGCTGAACTGGCTGGTGTTCGTCGAGCTGCCGCTTTCGGAAGCGCGCGAGCCGGTGATCGCGACCGCCCTGCGCGCCCTCGCCCTGCTGGTGCTCGGACTGCTGATTGCCGCCCTCGCCGCTGCCCTGCTGGCGCGCCGCATGGTGGTGCCGATCCGCGCCCTGCAGGCCGGCGCGCAACGCATCGGTGGCGGCGAGCTCGGCCATCGCCTCGATATCAAGACGGGCGACGAGCTCGAGGCGCTGGCCAACCAGTTCAACCACTCGGCCGAGGCTTTGCAGGAATCGTATGCGACGCTGGAGCAGCGCGTCGAGGATCGCACGCGCGAGCTCAGCGAATCGCTGGAACAGCAGACCGCAACCGCCGAGATCTTGCGCGTCATCTCCCAGTCGCCGACGGACGTGCGACCGGTGCTCGACGTCGTGGTCCGCGCCGCCCGCCGTTTCTGCGGCGCCGACGACGCCATGATCGTCCTGCGCGAGGGAACGGAGCAGTTGCTGGCCACCCACCAGGGCAGCCTGCCAGCGCTGGTCGGCAATCGCTTTCCGCTCGACAGAAGTTCGACCACCGGTCGGGCCACGCTCGATGGGTGCACGATTCACGTGCCGAATGTCGCGGATCTCGATCCGGTGAAAGACGCGCTGACGTTGGAGCTCACACGAAGAACGAACGTCCGCGCCTTGCTCGCCGCCCCCATGCTGCGCGAAGGGATGGCGGTCGGCTGCGTGTTGCTTCGCAAGCCGGCGCCGGGTGCCTTCACCCCTCGGCAGATCGAGCTTCTGGAGACTTTCGCCGCGCAGGCCGTGATCGCCATCGAGAACGTGCGCCTGTTCACCGAGTTGCGCGAATCGCTCGACCAGCAGACCGCGACCGCCGACATCCTGGGCATCATCAACGCGTCACCCGGCAACGTCACGCCGGTGTTCGATGCCATCCTCGAAAAGGCGATGCTGCTTTGCCAAGCGGCGTTCGGCACGCTCCACACTTACGACGGGCAGCGCTTCCATCTCGTCGCCGCGCTGGGGGTGCCCGAACGGTTTGCCGAGTACCGGCGATCCAGTCCCGTCGCCTATGGACCAGGAACGTCGCCGGCCCAGCTCATCGCCGGCGCGCCTTTCGTGCACATCACCGACGCAGCCGAGGGCGAGGCCTACAAGGCTGGCGAGCCCAATCGCCGTGCCATCGTCGAACTGGGCGGCGCCCGAACTCTGCTCAACGTGCCGTTGCGCAAGGACGACGCCGTGCTGGGCATGATCGCGATCTATCGCCAGGAGGTCCGCCCGTTCACCGACAAGCAGATCGTCCTTCTGCAAGGCTTTGCTGCCCAGGCCGTCATCACGATGGAAAACGCCCGCCTGCTCACCGAGCAGCGCGAGGCGCTGGAGCAGCAGACCGCGACCGTCGATGTACTGCGGGTCATCTCGCAGTCTCCGGCCGATGTGCAGCCCGTGCTGACGGCCGTCGTGCGCGCGGCGGTCCGCTTCTGTGGCGCCAAGGACGCCCTGATCCTTCTGCGCGACGGCGACCACTGGATCGGCGGTGCCCATGAAGGCCCCATGGACTCCCCGCTCGGCGAGCGCCATCCGTTGACACGGGAAACCGCGCCGGGCCGCGCGATGATCGATGCCAAGACGATCCATTTTTCAGATATCGAGGAACTCGATCCTGTCGAATTCGCCACGGCGCGGCGGATGGCTGCCAAGTGGGATTTCCGCGCAGCCGTCGCCGCCCCCATGCTACGCGAAGGCGGCGCCATCGGCGCCATTTCGTTGCGCAAGCCCGACGCCGGCCCGTTCACGGCGCGCCAGATCGAGCTTCTGGAAGCCTTTGCAGCGCAGGCCGTGATCGCCATGGAGAATGCGCGCCTGCTCACCGAGCAGCGCGAGGCGCTGGAGCAGCAGACCGCGACCGCCGAGGTGCTGCGGGTCATCTCGCAGTCGCCGACCGACGTGCAGCCGGTTCTGCGGGCGGTGGCCGCCGCGGCCCGCCGGTTCTGCGGCGCCGACGATGCAACGATCGTGCTGCGCGAGGGACGCGAGCTTCTGCAGGTCGCCCACGATGGCGAAGTGGCGCTGGTGGCCGATGCCCGCTTCCCCTTCGACCGCAGCTCGACCATAGGCCATTCCGTCATCGATGCCCGGACCATCCACATCCCCGACGCGGCCTCGCTCGACCCTTCCGAATACGCCCTGACACAGGCGCTTTCCAAGGAGGTTGGCGTCCGAGCGCTGCTGGCGGCGCCGATGCTGCGCGAAGGTAGCGCGATCGGCTGCATCCTGCTGCGCAGGCCCGAACCCGGCGCCTTCACCCCGCGGCAAGTCGAGCTTCTGGAGACCTTCGCTTCGCAAGCCGTGATCGCCATCGAGAACGTGCGGCTGTTCACCGAACTGCGCGAATCGCTCGAGCAGCAGACGGCGACGGCCGAGATGCTGCGCGTCATTTCCCAGTCGCCGACCGACGTGAATCCGGTGCTCAAGGCGGTGGCCAGGGCTGCCCTGCGCTTCTGCGGCGCAGAGGATGTCTTGATCGCCCTACGCGACAACGACGACATTCTCATCGAAGATGTCGCCCCTGACGGATCGGAGCCGATTCGTCGCCCACTGATCGGACAGCTCGAGAACCGAAGGGCGATTCTTGACCGCCGTACGATCCATCATCCGGATGTCCAGGCGCTCGATCGGACGGAATTCGCCGAAAATTACGCCAGTGCGGAAAAATTCGGCTACAGATCCGTCGTGGCGGCCCCAATGCTGCGCGAGGGCGCCGCCATCGGCAGCATCTTGCTGTCCAAAGCCGAGGCAGGACCTTTCACGCCGCGGCAAATCGAACTTCTCGAAGCCTTTGCCACCCAAGCCGTAATCGCCTTCGAGAACGTGCGGCTGTTCAGCGAAATCCAGGAAAAGGGCCGCCAGCTCGAGGTCGCGAGCCAGCACAAGTCGCAATTCCTGGCCAACATGAGCCACGAGCTGCGCACACCGCTCAACGCCATCATCGGCTACACCGAGATGATGGCCGACGGCCTCTACGGCGACGTTCCCGAGAAGGCGCAGGGCGTGCTGGAACGCGTACAGAGCAACGGCCGCCATCTCCTCGGCCTGATCAACGACGTGCTCGACCTCTCCAAGATCGAAGCCGGCCAGCTCGTGCTCACGATCGAGGAGTATAGCGTCGCCGACATGGTGGATACGGTGATCGCCGCGACCGAGTCGCTTGCCCGCACCAAGGGGCTGGCGCTCACGCCCACGGTGGCGCCCGGTTTGCCGAGAGGCCACGGCGATGCTCGGCGGCTCTCCCAGGTGCTGCTCAACCTCGTCGGCAATGCCATCAAGTTCACCGACCGGGGCGGCATCGAGATCCGCGCAGTCCAGACGGGCGACCGGTTCGAGCTGTCGGTGATCGATTCCGGCCTCGGCATCTCGCCGGCCGACCAGGCGCGAATCTTCGACGAGTTCCAGCAGGTCGACAACACCAGCACGCGCAAGAAAGGCGGCACCGGGCTCGGGCTCTCGATCTCGCGCCGCATCGTCGAACTGCACGGCGGCACCATCACCGTCGAATCCGAGGTCGGCACGGGATCGACCTTCAAGGTGACCATCCCGATCAACGCCGTCCCCCTCAAAGAGGCCGCCCAATGAGCAAGAAGATACTCGTGGTCGAAGACACCGAGGACAATCGCCAGATCCTGCGCGATCTTCTCGGAATGGCGGGCTACGACATGGTCGAGGCGAACGATGGCGCCGAGGGCGTCGCCAAGGCGACCGAACACAGGCCCGACCTCATCCTGATGGACATCCAGATGCCGGTGATGGACGGCTACGAGGCGACCCGCCGCATCAAGGCGGATCCGGCACTGGCCTCGATCCCGGTGATCGCCGTCACCTCCTATGCCCTCTCGGGCGACGAGCAGAAAGCGCGCGACGCGGGCTGCGACGGCTACATCGCCAAGCCCTACAGCCCGCGTCAGATGCTCGCCAAGGTGCGGGAGATCCTGGGCTAATGCGCACTCCCGCCCGGATCCTGGTCGTCGACGACGTGGCCGACAATGTCGAGATCCTGCGCATGCGGCTCAGCAGCCTGGGTTACGAAGTTGTCGTGGCCTCGGACGGCGAGCAGGCGCTCGCCCAGGCACGCGAGGCGCTTCCCGACCTGATCCTGCTCGACATCATGATGCCCAAGGTCGACGGTCTCGAAGTCGTGAAGCGGCTGAAGGCAGACAAGAGCCTGCCTTTCATTCCGGTGATCCTGGTCACGGCCAAAGCCACGCCCAAGGATGTCGCGGCCGGCCTCGATGCCGGCGGCGATGATTATCTCACCAAACCGATCGATCACGGAGCGATGCTCGCGCGCGTGCGTGCGATGCTGCGCATCAAAGCGCTGCACGACGAGGTGCAGACGCTGAACCGGGAGCTGGAAGCCAAGGTGCACGAGCAGGTCGAAGAGCTCGCGCGCGTGAGCCGGCTGCGCCGCTTCCTGGCGCCGCAACTTGCGCAGGCGATCGTGTCGGCGGGAGACGAGAAGGTCCTGGAGAACCACCGGCGCGAGGTTGTGGCCCTGTTTTGCGATTTGCGTGGCTTCACCGGCTTCTCCGAGGCGGCCGAGCCCGAGGACATCATGTTGGTGCTGAAGGAGTATCACGGTGCCGTCGGACCGCTGATCCGCAAGTATGAGGGCACGCTCGACCGCTTCACGGGCGACGGCATGATGGTGTTCTTCAACGATCCGCTGCCCTGCGAGGATGCCCCGGAGCGCGCGGCACGGCTCGCCCTCGAGATGCGCGACGCCGTGGCGGCCCTGGTCACGTCATGGGCAAAACGCGGGCACAAGCTCGGCCTCGGCATTGGCATGGCCCAGGGGTACGCCACGCTGGGGCGCATCGGCTTCGAGGACCGCTTCGATTACACGGCGATCGGCGCCGTCATCAATTTGGCCTCCCGTCTTTGCGCCGAAGCCGCCAATGGCGAAGTGCTGATGAGCGGCCGGCTCGCCGCCGCCGTCGCAGCCATCGCCGAGGTCGAAGAACTCGGCGAGCGGATGCTGAAGGGGATGGCGCGGCCCGCCGCCGTCGCAAGGCTGCAAAGCCTGACGGCCGCTTAACGCAGTTCGTCCGTTCAGCGGACGCTTTCTGGGCGGCCTGATCCGCGATACACTTTCAGCGACCGCCGATGGAAGGGAGCAAGTCGATGACTGTGCAGACCAAAGGCCGCATCCGCCACATTGCGCTCAGCGTCTCGGACCCGTGGGAAACTGCCGAGTTCTACAAGCAGGCCATGGGTCTGCAGGAAGTCATGGAGATCGACAGCGTCCTCGCCGAGGGCGTGTTCCTGACCGACGGCGTCATCAACCTCGCCATCCTTCACTTCAAGAGCGACGAGGCGGCGCAAGGCACCGGCCGGGATTACGTCGGCATCCACCACATCGGCTTCTGGGTCGATGATGTGGTCGAACAGGGCAAGATCGCGCGCAACACGGGCGCGATCTGGATCATGGGCGACACCAACAACCCGCACGGCTACGAGGTCAAGCACACCGACCTCAACGGCATCATCTTCGATATCGCCGCGCACGGTTGGGTCGGCTCGCAGAAGGATCCGGGAGCAGAAGGCAACATCGTGCGTCCAAACCCGCAGCGAAGACTCGAGAAGTTCGACGAGCGCCGCGCACGGGCCCAGGCGAAGATCGCCGCGATCCGCGCGAAAGACGTTCCGGCCGCCGCCGAATAACGTCAGCGGCATATCGACCCGGAGATGGGAGATCGCCGCCAGGCTTAGCTTGGCTGGGAACGGTTCTGCTGTGACGCTACGTCCCGCGGCTCGGCCGCGTAGATCCTCTCTTGTTCGCGGAGAAGCCTGCGGATCACGCGCCGATCGTCCGGATCGGGCTCCGCCCTGAGGGCGCGTTTCAGGAAGCTGATGTTGTGCTCGCGAACAAAGGACCGAGCGGCGTGCTCGGTCGGCGTGCCGAGGGCGTGCATGTCTTGGTCCTCCCAAAAAGGCGATCCGCTTCGATACCCCCGAACCTTGTCAATGTGATGTCAGTTTACAAGGCAACCGGTGCCTAATTTGCGCCAGCATTCGCACGAGGTATTCTCTCGCGTCGGCTCGCCTCGCGCTGGCGTATTTCCTCGATCCCGCGGTGAATGGCTTCTTCTTCCGGTGTCGGGGGAAGGATCAGTTTCGTGAGCCAAACAACGGCAGGCGCGGCCACCATGACGGTAAGGATCGCGCCGATGATCATGACCGTGGACATCGCCATCTCCTTTCCAGTTTCAGGACTCTACCAAGCGGAGCCCGGACTTGCCATCGGCTGGCCTCCAGGCGACCGAAATCTGGGCGATGCCCACACGCTTTCACTCACACTGACTCCGCGCCCAACGCGAGGCGGGCGGCGCAGTCGCCGATGCGATGATCGAATGAGCCGGGCACAATGGACGCTTCCGGCGCATCGCCATAGACTTCCGCTTCGTGAGGCAGCAGGGCGCATCGGCCTTTGGGGGGAACGATGAAGCTTATTCGCCGCAAAGTCCTGGCGTTGGGCGCCGGCGCCGTCGCACTGCCGGCCGACCTGGGCACCGCTCGCGCCGAGACCGAGCGTCCCCTGGCCGACCGGCTGGCCGATTATGCCGACTCGCTCCGCTACGAGGACCTTGACGCCGCAACGATCGAGCGGGCGAAGTCCCATATCGTCGATTCGCTCGCCTGCGCCGTTGCGGCGTTGGACGAGCCGCCAGTCCGCATTTGCCGTGACATCGCACTGGCGCCGGCGGACGGACCGTCGACCATCATTGGCACCCGGCGACGCAGCACGCCGGACCTCGCGGCCTTCGCGAACGGCGCCGCCATCCGCTACTACGATCTGAACGATGCCTATGCGTCGCCCACATTGGGTACCGTCCATCCGAGCGATCACATTGGCGCGTGTCTCGCCGTGGCGGAGGCGGAGAAAGCGAGCGCGCGCGACGCGATCACGGCCATCGTGCTGGCCTACGAGATCAACTGCCGACTGATCGACAGCCTCGATGCCGCGCGCCGCGGATGGGATACGACGGTCTACAGCCTGCCCGCCGTGGCGCTGGCGGCAGGCAAGCTGATGAAGTTGCCCCGCGAGCACCTGGTTCAGGCCGTGAATCTCGCGCTCAACGATCACGTGCCGATGGGCCAGACGCGAACGCAGACCAACTCCGACTGGAAAGGCCTCGCCGACGCCGAAGCCGAGCGCAACGCCATCTTCGCCGCCCAGCTCGCGCGCGGCGGCCTCACCGGTCCCTCTCCGATCTTCGAGGGCCGCAAGGGCTTCTTCCAGCTGGTGTCGAGCGAGGCCAAGGTGAATGTCGACGCGTTCGGCCGGCGCGGCACGCCGTTCTTGATCCACCACTGCGGCGTGAAGGCCTATCCGGCCGTCGTCTATTCGCAAACGGCCATCGTGGCCGCGCTCGAACTGGCCAAGGAGATCGGCAGTCCCGATCGCATCGCGACCCTCGATATCGCCACCACCGCCCGCGGCTACGAGCAGGCCGGGCGTGATCGCGAGAAATGGACGCCTCAGAACAGGGACACCGCGGATCACAGCCTTCCCTACCTGACGGCGCGCGCGCTGATCGATGGAGACATCACCAACGAGAGCTACGCGCCAGAGCGACTCCACGATGCCCGCGGCCTGGCACTGATGCAGAAGATCACCGTGAAGGAGGATCCGGCCTTTGCGAAACCCAAGGGCAATGCGCCGCCGACTCGCCTTACTGCAGTGCTGGCCGATGGCCGCAGCGTTTCGCGGCAGGTCGACAACCTGCCGGGCTTTCCTGGCCTGGCGATGGACCGTGCCGGCATGGAGCGGAAGTTTCGCAGCAATGTCGGACATCGTTGGCCGGCGGCCCATGTCGACGCCCTCCTGCAGGCCCTATGGACGTTCGAGCAGACCGACAATCTGCGCGCGCTGCTCAGCCAGTTCGCGCTCCCGGCCTGAGGCGGCGAGAGGCTGCGAATGGCCGTTGTGCGCGTGAGGCCGCGTCCCGAACTTCGCGACGTCGTTCGATCGTTCGGCGAGCAACAGCGGGACTTTGGAAACGCGGCCGTGACGTGGACGATCCCCGCGCGCCCCCACCAGATCCTCGACATCTATCTGGCGGAGCCATGGAAGGCAGAGATCGATGGCGGTCCCCTGAAGACATCACCGGAAACGGTTATCGTCGGACCGCAGAGCCGCAGCTGCGTTCGACTCCATATGTCCGGCCGGATTCATGTCTTCAACATCCTCTTTCAGCCGGCAGCGCTCCATCGATTGACTGGAATCGACATGACATCGCTCGTCAACACGGATCCTGCCGCGACGGACGTCCTCGGCATGCGAGCGTCGTTACTGCGTGACGCGGTGCTTTCCGCGACAGACTTCCCCTCGCGCATCGCTGCCGCCGAGCAGTGCATCGGCCGGATGCTGGACGGGTGCCCGCCGGTCGACGCCATCGATCGCGCCTCGCGCCTGCTCGCGGCGACACGCGGCCGCATTCGCATTGATACCCTCGCCAAACGGGCGGGCCTCGGCCCGCGGCAGTTCCAGCGCCAGTTCACGCGGCAGGTGGGCCTGCCGCCTAAGCTCTATGCAAGAACGGTCCGGTTCGAAACGGCCTTGGCGGCGCGTCGCCGCGCACCCTCGGCGTCGTGGACCGATATCGTCCATGAGGCCGGTTATTTCGACCAGGCGCATTTCGTGCGCGAATGCCGCGCGCTCACCGGCTCGCCGCCAAGCCGTTTCATCGACGACTGGGAGAGCAGCTATTTTTCCGAATCGTGACTGAAATATACAAGCAGCCGCCAGCGCACCGCGGTTAGTGTTGCCCTGCTCCACAGGGAGGACGACGCGATGAGGACACGGCGGGACTGCGGAAGACTGGTCGCGGGCACCGCGATCGGATTGGTGGGAGGAGCGACAATGGCGATGGCTCAAGATGCCCGAACTCAAGACTCTGGCCTGTCGACAAACGTCCGCTTGTTCAACGCCATCATCGATCGCGGCTTCAATCAGGGAGACCTGTCGGTTGCCGACGACGTCTGCGCCGCAAAACTGACCGAGCACGAATATCTTTCTAAAACGGACGTTCCTGGCCCCGAGATCCTGAAGGATCAGATCCAGACGGCGCGCGACACCATCAAGGGATTGACTCTGACCGTCGAGGACCTCGTCGAACACGGCGACAAGGTCTGGGCGCGCAGCCGCGCCACCGGCACCGATCCGAGCTCCGGCAAATCAGTCTCGATGACCGTGATCGACATCTGCCGCTTCGAGAACGGCAAGCTGGTGGAGCATTGGGGCGTGCCGGATCGCTTCGCCTTGCTGCATCAGGTCGGCGCCCTGCCCCCGCCTCCCAAGTAACGGCGCAAATCGTCAGAAGCCCGCGGTCTCGCGGCCAGCGTCGTAGTAGATGTTGGGCTTGCGATAGACGGCCAGCAGCACCGCGCCGTTGGGCGACCAGTTCTCGTGAAGCGAGCCCGGCTTGCGCCAGATATAGTCGCCGGCCCGCGCGACGCCGTCATGGTCCTCGACCGAGCCTTCAAGCACGAAGCTCTGCTCGATCTCGGGATGCTTGTGGAACGGCACGTGAGCCCCCGGCTCGAGCTTGAGCAGGCAGGTCATCTCGCCTTTCCCGGCATCCTCGTAGAGGACCTTGATCGTAATCTTCTCGAACCGCGTCGGCTTCCAGTCCATCTGCGACGGCTTGATGTAGAGGGAGCCGCCGGGCGTCCCTTCTAGCTTGGCTTGCCGATCGACCAAAGCAGTCATGGCGTCCTCCGTGGCTTGACGATCCGTGCATCGACAGTGAGCAAGCGTCCCCTGTTCATGGACAGAGATCAAGGCAGGTAGCGTCATGGGAAGCATGTGCCCTATGCTCGCGGCTGGAGGGTCGTGATGCCAAAGCTTGGATACCTGCTGCCGACGCGCGAGCGCGTCATGGAGAACCTGCCCGAAACCGGTGCGCTGCTGCGGCTGGCCGAACGCGCCGAGACAGTGGGCTTCGATTCGATCTGGGTCGGCGATTCGGTGACGGCGCGGCCACGCCACGATGCGTTGACCCTGCTGGCCGCCGTCGCCGCACGCACGCGCAAGGCGGAGCTCGGTACCGCCGTGCTGCTGCCGGCGCTGCGCAATCCGGTGCTGCTCGCGCACCAGGTGGCGACGGTCGACCGCATCGCCGAGGGCCGGCTGATCCTGGGTATCGGCATCGCCGCCGACATGCCTGCGATCCGGCGCGAGTTCGAGGCGACCGGCGTGCCGTTCGACAAGCGCGTCGGCCGCATGAACGAAGCGATCCGGCTCTGCAAGGCGTTGTGGAGCGGCAAGCCGGTCGACTGGAACGGACTGTGGACGGTGAAGGAAGGAACGGTCGGCCCGACACCGCACCGGCCGAACGGTCCGCCGATCTGGTTCGGCGGCGCGAACCGCGAGCGCACCGGCCGGCTCTACGACGGCTGGTTCCCCAATCTGCCGACGCCCGAGGAATATCCGGCGCAGATGGACGAGGTGCGCGCCGCCGCCCGCGCGGCGAACCGCGATCCGCAGGCGATCACGTCAGCGATGTACCTGACGCTCGCCATCGACGACGACGCGGCCCGCGCCGACGCCAAGATCAATTCCTATCTCGAGCACTATTACAACGTGCCGGCCGCCGGCACCCGCGCCCGCCAGCGCTCCTTCGCCGGCCCCGCGGCGAAGGCCGCTGCATGGATCAAGAGCTACGCCGACGCAGGCGCCCAGCACATCATGCTGCGCTTCGCCGGCGAACACGAACGTCACCTCGATATCGCCGCGAAGATCAAACGCGACCTCGGGTGGTGACGCTTTATCCTCGCCTCGAGGATCAGAAGTCGGAGAGAAAACCATGCGGGTGACGGGCTGTATCATGGCGGTGATCGCACTCACCGCAGTGATGTTGCCGGGCATCGGCACTGCGGTTGCCCAGCAGGCCGAGACCATTGCCTTTGAAAGTCGCCAGAAGGGAAAGCCGGTTCAGATCACGGCGACGATCTACTGGCCCGCGACAAGCGGGAGGGTGTCGGCGCTGGTGCTTCACCATGGGAGCACGGGGGTGAACGCCGGACTGATCGGCCTGGCGGAGAGGTTCGCCCTGTCAGGCGTAGCGGCTGTCGTCATTGATTCATTCAAAGGACGCGGCGTCGGTTCGACGGTTCAGGATCAATCGTTGGTTAGCCGCGACGACTTCAATTTCGATGCCCTTGCGTTGCTGAAGGTGCTCGGCCAGAACCCGCGCATCAATTCAAACAAAATCGGCATTGCGGGCTTCTCCAAAGGAGCGGGCTCTACCCTGATGGCCGCACAGATTGCGGAACGCAACGCGGCAGGCGTGCCGTCCAATCTGAAGTACATCTTCCATGTCGCGTTCTATCCAAGCTGCGCCGTGCAGCCCTACCGTCCGCGAACAACAGGAGCACCCATTGTCATGCTCCTGGGAGGTGCGGACACTTACGTCGGCGCCGAACCTTGCGAGACCTATGGCCAGGCCCTGCGAGCAGAGGGCGCAAATATCGACATCAAGGTGTTTCCGGGTGCGCCACATGGCTTTGACTCGGCCGAAGCCGGCTCGGATCCCCGCGGCCAGAACACTTCTCAGTGCGTCTACCAACAGCAGGCAAACGGTTCCTGGGTGGAGCGGAAAACCAGAGTCCAGGTGGCGGGCCCGGATGGCCGGTGGAATGCAAGCGCCGTGGCGAAAGCTGCCGCTGGTTGCCAGACATTGGGTGTCAGTTGGGGACCAAACGCAGACGCGCGGCGCCTTTCCCATGCAGAACTGCGGGCCTACGTGCAGCGGTATTTGCTTGGAGGTCAGTGAGACCGACAGTTGATCGCCGCAGGGAAGCTTCGCGATGACGATCTAGAAATCCTCGGGCAGCACGTCGTACGAGCCCTTGCGCCCACGCTCGTAGACCTTGGTTGCCGTTGCGTAAATCCACTCGCGATTGAGGTCGAAGGCTTTCAGCAGGCCCGACTCGTCGACGGGCATGTCGGGCTGGATCTGCTTCAGGGCGCTTTCGCCGATGAAAAACGGCACTTCCAGGGCGCCGTCGTACCCCGAAAAGCGAACGGCATGAACGGCCCCATCGTAGAAGCGGGATTCGTTGGGAAAGCCTAGCGGCATGACCGGACTACTCTTTCGCCATCTTCGACAGACGATAAGCGAACGCCGCAGACACCAGGACGTTGCCCTGGCAATGCAGGCGAGTTGCCCTTCATCGCCGTGCAACCCCTCTGGCGGTTTCGCCTTTTGTTGTTGCGGGGCCAGGATGCCCATCGCAACGGAAACCAAATCGAAGGAGTTGGGCAATGAAGATGAATTCCGCACAGATCGAGCAGACTCTGCGCCAATTCCAGGCCCAAGCCATTCCAGCAGGACATCCGGTGATGCCCCAGCTTGAACGCTTGTTCGGTGATCACACCTATTTCCTCGACGGCAAGGGTCTCAATATCGTGGAACCCGTCGACGAAGAGCGGGATGGTGGGCCGCAGGCCGTGGTGGTGAATCTCGCCAATTGGACCGATGGGGCCGAGAAGAATAATCTCGAGCCTCACTCGCCGGAGGTAACGGAGCTGGTCATCGATCTCGACGCCGATGTACTCCATTGACGTGACGGCGACTGGATCCACGCCGCCAGACGCTTCGCCGACGACCACCAATGTCCCTGACGTCGCCGCAAAGATTAAACGCGATCTCGGTTGAAGATGCTTTGCTTAAGCCGCGTCAGTGCATCGGCATCGCGGCCGGTGACGAGAATGGTTTAGTGGCGTCCGTGACGAACATGACAAGCGCGACCAGGTCGCCTTTGCCCGTGCTCGAGACTTCCATTGGTGTTCCCGGTCCGCGCCCGGGCATCGACTGACCTGCCGCCACATGCCGAACGCCCTGCGGCGTTTGCTGGCTGAGCTCGCCCGTCAGCACATAGAAGGTTTCGGACCCGGCGTGCGTATGGACCGGTGTCTTGACGCCCGGCGGTCCGCCCGTCCGGTTGATCCGCAACAGGTACTCCGACGCCGAGATGGGCGGTATGGGTCCTATTTCGGCGACCTCGGCGCCACCGGGCGATGACCCGCCCTTTGGACCAAGCGTGAATAGCCAGGCCTTGCCGGAAGCTTCCGCGGCGAGCGCGGTCGGACCCGCTGCCGCCTGTGCCTGGGCGAGTGTCGGGAAGGTATCGAGGCGCCAGAACAGTTGCCCGGGCGGCAATTGCTGAACCTTCTTCTCGGCGATGGCCTTGACTTCGAATTGCTGCGCTGCGGCGGACGCCGACGCCAGCAGCGATGCCGCCATCGCGGCGAGCCACACAAAGGACGTGCGTCTGGTGGGTTCGCGGGAAAGCATCCTTGCTCCTTGGCTGACTGTCCGTATGAGTCGGAAGTCTGCGGCGACGGCTACAGCGGGCGCTATTCAGTTTCCGCGCCGATGCTCAAATTTCGCCATAAAAGCGAGTCATCTTTTCGACACAAACCATGAAGTGCATCTGCGATGCGGACATTTGGGCGGGCATTTGGGTCGATGGCCTCAGCCGATCCGGACGGCGATGGCACGAACGTCGTGGAATACACTGGAGCTCTGCCGGCGGACCTGGTTCGCGCCCTCGCCTGGCTTCGTGGCCATCTGTCCGAGCCCGTCCAGCTCGACCTGCTGGCTGAGGTTGCGGGTGTCCGCCCACGAACGCTGGAGACACATTTCAAGATGTTCCTGGGCGTCACGCCGCTCAGCTGGGTCAGGCGCATGCGGCTGGCACGGGCGCGCCAGGAATTCGTTCGACGCGGCACGAACGCGACAGTGACCGATGTCGCCCTCAACAGCGGCTTTACCCAGCTCGGCCGGTTCGCCGCCGAGTATCGAAAGGCCTTCGGCGAGCTTCCATCGGCGACCGTGCGACGCGCAAGGGAGAGTTCGGCCAAGCGTTTCGATCGGGATCTGGACGAGGCCATGCGCCTGACATTGGGTGCCCTGCCCTTCGCTTTCGCCGTTGCGCGCTCGCAATGCGACGCCGCCCTCGAGGAGCTCAGTCGCCCCCAACAACTGGCCCCCGACTATGGGTTGGCAAAGGCGGCGGCCGGTTGGTGCTGGGCGCAGCGTGCCGCCCACAACTTCAGTGCGACACCCGACGCGGATCGCCGGCACGCCTCCCTGCTCGCACAACAAGCCTACGAGCTTGCCGGAAACGATGCCCTGACCCTGACGTTGAGCAGCGGCGCGCTTGTATTGTTGCACGAGCTCGAGGAAGCAGACCGGCGGCTCGAGCAGGCATTGGCGCTCGATCCATGGCTGGCTTACGCCTGGATCCGCCGCGGCTGGATGTCGGCCTATCTGGGCGATGGCGACGGCGCCATTCGCGAGCTCAGGATCGCCCTTCATCTGATGCCGTTCGAACCGCTGCGACACATCACCTGCATCGGCATGGGTTGCGCTCATTTCGCCGCCGGGCGGTACGATCGGGCGGCGACATGGATCAGGAACGGCGTCGAGGCCTATCCCGAATCCTATTGGGCACAGCGGGTCGCGGTCGCAGCGGTCGCCTTGACCGGCGCGGGGACGGAGGCCCGCCGCATGGGGCGGCAACTCATGCGGAAGGATCCCGGCCTCACGGTATCGCAGGCCCAGCGCGCATGGCCGTTTACCTCAAGGTTCATGTCGTGCCTCGGCGATGGCCTCGAGATCGCAGGCTTGCCGCGCGCCTAGATCTCGGCTGGTGATACTCCGCGGTTCCCGCTGCGTACCGGGATGGTCACTAAAGCCTCTCGTCATCCCGACGGAAGCCGCGCGAAGCGAGGCGCAGTGAAGGGACCTTTCTTGTTAGCGCTTGTCCTGCTTTGACGGAGCAAAAAGAGGTCCCTCGGCTTCGCTCGGGATGACGGGTTTCTATGCGATTGCCCTATTCGTCACCTAGGCCCGCCTTGCGCAGGCCGTCGAGGAAGTGCTTTCGGTCGCGGGGGTTCCGGTATCTCTCGGCGCGGATGCGGGCGAGGTCGAGAGGGTCAGCAGGGATGGGTTCGCCTGACTCGCGCAGCTCGCGATGGCGTTCCTCGACGAACCGGTTCAGCTCGGCCCGCGCCTCGTCGCGCATTCCGATCTGGGCGTAGCAGGCGGCGATAAGTCCGTATGACCAGCCATGGAGCGGGTGCGCTTTCTTCAAGGTCTCGATCGCGTCCCGGTATTGGCGCCCTGAATAGAGGGCGAGCGCGTGATACCAGTGATAGAGGTTGGGCGAGAACGGGTTGAGCCGTTTCGCCGTGCCGATCCATTCAAGCGCCTCTCGCCACCGTCCCCAGTAGACCTGGATGTTCGCGAAGACGGCGGCAACGTCGGCGTCGTTGGGGTTGAGCGCCAGCGCCCGGTTGAAGCTCGTCTCCGCCCGGCTGTCCTCGTTGCGGAGAAAGAACACCTGGGCCAGGACGGCATGTGACCACGCATCGTCGCCATCGATATTCAGCGCGGTCTCGATGTGCCTGAGCGCGTCGTCCAGGGTTGCGGCGGTCTGCGTCTCGAGAAAGGTCTCGCAGACGATGGTCCAGGCGACGTTGGCATGGGCGCGGGCATCGTTCGGGTCGAGCGCGATCGCGGCACGAAAGCGTTCCCGCGCCTCGGCCAGGTCGCGCCGGTTCAGCCGCCGCCACTGCTGGTTTCCCAGCAGGACGAGGTCGTACGCCGTGATGCTCGACGTCTGCTTTCGAATCGCGACGTCGCGGCCGGCGTCCTCCACCCGCCCCGGCAGCGCTGACACGATCGCGCGCGCGATCTCCTCCTGGACGGCGAAGAAGTCTTCGAGCTCGCGGACGTAGCGCTCGCTCCAGAGGTGATAGGCGCTTTCCGCGTCGATGAGCTGGACCGCCACCTGCAAGGACCTGCCCGTCTTGCGGATGCGGCCCTCGACAACGTAGCGAACGCCGAGCTCGCGCCCCACCACCTTGGTGTCGACCGTCCGGTCCTTGTAGGCGAAGCTCGAATTGCGTGCGATCACGAACAGCGATTTGAACCGCGACAGTGCCGCGATGATGTCCTCGACCATGCCGTCGACGAAATGCTCATGCTCGGGCCCGACGCCCGCGCTCGAGAAGGGAAGCACGGCCACCGACGGCTTCTCCGGCAGCGGCAGCGTTGCAGTCGCCGGCGATGCCGCCTGCGATGGCGGCATATGGCCCTTCACGATCGGGCCATTGACGACCGGAATCGGCGGACCGACATAGCGGTATCCGCGGCGCGGCAAGGTCTCGATCCAGCTCGCGCCGTCGGCTTCCTCGCCGAGCACCCGGCGCAGGGCTGCGATCTGGACGCTGAGATTGCCTTCCTCGACGGCAAGGCCGGGCCACGCCGCTTCGATCAGCGCTTCCCGCGGCACCGGCTCCCCTGCCCGGTCGAGCAGCAGCCGCAGCAAGGCGACGGCGCGCCGGCCGAGCGCCGTCGGCTTGGCGCCGCACAGCAGCGAGTCAGACTGCGCATCGATGCGGAAAGAAGAGGAAAGCGGCGCGTCAACCATTCAAGAAGTGGGGTCCATTCAGGGAAATTTTGCAACTCTTTTAGATCGGTTACAGGACCCCGCGCGCCCGCTCGACCATGGTGTCGCCCATGACGCACCTTAGTCCGATAACCGTTCGCCAGCCGATGATCAAAGACACCGGCCCGGACGCCGTCTCCAGTCTCCTCGATGCCCTCCGGCGCCTGGCGCCGCTGATTCAGGAACGGCGCGACGCGTTCGACAAGCTGAGACGTCTTCCGGACGAGGTCTTCGAGGCCCTGGCCGATGCCGGATTGTTCCGCCTCTGGCTGCCGAAGGCCGTCGACGGGCCTGAGCTTTCTCTTTTCGACTTCATGCGCGTGATCGAAACAGCATCGGCCATCGACGGCTCGGTCGGCTGGCTGATCGCCAACGGCGGCGGCATGAGCCGGGCCGGCGGCTACGTCGGCCGGGCCGTGGCGCGCGACTGGTTCGCCGATCCGCGCAGCTTCGTTGCCGCCGCGACCGGTGCCATCGGCACGGCGACACAAGTCACGAGAGGCTATCGCGTCACTGGGCGTTGGCCGTTCGGAAGCGGCGCACATCACGCCTCGCGCTTCATGGTCCTGGCCGCCGAAGCCCCGGGCGCGCCGACCCTCTGCTGCTACGCCGGACGCGAGGACGTGACGATCGTCGACAACTGGCATGTGCTGGGACTGCGCGGCACGGGAAGTTGCGACTTCGAGCTGCACGACGTATTCGTGCCCGCCGCGCACGTACATCCGTTCCTCGACCTCGCGCCAAGCGATCCGGGCCTGGTCTATCGGATACCGGCCGGATCGATCTTCCCTTGGAGCATCTCGGCGGTCCCGCTCGGCATCGCGCGCGGCGCGATCGATGCCTTCGTCGAATATGCCAGCCGAAAAGGCCCTGGTGCCTCGGCGGCGTTGCGCGATCGCGAGGCGGTGCAGGCGACCGTCGGGCGTGCCGCGGCAATGCATCGCGCCGCCCGCGCCGGCCTGGTCGAGGCCATGTCGGAGCTCGTTGCCGCAATGGACACAGGCGGCGAGCGGCTGGTGACGGCGCGGGCGATGTTCCGGGCGGCGCCGTCCTATGCGACCGAGACGGCCGTCAGCATCATCGACATGCTGGCCGCCAGCGCGGGCTCGGCAGCGATTTTCGAGACCTGCCCCATCGAACGCGCGGTCCGCGATGTGCGGGCGGCAGCGCGGCATGTCGCGCTCGCGCCCGGCAACTACGTCGTCGCCGGCCGCGTCGGGCTCGGCCTCGACGCCGGAACATCGAGGTTCTGAAGGACCCAGACACAACGAAGGAGCAACGTGTCATGACAGCAGTCCGACCGGTTGCCGCAGCAGCGGCGGAGCACGGCAAGACCTTCAGCGGCCAGCTTCTGGAGCCTGGCAGCGCCGGCTACGAGGACGCGAGAAAGGTCCACAACGGGCTCGTGGACAAACGCCCGGCCCTGATCGCCCGGTGCGCCAACGCCACTGACGTGGCCAATGCCGTCAAACTGACGCAGCGGCTCGGCCTCGAGGCGGCGGTCCGCGGCGGCGGCCACAACGTGGCGGGACGCGCCACCATCGATGGCGGCGTGATGATCGATCTCGCGCCGATGAAGGAGATCCGCGTCGAGCCGGAGAAGCGACGGGTGCACGCACAGGGCGGCGTCACCTGGGCCGAGCTCAATCGCGAGACGCAACGCCACGGCCTCGCCGTGACCGGCGGCGTGGTCTCGAGCACCGGGATCGCGGGACTTACGCTCGGCGGCGGCATGGGCTGGCTCATGGGCAAGCATGGCCTCGCCCTCGACAATCTTTGCTCGGTCGAACTCGTCACGGCTGAAGGCAGGATCATCCGGACCAGCCGGGACGAGGAACCGGACCTGTTCTGGGCCGTGCGCGGCGGCGGCGGCAACTTCGGCGTGGCGACATCCTTCGAATATCAGCTGCATCCCGTCGGACCGCAGATTACCGCCGGCCTGGTCGCCCATCCGTTCGAGCGCGCTCGCGATGTGCTCAGGTTCTACCGCGACAGCACGGTGTCGCTGGCCGACGAGCACATGCTTTTCGCAACGCTGGTCCACGCCCCCGACGGCTCGGGCATGAAGCTCGCGGCCATGGTGACGTCTCATTGCGGATCGCTTGCCAACGGCGAGACGGCGATGCAGCCGATCAAGCAGTTCGGCCCACCGGTCATGGATACCGTGGGCCCGATGAGCTACTGCGACCTCAACGGCATGCTCGATGGCGGCTATCCCAAGGGCGCGTTCAACTACTGGAAATCGACCTTTCTGCGCCAATTGAGCGACGACGCCATCGATACGATGATCGCCTGCTTCGCGCGCTGCCCGAGCCCGATGGGCCAACTGCTGATCGAGCATATGCACGGCGCCGCGGCTCGGATGGGTGTGCAGGAAACAGCGTTCCCGCACCGCGCCGAGGGCTACAACTTCCTCGTCCTGTCGCAATGGCAAGACTCGGCGATGACCGAGCGCTGCATTGCCTGGGCGCGCGAAACCTATCGGCAGATGGAACCGTTCGCCGCGTCAGGCAGATACGTGAACAACCTCGACAACGATGAGCCGGGCGATGCAGTGCCCGCCGCCTACGGGCCAAACTACCAGCGTCTTCGGCAGCTGAAGACAAAGTATGATCCGAAGAACTTCTTTCACATGAACCAGAACATTCGGCCCATGGGCTGAAACGCCGAAGCAAATATCGAGAGCGCGACACGGACCGCATAAGCCTCTGCCGACCCGGTTTGTCGTAATGAATTTCTCAGGAGGCAGCTTTCAAATGCCGCACACTGTTGTCTTCACGATCGTCTTGCATGCGGTACCATTTCCGCACGATCGATACGCCGGCGACCGAGAACGAGTGAAAGCGAACGGACTTGATCGGTGTCAACGGCAAGCAAAGGTCGTCGTGGCTTGCTCCTGCTACGAGCCTCGCAAGATCGCGGCCATACATCGTTGCCAGCATTACGCCGCGGCCATTGCAGCCGAGCGCTGCATAGAGCCCCGGCGCCGGATTGTGTATCTGCCAGGAGTTGGCCTGATTGAATGCCATCCAACCAGCCCACCACGTGCCGCCCTCCAGATCGCCGAGATTGGGGTAAAGCTCGCGAAGCCGCAGCATTGCCTGTTCGGGAGCAGGAGCCGTACCAGAGCGCATGCGGACGCCAACGCTGTAGTGCAGGCGTCCGTCATCGTGAACGCGAATCGCATTCATCATCCGGTGCGTGTCGATCATCGGTTGACGGCCCGGCAGAATGCTTTGCCGCAGATTGCTACTCAGTGGTTTTGTATAGAACTGAAGCGAGCGGACTGGCACGACGGACGTACGCAATCCCGGCCACAGGTCGTCGGTATAGGCGTTGGTAAGCAGGAACACGTTGGAAGCGCGAACAGTTCCTCCTGGTGTCGACACGCGCCAAATATCTCCCTCGCGCTCGAGGCCAGTGGCTCGGCTATTTTCGAATAGACGAGCACCAGCTTTGATTGCCGCTCGGGCCAGCCCGCGGACGTATGCCAACGGATTGATGCTTCCGCCACGTCGATCGAGCGCGCCCCCGAAATAGAATCCGGTGCCACTCATTTTCTCGAATTCGTGGCGATCGAGCATCTCGAGCGGCCGCCCGCGCTTGCGCCAGAAATCGACACGCTTCTCGAGGAAAGTCATCTTCTCCGGCATGTGCGCACCAGTGAGATGACCGACCAGTTGCAGGTTGCAGTCGATGCCGTGCTTCTTCGTCAGATCAGCCAGCACCTGGGGTGCCGTATCGGAGGTATCGATGATGCGCTCGCCAAAGGTCTTGCCGTAACGGCGAATGATTTCGTCCGGCTCGTGTTTGGTCGCCGGCGGAAGGTGTCCCGAATTTCGGCTCGACGCGCCCCACCCGATCGTCAGGGCTTCGACAAGTACAACCTTTGCGCCGGCTTCGGCCGCATGCAGAGCAGCCGAGCAACCGGCGATCCCGCCGCCGACAATGACCAGGTCTGCACGGGTGTCGTCTTCCAGGCGCGGCAAGTTCAACGGCCGGCCAGCGTAAGCCACATAAGGAGTATCGGCGTCCGCTTTGCTGTCATTGGCAGGGGAATACATTCTCGATCACTCCCACCGAGAGCGACCAAACTGCCGCCCACGAAAACTTATCGCCCTATGGCGAAATTTGAAAAGCGGTAAGGCACCTCGAATGTCGGCAATAAGACCAAGAACGAGGGGACACTTGCAAGCATGACCGCGCAAAGGCCGAACGCCGTCGACCCGCGCGAGACCTATCGGCAGATGGAACGGTTCGACCTGTCGGATCGGGTTTGTCCCGCGACTCTCTCGCGACAGCGCTCTTTCGATCCCTCCACAAAGCAAAGGCGGCCCGATTTGCGCGGGCCGCCTCTCGATCCTTTTTTATCTATCGACTGGCGGGAACGCTCATCCGCCGCAGCACGAGCCGCTGGCCTTGGCGGCCGGCGCCAGCTCGTAGCGGTCGTGGTGGCGCACCCATTCCATGGTGTAGGTGAGCTCGCCCTCGTCGCGGCCCTTGGGGGTGAGATCGAGCAGCCGGTAGGTGTGCATCATCACCTCAACGCCGCGGCCGTAGGTCGAATAGGTGTGGAAGACCTCGCCCGCGTCATCCTTCCAGAACACGCTCACGCCTGGCATCTCCTCGCCAGGGTCCGTATCGCCGAAATTGTAGTCGGCCTTGCCACTGGCCAACTCGTCGGCCGTGAAGCTGACATGGAAATCGCGGTTGAAGTCGGTGCCATGCGAGGACACCCATGGGAACTTCCAGCCCATGCGCCGGCGGAAATGCTCGATCTCGCTGAGCGGCGCGCGCGAGACGGCGACGAAGGTGACGTCGCGCTGCGCCAAGTGAAGGGTCGTGGCGTCGGTATGGTCGGCCATGTAGGAGCAGCTCTTGCAGCCCTGCTCCCAGCCGGGGGCGAACATGAAGTGCTGCACCAGGAGCTGGCGGCGGCCATCGAACAGGTCGGCCAGCGTGCGCCGGCCCACCGGGGTGTCGAACGTGTAAGCCTTGTCGATCCGCACCCACGGCAGCGCCCGGCGCTCGCGCGCGATCTGGTCGCCGAGCCGGGTCAACTCCTTCTCCCGCGCCATCAGCTTCTTGCGATCGGCAAGCCATTGCTGCCGCGACACGACGGGGTGATCGGCGGGATGGTCCATGGGGGCATTGGCGATGGTCATGGTGTGCTCCTCAAGGCTGTCCGAGGTCGTTGGCCACGCCTAAAGATGAACCCGAGGTCGCTACCGCGGGAGTTACAAGTGTGGCGGGATTCCCGTTGACGGGTGCGACTACGATGCCGACCAGGATGCGGCTCGGCATGAAATGCCCGGCCGACGGCGAGCAGAAATTCGAATCTCAAATCCTGGGCCGCCGAGAGCGTCACATCAGCGCGCAGGTTACTACGCCTAGTGTAGCACGCTCTCGGCGGCATGCCGGTTCATCGCTTGCTCGGCACCGATGCTCAGTATCCGTAATAGCCATACCGGTTGTAGCGAGGCTCAGGAGTCGTTGCTGCACCAATAGCGGCGCCGCCAAGACCGCCAACCACCGCGCCAGCCAACGGATGCCCCATCGTGGAGCCCACAACGGCACCCGTGCCGGCCCCGATCGCTCCGCCAGTCACCGCTCGTTGGCCTGGGGTTTCACCACATGCCGCAAGGGCAACCCCCAAAACGAAAGCTATCGCCGTCCACGTCTTGGTAGGTCTCACGTGTGCCTCCGTTCGTTCTACTGGAGGTAACATCCCAGATTGGGTCTCGGTGCGTCGGCCAGACAATTGCCACAGCCAGCCTTGCAGCCGCACCCCGGCCAGGATCCGGGGCCAGTATCTGGGGCCAGGATCTGGCTTATCGCGCAGGGACATAGACGGTGGCGGGTGGTTGCGTGACGACAGCAGCAGGCGCCGCTGGCCGCTCTACCACCACGGGAGCGGGCGCGGGAGCCGGCCTTTCGACGACCGTCTTCTCACTTCGAAAGCCGCAGCTTCCGACAAGGATGCACAGTAGGATGCCTATGGGCAGTTTTCTCATCTTGAACCTCCTGCTTGGCAAACTCCGTACATAAACGACGGGGTCTGAGCCTAGTTCCAGTCCGGGCGGAACCTCGGCTCTGGAATGGGCTGTTCACGCTGAGGCCTTTTGGTGTCTGCGGTGCCTTTTCTCTCCACGTAACGTTTCTTGTCCGGAAGCCAGGAGAGCGCGCATGCGAGCACATTCTGAGCAGTTCAACCCTGATCCGAACGGTCCGGTTCAGGAGTCAAACCAGCGAATTGAACATCTCACCGGCCTGGCGAATGTCTTCGAAAAACACGGCCGAGAAATTCTACAGAAGACGCGCGAACAGGATCCTCAGAAGTTTTGGCTATTCATTTCCGGCGTGATGCGGTGCGATGAAGCACCGAGCCTGGCAGGGAATTTATCGGACGACGAACTCGACGTCGTCGTTCGCCGTATCGTGGCTGGCCTACGGGAAAGAATTCCCGATCTTGGGAAGTGATCGCGACTTGCGCACCGACGGCCGCCCGCTGGTCCATTCTCGCGCTTCGCCGGCCACAACATCCCTACCGGGCGGCTTTCCGCATCACGCTTTCGACGTAGGCGGATTTGGCGTCGGTATAGGCTTCGCGATCGGTCGGATGCTCGGCGGCGAGCCGTTTCTTCAGCCGTTCGTAGGTCCCGGCTTCCTCCGGATGCGCGCGCAGATAGTCGCGGAACACGAGCCGCTGCCACATCTCGCCCTCTGGCTCCGTGACATGCACGTGGTGGGAGCGCTTCGAGCCATAAGGCGGCATCCCTTTGACGAAGAACATGCGGTCCTTCTTCGGATTGTCGGCCCAGTAGACATAGTCGAGCGTTCGCAGCGCCGCGACGAACGTCGCCCGCGCGGCCGCCAGCGACCGGACCGCAACGAGGATATCGATGATGGGCTTGGCCGACAGGCCGGCAATCGCGGTGCTGCCGAAATGTTCGAGCCCCACAATCAGTGATGGATCGAGCACCGTCCGCAGGCGCCGCGCTTCTTCCTCGAACAGGCGTGGCCACCGCGGATCGTAATCGACGATCTCGATATCATCCATGTCGCCTGCCTACGATTGGCGGCTTGCGTTATAGTCCGCCAATTGAGCGGCGAACGCCCGCTTGTAGGCGGGGCGCGCTTCGCCGCGGGCGACATAGGCGGCCAGGTTCGGGTATTCATCCAGAAGGCCCGATGACTTGAGCCTGATCAGCACCGACACCATCGTCAGGTCGCCGGCGCTGAACGCGCCATCGAGCCAGTCGGCATCGCCCAGACGCGCGGACAGTTGGCGCAACCTGACGCGGATGTAGTCGTCGACCAGGGGCAGGCGCTCCTTGTGCCAGGGCCTGTCGCTTTCCATGATCACGGCGGTTTGGCGTTCTAGGATCGGCGGCTCGACCGTGCTGAGTGCGGCGAACATCCAGTTGATCGCGCGCGTCCGGGCCTTGGCATCGTCCGGCAGCAGGCCCGCGTAGCGTTCGGCGATGTGGAACACGATCGCCCCTGTCTCGAACAGCGCGACGTCGCCGTCCTCGTAGGTCGGGATCTGGCCGAAAGGATGGAGCGCCAGATGGGCGGGCTCCTTCGTCGCCTGGAACGAGAGGAAGCGGACCTTGTAGGGTTGGCCTACTTCCTCGAGCGCCCAACGAACGCGCGAGTCGCGCGCCAGTCCCCTGCCGCGATCGGGTGACCGTTCAAAGGCCGTGATGGTGATGGTCATCGTGAGGCTCCTCCTCGGCGAGGGCCCCCACATTAAGTAATCGGCCGCCGCGCTTGCAAACTGCAGCCCAAACTCACCGGGATTCCCGGCCCTATTCCTTGAGCGCGGAGAGCTGGTCCGTGTCGTACCGCGCGCGCAGGCTGGCGATCTTGTCGGGATCGGCCGCGCCGCCCTGCGCCACCATCTGGGCCAGCTCCTCGAAATAGTGCTCGTGGCCGGGCGGCGATACCGTCATCAGCACGCGCGCCGGCCTGCCGCTTGCATTGGCGATGTTGTGCTGCACGCCGGGCGGCAGGAAGAGATAGGTACCGGGCACAGCGCGCACGCGCTCGCTGCCGACCTGCCAGTCGCATTCGCCCTCCAGCACATAGAACGTCTCTTCCTGCACGCGATGCACATGCAGCCCGGTGGCGAAGCCGGGCGGGATCGTCCAGTCGAACATTGAGGTGTGTTTCGTGTCCTCGCCGGTGACGAGAAACGCCATGGGATGGCCCCCGAGTTTGATGCTCTTGCCTTCACCGGGCCGCCGGATGATCGCCTGTGCTGACATATCGGGTCCTCCGCGGTTGCGCGCGCATCGAAAGGCGCGGGCCCACCCTGCCCCAGCCCTTGCCCAAAGGTCGTGAAAGCGGTCCGAAATTGTTGCAAAATTTTGCCGAAATGGATCGCTCACCGACAAACCGGCCGCCAACGAACCGCGCACCACCATCAGCCCACTACAGATTCGGCGCCTTCACGCTCGATGCCGAGGCGGGCCTGCTGTTTCGCGGTGGCGAACCGGCGCTGCTCGGCCAGCGCGCCGTGGCGCTGCTGCGGCTTCTCCTGGAGCGCTCCGCCTCGCCTGTCTCCAAGGACGCGCTGATCGCGGAGGCCTGGCCGGGGCTCGCGGTCGAGGACAGCAATCTCACGGTCCAGATCGCCGCGCTGCGCCGCGTGCTGGAGCAGGACGGCGGCGCCGGCTGGATCGAGACGCTGCCGCGCCGCGGCTATCGCTATGTCGGCCCGCCGGCGAAACGCGTCGGCGCCGATGCAAGCGAGTTGCCCCGAGCGCCGGCGCTCACGGTGCCCGAGAAGCCGTCGATCGCGGTCCTGCCGTTCGAGTATTCGGGCGGGCCTTCGGGCGACGCCGCCTGGTTCGCCGACGGCATGGTCGACGACATCATCACGGGGCTGTCGCGCCTGAAATGGCTGTTCGTGATCGCGCGCAACTCGAGCTTCGTCTATCGCGGCCGCATGGCCGACGTGAAGCAGGTCGGCCGCGACCTCGGCGTGCGGTATGTGCTGCAAGGCAGCGTGCGGCGGAGCGACAATCGCGTGCGCATCAACGCCCAGCTCGCCGACTCGACGACGGGCGCCCAAGTCTGGGCCGAGCGTTACGATCGCACCCTGGACGACGTGTTCGCGCTGCAGGACGAGATCGCGCTCGCCGTAGTGGGTGCCATCGAGCCCAGCCTGCGCCGCGCCGAGGTCGAGCGCATCCGGCGCAAGCGGCCCGACAGTCTCGACGCCTACGAGCTGGTGCTGCGCGCGCAGCCCGATGTCGATTCAGGCATGCCCGACCGCGCCGCAACGGCGCTGCCGCTCCTGAAGCGCGCCCTCGCCCTCGATCCCGCCTACGCACTCGCCCATGGCCTCGCGGCGATGGCCCATCACAATCTCTTCCTGCGCGCAGGCCTCAGAGAGGAGGATCGCCAGGCCTCGGTGCGTCACGCGCGCCTGGCGCTGGAGCACGGCCGCGACGATGCGCTGGCGCTCACCTTCGCCGGCTTCTCGCTCGGCATGGACGCGCACGATCGCGCCGCGGCCTTCGCCGCCTTCGAGGCGGCCCTTGCGCTCAGCCCCTCGACCGCGCTCGGCTTCATCCTCGGCAGCGTCGTCCATAGCTGGGCAGCGGAAGCGGAGCCCGCGATCGCGTGGGGCGAGCGCGCCATGCGTCTCTCGCCGTTCGACTCCTGGGCCTTCGCGGCGTTCGGCTCGCAGGCGCTCGGCCACTACCTGCTGGAGCGGCCGCAGGAAGCGGCGAAGGCGGCCTACCAGGCGGTGCAAGCGAACCCCGGCCACAGCATCAACTACGTGATCCTGATCGGGCCGCTGGTCGCGCTCGGCCGGCTCGCCGAAGCGAAGGCCGCCGCCGCGCGCGTGATGGAATTGCAACCGACATTTCGCTTCAGCCGGCAGTTCGCCGGTGTCGACTGCGCGCCCGCGCTCGCCGAAAAGCTGGGCGCCGCGCTGCGCAAGATCGCGTTGCCCGAATAAGCGAAACGCAGAGCCGTGCACAACAACTGCGCTCTGCGCACGATCGCGCGCCATAGTGAAACAAGCGAAACGCAAATGGCCTGCCGCGACATCAGCGAGTCACGGAAGCGGCGTGAGGATGGATCGTCGGCACAACTAGCGCCGACATCGTAAGGGCAGGTCACGGCAGGCGAATTTCCTGCCACCGGAAAACTGTTGTCTCAAGCGTAGCAAGTGAAATCGCGAGCGCACCCGTAAGCGCTCATCGTTGAGTCACGCCCTTCGATTCTATCGTGGATTGATGAAAGGAATAGATTTCAACCCAGAAGGTGAGGACGAAATGTTATATTTCCAAGGAACCGATAACAAACTATGGGGCCTGAACGTTGATGGCTCCGGCGGCACCAACATCGGCGGCTATAAAACAAGCTCCACGCCCGTCGCTTTCGGCTCGAACCTGTATTTCCAGGGGACCGACCACAAGCTCTGGAAGACAAATCTCGACGGCTCGCACGGCGTCGATCTCGGCGGTTACGCCACCAATTCCACGCCGTTCCTGACCACCAGCCATATCTATTTCCAGGGCACCGACAACAAGCTTTGGCAGGTCGCGCTGGATGGCAGCGGCGGCACCAACCTCGGCGGCTACAAGACGAAATCCACGCCGTACGCTTTCGGCGAGTATGTCTATTTTCAAGGCACCGACGACAAGCTGTGGCGCGTCCTCCTGGACGGTACCCAGGGCGTCAATCTCGGCGGCTACAAGACCGCGTCGACGCCGTTTGTCACGGCGCAGCATGTCTACTTCCGCGGCACCGACAGCACGCTGTGGCAGATCAACATCGACGGCACGCACGGTGTTCATCTTGGCGGCTACAAGACCAACTCGATGCCCTTCGTGACGGCGAGCAACGTCTACTTCCAGGGCACGGACGACAAGCTCTGGCGCATCAATCTCGATGGCAGCGGCGGAACGAACCTCGCGGGATACAAGACCAAGTCGACGCCCGTCGTCGGCAACGGCTATGTGTTCTTCCAGGGAACTGACAACGCGCTCTGGCGCCTCAACCTCGACGGTTCGCACGGCGTCCATCTCGGCAATTTCAACACCGCGTCGACGCCCTTCGTCGTCGATCCAACCAATCAGCCGGTGACGGGGTCCCTGCTGCCACGATACTTCGTGTTGACGATGGTTTACTCGCCGCCGGGCACCGATGCGGGTGCCGCGAACCCGAACTCGAGCACCGGCACATCGTCTGTCGACTACGGCAGCAGCAGCAGTACCGGCACCACGACGACGACCGCCAGCTCGTTCCAGGACAGCGTGAGCGTGGGGGTCGGCATCGGTGGCGGCGACAAGGATATCGGCAGCCTGGGCGCCGACTTCAGCTATTCGAAGGCGACGTCCGACTCCGTATCGGTCGAGGTCAAGAAGACCGCGAGCTTCGACATCAAGGTGCCCGGCCCGGCGGCGAACGGGATCGATCACAGCCGCGACCGTTTCTATCTCTGGCTCAACCCGATGGTGGACGTCACGATCGATCCCCAGAACAACCTGGCATGGGAACTGGGCGTCAACGGGCCGACGATGATCATCCAGTATGTCGAGGTGGGCTGGCTGCAGAACCCGTCGACCATGCAGCCGGGCGTCAAGGCCCAGCTCGACAAGGCCGGCCTGACCGCCGGCGACTACCGGGAGATCCTGGCCCTCAATCCGTTTGCCTCCGGTGCGACGACGATCGATCCCAATCGATTTGTTCCCTTGCCGCAGAGCTTCCCCTACGAAGCGCCCGACAATGCGAACGACTCGATCTCGACATCGACCTATGTCCTGCAGAACAGCGTGACCAACACGCGCACGACACAGGTGCAGTACACCACCAACTTCAGCGTTTCCGGAGGTCTCAACCTTCTGATCTTCAAGCTGAAGTCATCGGCAAGCCTGCAGTGGACCAACACCTCGTCGACCACCAACACCAACGCGGCAACCCAGTCCGCAACGGCGGTCATTGGCGGGCCTTCCTTCGGATATACCGGTCCGACGGACGTGCTGGCCTACATCGACACGGTCTACAATTCGTTCATGTTCGCCCTCCCGACCGATCCGCCTGTCGCGGTGGGCACCATAACGAATGCACTGGGCAAGGCGATGGCGCACCAGCAGGTCACACTCACCGTCGGCGGGACACGCCTCAACACCTACACCGACTCGAAGGGTGGATATCGCTTCTACGGCAAGGTAAGCGGCTCCGGCACCGTCTCGGTCGCCGGCAAGGCCTTCCCTGTCCCCGTCGGCGCAGGATCGGAAAAGGCAACACTGCAATTGTCCTGATCCGGAACTGCCTTCCACCAGGATCGACCATCGGAAACCGCCCACCCGGGCGGTTTCACACCGTGTTCACCGAATGCTCTGATTCGGTCCGAGTCGTTTTGAACACCAGCGGATCAACGAGTTGAGCTAGCGGGCATGCTCCTCCCGTGATCTGATAGGCGCTTGAACCTCGTCGTCAGGGGAAGCTTCGTGACTGGCAGGCAAGTCGAACGGCGACTGGCGGCGGTGCTGGCAGCCGATATCTCGGGTTATTCGCGCCTCATGGGCGCCGACGAGGTGGGCACATTAAACGCGCTGAAAGCAATTCGCCGTGAGGTCGTCGACCCCGCCATCACCGCCCACAACGGACGGATCGTCAAGACCACCGGCGACGGCATGCTGGTGGAATTTGCCAGCGCGGTCGACGCGGTTACCTGCGCCATGACGGTCCAGGACCAGATGGCCGGACGAAATGTAGAGGCCACTCCAAACCTGTCCTTTCGCATCGGCATAAACGTCGGCGACATCATCATCGAAAGTGACGACATCTTCGGTGATGGCGTCAACGTCGCGGCGCGGGTGGAGAATGAGTGTGTGCCAGGGGGCGTCTGTCTATCCGGCAACGCCTTCGAGCACATCAGGGGCAAGACCGCTTTCACCTTCGATGACCTCGGTGAGCGATCTCTCAAGAACATTGACCGGCCGGTCCGTCTGTATGCGGCGCGGCGGGCCATTGCACATATCCTGCCGGCCGCTGACACGCCAAAGCTCCTGGCGCTTCCCGACAAACCCTCGATTGCGGTTCTGCCGTTCCAGAACATGAGCGGCGAACCAGAGCAGGAGTATTTTGTCGACGGGCTTGTCGAAGACATCATCACCGCGTTGTCACGTATCAAATGGCTCTTCGTCATCGCGCGCAATTCGACGTTTACCTACAAGAACCGCGCGATCGACGTGCGGCAGGTAGGGCGAGACCTCGGTGTGCGCTATGTCCTTGAAGGGAGCGTGCGCAAGTCGAGCAACCGGCTCCGTATCACTGGCCAGCTCATCGATACGACTTCTGGCGGCCACATCTGGGCGGATCGCTATGACGGCAATCTGGAGGACGTCTTCGATCTGCAAGACAGGGTGACGGCCAACGTCGCTGGAGCCATCGAACCCAAATTGCGCCAGGCCGAAATAGAGCGCGTGCAGACAAAGGCGACCGAGAGCCTGACGGCGTACGACTACTATCTGCAAGCCTCGGCCTTATTTTATGACTTCACAAAGGAATCCCTTCGTGAAGCACAGCTTCTTCTTGAGCAGGCACTTCGGGCAGATCGCCGCTACTCATCCGCTTACGCTCTTGCCGCGCTCTGCCGTTCGTCGGAGGTCACGCAAGGCTGGAAAGTGGAGGATACGGATCGCGTGGAAGCCCTGCGATTGGCGAGATTGGCCGCCGAATTCGGGAAGGACGATCCGTCGGCACTCGCCATGGCCGGAAGAGTCCTGGGAAGTATGCAGGGAGATGCCGAAGAGGGGCTTGCTTTGATTGAGCGCGCTCTTGCGCTCAATCCAAATGCCGCGCTGGCATGGCAATATTGCGGTTGGGTGTCCTGGCAACTCGGCCGCCACGAACAATGCATAGAGTATAATGAGAAGGCATTGCGTCTCAGCCCGTTGGACGCAATGATCTACCGGTCTTACGCCGGAATCGCCTGGTCGCATTTTTTCAGGGGCGAGTTCAAGGATGCGATTGTTTGGGCAGACAAGGCTATCCGGGAGCAGCCGCATTTTCTTCCTCCACTCAGAATCAAGATTGCGGCAGCAGCAATGATCGATCGCTTTGACGAAATGGGGGATGCTCTTCAAAAGTTGCGGGTTGCTCAACCGGACGTATCCATTCGAACGCTGATGCAGATCCATACCTCGCGGCTTCAATCTCAGCGTGACTATTACGAAGCCGCGCTGCGCAAAGCCGGTCTCACCTAGATCAGCGCATCGCAAGGTTCGGAGACCTCCATGAGCAGGATTCGCGTTGCCCTTCGAGTTCCCGTCGGCCTGCCCCTGCCCGACCTCGCGTCGTTCGTCGTCCGCTGCGAAGATGCCGGCCTCGATGGCGTCGGCATCCATGACCATCCGTCGAGCGGCCGCGATGCCTATATCGCACTCGCGCTCGCTGCCCAGGCGACGCAGCGCCTGCATCTGTTCCCGGCGACGTCGAGTCCGCTGGTGCGACATCCTCTCCTCCTTGCGTCGCTCGCTCACAGCCTGGACGAGATCGCGCCCGGGCGGGCGTATCTCACCGTGGCGCCCGGCTTCATCTCGACACGCAGCATGGGCATGCAGCGCGCGCCGGTGGCCGTCATGCGCGATGCGATCCTGACGCTGCGTCAGCTGCTGGCCGGAGAGAGCCTCGAGTTCGGCCAGACTTCGACGCGTCTTAGGAACCGAAGCGCCACGCCGACCCCGGTCTATCTGCTGGCAGCGGGCCCGCGCATGATCGAGCTCGCGGGCGAAGTAGCCGACGGCGCTTTCCTCATGGTCGGCCTGCATCCGCTGGCGGTGCGCGCGGCGCGCCATCACTTGGAGATTGGTGCCGAACGCTCCGGCCGCTCACTGAAAGACTTCCCGGTGGTGTTCGTGACGACGCTCGGCCTCGGTGATGCGAACGTCGGCGCGCACTGGGTGCGGAGCTGGTTCGCGCCGGGCCAGCCATTCCTTAACTATCCCAGCGTGGCGAACCTGCGCTGGCTCAAGGAAGCCGGCTTCGAGATCGCCGAGTCGCACGATCCGGCGGCGATCCCGGAGAAGCAGGCGCACCAGATCGCCGATGCGTTCGGCCTGTTCGGCCCGCCGGAGCGCTGCGCCGAGCAGCTCCTGCGTGCGCAGGAAGAAGCCGGCGTCGATCATGTGTTCCTGTTCCCTGCGCACGACCTCGCCGGCGGCTACGCGTTGCCCGAGGAACCGCTGCAAGCCTTCGCCGACGCAATCCGCCCCCGGCTCGGAGGCTAGAATCATGGCTTTCTGGATCGCGGGCGGTGTCGGATTGGTGATCGCCTATCTCCTCGGTTCCACGCCCACGGGCTATCTGGCGGGCAGGCTGCTCAAGGGCATCGATATCCGCGAGCACGGCTCCGGATCCACCGGGGCGACGAACGTGTTGCGCACCCTGGGGAAATTGCCGGCACTGGTCGTGCTCCTGATCGATGTGCTGAAGGGCATGTTGGCGATCGCCGTCGCCTGGTTGGTTTGTCCCTGGCTCTATGCAGAGCTGTCCGTCACGTCACCGACCGCTCTCGATCTGCAAAGCCTGGCGTCCTGGACTGTTTGCCTGGCCGGACTTGCCGCGGTGCTGGGGCATGGCCGTTCGATCTGGCTGAATTTCACGGGCGGCAAGTCAGCCGCGACGGGGCTCGGCGTGTTGCTGGCGATGTCGTGGCCCGTCGGTCTGGGCGCCGCGGCGGTGTTTGGCGTCGTGCTGGCGATTTCCCGGATCGTCTCGCTCGGCTCGATGCTGGCGGCGGTGACCGCGATCGTCCTCGTCTGCAGCCTGGAGCAACCGCTGCCCTACCGGTTGCTGGTGATCGCCGGCGGCCTCTACGTGATCGTGCGCCACCGCGCCAACATCCAGCGCCTGCTGGCCGGAAAGGAGCCACGCCTCGGCAAAGCCGTTCAGAACTAAAAGCAGAATCGAAAACAGGGAGGCTTACATGAAAAAATTACTGATGGCTGCGATTGGTGTCGCCGCGATCTCGTCCTCGGGCCCGGCATTCGCGGGCAAGGATCTCGATACGATCAAGGCGCGCGGCACGCTGATCTGCGGTGTGGCGGCCGGCGGCCTGGCGGGCTTCATGACGATCGACAGCCAGGGCAAATGGAGTGGCATGGATGTCGATGTCTGCCACGCCGTGGCGGCCGTGATCTTCGGCGACGCCGAGAAGGTGAAGTACGTGCCGGTGTCGGGGCAGCAGCGCTTCACCGCGCTGCAGTCGGGCGAGGTCGATGTGCTTTCCAACAACACGACCTGGACGCTGACGCGCGACACCGCGCTCGGCCTCGATTTCGTCGGCGTCACCTACTACGACGGCCAGGGCTTCATGGTGCCCAAGAAGCTCGGCGTGAAGAGCGCCAAGGAGATGAACGGCGCCTCGATCTGTGTGCCCTCGGGCAGCACCACCGAGCTCAATGTCGCAGATTACTTCCGCGCCATGAAGATGACCTTCAAGCCGGTCATCATCGAGGATGCCGACCAGATCCGCGCCGCCTTCTTCTCCGGCCGTTGCGACGTCTATACCGGCGACCGCGCCCGGCTCTACGCCACGCGCGCGGCCAACCCGCCGCCGCCGCTGACGCCGGACGATTTCGTCGTGCTGCCCGAGATCATTTCCAAGGAGCCCTTGGGGCCGGCGGTGCGACACGGCGACAACCAGTTCGCCGACATCGTGCGCTGGACGCAGTTCGCGATGATCGAGGCCGAGGAGTACGGCATCACCTCGAAGAACGTCGACGAGATGCTGAAGAGCGACAACCCCAACATCCGCCGTATCCTTGGCACCTCGCCCGGCATGGGCAAGGCGCTCGGGGTCGACGAGAAGTGGGTCTACAACATCGTGAAGCAGGTCGGGAATTACGGCGAAGCGTTCGACCGCAACCTGGGCATGGGCAGCCCGCTCAAGATCGAGCGCGGCCTCAACAAGCTCTGGACCCAGGGCGGCCTGCAATACGCCCCACCCATCAGATGAGCTGCTTGCGCTCTTCTGGACCGCGAGCGTCCCGCTCGCTCATCCTCATGATCATGAGCGAGCGGGACCCTTTGGCTACGCTCAGGGCGGGCGCTCGCGGTCCACATGAGGAGAAGCGCGCATGCGCCAGACCAACCCCCTGCCCGCGCTGACGCAGGATGAACTGCGGGTCGCCGCGTGGGCGGAGGTGCGGGAACTGCTGGAGCGGCAACTTGCGCCGCTCGGCCGGCATGCCTTGACGGCGCTGGCACCGCGCCCCGGCGAGCACTTCCTCGACATCGGATGCGGCGGCGAGACGGCGCTGGAGCTTGCCAGAGCCGTCGCACCGGATGGCACCGTGGTGGGGATCGATCTGTCGGCAGCGGTACTTGCCTACGCTCGCCGCGCGGCCGAGGACAACGAGCGCGTGCGGTTCATCGAGGCCGATGCCCAAACGTTTCCCTTCGAACCTCGGTCGTTCGATTCAGCCTTCTCGCGCTTCGGTGTGATGTTCTTCGCCGATCCCACGGCAGCGTTCATCAACATTCGCCGCAGCCTCAAGCCGAACGGCCGGCTCGCCTTCGTCTGCTGGCGGGCACTGGAGGAGAACCCGCTCGATCACCTGCCGCTCCGGGCCGCGTCACCTCATTTGCCACCGAAGCTCGTCCATGATCTGAGCGCACCAGGACCGGACGCACCTGGGCCGTTCGCCTTCGCCAATCCCGATCGCGTGCGCCGCATCCTGGAGAATGCGGGCTTCGCCGAGATCGAGATCGCGGCCCGCGACGAGCCGGTCGGCAGCGGCGACCTCGAGTCGATGCTGGCGGTCTGCTCGCGGGTCGGCGCTCTCGGCAAGATCCTGCGGGAAAATCCCGAGCTGCGTGCCGCGGCCCTGCCCGTCGTGCGAGCCGCGCTGGCGGCCCACGACGGACCCGACGGTGTCAGGCTGAACGCCGCGACATGGGTCGTGACCGCCCGGGCTTCCTCCTAGCATTCGCACGACAGCGCAGCTGGCCTCAATCGTTGTCCGGCTTGTCGGGATTCAGGGCACGCTGCTGCCGCCGCTCCTCGACTTCGGCATCGCTGAGCCGCGCATCGTAGATCGAGCGCGTCTCGATGGCGCGCGCGACCAATGTTGCGATCGCGACCACGATCAAAAGTGGCAGGATGAACGAACGCGCCTGTCCGGTGAGTTCGATGACCAGCACGACCGTTGAGAGCGGACCCTGGGTGGTCGCCGCCAGCACCGCGGCCGCGCCCAGCACGGCGAACAAACCCGGCGGCACGCCGGGCCAGAGCAGAGACCATGGGTAACCAAGCACGCCGCCCAGCAGCGCGCCCAGCGCCAGCGACGGCGTGAACAGGCCGCCCGGCACGCCGCTGCCCAGGCACATCAGGCTCGCCGCCGGTCGGAGAAACAACAGCACGAGCAACAGGAGCGGCGATACCTCACCGGCAAGCGCCAATCCCGCAACGTCGCGCCCGTTGCCGAGCAGTTGCGGGAAGACGATCGACGCTGCGCCCAGCGGCCCCAGCGCCAGGACGGGCGCTGCGATCCGCATCCAGCCTTGTGGTCGAAGATGAGTGGTCCATGCCACCGCGCGGATGAACAGCACCGCGACGAGACCGGCGATCGGTCCGGCCACCAACGCCCAGGTGGCCGCGGAGAACGAGCCCTCGTAGGCCGGGATGGCATAGGTCGGCGCGTTGGGCAGAAACGCCCAGGACACGCCGGTCGCGGTCAACGAGGTGACCAGCGCCGGCAGCACGAAACCCAACGCCAGCCGGCCGCGCAGCACCTCCAACGCGAACAGCGCGCCGCCGAGCGGCACGCCATAGGCGGCAGCAAAGCCCGCACCGGCCCCGCAGGCCACCAGCAATCGTCGCTCGTCGTCGGAAAGCCGCGTTCGATCTGACGCGACGTTGGCGATTGCGGCCCCCGCCTGCTTCGGCGCGCCCTCGCGGCCGAGCGCCGCCCCCATGCCGACAACCACGATCGAGAGCACGGCACCGCCCACCGCGCGCGGCACGGGCAGCCGACCGCCATGGAGCGAGATTGCGGCGACCACGTCGGTGCTGTTGCCGCTGGGGAGCCGTCCCAGAAGCAGTTGGCCCAAGCCTGTGACAAGTCCTCCACCCAGCAGCACGACCAGGTGGCGTTGCCAGGTCGCCCGCTCTGCGGCGTCGAGGAGGTCCATTCCGGCGCCGGGCCACAATGTATGTTGCACAAGGTACAGAAGGCCCATCAAAGCCGCGGTCGCGAGCCCCGTGCCTGTCCCGGTCACAACCACCGCCAACCAGAAGGCCGCCAAACGTCGCGCTTCGGTCAACTCTCTCCCCGTGCCCTTTTTCGCCTTCTGGCTTTGCCTTGCTAGGCAGAGGGAGGATCATAAGCAAGACCGATCGCTGCGGGGAATGCATGCGCAGGAAGGATTTTTGAGGCAGAGTTCCAAGGCAGGCAAGGGACAGTCAACCCGCTCTGGCCTCATCGCGATTTCACTTAACCTAACGCCTTCGGCCTGCCGCCAAGAGGAATGGCTATCCACCAGAAGCTTCACGACCTCGCAATGCTTGCAGGCTTCGCTCTGATGAGCCTTGGCGCCTGCACCTGCGATACCGGCAAGCCGGCGGCGGCGCCCACCGCATCAGATGCACAAGGTGATGCCGCCTATTGTTTCGAGCTTGGCCGCTTGGCGCTGCGATACACGGGACACGGCGGCGGCAATGGCGGGCTCGCGCCGGATTACACGACACTCGCCGCCATAGCCGACTGCAGGCAGGGCAATACCGCCGCTGGCATTCGGATCCTTGAGGAAAAACTGCGTTGCAACGGTTTCACGCTGCCGAAGCGCTGAGGTCGTCACACGGTCCGGATCAACGACTGGCCACGGCAACAGAGCTTTCAGCCCGACTTGTACTTGAATTCCGGCAGGGCCTTCAGGGCATCCTTTGTGGCGCCCGGCATCGTCAGCTTGTTGTTCAACACCTTTATCGTATCGTAAGGCAGCGCGATCAACTTGGTGCCGACGCCCAGAAAACCGCCGACGGACAAGACCGCGAATGCCGATTTCCCATCGGCCGAAAGAATGATGTCGTCCACTTTTCCGACCGTCTCGTTTGCGTCATTGACGACATTCTCGCCGATCACCTTGCTGGCGCGATAGCCATTGGCCACCTGCACCACGTCGATCTTGGTCAGCGCAACGGATTGCTGGGTGCCCTGGGCGAACACTCCGGCAGTGGCGAACAATGAAACAGCAACGAGGCCGGCGAGGATGGGGCTATGGCGCACGGGTTTCTCCAATGAGGCTTCTCGAAACGAGACTGTGGAGACAACGTGCGGTCACGCGCATTGTTGCAGATGTCCTGATTACTCGAGGAAGCGCCTCTCACGGAAGGAACGATCTCGCCGCTTCGAAGTTCAGGCTTTGACCGCGACTTCCTTAACGGTCGGCCTTTCTCCAATGGGACCAGCGACCCATCGGTCTTCGTTCTCCCTGAGCCGCGTGATCTTTTCGACGTCGAAGCAGCACCATTCGCCCGCGGACGACAGCGATCCCCCGGGACGGGCTCCGGCATACTGAAAGGCGATCACACAGAGGCGGCCTTCTGCACTCTCACCAAGAATGTGAGGGCTGAAGGAGCGGCTGCAGTCATCATAGGTGCCCGTCAACGAGCGACGCTCGATGATGGCTTGGCGGATAAGCTCATATTTCATGGCGGTGACAGGGCGGCAGGTGATCGGTATTGCGTCCCTATAACATCGGCAACGATGTCTGGTTCCCCATCGCGCATGCACGTGCGATCGAGATAGGAACTGTTTCGGTGCATAGGCGTTGTCATCGTCCGTAGGGTACCGCGCCGACCTTGGCCGGCCGCCCTGGTGTCCAGAGCGGGGAAAGCTTGTCCACGAATTCGGTCCGCCGCTCGCGCCTTTCGGAAGGCCTTCCCTACCCTCTGGGCGCCTCCTGGGACGGTCTGGGCGTCAACTTCGCGCTGTTCTCGGCCAACGCCACCAAGGTCGAGCTTTGCCTGTTCGACCGCGATGGCGAGCGGGAGATCGAACGCCTCAACCTGCCGGAGTACACCGACGAGGTCTGGCACGGTTATCTGCCCGATGCGCGGCCGGGCACGCTCTACGGCTATCGCGTTCACGGCCCCTACGAGCCGGCGGCGGGGCACCGCTTCAATCCCAACAAGCTGCTGCTCGATCCCTATGCGAAGCAGATCGTAGGGCATGTCCAGTGGAACCCCGCCCTGTTCGGCTACAAGATGGAGACGGGCGATGATCTGACCTTCGACGATCGTGACAGCGCGCCTTTCACGTTCAAAAGCTGCGTCATCGACTCGGCTTTCACCTGGGGCCGCTCGGGACAGCCCCGCGTTCCCTGGGAAAACACGATCATCTACGAGGCCCATGTCCGCGGCTTCACCAAGCTTCATCCCGCCATCGCACCGGAGCTACGCGGCACGTATGCGGGCCTCGCGACTGCGGAAAGCACGGCCTACCTCCAGTCACTCGGCATCAGCGCCGTCGAGCTCCTGCCGGTGCATACCTTCATCGACGACAGCCATCTTCTCGAGAAGGGCCTGAAGAACTACTGGGGCTACAATTCCATCGGTTTCTTCGCGCCGGCGCGCCGCTACGCTGCCAACCCTGATTTCGCATTTGCCGAGTTCAAGGAGATGGTGGCGCATCTGCACGATGCCGGCCTCGAAGTCATCCTCGACGTCGTCTACAACCACACGGCCGAGGGCAATCAGCACGGGCCCACGCTTTGCTTTCGAGGCATCGACAATGCCTCCTATTATCGGCTGGCGCCCGAGCGCCGGTATTACATAAACGATACCGGCACGGGCAACACGGTAAACCTCAGCAATTCACGCGTCTTGCAGATGGTGATGGACAGTCTGCGCTACTGGACGCGCGACATGCGGGTGGACGGTTTCCGCTTCGATCTGGCGACCATCCTGGGACGAGAGCCGCACGGCTTCGAGGAGGAAGGCCGCTTCCTCGATGCCTGCCGGCAGGATCCGGCACTTTCCGAGGTCAAACTGATCGCCGAGCCCTGGGACCTCGGACCGGGAGGATATCAGGTCGGCCACTTCTCGCCGGGCTGGGCGGAGTGGAACGATTCATACCGGGACACGGTGCGCGCCTATTGGCGTGGCGACGACAGCGTGCTCCCGAAGCTCGCGGCACGACTGACCGCATCCGCCGACCTGTTCAACAAGCGCGGCCGCAAGCCATGGGCGTCCGTCAACTTCATCACGGCGCATGACGGGTTCACGCTCAACGATCTCGTCTCCTACAACGACAAACATAATGAGGCGAATGGCGAAGAGAACGGCGATGGCCACTCCAACAATCTCTCGAGCAACTATGGCTTCGAGGGACCGACCGACGATCAAAAAATCGGCGCCATCCGCCTGCGCCAGATGCGCAATCTGCTCGCGACGCTCTTCCTGTCACGCGGGACGCCGATGCTGCTTGGTGGCGACGAGTTCGGGCGGAGCCAGAACGGCAACAACAACAGCTACTGCCAGGACAATGAAATCTCCTGGATCGACTGGGAGAGAATCGGCCCTGAAGGCCGTGCCCAGGCCGAGTTCGTGCGCAAGCTGGTGATGATCCGCCGTTCGCTGCCGATGCTGCGGCGAGGGCGATTCCTGACGGGTGCCTATGACGAGGAGCTGGGCGTCAAAGACGTCACCTGGCTGATGCCAGGCGCAGGCGAGATGAGTCCCGAGAATTGGGACGATCCGCATGCACGCTCTCTCGGCGTGCTGTTGGACGGCCGTGCCCAGGAGACCGGCATCCGTCGTATCGGATCCGATACGACTCTGCTCGTTCTGCTGAACGCTCATACCGACATCGTCACATTCAAGTTGCCGCGGGCAGCAGGCGGCCGCCGCTGGATTCGACTCGTCGACACCGATGCCCCGCTGGAACACGAGTTGACGGGCTTCCGCTTCAGCCACGCCTATCCACTGCCCGCACGGTCGTTGCTGCTGTTCGTTCTGCAGCCGACACGTACCGCCGAGCGGTCGACGGCCGCCGAACGCTCCTTTCAGAGAGTGGTCCAGGCCGTGGAGGACTCGGCGCTGAGGTCAGTGAGGTTCGGCTTCGACTGAGCGTGTCATCCCGGGTCGCGGACGACTTTGTCCTTTACGATCAGCTCCATCCCGACT
>JAFKFL010000036.1 GCA_017308235.1 Alphaproteobacteria bacterium | reverse complement strand
GCAAAGCCGCTCTTCTCGACGGCGCTGCCGCGTTCCCACGAGCTTGTCTTGGCGAGCTCGGCAATCTTGGCCGAGGCGCCGGCCTGGGCCCGGAACTGTTCGGCGCAGATCGGCGCAAGCGCCGTCACGACGGCATCGTGCGCCGCGGTGGCCGTATCCTTGCGGGCGGTACTGCCGGTCACCCAGCCACCCCAACTGAAGCCGACGATCATGCAGGCCACGGCGCCGCCGATGAAGCCCCATACCAGGGGTTTGGTATACGTTGGAAATTGCATGCGAATCCTTTCATGGCCGGGATGCGGCCGTTCAACCGGCGCACGCTCGACCGCGTCGCCGACGATCAACGAGAAAGCGGAAGGAGGACGCGTGGTACGCGCCAGTCGCGCATGGGTGAACCCGGTCGCGCATGGTGGGCGTCAGACCAGCGAGCGGGCACGAAGGCCCCCGCAACGATGGGCCGTGGCAGCCGGCTGATTGTATTATCTCGTCGGCCAAATGGCAGGCGCCCGCAAAGCACGAGCCGCAGTTTCCTGCCGACAACACCAATCACGTCTGCGTGTCAGGTTCATAGCACGGCGGTCTCTGCGGCAGTAGACAATTATCCCTTCTCTCCTGTTTCAGGAGGTCGCTTCATGTCCGGCACTGATCGTGCTCAGGACCGGGCTGTCACGCTGCTGCCTTCTCCACGTCGCAGAAGCGCACCAGCCGGCCGGCGGCCTCGTCCCACAGCGTCAGCCATGGTGCGCGCAAGGCGCCAAGGATGCTGAGGGGCCTTATGGGCAAAAGGGCGTGCACTGCCTCATGTGCGGCGCGTAGGCGATAGCTCGGCACGCGCGGATTGAGGTGATGAACGTGATGGAAGCCGATGTTGCCGGTCAGCCAGTGCAGGAAGGGCGGCAAGCCAAACCAGGACGACCCCTGCAGGGCCGCGTCGGCAAAGCTCCAATCGCCCTTGGCGGTCCAGCGCGCCGATTCGAAACGATGCTGCACGGAGAACAGCCACACGCCTGCGATCGAGGCCACGACCATGATGGGCAGGTGGATGAGCAGAACCTCTCGCCAGCCAAACATCACGACCAGCGCGCCGAAAGCCGCGGCGAGCGCCAGGTTGGTGAGATGCACCGACCATCGCTCGCGTCGCCAGGCCTGCGGCGTGTCGAACGGCAGCCGGTAGAGCAGCACGAAGACCAGCGGCGGCAACAGCACGTTGGCGATCAGAGGATGGCGCGGCAGGCGGTAGAGAAGGCGTTGCCGGGGCGACAGCGCCGAATAGGCGCGCACCGTCAGGCAGGAGGAATAGATGTCGGCGCCGCCGCCCTTGCGGTCGAGGTTGTTCCAGTCGGCGTGGTGCAGGCCGTGCTGGCGCCCCCAATTGGCGAACGGCGTCAGCGTGATCAGGCTGCACAACCGCCCGACCAGCGCATTGGCCCGATGCGAGGCGAAGAACGAGCCGTGACCGCAGTCGTGCTGGATGATGAAGACACGCACCAGAAGGGCGCCGGTCGGCACGGCGAGGGCAAGGGTGAGTGGATAGGAGACCGGGAAGACGAGGTACATCGCCACGCATGCGGCAATGAATGGACCGAAAGAAGTGAGGAGCTGCAAGGCGCCTTGTTCAGCGATCGGCTGTGCGAAGGCGGCTGCCGCCTGTCGTACCTCGACTCCCGAGCGAACATGAGTCCGTTCGGTGTCCATGAGGGGGTCCTTTTTGCGAGACTCGTGACGTCTTACATGGGCCTTCGCAGGTCGCCGCGCAATGTTCTTTCAATTCCCGTCTTGCAAGCGCGGTGGAGAAGGCCCATGTAAACCGGGTCGATAAACGGACAACATTTTTGGCCGCGACCCAGCCGAGTGTGGGCGCCTCGCCAGCGACTTGCTCCCGAAACAAATGCGAATTCGACGGCCGCCCTTGGGGCGCGCCAGCATGTCCATGTTGTGAAGGGATTTTCCCATGAATACGGGAACCGTGAAGTTCTTCAACATCAACCGTGGCTTCGGTTTCATCCAGCCGGATGACGGCGGCAAGGACGCCTTCGTCCATATCAGCGCGGTCGAACGCGCCGGCCTCAGCCATTTGATTGAGGGGCAGAAGATCCAGTTCAACCTGGTCTCCGACCCTCGCACGGGGAAGATGTCAGCCGAGAATCTCAAGATTGCCTGACGGCAGCCTCGCCGGCCGGCAGGATCATTGCAGGCGGGGAACGCGAATGGCGTCCGCTGCGAGGGCGGTGGCGAGCTCGGCAGGGTCGACCTGCACGACGTAGCGCGCTTGGCCAGGCGCCGGATTGGCGGGAAGGTGGAGCATCGTCGAGCGCCGTTGGTAGGCGGCGAAGGAGAGCCCCGGGATCTGCTCTTCCTCGGTGACCAGCCGATAGGTGCCTGCCGGTTGAACGCCATCGATGGCTGTGAGGACGAAAGAGCGTCCGAAGGTCACCGTGGTCTCTGTGGTGCGCGTCGACATGATCAGTCTCGATTGTAGAAGATAGACGGGTGTATAGATGAACGGGCGCCATCGCCCAGGTGCCAAATGGTGGCACTCTCCTGGGGATGGCGAACGCCTATCGGGTATTTCAGTTGAAATACAGGTTACGCGGCGAGATTACGGCCGTTCATGAGCGCGTCGACTTGGTTCTGGGCGGCGCCTTTCTCGATGCCGTACTTGGTGACGATCTGGCCGACCAGCTCGTCGTTGGACTTGAGGGCGGAAAGCTCCTGCTTCGAGAACTTGTTCCACTTGACGCCGATCTCGTTCAGAACGTCCTGCTTGTCGGTGTCATCTGCGGGCGAGCGATTGGCTGCCGTCGGGGCGTTGCTCATGTTGTCTCCGATTTTTTGGTTTGCTGCCCTTGAACGATCATCGTTCAAATGACGCTCCCTCGAAGTGGTGACGAATCCCGCGGTTATCAGGGGCGCCGCCAAATCTATTTGTTTATCGGCGACGGCGAATGTGCTGGACAGCACGACGCAAAGCGCCGCGCAATTGCAACGAGGAGCGACGATCATGACCGACAAGACGATCGATCTCGACCTGCATCGAGGAATGTCGGCGCAGCATGCGACCGAGCTGCGCCGTCTAGTCTCGGAAGTGGAAGTCAATCAGGCGGCGTTGCGGCGCGGACAGGAGGAAGTCGAGCGACAGTTGCTGGCGCGGCCCGCCGAGAGCTGGCCGCAGGCGGCGGAGAAGGCGCGCTACCTGCTCGGCCTCTACGCCGTCTCCACCGCGAGAGGCGATGCCCGTGTCGCCCGCCTCATCGCCTGTGTGCTCGAGGATTTCGACCGGCTGTCCCGACCGTCGGATCCGCTGCCTGCAGCGGACAAGGATGCCTGATCTTTCGTTCGGCGGCGATCAGACGGCAAGCGCCGTTTATCCCATCTTCAACGCGGCGCCAGTACATCCGTGGTCGCCGCGGAAGATGAAGACGAAGACTCAGTCGAGCTTCTTCAGGTTTTCGGCCGAGGCCTTGCCGGTGCGACGGTCGGCAACGACCTCGTACTCGACCTTCTGGCCCTCGACCAGGCGATCGATGCCGGCGCGCTCGACGGCGCTGATATGGACGAAGGCGTCCTTGCCGCCGTCATCTGGCTGGATGAATCCGAAGCCTTTGGTAGCGTTGAACCACTTTACCGTTCCCGTAGCCATGGGAATAACCTTTCACGATATAGACATGCTAGCCGGCCCAGATGGGCAGACCGTCGAATTCGCATCTTTTCAGGATCTAAGGTCGAAGGCGAGGCGCCCACCCAACGCGGCGCGGCCAGATCATCAGTCCGTGTATCGACGGCTTCCGTATGGCCGCTTCGGCGCCGGATGGCAAGTCGCCACTGCGCATCGCACATTGTGCCCGCCGGCGCGCCGCCTTCGACGGTCCAAGGGCAATCGACGCTACCGGCCGCAGGGTGTAGAGCTTCACGTACCGTTCGCGTGAAATTCCGGCTGCGGCGGCTGAGAGAGGCGTGCGCTCCCGCCCTGACCGAGGAGATGCACGCATGAAGAAGTGGCTCGTCCCACCTGTCCTGGTCCCGCTTTTGCTGGCTGTGCCGTTCCCGGCCAACGCCCAGCTGCATATGTTCGATTGACGCGGGAGACTGCAGATGCGGTATCTCGGGGTCCTGCGTGGTACGGGCACATTGGAAAGCCGTGGCGAGATAATAGGCCGCGTCGACTACGAGTTCGACGGCTATGCCACGCGGCCGGGCCAGGTGGTGGCCTCCGGCGAGGTTCGCATGGAGGCCGACGCGCTCGGTAACGCTTTTGGCCGCCGCGATCTCAGTCTGCGCACCGACGATGGCCGGGTCCTCGCCATCCGTTTCAGCGGCCGGCGGCAGGGAATGCCGGGCGATGCAGCTCACGTCGATGTGTACGACGGCTTGCCCCTGGAAAAGGAGTGGCGCCGATAGCACTGGCCGCAATCCGGGGCCGCAATCCGGGGCCGCAATTCGGGCGGTTGAGCCGCGCACGCGGACCGACAAAACAAATAGGTCGTACCCGACGGAACATCTTCGCGCCGATGCCGTTGGATCGCTGGGCGGAAGAATCGCCAGCGGAGGGCTGCGTGCGTACAGGCATCATCCACCTGATCAATCCGAAGACGGATTCACTGACGACCCGGCCGCTCTATCTCAACAAGGCACTTTATTCTCCGCTGGCCGGCCTGCTCGCCGTCGCCGCGGCGATCCCCCGTGATCAGTACGATATCGTACTGACGGACGAGAACATCGAGACCATCGACTTCGATCTGAAGGCGGACCTCGTCGGCATTTCCGCCATGACGAGCTACGTCAACCGCGGCTACGAAATCGCCGATCAGTTCCGTGCCAAAGGGGTGCCCGTCGTCATGGGCGGCGTGCATCCGAGCTTCATGCCGCAGGAGGCGCTCAAACATTGCGACGCCGTCGTCATTGGCGAGGTCGAGCTGGTGATCGACAGGTTGCTCGACGATCTCCGACAGGGGGCGATGCGCGGAACGTACAAGTCGGACAAGCTGCATTCGATGGTCGGCATAAAGATGCCGCGGTACGATCTTCTGAAGAAGCACCGCTACGTGAATCGCACGTTCGTCCAGACCTCGCGTGGCTGCCACCAGGGCTGCACGTTCTGCGCCGAGCCGCTGATGAACGGCCTCAAATTCCGCTATCGGCCGGTCGACGAGGTGATCCACGAAATGGAGAACTGCGGTGCGCGCACCATCTCGATCAACGACGCCGACTTCTTCGGGACGCCGGAGCGCCCGAAGGAGGTGATGCGCGCATTGAAGGGACGCGGCATCCAATGGCAGGCCGGCGTCACTTCGAAGCTTGCGCAGGATGACCGCATGCTGGAGCTCGCGGCCGAGAGTGGCTGCACGATGCTGAGCATCGGCTTCGAATCGATCTCGCGCGCGACGCTCAAGAGCGTCCACAAGCATGTCAATCGGCCGGAGACCTTCGCGGAATTGGTGGAGAAGGTGCATTCCTACGGGATCATGGTGTTCGGCCTGTTCATGTTCGGCTTCGACGGCGACGATCGGTCGGTGTTCGACGAAACCGTCAAGTTCAACATCGACGCCAACTACGATGCCTGTGCCTATTCGGCGCTGACGCCCTATCCGGGAACGCTCACCTGGTACGAGATGAAGAAGGCGAACCGTATCATCTCCTTCGACTGGACCAAGTACGACCAGGGACACGTCGTCTATCGACCGGCCCAGATGTCGGGCCCTGAATTGCGTGCCGGCATGGAAAGCGCCTTCCGCAATTTCTATTCGGCGTCCTCGATCGCCAACCGCTTCCCGTGGCGTGGGAACCGGCATCGCGCACAGTGGCTGATCTACAATCTCTTCATGCGCCGGGGCGCGCAGACCGAGAACATCAGCTCGATCGTGGCGCCGACGGCGGAGCCCGACGTTGCCCCGATGCCGCCGATCCTGCCGGTCAAGCAGGAATGGCGCGCGGCCGTGCTCGAAGCCAGCACAGGATCCTGACCGCAGCGGGTCAGCGAGCGTGGGCTGACTTGATGGCGTCCAGGAACTCGGACGCAAGCAACTGCGTCCACGGCAGGAACAGGGGCGCAGGCAGGCTGTCGAAGTCGAACCAGCCGAGGTCGATGAATTTGTCGGGCTCGCGAACCGTCGGCGTTCCCGCCTCGAGATCGCTCAGCATCCAGACCGTGACGTAGTGCTTGCCGCCCGCTTCGAAGCGGTCGTTGGTGACGGCTGCGAAGCGCACGTTCGCGATCGAGAGGCCGGTCTCCTCGTGGACTTCGCGCCAGGCGGCATCGGCGAAGGATTCGCCGACCTCCAGGTGCCCGCCCGGCAGCGACCAGCTTCCCTCGCCGTGAGCATTGCGCCGCCGGCCCATCAGGAACTTGCCGTTTCTCTTGACGAAGACGCCGATGCCGACGCGGACCTGGGTCATGTCGGGGAGGTTATCGGAGCGAGCGGAAAGACGCGACGTGCGTTGCTCCTCTCCCAACCTCTCCCCCGATCGGGGGGAGAGGAGGAAGAAAGAGAAGACGAGCGGCTCATGTTCCTCTCCCCCGTTAGGGGGAGAGGTTAGGAGAGGGGGAAGACGAGCTGCTCACATCGGCGGCATCATGCCGTCCTTGCCAACGTTGAGGCGCTTGGCGGTGAGGGTGCCGTCGTCGGCTTTCTGGGCGCCGACGAAAACCTTGGCGCCGGGCTTCGCGTCGGATTGCTGGCCGGCCGAGAAGGTGACGATCGGCGTGCCAGGCTTCACATGCAGGGTCTGCGTGCCGCCTTTGTAGTCGAGTTTCAGCGTCTGGCCCTCGCCGCCCGCGGCCACGGTCGCGACCGTGGCGTTGGTCATCATGCTCTCGGGCTGGAGATCCCAGGGATAGTGGCCTTCGCCTGTGCCGCGGGCCGCCTCGGGGAAGACCAGCACCTCGAGTGCCTCGCCCTTCAATGACGCGATGCCCACGAACGCGCCCGGCTTGATCGCCGATAGGGCGATCGGCTCGACCATGCCGACTGTCCAGTTGTCGGCAAGCTTGACCGTCACCGACGGTCCCTCGCGCGTGGCGATGGTTGCGGTCTTGCCGTCGATGGCAGTGATGGTGCCGCGGATGAATTTGGGCGGCGTCTGGGCTGTTGCCGTCGAGGCGAGGAGTGATGCGCCCAGCAGAGCTGCGAGGGCGAGGCGAAGCAGCTTCATGTCTTTGTCTCCCGTTGTGACGGGTCGGGAGTGTGCCAGCGTCCCTGCCTCACGGTTGTTTACGATCTCGTGAGGAAGGCACGTCGAGACATAAGAATACGTGCCGGAAGCAACCTGCAAAATTGCAGCCGACGGTCGAGGATTACCAGCGTGACGGCCGGCGGCACACACGTCAGCTTCGCGCCGCCAACAACCCCGGGGAAGCGGGGCCGTGGCTCACTCTTGATGCAACGGGCACAAGAATGCGGACATGGCTCACTTTCGCCCCCCTCATCGGGGCGGCGCTCTATAGCAACTCGATCAGGCCGGTCTCGGCCAAGGAAGCAGGCGACGGCGCTGACTTCGAGCGCGCGTGCGCCGGAAAGCTGGCCGCTGCCCGAGCGAAGCGCGCGGAGGCGATCGGCGCAACGTTGAGGTCGCGAATCGCCCGGCGGGCGCTGCTGTGTGTCGTCGTGATCTTGGGCCTTACCCTCTATGTCCTTGTGCTGCGGTATCTGCAGGTGCCGTTGATCTCGCCATGGGCGATGGCGGCGGTGTTCGTGGCGGCAATGGTCTCGAGTGTCGCGGGATTCGCCTTCTCAGCGATCTGTGGCGCGATGCTGTTTCATCTGGTCAGTGACCCGGTCGACGCGGTGCAGATCATGATGGTGTGCAGCCTGGGCGGCCAGGCGCTGATGACATGGTCGCTGCGCCGCGCGATCTGCTGGCACGCGCTTGCGGTGTTCGGGATCGGGGCGCTCGTCGGCCTGCCGATCGGCATCTATCTCCTGCTGCACACGCCGGCCGCGCTCTTCACCCGCATCCTCGGCGGGCTCCTGGTGCTCTATGCCGGCTGGATGATCCTGCGCCGTCCGATCGTGCTGCGACGACAGCACGCCGCCTTCGACGTGATGGCCGGCGTGCTGGGCGGCATCACGGGCGGTGCCGCCGCGTTCCCAGGCGCGGCCGTCACCGTCTGGTGCGGCCTCAAGGGCTGGACCAAGGAGCGCCAGCGCGGCGTCTACCAGCCCTTCATCCTGCTGGTGCAGCTTGCGTCGATCGCACTCCTGCTGGGCGCGGGCTTCGTCGGCGGCGAGCACGCCCGCCACTTCGACTTTGTGGGTGTCGCCTGTCTGCCGGCGATGTTCGCCGGCTGCGCCTTTGGCATGGACTTCTTCAAATGGCTGGACGACCGGCAGTTCGCGCGCGGCGTCAACGCGATGCTGCTGGTCTCGGGTGTGAGCCTGCTGACCTAGAAGTTGTCAGCCGAGTTCGGCGCGCAGGCGGGCGTCGGTCTCGAGCATCTCGACGATAGCTGTGTGGCCGTTCGCGGCGGCCCGCTTGAGAGCGGTCATGCCGTCCTTGGCGGCGAGGGTGACGTCGGCCCCCGCATCGATCAGGCGCTTCACGATTGCCGTGTCGCCGGCAGCGGCGCAGATGAGGGCGGTCCAGCCGTTGGCATCCCTGCGGTTCACGTCGGCGCCGGCGGCCAGGAGCCTGTCGATCATCGCCCGGTCGCTGCCAAGCGCGGCACGCATCAAGGCGGTCTTGCCACGACGGTCGTGGTGGTTCACGTCGGCGCCGGCCTTGATGAGCCTATCGACCATCTCGACGCGACGATTCTCTGCCGCGCGCATCAAGGCGGTCTTGCCCTTGTCGTCGGCGTCGTTGACGTTGGCACGCGCGGCGAGCAGCCGATCGGCAATGGCGACGTGGCCGCCTTCGGCCGCCCGCATGAGCGCCGTCACGCCCTTGACGTCGACGTGTGCAACGTCCGCGCCCGCCGCGAGCAGCCGCACCACGATGCCGTCGTACCCTCGGCCGGCGGCGCCGGCGAGGGCGGTCCATCCGTTGGCGTCGGCCTCATTGACATCGGCTCCGGCCGCAATGAGCTTGCCGACCTGCGCATCATCGCCGCCCAGCGCGGCCATGATCAGATCCAGCATCGCCTTCCTCCGCCTTTTTATCCGACCGAGACTGACATGCAGGTTCGATGCCAGCTACTGCAAAGTCTCCTCGGTGACGCGGGCTATGGCCAGTTGGCGCGGTTAATCCGAACAGTTTAGCAGTTGTAGAAACTGCCGCGCAGCATGTGCCATTCCGTGCCCGAACCTAAATCCGGGTTCCATCAGGAAGTGTTCTCGCTGGCCAGACTGTTCCAAATTTATCTGGAGGCCCTAGCACGTAGTTCGGAGGACGGCTTGGCTTAGGAAGCGATCTCGAAGTTCACGTCGGCATCATGGCCTTCTTGGGCACGGCGGTTGGCGCGAGCTTCAACAAGCGCCTCCCTCAATGCCTTTATGTATTCGCGAATTTCTTTCGGCAGACCGGCGGTATTTACAAGCCGAATTGTGTACGGCGGTTCGACATCATTGACCTCACCCCAGATCATCGCGTCGATCATGGCGTCAATGCTGGCTCCGTGCTGGTCTGGCGCGCCGAGAGACCGCAGAAGTGCATTGGCGAAGTCGAGTATTGTCTGCCAGTTTTTGCCGTCGAGTTCGATTAGACGCATGCTCGGTCCTTTTAGTTGGTCCGGCGTACTGGGTGCAACGGCGGCTACTTCGGACAGTTCAGCAGGTCCAGAAACTGCCGTGCGGCATGCCGTATCTCTACCCGTTTTGGATGGTCGATCACGACCTCCGGTAACAGTTCCGGCCCTCGATCGTGGTCGATGGTCGGCTCAGGAAGACTGGTGCTCTGGACCTACTTCCGTTTCGTTCTCGAACAACACCAGCACGTTCTGCGGCCCAAAGGCTTTCCTGAGCACGCCAACAACTTCCCCCATACGGTGCGCTTCATTCTTGTCGTTGACTCTGATCAGGAAGACAAATCGGGATCGAAATCCGAATTTACGAGCTATTTCCTCGTCAACGTCATCGGAATCAAGAATCTTAGAAATCAGAAACTTGTATGAGAATAGGTCAGCACGCTGAATTGAAAGCAGCCGGATCGCTTTCTCGACATCCGTCTTGTCGAGCGTCGAGTGGCAAACTAGGTCGATAGCCATTTAGGGAAAGCTCCAATGCACGATAGCGCAAGACCGGAGATGCCGCGGTGCCGATGTCAGCAAATGAACAATCGCTCTTCACCCGTGGTGGTGGATTAGGGCTCGATGTTTCGAAGCTGCGTCTCCGGCTTCCAGTCGCCGGGGACCGGGTCAACCTTGGAATGCCATTTCATCCCGCCGGCAATCCATTTGCGTCGCAACACTTCGTGCCGTTTCGTCCGCCAGACGAGATCATCGTTGGCTCCGTCGTGATATCCGAACTGAGTTCCACATGAGGGACAGATTTCATCGGAACCACCGGCGCCTGGATGGTGCGGCTGCTCTTCCAAGTGTGGGTAGCCACAAACGGGGCAGGTGTATGGCATTTAAGGGCTCCCTTGCAAAAGGCCAGGCTGTGCGTTCCAGTAATCCATATTGGTCGGATATCCATGAAGCGCAGGGTCTGGCTTGTAAAATGTCCTCGTCGTGCCATTGGCGTTATAGGCACCAAAGATATTGGTAATGGGATCGTAGATGCGAGAGATACCGTTAGGGTCTATCTTCGTCGGTAGTCCTTTTTGCAAAGCCCGTTGACGAAACGCTTGGGCCTGGCGGGCATAGTCCTCTTCGTCTGTTGCGGCGAAGTCGGCACCATGATCCGTGAAGTGCTTGGCGAGAGTGGAAGGCCTGCCCCAACCGTTGGAGTTCCGGTGTCCGGGGGATGAACCCTTGGAAGCTTGGGCGTAGTTTTTTCCCTTCGATACCGGGTTTGTCACATCCACATGCGGCGGTTCTTTTGGCGGCTCCTGATCGTTGTCGGGCTCAGGCGTGCTGGCTGAGTTGTTCCCTGGAAGGGATGGCAGCTGTTCATCGGAGGGCGGCTTTGCCATCGGCATGATGCCGGGCGTGTTGAGGATGCGGTTCGCAGCCTCGTCGCCCAGCGCTTCACGCAACTGCTCGGGATCGACCAACACGCCGCGGCCAGGGTCGACCTCGCCGTAGAGGCCGGGGACCTGCTTCCAGATAGCGCCGACATCGGTGCCGAACACGCCAGGAGCGACTCGTCGTTCGATCGGCACGTACCGCTGGCCGGGCGGGAGGCTGGTGCGCAGGCCGTCGCCCAGGTCGATGGTCGTGGATCCGGTGTTGGAGGGCATGAGCAGGAACGGCGCCGCGGCGAAGGCGCCCGCGCCGGCGGCACCGACAGAGGGCAGGGTACGGCCGAGGGCGGCGCCCATCTCGGTGGCATAGGGCATCAGGCGCCGCGCCAGTTGTGCCAGCGTTTCCGGTATGCCGATGCCGGGCTGAGGCATGGTCGGCGCGGCGGGTCCGTTGGCGGTCCGGATCAGCGGCGAGGGAGCGGGCGCTATCGGCGACAGGGTTGAGCCTAGGGTGCCGAGCCCGCCGCCCCGCGGTGGCACGGGCAACGGCGGCATGGGCAATAGCTGAGGCGGCGGCGGCAGCGACCACATGGGCGGCTGTGAGAAGCCGCCGAGGCCAGGGGTGAGATGGAAGCCCGGTGTCGGTGCGTTGATGCGCGCGATGGCCTTGTCGAGGCCGGGCGTTTCCGAGGGCGGCAATGCAGGCGGTGGCGGCTCGGCGTCGGGTGGCTGTATCCAGGGAGCGAGAATGTCGGCGAGGCTGGGATTGCGCGGCGGCTGTGCGACGGGAGGAGGCAGCGGTTGTGGCGCGAAGGTCTTGTCGAAGCCGGGCGTGTCCGAGGGCGGCAACATCGGTTGCGGCGGCGGAATGTTGGGCGGTGGCACGATCGGCGGTGGTGCCGGCGGCAGGGCCGACCACGGGATGGTGACGCCCGGCACGTTGGGCGTCGGCGCGTTGGGTACGGGGGGGGGGTGCCGTTCGGATCCGGGTCCTGTCCGAAATCGAGGAACGGCCAGGGCGAATAGGGGAAGGGGATCATCGAACGGGGCAAGCGCGAACCTCCAGCAAGCCTAAGTGGGCAGTGAAGTTCGCCGCTTGTCCCTGCGACCGCTCATGAGAGCAGCGCAACGATGCCGGCTAACGATTCCTGTTTAAGCGAAGTTCGCTTTCACGACAATCGTGGACGTTAGAGGAACGACAGTAGATAGCTGGGGGCGCCCCCAGCTATAGAGCGCTCACCGCGATTCGCCGGAGTAGTAGCGCGCGGCGGCTTCCATCTCGGACGGTGTCATCTGGCGGGCGATGGTGCGCATCTGCTGGCTGATGTCGTTGCGCCGCTCGCCCGAGGCGAAGGCCTGCAGCTGGCTCAGGATGTATTGCGCCGGTTGGCCATCGATCCGCGGGCTGCCCCGCTTGTTGTCGAGCTCGCCGTGGCAGGCGCCGCAGGGGGCGATGCCACGCATCGGATCGCCGTTGGCCACGATGCGCGGCGGCGGGGTGCCATCGGCTCTCGGGCTCGGCAGGCGCGGCAGGTAGGCGTAGTAGGCCGCGATGTCGATCATGTCCTGCTCCGACAGGACCAGCGCGAACGGCGTCATGACCGCGTTCACGCGTGCGCCGGTCTTGAAATCCTTCAGCTCCTTGTAGACGACCGAGGCGTACTGGCCTGTGAGGTTGGGCGAATCGGCGCGGCTGATGCCGGCCGGGCCGTGGCAGATCGCGCATTGATGGGCGAGCGTGGCGCCGCGCCCGATCGATTGCGCATCCTCCAGATTGAGCAGGTCAGGCGTCAGCACGACGGACGAGACCTTGAAGTCGGGCTCGATCGGCTTCTCGGCGGTCGGGCGCGACGCGACGCCGGCGGCGCTGCAGATCGCGTCCCAGACATCTTTCAGCTTGAGGTCCGGCTGGGCGAGCGGCAGTGCCACGAAGCCCACGACCGCCGAGACCACGAAGGCGAGCACCGTGACGCCGATGGCGCGCGTGTGCCAGTTGTCGGCCCGCGGCGATGCCTGTGGCGATGAGGGCGATGGCGTCGGGCTCATCGCTGGCCCCCGACATAGACGGCCGGCACGGCCGTGCCTGGACGCAGCGCGAGCTGGGCGATCGGATAGCCGTAGTTGGTGATGGTGAGGCCGATCATCAGCCCCACCCACAGCGCGTAGCCATTGAGCGCGGCCGGCACCGTGACCGGCGGATGGACCGCCGTAGCGAAGCGATAGGGGCCGCTATCGGTTTGCGGCGCGGTCTGGCCGCGCAGCAGGACAACGAAGAACAGGATGCCCGACACGACAAGGATGAAGCCGCCGATCACCGAAAGGATGACCGAGAAGGCATCAACCGCGAGAGCCGGGTTGGTGTAGTCGAAATAGGCCATGCGCCGCGGCATGCCGAGGATGCCCACCCAGTGCCACGGGAAGGTGGTGACGATCATGCCGATGAACCACAGCCACAACTGCAGGCGCATCAGCCGCAGGCTCGCGAGCGTGCGGCCGGTCAGATGCGGCCACAGATCGTAGGCGATCGCGAAATACATGATCACGATGGCGCCGCCGAAGATCAGGTGGAAATGTCCGGTGATCCACTGCGTGTTATGGATCGTGGCGTCGAACTGGTAGTTCATGTTGATCAGGCCGCCGGCGCCGCCGAAGCCCAGCATCACGAACGAGAAGGCGACGGCCAGCATGATCGGATTGCTCCAGGGCAATGCCGTGACCCAGCCGAACAAGCCGCGGCCGCCGCGCAGCCGGGCCGCGATCTCGACCGACGCGCAGATAGTGAAGACCGTGATCAAGGTCGGCAGCGCCACCAGCGCGGTGAAGGCCGAATGCAGGAATTTGAAGCCGGCCCCGACCTCCGGATCCATGAACGAGTGATGTATGCCGATCGGCATCGACACCACCAAAAACAGAACGAAGGCGATGCGGGCCATGGTGTCGCTGTAGACCTTGCCACCGATCGCGCGCGGCACGATCGTGTAGTAGGCGATGTAGGTCGGGAACAGCCAGAAATAGACGATGGCGTGCAGCGTCCAGGAGAAGAAGACGCGTGCGAGTCCGGCGTCGATCGTCGAGCTGAGCTCCAGTGCCACCGGGATGATCTGCAGCAAAAGCTCCAGCGCCGCGCCGACAGCGGTCCACGCCCAGAGGTAGGAGCCCGCGACATTGGCGAACATGGCGAGCGGCACCGGCTTGCCGGGATTGGCGCGCTTCCAGATGGCGAGATTGATCGACATCAGCGCGACCCAGATCCACGACCCCACGACCACCAGGACGACGCCGATGTAATAGAAGGGGCTGCCGATCATGGGCGGGTAGAAAGTGTAGAGGACCGAGGCGAGGCCAAGTGCCACCGGCACCAGGGCCATCACCGCGCCGACCACGATCAGCCCGAAGCCCAGCCACGCCCAGCGGCGGCCGACCAGCGGCTGGCCGAGCGCGCTCTCGCTGATCGCATAGCCGAAGCCCATGGCGATCAGCGTCGGGAACGCGTAGCCCATGACCGTGCCGTGGGCGGTAAGCGAGCGGTAGTACCACTCGGGATTGCTGATCCAGGGAACGAGCGGGCTGCGCACCAGCATCTGCCAGGCACCGAGCAGCAGCGCCACGCCGAACACGATGAAGGCGAGCCAGAAGTGGGCGAGGATGAGCCGCTTACTCGTCAACACAGGAGAGCCTCCGCTTGTCGGCAGCGAGCTTGTGGAAGGCGGCCTTGTCGATCACCTTGACCTTTGCCCACATGCCCTCGTGGCCGACGCCGCAATATTCCTGGCACGGCATCAGATGTTCGCCCGGCCGGTCGAAGCGCATCGGCAGGCTCGAGATGTAGCCCGGCACCAGCATCGTGTTCACGTTGGTGCCCATGATGATCAAGCCATGGACGACGTCGGGGCTGGTGGCGCGGATGGTGATCGGCGTGTCGGTCGGCACGACGAGGCATTGCGGCACGAACGAGTATTGCTGGGCGATGGCGCGCACTGTGACCGAGCCGTCGGACTCGACGGCGCTGCCGAGATTGCTTTCGACGAACTCGCCGCTGAGATGGAGCGTGGTGGGGTTGATCGTCTCGACCCGGGCCTGCGGCATCACTGCCTGATGGATGCCGGCGAAGGCCGCTACGGCAGTGAACAGCACGACAATCGCGACCGAGAGCGTCGCCCATCGCCGTTCGATTCGTGCAGAGAGTTCAGCGCCGTCGTGATCGCCACCGCCAGGAGAGGAGGAAGAGGACGTCGCTGTCATCACCCGCCTCCGCGCGGGGCGAACACGAAGAGGTAGAAGGCGAACCACAGCGCCACGACGATGAGCGTCGAGACGCCGGCGATCGCGATCGCGCCCGAGGGGCCGCGCCGGACGACGGCATCGACCGCCTGCTGGTCGGGTTCGCCGGTTCCTGCCGCGCCTGATGCGGAGTTCAACATATGGACCTCAATCGAGAGGGGCGGATCTCAAAGCATTGGCGTCGCGGGCCGACACGGCGGCGCCGCGATTGCCCCAGGCGGTGCGGATATAGGTGACGACCGCCGCGACCTCGTCGTCGGACAGCGACTGCGCGAAGGGCGGCATGCCGTAGGGCCTGGGATTGCCTGATGTGCCCGGCGGATAGCCGCCGTTCAGCACCATGCGGATCGCATTGACCGACGAGGGCATCTGGATCGACTGGTTGCCGGCGAGCGGCGGATAGTGCGGCAGCTTGCCGAGCCCGGTGGCACCGTGGCAGCTCGCGCACTGGTTATCGTAGATGGTCTTGCCCAGGGTCAGCAGCAGGCTGCTTTCCGGCCGCGGCACCGTCGAGGTCGCGGCCTCCGGCGGGCTGCCCTGGCCGAGACTCTTGAGATAGACCGCCATCGCGCGCGTGTCGGCGTCGCTGAGATACTGCAGGCTGTTGTAGACGACCTCGGCCATCGGGCCGTAGACGGCGCCGCGCGCCGAGACACCGGTCTTCAGGAGATCGGTGATGTCCTTGAGGCTCCAGTCGCCCAGGCCCGCCTCCTTGTTGGAGGTGAGGGACGGCGCGTACCAGTTCTGCATCGGGATCAGGCCGCCCTGGAAGGCCTGCGATTCGGAGCTGCCGCCCAGCGCGTTGATCGCGGTATGGCACATCGCGCAATGGCCGAGCCCCTCGACGAGATAGGCGCCACGGTTCCATTCGTCGGACTGCTTCGGATCCGGCTTGAACTCGCCTTCGTTGAAGTAGAGCGTGCGCCAGCCAATGATCAGCGAGCGATTGTTGTAGGGGAAGCGGAGCTCGTTCTGCCGGTTGGCCTGCTTCACCGCCGGGATGGTGCGGAGATAGGCATAGATCGCGTCGCTGTCGGCGCGCGTGACCTTGGTATAGGAGCCGAACGGCATCGCCGGATACATCAGGCCGCCGTCGGGGAAACGCCCCGTGTGCATGGCGCTATAGAACTGGTCGACGGTCCATCTGCCGATGCCGGTCTCGGGGTCGGGCGTGATGTTGGACGTATAAAGCGTGCCGAACGGTGTCAGCATCGGCCGGCCGCCAGCGAACAGCTTGCCCTCGGGCTGGGTATGGCAGGCGATGCAATCACCTGCCCGCGCGAGATATTCGCCCTTCGCCGCCAACGCCGGATCGATCTTCGCGGGCGGGTTCGCGGGTGTGGTTCCCTGGGCGTTTGCCTCGACGCTTCCGCCGGCCACCAGCGCGATGGCCGAGAGGCCTGACGCAATAAACCGCATCAAACGACGAGAGGTCACGGCTCGCCTCCTCATTGCGGTTGGCTGCCGCAGGCGAACGGCAGGGGGAAGCTGCCCTTCGCGACGGGGGACGCATTGGCCGGTGCGGGCTTCGCGGCCAGGACCGCGGCCACCGCTTTCACGTCATCCTCGGTAAGATGGCCGGCGACGATCTGCATGCAGTCCGGCTCGGTCGCGGTGCGTGTCCCGTACCGCCAGGCGCCGAGCTGCGCGCTGATATAGGTGGGGCGCAATCCCAGCAGCCCGGGGATGGCCGGTTCCATGCCGGTGAGCGCGGGACCGTGGCAGCTCGTGCAGGCCGGGATGCCGCGCTTGGCGTCGCCGCCGGTGATCAGTTGCTCGCCGAGCTTCACCATCTCCTTGCTGATATCGGGAACGGCGGGCGGCGGCAGCGGCGGCTTCTGGCTCGCGAAGTAGTCCGCCATGACCTTCAGGTAATCCTCCGGCAGGTACTGCAGGAGATAATTCATCGGCGGGTAATGCCGCCGGCCGTTCTTGAACGCCACGAGCTGGTTGAACAGGTAGCCCGCTGGCTTGCCGGCCAGCCGGGGGAAATAGGCATTGTCCGTTCCCTGACCCACCGTGCCATGGCAGGGGGCACAGGCGAGCACCCGGGCCTCGATCGTGTCAGGGGGCTGCTCGCCCGCCTGGGCGAGCGCGTCGCCGGTCACAAGAAGAACCGATGCGAACAAACCGATGCAAAGCCAACGCCAAGCAGTCGGTCCCCAGGAAGAAGGTCCCATCATTTATCCGTGCTGCCCTTGGTGGTTAGAGTATTGGGCGCATCCTGAATGTCCAGTAAATGCAGAAGATATGTTTTCAACCGCGTGGCACCTGGTTCGGCCGGCGCGAGGACGGTCGACCCCACGACCGGGCGTCCGAGGACGGCACTCTTCGCGATTCTACTTTGAGTGACCCCAGAACAAAGCAGGGTTCCGCTTCGACCGTGATGCCCTAGCCTCGGCGTCAGGGTGCAGGGGATCTTGGGGGATCGCCATGACGAGCGTCTTCGACGAGGGGCTGTCCCGCGTGCCGGCGCCGCGCCGAACCGATGGTACGGCAGCGTTGCCGCCGTCGACGCAACTGTTCCGGGTCTGGCACTGGGTGGTGCGGCTGGTATTGCCGGTCCTGGTCCTCCTCGCCGGCCAGGTTCTGTACTGGCTCTGGTTCGACAATATCTACGCCCGCAACTGGGCAAATATCGTGGGCGGTTTCTGGATCGCCTTCACCCTGGCGATCATTATGGTGTGGCTTGTCTGCGCCTGGTTTGCATCCGAGGAGTCATAGGGAGGCTCTCGGGAGGGAGCGCACCACGCCGCACGGGGCTCTTTGCCGCGGCGGCGTGGCGCGCTCCCGACAAACCGGTTAAGCTATCGCTCTTCGCGTCAAAATTAGATCAGTCATCGTTGCTTTGCGTGCACAAGCGTTCCCAGGGAGGACGATGTCATGCGAGTAGAGAAACTGTCACGTCGTGGGCTCATGGTCGCAACGGCGGCCGCAGGTATGGTCGGTGCACCGTTCGTCCGCAGTGCGCGGGCTGCCGGAACCCTGACCATCGGGCTTTGGGATCACTGGGTCCCTGGCGAGAACGAGGTCCAGTCGGCGATCATCAAGGAATGGGCCGACCGCGAGAAAGTCGAGGTCAAGGTCGACTACATCACCAGCCAGGGCAACAAGCTCCTGATCACACTGGCGGCCGAATCGCAGGCCAAATCCGGCCACGACATCATGGAGTTCACCAACTGGGAGGCGGCGCAGTACAGCGCCACGCTCGAGCCGGTCGACGACGTGGTGAAGAACGTCGTGGCGAAGAACGGGCCGATCGATCCGGCGGTCGAGTATCTCGGCAAGTTCGAGGGCCGCTGGACGGCCGTACCCATGACGCGGGGCACCCTGCTGCTGGGCTGCTGCACGCGCTTCGACCTGATGAAGCAACATGCCGGCATCGACGTGCAGGCGATGTATCCGGCTGGCAAGCCGGCCGATGCCGCGAACTGGACCTGGGACACCTTCCTGGCCGCGGCCGAGAAGTGCCAGAAGGCGGGGTTCGGCTTCGGCCTGCCGCTCGGCAACACAACCGACACCAACCAGTGGGTCGGCGCGCTGTTCCTGGCCTTCGGCGCCCAGCTGATGGATGCCAAAGGCAACGTGACGGTGAAGTCGGAGGAGGTCCGGCAGGTGCTGGAGTATGGCAAAAAGCTCGCCGCCTTCTGCCCGACCGACGCCACGGCATGGGACGACGCCTCGAACAACAAGTGGCTGCTGTCCGGCAAGGGATCGCTCATCTTCAATCCGCCGAGCGCCTGGGCGGTCGGCAAGCGCGACGCGCCGCAGGTTGCGGAGAAGTGCTGGACGATTGGTTTCCCGAAGGGTCCGAAGGGTCGCTTCAACCCGATCCTGCCACGCTTCTACGGCGTCTGGAGTTTCTCCAAGAACAAGGCCGCGGCCCGGAGCCTGCTGGAGTATCTGACCACGCGCGCGGTGGCGGAGAAACAGGTCGCGGCAAGCCAGGGCTACGACATTCCGCCGTACTCGAAGTTCAATGACTTCAAGACCTGGGACGAGGAGGGGCCGCCCAAGGGCTCGATCTCGCACTATCCGATCCGCGGCGGAGACCAGGTGGCGGGCGTCGTCTGCTCGCCGGCGCCGCCGTTGATTGCAGCCCAGATGTGGGCGCAGGCTATCCAGAGCCAGATGATCGTCCGCCAGTTCAAGGGCGAGCCGCTGGACAAGACACTGGCCTGGGCGGCAAGCGAGCTCGAGGCATTGAAGCGGACGTAACGGAGCTCCGGAGGCGAGGCCCGGACTCCTCTCGCTCGATCACGAATCAGACAAGAAGGGAGTACATCCGCAGGACGAGAAACCAAAGATGGCCGTCGGGCGTTCATCAGCCGGGTAACGAGAGGAGTGTCCGATGGCTTATCTGGAATTGGCTCCGGCGATCAGCGCCATTCGTTCGCGCCCTGAGGAATTCGAGTTCGCTCACAATACCTTGCATCATCTGACCAGTCGGCATCGCTTCCGCTTCCTGAGCGAAGACGATGTGCGGATCGAGGCGGCCTGCGACTGCGCTCTCTTGCGGGCCTCACCCGAGCAGAGCCGCGTTTTCCACAAGGCCTACTCGGAGTGGCATGCGTCCTACTGGCGGCCGCTCGAGATCAATCGCGAGTTTGCCGCGCACTTCGCGCCGCCATCGCTGTTGCGGCGCACAGCGATCTGGCTGCTGCGGCGCCTGCTGTCCTGGACGCCGTCGAGCAAGCCGTCCTCCCTGCAGGCGCCCCTGCCGCTGCAGCCGACGGTCTGACGGGTCGCGACGCCGACCGGCCCCTCGCCGGGCAAGGCCTTGGACAAAGGGTCGCAAGGGCGTACCCTTGCGCCCCTTGGGGAGCCTTGTCGAAAGGCGGAGGAAGCAATGCGGCGAACGGTCTTCGCGATGCTAGGCGCGGCGGCACTGGTGGGCGGTGCTGCCCTCTATGCCCAGACCCACGCCGAGGGCGAATCGAGCATCAATATCGGCTCGCTCACCTGCAATGTGACGGGCGGAGCGGGTGCCGTACTCGGCTCGACGCAGGATCTCGACTGCCTGTTTGCCCGCACCGACGGCAAGGCTGAAGCCTATCGTGCGGCGATCAAGCGTTTCGATGGCGAGGGCTTCGATCAGGCGCACCACATCGTCTGGCTGGTCTATGCGCCCGAGCCGCTCGACAAGGGTGGGCTGGCGGGCGATTTCGGCGCGGGTGCGCCGCCACTGATCGACGGCCGCGCTTCCGAGCAGGCTATGCTGGTCGAGCGGGCCCACCGGCAGATTGCGCTCGCGCCGGTGATGGTGCCAGGCCAGGCCAGCCTCAATGCCGCCGAGGGCGTCGCCGAAGTGGCGCTGCTGCACGGCGGCTAAGCTCCCGCGGTGGACAGCATCACCGATCGCGGCTCGGTCCATCTTCCCGCCCACCGCCTCACTGCGTCCGGCGACGAGGCGCTCAGTGAGGTTGTGGCCGAGGAGGTCGCGGTCGCGCTGGTCTATAACGGCCTCAGCCACGCGGTGATGATGGTGACGCCCCGCGACCTCGAGGACCTGGCGCGCGGCTTCTCCCTCACCGAAGGCATCGTCGACAAGCCCTCCGAGATCTACGACATCGAGGTCGAGCCCGCGGGCCGCGGCATGGAAGTGCGCATCGAGATCGCGAGCAGCCGGCTCGCCGCCCTGCGCGAGCGCCGACGCAATCTCGCCGGCCGCACCGGCTGCGGGCTCTGCGGCGTCGAGAGCCTCGATGCGGCGCTGCGACCCGTATCAGCCGTGGCGGCGCACAAGCGCGTGTCGCGCGCGGCCATCACGCGCGCCATGGCTGCTCTCCCCGCAGCACAGCGGCTGAACCGCGAGAACGGCGCCACGCACGCCGCCGGCTGGGCCGATGCCGATGGTGCGCTGGTCGCGGTGCGCGAGGATGTCGGCCGCCACAATGCGCTCGACAAGCTTGCCGGCGCGCTGGCCAAATCTGGTGAGGCGAAGCCGGGCGGCTTCGTGGTCGTCACCAGCCGCTGTTCCTACGAGATGGTGCAAAAGGCGGCGGCGATCGGCGCCGAGGCGATCGCCGCCGTGTCTGCCCCGACGTCGCTTGCCATCGAGACCGCCGAACAGGCGGGCCTGGCGCTGGTAGCCTTCGTGCGCGACGGCCGCCTCACCGTCTACGCCCACCCGGAGCGGATCGCGGCGTGACTTTCATCGCGACACACCCTGTGTCATCCCAGTCCTTGTGTCATCCCGAGTCGCGCGCAGTACCTGCGCGCTGCAGCGAGGGATCTTTTCCCCGTGCAGCGAAGGATCCCTCGCTGCGCTCGGGATGACACAGGTGTGGGCGAGATGACCTCACAACGCGTCTTCGGCGTCACCGGCTGGAAGAATGCCGGCAAGACCACGCTCACGGAGCGGCTGGTGGCCGAGTTCGTGCGGCGCGGCTTTCGCGTCGCCACCGTCAAGCATGCCCATCACGCCGTCGACATCGACCAGCCCGGCACCGATTCCTGGCGCCATCGCGCCGCCGGCGCGGCCGAGGTCGCGCTGGTGGGCGGGCATCGTTACGCCATCATGCGCGAGCAGGAGGAGCCGACGCTCAACGAGGTGCTGGCGCGGCTGGCGCCGGCCGATCTGGTGCTGATCGAAGGCTTCAAGCGCGAGTCGCATCCCAAGATCGAGGTGCGCGGCGGCGAGGGCGGTCGCTCCGCGCTGGCGGCGGGCGATCCCACGATCGTCGCCATCGCCACCGATTCGGCGCCCGCCGAGCAGCATCTCCCCTGGTTCCGGCGCGACGACACGACTGCCATTGCCGACTTCATCGCAAAGCAGGTCGGCGCCTAGATCAGCAAAGCTCTCGTCAGGCAGCGCGCCCGTGATCCAGCAAGGCGGCACCAAAGGCCTTGAACAAGGCGCGATTGATAGGGTTGAGCTGCGGGTCGTATTCGGCGTGCCACTGGACGCCGAGCGCAAACGATGGCGCGTCGGCGACCCGGATGGCCTCGATGGTGCCGTCTTCCGCCACGCCTTCCACGACGATCCGCTTGCCAGGTTCGAGAATGCCCTGGCCGTGGAGCGAGTTCACGCGAATCGATTCGCAGCCGCAAAGCTTTGCAAAGACACCATCCGGCGCCAGCCGCACCTCATGACGATCGGCAAACACGACGTTCGGATCGGGATGGGGATCGCCGTTCGCCAGCCGCGGCATGCGATGGTTCATGCGTCCAGGCAGGTCGCGGATCTCCGGATGCAGTGAGCCGCCGAACGCGACATTCATTTCCTGAAGGCCGCGGCAGATGCCGAACAGCGGCACGCCGCGCTCGACGCAGGCCTCGATCAGGGTCAGGGCCATCGCATCCCGGTCGGGATCGTAGGGTTCGTGCCGGGGATCGGGCTCGATGCCGAAGCGCGTCGGATGAACGTTGGCGCGTGCTCCCGTCAACAGGATGCCGTCGACCGCACCGAGCAGCGCATCAATGTCGGTGATGTCCGGTGTGCCCGCGAACATCAAGGGTAGCGCGCCCGCCACCTCGGCGACCGCGCGCAGGTTGCGTTGTCCGACGATCTGTACATTGTGACGGTCGTTGATCGAGTGGGCACTCCCGATCACGCCGACCACAGGTTTTCCCATTTAGTCGTTCACGCAGCAAATATTGCTCTTTAGTTAACCCGGTTTCGGGCCGCGCGCGAGTCACAATAGGAAAAGAAAAATCGCCCTTCGATTACATATGAAATAGTCTTCGCCGGGTTAGCGCAACTCCGTTGCGCTCGCGTTCGTTGTTGCAACGAGAAGAGCGCCACTTCATGCGCAGTGGCGCTCTTCCGCCCGTCAGGTGAAGACCGACAGGAAGGACTCGTTGATCTTGCGGTCGTGATAGAAGATCGCGGGTCCCAGCGAATCGTCGTACCAGGTGAGCGGCGGCTTGTCGGGATAGTAGATGTAGCCGCCCGAGAAGACCTCGTTGCGATTGCCCGAGGGGTCGAAGAAGTAGATCGTCTCGCCGCGCGTGATGCCATGCCGCGTCGGGCCGATATCGATCGACGTCTGGTGGCGCGAGAGGATGTCGCCGGCGCGCAGCACCTTCTCCCAGCTTCCGAGCTCGAACGACGCATGGTGGAACTTGCCCTTCACTGGCTGGCGAATGAAGGCGATGTCGTGCGCCTTGTTCGAGCAGGAGAGGAACGCGCCGATCATGGTGCCTGGGTCGGCTTTCAGCAGCACCTGCTCGGAGAGGCCGAAGCCCAGCACATCTCGGAACACCTTACACGTGCCGTCGAGATCGTCGCCGTAGAGCAGGCAGTGGTCGAAGCGCGACGGCGCGATGCCCTTGAGGTTGTCCGGCCAGGGCAGGGGATTGATGTCAGGGCCGTCAGTGCCACAATTGTTGCCGAGCCGATCCTTCTCGGCATAGAGCTCCATCGCGTGGCCGGTCGGGACGGTGAAGCGGAAGCGCTCGCCGGTCCCGGGATGCTCGCCGGCGGGAATCCAGGCCAGGTCCTGGCACAGCTTCGATTTCTCGACGTCGGCGGCAAGCTTCTTCAGCGTTGCCGGCGAATCGACCTTCCAGCCCATGTAGTCCATGCCGGCCTCGTCGGCCTCGCGCAGCACGACGCTGTGATGGTCGTGCTCGTCCCAGGCCTTGAGGAATACGCGCTTGTTCTTCTGATCGCGCGCCGTCTCGGTCAATCCGAGCACCTCGGTGTAGTGCTTCAGTGCGGGCTCAAGTTCGAGCACGCGGATCGCGACATGGCCGGGGCGCAATACGCCGGTGAGTGACATTCAAGCCTCCCTCTCAGATCGTGGACTCTCGGGTCGTGGAATCGCGAAGCTGAACGACGTGGCGCGCGACGGTCCGGTTTGCAGGATGCGGCCGAGCGCTTCGACGCCGAGGTCGCTTTGCGGATAGGTCTTGCAAGCAAGCACGCAGCCTTGGGCCTCGTCGGCGACGCTGACCACAGCGCGGCTCATCTTTCCCGTCCGATACTGCCCCGACGTGACGCGCACCTTGCAGGCGCCGCAACCACCGTTACGGCAGCCCACCGGGATGCCGCGACAGCGTGCCTGCTCCATGGCCGCGAGTACGCTCATGCCGTCTACGCTCTGAAAGCGTTCGCCGCTATTCTCGATCGTAATCAGGTGGGGCGTAATCAGGTGCGGCATGGCGACGGGCGGATCAGGCCGGTGTGGCCGCTGCTTCGCGCGGCGTCTTCGCGCTGGCCTGCGCCTGCTCGATCGCCTGCCAGACGCGCTCGGGCGTGGCGGGCATGTCGAGTTCCTTGACGCCAAGCGGTGCCAGCGCATTCATGATCGCGATCATCACCGCCGGCAGGGCACCGACGCAACCGGCTTCTCCCGCGCCCTTGGCGCCCAGCGGATTGCTGTCGGTCGGCGTGGGATTGCTGACGACCTCGATGTTGCACATCGTGTCGGCGCGCGGCATGCCGTAGTCCATGAAGCTCGCCGACAGGAGCTGGCCCGACTCGGGCTCGTAGACGACCTGCTCGGTCAGGATCTGGCCGACGCCCTGCGCCACACCGCCATGGATCTGGCCCTTGAGCGTCAGCGGATTGATCACCGTGCCGACATCGTCGACCACGAGATAGCGCAGCAGGTCCACCTCGCCGGTATTCTGATCGACCTCGACCTCGCAGATGTGGCAGCTGTTGGGGAAGGTGTCGCGCGGCGGCGCGTAGGTCGCCTGCTCGATGAGTCCAGGAGCGAAGCCGGGCGGCAGCCGCGCCGGCTGGAACGAAGCGATGGCGACCTGCTTCAGCGTGATGCTGCGGTCGGTGCCGGCGACGGTGAACTTGTTGTCGGCGAATTCGATGTCGGCGGCCGAGGCCTCGAGCAGATGGGCCGCGAGCTTGCGTCCGCGCTCGACGATCTTGGCAGCCGCGCTCACCAGCGCACCGCCGCCCGCGACCATCGACCGCGAGCCGTTGGAGCCCATGCCGAAGGGCACACGGTCGGTGTCGCCGTCGATGAAATGGACGTCCTTGGGGTCGATGCCCAGTTTTTCGAACAGGATCTGCTTGAACATCGTGTCGTGACCCTGGCCGTGCGTCTTGGTGCCCATCAACAGGATGACCGTGCCGCTCGGATTGAACCGGATTTCGGCAAGCTCGGGCTGGGGACCCGCGGCCTGCTCGATGGCGTTGGCGAGGCCGAAGCCGCGCAGCTTGCCGCGCTGTTCCGACTCTTTCTGCCGCTTGGTGTAGCCGGGCAGGTCCGCGGCCTTGAGCGCCATGTCCATGTTCTTCTTGAAGTCGCCGCAGTCGTAATAGGGGCCGAGTGCTGTCTTGAGCGGCAGATTGGTCGTCGGAATGAGGTTGCGGCGCCTGAGCTCGAGCGCATCGATGCCCATCTCCAGGGCGGCGGCCTCGATCACCCGCTCGATGAGATAGATCGCCTCGGGCCGGCCGGCGCCGCGATAGGGCGCGGTCGGCGGCGTGTTGGAGAGCACGCCATTGATCGCGGCGTAGGCGACGGGGATGTCGTAGACGCCCAGCACCGTGCCGATATTGCCGAACGGCGTGAGCAGCTGGCGGTCCGACGCGATATAGGCGCCGATGTTCGCGTCCATGTGGACGCGCACGGCCAGGAACTTGCCGTTGGCATCGAGGGCGAGTTCGATCTCGCCGATGTTGTCGCGGCCGTGCTCGTCGGCCATCAGCACCTCGGAGCGCTCGCATGTCCATTTGACCGGACGTTCCAGCTTGCGCGCGGCCCACAAGGTCAGGCGGTGCTCGACATATTGCCAGCCCTTGAGACCGAAGCCGCCGCCGACGTCCTGGCACACGACGCGAACCTTGCTCTCCGGCACCTTGAACACCTGGTTGGCCAGCATGTTGCGAACGCGGTGCGGATAGTTGACGTCGGCGTAGAGCGTGAACCGGTCCTCGCCCTCGTCGTAGGTCCCGATGGCGCCGCGCGGCTCCATGTATTGCGCATGCACGCGCGTGATCACGTAGCGGCGCTTCACGATACGATGCGCTCGCTCGAACGCCGCCTCGGTCGCCTTCTTGTCGCCGCGCTCGTAGAGATGCGAGATGTTGTCGGCGTTCTCGTCCCAGACGCGGGGCGAACCCGGCCGGGCAGCATCCGCCGTCGACGTCACGGACGGCAGCGGTTCGTAGTCGACGTCGACCAGCTCGGCGGCATCCTTGGCTTCGGCCAGGGTGCTGGCGATGACCATGGCCACCGGATCGCCGACGTAACGCACGCGATCGACGATCAGAGCCGGCCGCTGTGGCGCGAACATCGGCGAACCGTCGGCCTTCTTGCGCGGCATGTTGGCTTTGGGCATGCCGAGACCGTCGGCGACGTAATCCTTGCCGGTGTAGACGGCGATCACATTGGGCGCAGCCGCTGCGGCATCTGTATTGATCGACCGGATATTCGCATGCGCATGCGGCGAGCGGACGAACACGCAATAGGCCTGATGAGGCACATTGACGTCGTCCTGAAACCGACCACGACCCCGCAGCAACCGCGTGTCCTCGAAACGAGTCACCGGCTGACCAACACCGAACTTCATCATGACCTCTAACTTTTTGAACTCGAGTCGTGCGTCTATTCCGCCGCTTTCAGATCGACCGCATCCCAGTTGGGCTTCAACACCTGCGGCTGGAATTCGTGGCCGTAGAAATCCTCCTGATAGTACTCGCTCTGATGGGTCGCCGGCCGCGAGCCCCAGCCCAGTTCGATCATCCAGTTGGAGGGATTGAGGAAGTAGAACGAGTGCTGATGGTCGTTGGAGTGCTTGCCCATCGTGATGCCGATCGGAAGGTTGCGCTTCTGCACCAGTTGGTAGGTGTAATAGAGGTCGTCCAAGCTCTCGAACTCGAGCATCAGATGGTTGATGCGCTTGCTGCCGCCGAGGCCAAAGGCCACGGTGTGGTCGCGGTCATTGCAATGCATGAACAGCGCCTCGCCGGTCGTGCCGTCCGGCCGCGGCACCTTGTATTCGATGCCACCGCGCATGCCGAGCAGGCGATAGAAGCGGTAGGTCGCGTCGAGATCGTTGTTGCGGATGATGCAGTGCCCGAGGCCCGCGGTACCTGTCGCGAAGCGCCCGTACATGCGGCGGCCGGGATGGAAGGGCTTGCTGTACTGCACGTGGGGGCCGTGGAAGATCTCCAGCGGATTGCCGTTGGGATCCTCCAGCGTCATCAGCTCCAGCACATGCCGGTCCTCGGCCTGCGCTCGCGAGCAGACCTGGTGGCGGACGCCAGCGTCGCTCAGGACCTTGCGCATGCCGACAAATTCCTCCGGCCCGGCCACTCGGAAGCCGAGGCAGGTCATGTCGTCGCTGCCGTTTTCCTCGACAATCAGCCGGTGATGCCAGAAATCCATGCGCAGGTAGCAGCGCTTGGGCTCGCCCTCGTCGACTAGCTCGAGGCCGAGGATCTCGGTGGCGAATTCCTTCCATCGGTTAAGATTGCTGACGCCGATGGCCATGTATCCGAGTTCGGTGATTGCGGACATTTCCTCATTCCTCTGTATTTGAGAGCGATATTAGGGGGAAATATCGACATTCGTAAATGACGCAATTTCCCCTGCAATGGCGAACAGGGAGAATATGCGCTGGTCCCACGTTAAATTGGCGGCTGTGGGCGGGTTCCAACGTGAGGGAGAGCAGCAATGGCCGACAAACCTTCGATTGTCCTTGTGCACGGGTTTTGGGGTGGTGCTGCGCACTGGAGCAAGGTCATCGTGGCGCTCGCGCGCAAAGGGTACGCGTCGCTGCATGCCGTCGAGATGCCGCTGACATCGCTCGCTGACGACGCGAACCGGACACGCAAGATGATCGCCCAACAGGCCGGTCCGGTACTGCTGGTCGGGCACTCGTACGGCGGCGCCGTCATCACCGAAGCGGGCGACCAGCCGAATGTCGTCGGCCTTGTCTATATCGCGGCCTTCGCTCCGGATGCCGGCGAGAGTCCGGGCGAGATCACGGCAAGAACGCCACCGAAGGCCGCAGCGAACCTTGCGCCCGATAGCGACGGCTATCTCTGGATCAAGCCGGACAAGTTCCACGAGAGCTTCTGCCAGGACCTGACAGCAGACGAGGCGCTGGTCATGGCGGTAACGCAAAAGGCGCCGCTTGCAAGCACCTTCGCCGACAAGGTCACAGCGCCAGCATGGAAGAAGAAGCCGTCCTGGTACCAGATCTCCAGCGACGACCGCATGATCGCGCCGGCCAATCAGCAATGGATGTCAGGACGCCTCGGCACCAAGAAGACGATTACCTTGCCGGCAGGTCACGCTTCGCTGGCCTCGATGCCGAACGAGGTTGCCGCCTTCGTCGATAAAGCCGTCATCGCATTGAAATAGCGCTGTCGGCAGTCAGCGGTCGTGCACGTAGCTGATCGGCACCGTGAGCGTGTACGGAGCGGCGGCGATGTCGGCCGGCAGGGGCGCGAACGGCGACGCCTTTTGCGCCGTTTCCATCACGCCGCGGTCGAGATCGGGAGAGCCGCTTGAGCTTGCGAGCGCAAGGTCGACCAGGCGGCCATCGCGCGCCACGGTGAGCCGCAGCACGACGAGGCCCTGTTCGCGCTCGGCCGGTGCTGCCGTCCTTACCTTGTGCTGCGAAAGCTTGCGAATGATCTGCGAGAGATAGTCCTGGCGCGTCTGTCGCTGACGGCCTTCGTCCGCCGCCGTGGACACGGGCGCGGCGGGCGAGGGTGCCGCGCGGACAGGCGCGCGCTTGGGCTCACTGGGCAACGCGCGGCTGGGTGTTGGTGCACTCGGCGTTGGAGCTTTGGCCGTGGTTGGCGGCGCGGACCGGGCAGAGTCGCCCGCGAAGTCACGGGCAGACGGCGCCGGCGGCGCCTCGATCGACGGCAGGACCTTTTCCAGCGCCGGGCTCGGCGGCGGTGTTTGCGGCATGACGGCCGCTTGCTGCTGGTTTGGCCCCGGTGGCGCTGGCTCAGGGAGCCGGGGCGCCATGGTTCGAGTCGCGATCTCGGGTGCGACACTCTCGGGCAAGGACGGCGCGAGTTCGACAGGCGCCTGGTCAGCAGGCGGCGGTGGTTCGGGCAGGTGTAAGGCCATTTGGGTCGGCTTGCGGGCCGGTTGCTCGGCGTCGCTGGCCTGGGTGCGCGGCGCCGCATCCGCCGCTTGCGCTGCAGTCATGTCGACCGTGATCTCGACGGCGGCAAGAGGCGCGTGGATCTGGCGTTGCGGCAGGGCGGAGAGAAAGGCTGACGCGATCAGCACATGCATTAATGCCGACGTCGCGAACGCCACCGGCGAGATGCGTCGAGGCGTCGACTTGGAAATGATTTGATCGAAGGCCATGGCCCGATTCCGTCGGGCGCGGTGATCACTGGCAGAGCTCGAGTGGCAGACGGCGGGCGGAGGCCGCTGTCAGGCAGTCGGCCGTGCTGCCGAACCACTCGCGCCTGAAGTAGACGCCGCGCAAGGAATAGTCGCTTCCGGCTCTGCCCTGACGGGCGATTGACGAATCGCCGTTTGGATCGCCGATCGAACCTTCGCCATCGGCTGCGCCGGAGCCGTCGGCCCCGGATCCGTTGGCAGATGAGCCGGATGTGGCTGCCGCCGCATTATTGCCGGCCGGGCCGGGCCCCAAGCCGACAGCCGCCCCTGGTGCCGCCGTCGCGCTCGGCGCTGCTGCACCCGAACCTGCCGTCGCGCCACCTGCAGTCGCACCGGTGCCGCCATTTCCTGCGCCGCCCGCTGCGCCTGAACCGGCGCCACCTGCAGAGGCACCGCCGCCGGCGCCCGCGCCAGCCCCGGAACCTCCTGCGCCGGCGCTGGCGCCTGCACCACCGGCTCCTGCGCCAGCACTTGCTCCGGCACCGCCCGCACTGGCACTGGCGCCTGCACCACCGGCTCCTGCGCCAGCACTTGCTCCGGCACCGCCAGCACCGGCGCTGGCGCCTGCACCACCGGCTCCTGCGCCAGCACTTGCTCCGGCACCGCCAGCACTGGCACTGGCGCCTGCACCACCGGCTCCTGCACCGGCGCTAGCGCCAGCACCGCCGGCTCCCGCGCCGGCACCTGCACCACCGGCTCCACCAGCGCCGCCGCCACCGGCGACGTGCAGGACGTTGTCGTCGCTCTGCAGGCTGTCGAGGATAGTGAGACCCGTTGGCGTCAACGACGCTTGGGCGAAGGTACTTGCCGGCACGAGAAAAGAGCTCGCGGCCAGGCTGGCAATGAAAAGAGTGCGAGAGGAAATCCGCATTATCTAGAGGCAACGCCCGCGTGCGCGCCGCGGTTGCCGACGCCGCCGCCAGCGTCGATCGCGCATGTTCGCGATACGGCTATCCGGGTAAAGGCTTTTCTGTGACCTTTGGCCAGTAGGTGCCGAAGCTCCAAAGATTGCCTTCGATGTCACGGCAGGCGAAGTCGCGGCTGCCGTAGTCGGTATTGTGCAGTGGCATCTCGATCTTGGCGCCCGCGGCCTTTGCCCTATCGTGCAGGCGATCGGGATCATCGACCGCGAGATAGAGCGCGTCGGTACGGCGGCCGTCGGGATCGCCGACCAGCTTGCCATAGGCATCGTCGCGGACCTGACCCAACATCAGGAGCGAGGAGCCAAAGGCGAGCTCGGCGTGCTGCACCGCGCCGTCCTTGCGGTAGACGACATACTCGGTGAAGCCAACCACATCCTTCAGCCAGCGCATCATCGCTTCGGCGTCCCTGCAGCGCAGTGTCGGATAGAGGCGCGGCGCCTCGGGCGGCTTGGCTTGGGTCATCGGTGTACTCCTTCGACTGATCCTGCAACCAACTTGGAATCGCGAACCCGGTTTGGCTTGAAGATTTGTTACCTCGCGAGAATTGAGGGCGGATGAGATCGGGAAACCTTCCGGGCGCCACCTTCGTTGAGGGAACCGAGAGGATATAGCTATGCCGCCAAGCAAACGTTCCCGGAGTGAAGCCGCGGAAGCTCGCCTCAAGGTGGAAAGCGCTCGCAAAGCGACCGCATCGGAAGGTGCGGGCGATCGCGAAAGGGCCGACCTGAGGCTTCTTGAACAGAAGGAAGTGGCCGAGTCGCTGCGAGCGAAGCGTACCGATCGTGACTCCCGAAGGACAATCTCGAGAGAAACGAAGCTCGATCAAGCGCTCCGGGACACCTTTCCTGGGAGCGACCCCATATCGTTCGTCGAGGCCGCACCAAGCCGAGAAGGTAATGTTTCTCCAAGGCGACAAGCCGGTACCCGACGACCGGCCTCGGATCAAAAGGCCGCGAGCTCGCGGACGAAGGCACGCGGCCGACAAGACTGAACAGTGCCACTGGCGATGCGCCGATCTGCGGCGTCCTTTGACTCGCAGTCTCGATCGAGCATCTGACGGCTGCCGCCGAAAGTGGATGTCTTACTCGCCTGCCTCGGTGCTGATCTCGACAGGCTTGCCCTGCGCGAGCTTGTGTCCGGTGAAGGAGCGCGTCTGGATCGTGGGAAGACCCTGCGACTTGATCTGCTCCATCAGCTCTTCCTTGCGCGCCATCAGGCGCTCGCCGAGCGCGTCGAGATCGAGTCCGGCCTTTCTGGCCTGGGCGAACAGACCCTCGCCGCGCTTCTCCTCTTCCTTGACGTGGTGCTTGATCTCCTCCGACAACACGGAGACTTTGGCGTCGAAGAACTCATCGTCCGGTTCGCGTTCGACCAATTCGGCAACGAGCACCTTAGCGCCGTCGTGCTCGACATAGGACTCGTCGATCACGTCTTCATCCTCCACCTTGGCCTGGCAAGCCGGGTAAAAGATCTCCTCCTCGATCGTGGTGTGCACGCAGAGTTCGGTGCAGATCTGTTCGACGAGCACCTTCTTACGCTGCCCTTCGTGTGCTTTCTCGAACTGCTCGAACAGGTCCTCGACCTTGCGATGGTCTGCCTTCAGCAGCGCGACTGCGTCCATGCTCTTCTTGGCCATTCTTTTCTCCGTCGGTGGGTGGATTCGACAAGCAGGTGCCGCTCAGCGCCAGAACAGCGCCAGCAGGATGATGATGGGCAAAGGAATGCCCAGCAGCCAAAGCAAGATGCCTCTACCGAAGCCCATGCTGCTCTCCTCTTCATGACTGTCAGGCGCTCTGGCGAAGACGACCGTCGCGGACGGCGCCGGCAAAGATCGCCAGCCAGGAAACGGCCGATGCCGGAGCGCACTCGTACCCGCCGCTAACGTGCGGGGAGGGCGGTTCGTTGCCGATCCTTCCGTTTAATCCGTCAATTGGTGTTCACTGAGCCTTGCGGCGACAGTCGGTGCGTTGGCAGCTGCTCGGCCGCCTCAACGAGAACCAGCTTCTAGATCAGCCAGCTCCTGAGGACATAGAGCCAGGATTGAGGCGCCGGGGCGCGGGCGGCGCGCATGCGCAGCAGCATGCGGGCGTATTGCCTGTCGCCGAGCGCGGTCGCGAACTTCTCCCGGCCCTGGATCATGGCGTCGAGCATGCGGTCGAGCATGCGCTGATGCGTGTCGCCCCAGTTGCGCGCCGAAAGATGCAGGCGGCCGCCCAGGATCGGATTGTTGGCGGCGAAATTTTTGCCGTGCAGGCGATAGCTGTAGAGCGGCTCGTCGATCAGGAGCGATCCCGCCACCATCTGCGCCATGACGACGATGTAGTAATCCATGTGCAGGCGAAAGGTTTCGTCGTCGTCGGGAAAGACGAGGTCGATCAGCGAGCGGCGGAACATCATCGACGACGTCGAGACCCACACCCAGTGCACCAGCCGCTTGGTGTAGAGACGGTAAGGCGTCTGCGACTGCCATTGCGCGGTGCGCGTCGCGGGATCGAGCTTGGGCACGCGTGCGGAATCGATGGCTGCGAAGGCCCGGCCTCGATCGGCCAGGGCGCGATCCTTGCCGAACCAGTAGACCGCGCCCGCGATCACCTGGCTGTTGCCGTCGATCAGCCGCGCATTGCAGGCGGTGAAGCCCACGGCATAGCTCTCGTTCAGATGCGCGGCGAGCTGGCGTTCGAGAAAATCCTCGTTCCAGAGGTCGTCCGAATCGAGGAAGCAGACGAAGGGCGCGTTCGTACGCTTCAAGCCCGCGCGCGTGGCGCCGGTCTGGCCCACGTTCTTCGGCAGCCGCACCAGCGAGAAGCGGGAGTCTTTCAGTTCGTCGAGCATCTGCTGGATCACCGCGGCCGACGTATCGGTCGAGGCATCGTCCACGATCACGCATTCGAAGTCGCGCCAGGTCTGCCGCGCCACCGACCGCACCGCCGCGGCGATGTAGTCCGCACAGTTGAAGCAGGTCACGACGACAGAGATCTTGGGAAGGGTGGTGTCGGTCATTGTTATTGGAGTGCACACTACCCTAAACGTGTCATCCCGAGCGCAGCGAGGGATCTTTGGTTTGGGTGCTTTGGAAAGATCCCTCGCTGCGCTCGGGATGACACCTTCCTTGTCACGTCGGCGCCGGCCCCAGAAAGTCGAAGTCGACACCTTCGTCGGCCTGCAGGACGGTGCGATGGAAGAGGCCCGTGTAGCCGCGGTCGCTGCCGGGATGGGCGGGCGGCGCCTTCCAGGCCTTGCGGCGCTTCTCGAGCTCGTTGTTGGACACCAGAAGCTCAAGCTTGCGGTTGGGCACGTCGAGGGTGATGCGATCGCCTGTCTTCACCAGCGCCAGCGGTCCGCCGACGGCCGATTCCGGCGCGACATGCAGGACGATGGTGCCGAACGCCGTGCCGCTCATGCGTGCGTCGGAGATGCGGATCATGTCCTTCACGCCCGCCCGCGCGAGTTTCATCGGGATGGGGAAGGAGCCCGCTTCCGGCATGCCCGGCGCACCTTTCGGTCCGGCATTGCGCAGGACGAGGATGTCGTCGGCCTTCACATCGAGCTCGGGATCGTCGCCACGCGCGGCAAGGTCTTCTAGCGAATCGAACACCACGGCACGGCCCGTGTGTGTGAGAAGGGCGGGCGTCGCCGCGGCATGCTTGATGACTGCGCCGCGCGGCGCGAGGTTGCCACGCAGCACTGCCATGCCGCCGGTGGGCTTGATGGGGTTGGCGGGTGTGCGGATCACGGTCTGGTTGGGCACGATCTCGGCTGCGTCGATCACCTCTTTTAGGGATTTGCCCGTGACGGTGCGGCAGCTCTCGTCGAGATGGCCGCGGATCTCCTGCATCAGCCGCGAGTTACCGCCGGCCCAGTGGAAGTGCTCCATGTAATGGTCGCCCGACGGTTTGAGATCGACCAGCACCGGCACCTTGCGGCCGATCGCGTCGAACTGTTCGAGTTCGATGGCGACCCCCAGCCGGCGTGCGACGGCGGTGACATGGACAAGCGCGTTGGTCGAGCCGCCGATCGCCTGCAGCACCGTGAGCGCGTTCCGGAACGCGGGTTCCGTCATGATCTCGCTGGGCCTGGGGCCGTGCTGCTTGGCCATCTCGGCCGCGAGCTTACCGCTCTGCTCGGCGAGGCGCAGGCGGTCGGAGTGCGTGGCCGGCGTCGAACCGCTGCCGGGCAGTCCCATGCCCAGCGTCTCGACGATGCAACCCATGGTGCTCGCCGTGCCCATCACCATGCAGGTGCCCTTGGTCGGCGCGAGCCGCTCGCTCACGCGCTCGATGTCGTCCTGCGAGAAGGTCCCGGCGCGATACTGACCCCACAGCCGCCGGCAGTCGGTGCAGGCGCCCAGGACCTCGCCCTTGAAGTGACCGACCAGCATCGGCCCCACCGGCAGCACGACGGCGGGACGATCGACGCTCGCCGCAGCCATGAGCTGGGCAGGCAGGGTCTTGTCGCAGCCGCCGATCAGCACCACCGAGTCCATCGGCTGGGCGCGGATCATCTCCTCGGTGTCCATCGCCATCAGGTTGCGCAGGAACATGCTGGTCGGATGGGAGAAGCTCTCGTGGATCGAGATGGTCGGGAACACCATCGGCAGTGCGCCCGCCAGCATCACGCCGCGCTTCACCGCCTCGATCAGGTCGGGCACGTTGCCGTGGCAGGGATTGTAGTCGCTGAAGGTATTCGTGATGCCCACGATCGGCCGGTCGAGTGCATCGTCGGAGTAGCCGCCGGCCTTGATGAAGGCCTTGCGCAGGAACAGCGAGAAGCCGGCATCGCCATAGGTGGCAAGGCCTTGCCGCAGCCCGGTCGCCTTCGGTGGTTCCGCTCCGTTCTTCTTGCGCGATGCCATGCCGATACTCCCTCCTGTCGTCCCGAGCGTAGGACCTCACGTCCGATCTACAAGCTGTCGTTCGAGGCGACGATGAGATCCTTCGCTTCGCTCAGGATGACAAGAACAAAAGCGCTCTAGATGACACTTATGTATCGCCTTCCAGGCCGGCCGCCCAGCTTGTGTGCAGCGCGGGATCGCGCTCGGAGACGATGGTGCGAGCAAGCTCCAGTCCCATCAGGGCGCCGAATTTGAAGCCGTGGCCCGAGCAGGGCGACATCACCCAGCCGGCCGCACCCAGCTTCTCGACGATGAAGCGCTCGTCCGCGGTCACGGTATAGAAGCAGACTTTCAGCCGCTCGACGCGCCAGTGCTCGAAGCCCAGCAGGAGGCTGCGGCAGCGCGCGATCAGCGGCTGCAGTTCCGCTTCGCTGGCGGTGCGCTCGGCGGCCGGATCGCCGGCGCGGCTGAAGGCATGGTCGCCGATCTTCAGGCCGCGACCCTGTACCGGTGGCACGAGATAGAGGCCGACGTCGCCTGTTTGCTCGATGATCATCGGGCCCTTGCTCCATGCGACGCGTTGCTCGGCGGGCAAATCGAAATAGGCGACGACCTGGCGCGAAGGCACAAGGCGCTGGGTCAGTCCTGGCAACAGACGGACAACCCAGGCGCCCGCCGCGACAATCACCACGTCGGCGTCGTGCTCCGTGCCCGCTTCCGTGACGATACGGGCGCGGTCGAGGTCGACGGTTCGTACGGTCGTCCCGGTATGCAGCACGACACCAGGCTTCACGTTGAGCCGCTGCGCCAGCGCGCTCACGATATCTTGAGCGAACAGCACGCCGCCCGTTTCGATCCAGAAGGCGTGCTCGACGCCGCCGGTCTTCAGGAGCGGAAAGCGGCTCGGCAGATCGGATACCGCGAGCTCCTTCATGGGGCGACCGATCGCCGCAAGCGATCGCGCCGACTGCTCGGCCCATCGTGCGCCATTGCCGCTCAACGCCAGCGTGCCGGTGGGTGCATAGAAGCGCGCGCCGAGCTCTTCCCACATGAGATCCCAGGCCGCGAACGCATCATCGATCATGCGCGCATAGCCGCTGTGTTCTCCATAAGGATGGCGGATCAGACGATGTTCATCGAAGGAGGAGCCAAGCGCGTTGGGAAGCGAGTCCTGCTCGAACAGTTCGACGCGACAACCCTCGCGTGCCAGCGCCCAGGCGGTGGCCAGACCCATGATGCCGCCGCCGACGACGATTGCTTTCATGGGCGCTTTCACGGGCACTCCTTGGAACGTTCGGATGAGGCAGCACCCTCGGCGACGCGATGCGGACGGTCAAGCGTGAGAGGGGATGAAACAATCGATGCTGCGCAACCTTCTTCATTTTACGGGTGCATTCATGTGCGTCGGCGGGACTTGCAAAAGAGGTTGTGTTGAGCGTTGATGCGGCGCACGTTTGCACAACCGTTCTGTGTGGGAAGGGTGACGATCATGGCAATGACGATGCTGCAGATGTCGGGAATCGCCCCGGCGCCAGCGACGATGGCGGATGGGGTGCTGCTGATCGTCGATGCGCAGCGTGAATACACCGACGGGTTGCTTCCGCTCACCGGCGTGCAGCCGGCGGTCGAGGCGCTGGCAGCACTGCTCCACAAGGCACGCCAGGCAAAGGCGCCGATCGTGCATGTGCGCCACCAAAGCAAGGGCAAGGCGTTCAATCCGTCCTCGAGCGGCTACGAGATCGTGAAGGAACTGACGCCGCGCGACGGCGAGGTGATCGTCGACAAGGGGCTGCCCAACGCGTTCGCCGGCACCGAACTCGCCAAGCACTTGGCGCAAACCGGCCGCAAGAACCTGATCGTGGGCGGGTTCATGACGCACATGTGCATTTCCGCGACGGTGCGCTCAGCCACCGATCACGGCTACATGTCGACGGTGGCGGCCGATACAGTGGCGACGCGCGACCTGCCCGATGTCTCCAATGGAGCCACAATCAACGCCGAGGTGATCAATAAGATCACGCTCGCAGCATTGTCCGACCGGTTTGCCTGGATTGTCCCTGGGGCCAGCGCCATCGGGTGAGTGCTGGCGTGCCCATGTCCACGCTTACGGCGTGGACGGGGCCTGCGCGAAGAAGGCGAGGGCAGCAATCGCGATCAGGAGCGCGAGCGAGCTGTACTGTACGAAGGAGTGCCCGCGCGTATCGCTCGGCAGCTGTCGCAGGTGTTGAAGAAACGGCATCACTTCATTCCGTTCGCAGCGGGCGCCGCACGTTCATAACGCTCTGCCCGACCACCGTAAAAAAGCGGCACTGCCCGCCGCCGAGAAGGCTCCCAAAAGCGACCTCAGCTTAGCGATTCGCCAAAAGCACGCAATGTCGGGGCGTGTAACGTTGGTAAAATTTGTCGTCGCTGACCGATGACCCAAACGAAAAGGCGGACGTTGCCGCCCGCCCTTCATAAAGAGAAGAGAGTCGGTCGATTAGAAGGAGGCGGCGACGTTGCTCAGCGTGTTGCTCAACTGACCGCCGACAAGCTTCATCGCGGCGATGGCGGCGACGGCGACCAGTGCGGCAATCAACGTGTACTCGATGGCAGTGGCGCCATCTGCATTCTTCATAAGACGGCGGAAAATGGACAGCATAAGTATCTCCAAAAGAATTTTTTGCCCGGTACGCCAGCTCTTTTGCCCGATATCCAAAAAGGAAAGGTACTGCAGTCAGGATACGGGAATGATTGATGGCTTCAATGTAGCCAATTGTTTCAAACGCAACCGATCGTTGGTCCATCAAAGGATCCACACAAAACCAAAAGGCGGGCGTTGCCGCCCGCCTTTCGTAAAGGGAAGAGATCGGTCGATTACAGGGCAGTGGCGACGTTGCTCAGCGTGTTGCTGATCTGACCGCCGACAAGCTTCATCGCGGCGATGGCAGCGACCGCCACCAGGGCGGCGATCAGCGTGTACTCGATGGCGGTGGCGCCATCCGTGTTCTTCATAAGACGGCGGAAAATCGACAGCATGAGTATCTCCAAAAGAATTCGTTGCTTCGTCAAACACGCCTGCCGTGCCGGGGTGCCGAATCTCCTCTCGGCGGCGGCTAGGCAGTTTGCTACCTCTTAAAAATATCGAGGTACTTCGTGTAAGATATTGAAACAAAATACGGACTCAATGAGCGTATTGTATCATTCGCTTCTCGCGATCGTGTTATCGTTCCGCAAACAGGGAGAACGATCATGAAATCCATCCTGACAATGGCCTGGGCGGCGGAAGATCCGGCTGCTTTCGTGATGGCAGCGAAGCTTGCGCGAGAGTTCGAGGCGCGGCTGGTCGGCCTCGAGCCGCCGTCCTACGGCGTGATGAGCATGGCGTGGGCCGATGCCGGCATGGGCGCGCCGATCGGTGGCGGACTCGCGGAGGATGCCGAGGAGCGCCAACGCGTTGCGGCGGTACGCGCGGTCTTCGAGCAGAACGCGGCCGGCCTCGTCTCGGAATGGCGCGCTGCCGATGACAGCGGACCGACGGCGATCGGCGTGATCGGCCGCGCCTTCGATCTGATCGTGATGCCCCAGCCCGGGCCGCTGCCCAAGATGCCGGAGAGCGTGTTCGAAACCGCGCTGTTCGATTCGGGACGGCCGGTGCTGGTGGTGCCGGTCGGCTTCCAGGGCCTGGTCGGCAAGAAGATCCTGTTTGCCTGGAACGGCTCGACCGAGAGCGCGCGCGCAATATCGCTCGCCATGCCGATGCTGAGCCGCGCCGAATCGATCGAAGTCATGAGCGTCGAGGGCGCGGGCGTGCCGGGACCCTCGGCGGCGGAGATCGCCCAGTCCCTGCTGGCGCACGGGCTCAAGGTCACGAGCCAGGTCGTGAAGGCAGGCTCGCGCTCGGCCGGCCAGGCGATCGTCGACACGGCGGTCGCCGGCGGCGCCGACCTGATCGTGAAGGGCGCCTACACCCAGAGCCGGCTGCGCCAGATGATCTTCGGCGGCATGACCCGGCACCTCATCCTGCACTCGCCGCTGCCAGTGCTGTTTTCGTATTGAGTAGCGCCAGCCTTCGCTTCCCCCTCTCCTAACCCCTCCCCCTAGCGGGGGAGAGGAACATGAGCTTTAGCCGCGAAAGGGGCGACGCACGGGCGCGCTTGCAAAGCCGCCCGCTGTGCTAGAACGCGGCGTATGACGAGCGAGCGAAACCTGCCCATTGTCCTGAGGGCGCGTCCCCGCCGGCCGTGGCGGGCGACGCTTGCGGCCATGGTGGCGCTTGCGGTCGTGGTGGCGGCATGGCTGGTGCTGGGTCGCGACGAGCCGGTGCAGGGGCCCACGGTGGGTGAGCGAATGGCTGCCCTGCAAGCCGAGCGCGCCGCGCTGCAGACCAAGGCCGACGGCGAGAGCCGGCTCGACCTCGTGGCGGCTTTTCGGGTCGCGAGTCTTCTTACCGACGCTATCGTGGTGCGCGCGTCGAGCCTGCGCGAGCACGCCTTCGCGAGCCTCAATGTATTGCAGCGCCAGCCCTTTGCCGAGATCGATGCCCTCGACGCCGGTCTGCGTGAAGCCGTGGCGCAGCCCGGTGCTGGCGCCCGTCAGGCGGTGGAAGCGCTGCGCCAGCGGGCGCAGGCGGCGCTCGACAAGATGGCGGGCGACGGCAAGCCTCTGGTGTTGCAGTTCACCCCACGCTTCGTGCCGCCGCGGCGGGGCGGCGGCGAACTCACGCTTGCGCCATCGGCCAAGCCCGCCGCCGATCCGGCTGCCCCGTCCGGTGTCAATCCCGCGGGCGCCAATCCTGCCGCGTCGGGGGACGGTGCATCGGCGATGACGCCGCGCTACGTACCCGACTTCGCCACCTCCCGCGACGATCCGCCGGTCGAGATCGAGGTCGCGGCGGTAGGCTTCGACGAGGGCTCACCGCCCGTGTTGACGATGGGGGCGTGGCAGGGCCCGGCCCAGGTGACACCACTCAGGCTCCATTTCTCGGTGCCGCGCGCGGCCTTTGCGACCGATGCGTCGCGTTCGACCTTCGCGTCGGGCACGCTCTCATTCCGACAAAGCGGGCGGACGGCGAGCTACCAGCTCCTGTTCGTCGTATTGCCCGACCGGCCGGGCCAGTTCGCGCTCGACCAGAAGGTACGCACCCTGATCCCGGAAACCCGGACGCTGATGTCACCCGAGCTCCTAGCGCGCGCCGACGCCGGCAAGACCGCGACGGTGCGCCATTGTTTCGACCCGCCGGCCGGTGCGCGCTTCGACAAGTCGCACCGGCGCATCGTCGAAGTGCAGCGGCTGGGCTGGCACGGCGACGACAGCGATTCGAATTTGAACGAGGGCACGGTCGATTTTGCCAAGGACGAGAAGCCCGACCAGATCTGTCTGGTCGTGACGGCGAAGCCTACCGACGCCGACGCACGCACCGCGACCATTGGCCGGTTCGAGGCGGCGCTGGTGCAGGACCGCGCCGAGGACTCCGCCGTGAAGAGCGGCGTGCGCGCGCTCGACTGGAACGAGCCCGTGCGTGTCGCGCTCGATCCACGTACCGTCGAATGGCGGCTCTACCTCAAGCTCCTGGGCGAGATCGGCCGCGAGTTCGAAACGCCGCTCTCGGGCGACGCGCCGCTGCCCACGGGTCTGCCGTTCCTGCGATTGGAGCGCGATGCCTCCGGCACGACACTCACCCTGCGCGCCGATCCGACGGCGGAACCGTGATTTCACGCGACTGCGGCGTGGATTTCCTGACAGTGCCGAACGAGATTGGGGTGCGCCGACACGAACTGCTTCAAAGGCGTGTCGATGTCGTAGAAATGAATGTTGGCGATGAAGCCATAGATCGCCGCATCGACGCTGCCTGCCTTGGCACCGTGCACAAAGCCCTCGGCCGGAGCCAGGTGTGCCAGCACCGCGAGGTCGACCAGGCCGCGGGCATAGGCGGCGTCTGGCGTGTAGCGGCCGATGCCCTGGAAGTGGTAGCGCTGGGCGTTGTACTCCCTGGCCTTCAGGAGGCCCGCCTCGGTGAGGTGCGGATGCTCGCGGCGCAGCGCTGATGCAAACAGCGGCCAGTAGCGTTCGTCCTTCCAGCGCGAGTAGGACATCACCCAGTAGAGATCGTCGAGCAGGCGACTGACCAGATGGTTGGTGTCGCGCTGCGCCTGCGAGAGCCCGCGGTCGATGTCGGGGCGATGCTTGGCCAGGAGGTGCGCGAGGATCGTGTCGCTGTCGCCGATCGTCTCACGATTGTCGACGATATAGGGAAGCTGGCCGCGCGGCGCCGCCGAGGCGTCAAACAGATGCTCATGCGTGAAGGCGAGATGCGCCAGCTTCAGAAAGGCATAGACCTTGAGGCCATAGCCGTTGTTGTCGGCGACGCCAAACAGCGCAGGATAGGAATAGAGCGTGATCATCTCACCACCTCGGTGTCCGTTTCTCGTTGAACGCGGCGAGCCCTTCCTGCGCGTCCTCGGTTTCGATGATGTTGCAGATCGTCTCGACCGTGTTCTCGATTGCGCGACGATATTCGAAGTCGTTGGCACGCATGAAGGCATCGCGCGCGAGCTGCATCACGATCGGCGATTTCGCCGCGAAATCGCGCGCCACCTCGCGGGCCACAGCCATCACCTCGGTCTGTGGCACCACGCGGTTCACGAGCCCCATGGCGCAGGCCTCCGCGGCCGAAACCGGTTTGCCGCTGAACAGGAGCTCGAACGCCTTGTGGCGGCCGATCTGGCGCGGCAGATGCACGAAGTGCATGGCCGGGATCACGCCGACCAGGATCTCGGGATAGCCAAGGCTTGCCGTTTCGCTGGCGATCAGCACGTCGCACGAGACCGCGAGCGTGACGCCGGCGGCGCGCGCAGGGCCGGTGAGGGCGGCGACGGTAGGCTTGCCCATCCGGTACTGCAGGTCGTGCATCTCAAGGTAAAGCTTCTCGAGATAGCGCCGCAAATCGAGACCGCGCTTGCCGCGGATCATGGCGAGATCCATGCCGGCGCTGAATGAACGCTCGAAGGCACTGGTCAGGATGACGGCGCGCACACCTGGATCGGCCTTGGCCCGGCGATAGGCGGCGTTGATCTCCTCGATCAGCCCATGATCAATCGCATTCACCGGCGCGCGCCGCATGGTGATCTCCGCCACCCGCTCGCGCACCGTATAGTCGATGTTCCTGAACGTCATCCGCTTCTCCCCGTTGCGGGCTCAGGTTCGCCTCGCCGAAAGCCGCATTCAAGCCAGCAAAACCGTCTGGCAAACGTCGACGGGTGATCATCGCGGGTTCCCCCTCTTGCGTTTCTCCTTTCCGGCTTGCGATTTTCGCATCAGCGTTCGCGCGAGGTCACGACTCCCGCCATGCGCGCTGACGTTCGATGCGGCAGACGACCTGGCTCAGGGCGCGCGAGCGCGTACCGCCGATCTGCGAGCGCATGTCGCCGCCCACGCCCTCAAGCCGCAGCACCCAGTCGCGATAGTCGAACTCGGCCGAGGTATCGAAATCCGCCGCCTCGACGATCTGCTGGAAGGTCGCCGAGCCGCGCGCAGGATCGGTAAGTGCCAGGACCACCCGCCCGACCTGCACGCCGTGCTGGAAAATGCCGTCCGGGTCGCGCGACGCCGGCGGAGGTTCGGCCTTGAGCCGCGCGATCTCGGCCTCCAGCGCCTCGATATGCGCCATGTCCTCGTACTGTTGCGCTTCCATCTGACGGTGCAGCGAGGCCGGCGCGCGCAGGAACCGCCATACATAAAGGAGGGGAAAGGCGAGGAAGGGGACGGCCGCCGCTACAATCCGGACGCCCTCCGCTCCGATATTGCGCCACGTGAAGTCACTCGCCGGCAGGTCGAGCCGGGTCAACGCCAGCCAGATGGCGGCGGCGACCGCGACTTGGGCAACGAGGAACATGACGAGGCGATGCAGGCGTCCGCCGATGGCGTTCGCCGTTCTCTTCCACGCCTTCCGATGAACCAGCTGCCAGTAGCCCATGTCGATCCCGCCCGCGCATCAGGTATGCGCCATCACTCCGATCGATGGAAGGGTCCATCGATCGTAACGTGGCGGATGCCATCAGCGGGCGGGAACGCGTCGTTAAACGAGTTTGCGAACGGAACGACGCAAGATGCGTCGCCATCGGCGATGGATGTGTGCCGCCCTTCTAGTAGCGCGTCGGTACGTAGACGGTGCGGGGCGTCGGATCGGTCACGACCACGGCGGGCGGTGGCGGGGCGGCCACGACGACGGGATCGGCCGCGGGCACGGGCTTTTGAACGACGGTTTCGCTCCTGAAGGCGCAGCCGCCGATAAGAACGCAAAGTGCGATTGCTAATATAAGTTGCCTCATGGTCTCCTCCCTGGAGCGATCAGGCGAGGTGAACGCAGGGGCGGGGGCATCGTTCCGGTTGCCTTAATCATGCCCCATGAATGAAGTCGGAACCGAAAAAACCTGATCCCGTTCTTAGCCTCCGATGAGCGACAAAACGATTCCTGCGATGGACGACGAAACGGCCCGGCTCGATGCTCTGCTCGCCTACGATGTGCTCGATACGCCACCGGAGCCGCAATTCGACGATGTCGTCCGGGTAGCGCGGACCCTTTGCGCGACGCCGATCGCGCTGGTGAGCCTCGTCGCCGCCGACCGGCAATGGTTCAAGGCGAAATTGGGGCTGGATGTCCACGAGACACCGCGCGACCAGTCGGTTTGTGCGCATGCGATCAAGGAGCGCGAGATACTGGTCATTCCGGATTTGACGCAGGACGCGCGCACCCGCGCCAATCCGTTGGTGACCGGCGGCCCGCGCCTCAGATTCTATGCCGGCGCTGTGCTACGCACCCCCGATGGGCAGGGGTTGGGTCAGCCGTTAGGCGCGCTCTGCGTCATCGACGACAAGCCGCGGCCCGTCGGCCTGACGCCTGACCAGAGGGAGGCGCTGCTGGCGCTCGCACGTCAGACCATGATGCTATTGCAGTACCGTCGGGCGATCAGTCGCCGCGACGATGTCGTCCAGCGTATCCATCATCGCGTCGAGGTCGCCGAATCGGCGCAGCGCGCTGGCGGCATCGGCACCTTCGAGATCGATATCCCGAAGGGTCGGATTTTTCCGTCGAGCGAGTTCTGCCATCTGTTCGGTCTGCCCGAGCAGGAGGCCTTCGACGCCGCGGAGATCGAAGCGCTGGTGCTGCCCGAGGATCGCGACGCCATCTCCAATCCTGCTACGCGCTCGGAGGCCACGGCCGCGCTCGACACGCAATACCGCATCCGGCGGCTGAGCGACGGCGCGGTGCGCTGGATCGGACGGCGCGGCGCTTTCGAATGGGACGACAAGGGCCGGCCATTGCGGCTGCGCGGGGCGGTACAAGACATCACCGACAGCAAGCGCGTCGAGGCGCGGCAGCTCGTGCTGAACCAGGAGCTGAGCCATCGCATGAAGAACACGCTGGCCATGGTCAACGCCATCGCCACGCAAACCCTGCATCAGGCGACCGATCCGCAGGCGCTCGACGCCTTCAGCCGCCGCATCCAGGCGCTGGGCAAGGCCCATGACGCGCTGCTCGCCCAATCGATGGTGGGAGCCCTGATCCGGCAGACGATCGAAGGCGTGGTCGAGCTGGTGGCCGATCCGGCCCGCGTCCTGCTCGATGGGCCCGACATCGAGATCAACGCGAGGTCGGTTCTCTCCTTCTCGCTCCTGATCCACGAGCTCGCCACCAATGCGACCAAGTACGGCTCGCTCTCGACACCGGAGGGCCGCGTGCTGGTCGAGTGGCGCATCGAGAGCGACGGCAAGGAGCCGCAGCTCGCGCTCGCCTGGCGCGAGGAGGGCGGGCCACCCGCGACGCCAGCTCAACGGCGCGGGTTCGGATCGCGCCTGATCCAGTCCGGCCTGGCCGGAACCGGACAGGCCGACGTCCGTTATGAATCGACGGGGCTGCAGGCGCAGTTTCGCGCGCCGCTCGCCTTCCTGACCACCCCGTAGCCGCCGTCGCCGGCGGGAGCAGGTGTTTTGTGTCCCAGTCCGAGCGCTTGCTTGTGGTGC
>JAFKFL010000035.1 GCA_017308235.1 Alphaproteobacteria bacterium | reverse complement strand
GCGGGGACGGAGATGGTGATGCCGGGGGACAATGCGCGGATGACGGTTGAGCTGATCCAGCCGATCGCGATGGACGAGGGCCTGCGCTTCGCCATCCGCGAGGGCGGACGTACCGTCGGCGCTGGCGTCGTCACCAAAATCGTAAAGTAACTGAACCGGCGCGCGAGCGAGTTTAGACCATGGACAGCACCAATATCCGCATCCGGCTCAAAGCCTTCGATCATCGCGTGCTCGACACGTCGACGAGCGAGATCGTCAGCACCGCGAAGCGGACGGGCGCGCAGGTTCGGGGGCCGATCCCGCTGCCGACCCGCATCGAACGGTTCACGGTCAATCGCTCGCCGCACATCGACAAGAAGTCGCGCGAGCAGTTCGAAGTGCGCACGCACAAGCGCGTGCTCGATATCGTCGATCCGACGCCCCAGACGGTGGATGCGCTGATGAAGCTCGATCTCGCCTCCGGTGTCGACGTCGAGATCAAGCTGGGCGCCTAAGGGCCGCGCGGTAGGACAGGGAAGAGGAACAGGACCATGCGTTGCGGTCTCGTCGCCCAGAAGGTCGGCATGACCCGCGTCTTCAATGACGCCGGGGAGCACGTGCCCGTCACCGTTCTGAAGGTGGACCAGTTGCAGGTTGTCGCCGTCCGCTCGGAAGAGAAGGACAAGTACACCGCCGTGCAGCTCGGCTACGGCAAGGCCAAGGTGAAGAATGTGACCCAGCCGATGCGCGGTCACTTCGCCAAGGCCAAGGTCGAGCCGAAGAAGAAGCTCGTCGAGTTCCGCGTCGCCAAGGACGCGGTGCTGGAGGTCGGCGCCGAGCTGGTGCCGAGCCACTTCGTGCCCGGCCAGTTCGTCGACGTCGTCGGCACCACGATCGGACGCGGCTTCACCGGCTCGATGGTGCGTTGGAACTTCAGCGGGCTCGAGGCCAGCCACGGCGTGTCGGTCTCGCACCGCAGCCATGGCTCGACCGGTAACCGCCAGGATCCCGGCCGCACCTTCCCCGGCAAGAAGATGGCCGGTCACTACGGCCACGAGCGCGTGACCACGCAGAACCTCAAGATCGTCGCCGCTGACGACGAGAAGGGCCTGCTGCTGGTCGCTGGTGCCGTTCCCGGCCCGGCAGGTGGCTACATCATCGTTAAGGACGCCTCCAAGCGCGCCCGTCCCAAGGAAGCTCCCTACCCGGCTGGCCTGCGCAAGGCTGCTGCTGCGGCGCCCGAGGCGCCGGCGGCCGACGCAGCGCCCCAGGCCTGAGGATCAGATCATGAAGATCGCGGTCAAAACCATCGATGGCGGCAGCGCCGGCGAAATCGATCTCGCCGACGCGGTGTTCGCCGTACCTGTCCGCAAGGACATCCTGCAGCGCTGCGTTGTGTGGCAGCTTTCGCACCGCCAGCAGGGCACGCACAAGACCAAGGGCCGCTCCGAGATCACGGCGACGGCCAAGAAGATGTATGCCCAGAAGGGCACCGGTCGCGCCCGCCACGGCAACGAGGCGGCACCGCAGTTCCGCGGCGGCGGCAAGGCGTTCGGCCCGGTCGTGCGCAGCCATGCCAGCGACCTGCCGAAGAAGGTGCGCAAGCTCGCGCTGCGCACGGCGCTCTCGGCCAAGGCAGCCGAAGGCAAGCTGATCGTGCTTGAGGCTGCGGCGCTGCCGGAACCCAAGACCGCCAAGCTCAAGGGCCATTTCGGCAAGCTCGGGATCTCGAGCGTGTTGGTCATCGCTGGCGCCGAGGTCGACACCAACTTCGCCCGCGCGGCGGCCAACATCGCTCATGTCGATGTGCTGCCGCAGCAGGGCGCAAACGTTTACGACATCCTGCGGCGCGACACGCTCGTGCTGACCAAGGATGCCGCCAAGCATCTCGAGGAGCGCCTGCAATGAGCGCCAGGACCAAGCCCAGCCCGGTGTCGCGGGCGCGCATGTACGAAGTGATCCGTGCGCCGTTGATCACCGAGAAGACCACCAACGGCTCCGAGCACAGCCAGGTGACTTTCCGCGTCTCGATGGATGCCACCAAGCCCGAGATCAAGCAGGCCGTCGAAGGCCTGTTCAAGGTCAAGGTGAAGGCTGTGAACACCGTCACGGTGAAGGGCAAGGCCAAGGTGTTCAAGGGTCGGCCCGGTGTGCGCAGCGATTGGAAGAAAGCGATCGTCTCGCTGGCCGAAGGTCACAAGATCGACGTGACCACAGGCTTGTAGGACGGGGGAACGAGAAATGGCTCTCAAGAATTTCAAGCCGATCACGCCCTCCCTGCGGCAGCTCGTTATCGTCGACCGCACGGGCCTGTGGAAGGGCAAGCCGGTCAAGGCGCTGACTCGCGGCAAGTCCGAGGCGGGCGGGCGCAACAACCATGGCCACATCACGGCGCATCATCGTGGCGGCGGTCATAAGCGGCGCCTGCGCTTGGTCGATTTCAAGCGCCGCAAGTTCGATGTGGCGGCGACGGTTGAGCGTCTCGAGTACGATCCCAACCGCTCGGCCTTCATCGCGCTCGTCAAATATGCTGACGGCGAGCTCGCCTACATCCTGGCGCCGCAGCGCCTGAAGGCGGGCGACCAGGTCGTGTCGGGCGAGCGTGTCGACATCAAGCCGGGCAATGCCATGCCTCTGGCCAACATGCCGGTCGGCACGATCGTGCATAACGTCGAGCTGAAGCGTGGCCGCGGCGGGCAGATTGCCCGGTCCGCTGGCACCTACGCCCAGCTCGTCGGCAAGGACGCGGGTTACGCCCAGATCAAGCTGAATTCGGGCGAGCTGCGCCTGGTACCGGGCGAATGCCTGGCCACGGTGGGAGCGGTCTCCAATCCGGACAACCAGAACACGGTCGCCGGCAAGGCAGGCCGCACCCGCTGGCTCGGCCGCCGCCCTGTGGTGCGCGGCGTGGCGATGAACCCGGTCGATCACCCGCACGGCGGCGGCGAGGGCAAGACCTCGGGCGGCCGCCATCCGGTGACGCCGTGGGGCAAGCCGACCAAGGGTAAGAAGACCCGCAAGAACAAGGCGACGGACAAGTTCATCATCCGCCGCCGTCACGCGACCCGCTGACGGCAGGGCGAGGAGGCAATCAAGTGGCACGTTCCGTTTGGAAAGGTCCCTTCGTAGAGGGCAGCCTGATCAAGAAGGCCGAGAAGGCGCGCCAGAGCGTGCGCAGCGACGTGATCAAGACCTGGTCGCGCCGTTCGACGATCCTGCCGCAGTTCGTCGGGCTCACGTTCGGCGTCTACAACGGCAAGAAGTTCATCCCGGTGAACGTCACCGAGGAAATGGTCGGGCACAAGCTCGGCGAGTTTTCGCCGACCCGTACCTTCTTCAGCCACGCGGGCGACAAGAAGGTCGCGAAGGACGCGCGATGAGCAAACCATCCGCTCCCCGCCGTGAGGCGGACAACGAGGCCAAAGCTGTGCTGCGCACCATCCGCGTCAGCCCGCGCAAGCTCGATCTCGTGGCTGCCACAATCCGCGGCAAGAAAGCGTCGTCGGCCGTCAACGAGCTCACCTTCTCCAAGAAGCGCATCGCGCAGGACGTGAAGAAGGCGCTGAACTCGGCCATCGCCAACGCCGAGAACAACCACAACCTCGACGTCGACCGCCTGATCGTGGCGGAGGCGTCGGTTGGCAAGGGCCTCGTCATGAAGCGTTTCCAGACCCGCGGCCGCGGCCGTGCGGCGGGCATCGTCAAGCCGTTCAGCCATCTCACGATCGTGGTGCGCGAGCGGCCGGAAACGCAGGACGGGGCGGAGGACAAATAATGGGTCAGAAGGTCAATCCGATCGGCCTGCGTCTCGGCATCAACCGGACCTGGGACTCGCGCTGGTACGCCGAGGGCGGCGAATACTCGACGATGCTCCATGAGGATATCGATATCCGCAAGATGCTGCGCAAGCGGCTGGCCCAGGCGGGTGTCGCCAAGATCGTCATCGAGCGGCCGGCCAAGCGTGCCCGCGTCACGATCCATACTGCCCGTCCGGGCGTGGTGATCGGCAAGAAAGGCGCCGATATCGAGAAGCTGCGCGGCGATCTCGCCAAGATGACCAAGGGCGAGGTGGCGCTGAACATCGTCGAGATCCGCAAGCCCGAGATCGACGCCACGCTGATCGCCGAGAACATCGCCCAGCAGCTCGAGCGCCGCGTCGCCTTCCGGCGCGCCATGAAGCGCGCCGTGCAGTCGGCCATGCGCCTGGGCGCCCAGGGCATCCGCATCAACTGCTCGGGCCGCCTGGGCGGCGCCGAGATCGCGCGCATGGAGTGGTACCGCGAAGGCCGTGTGCCGCTGCACACGCTGCGCGCCGATATCGACTACGGCACCGCCACGGCCTTCACCACCTTCGGCACCTGTGGCGTGAAGGTGTGGGTGTTCAAGGGCGAGATCATGGCGCACGACCCGATGGCGCACGACAAGCGCGCCGAGGAAGCCGCGCCGCAACGCACGCCGGCGCGCGTCGAGCGCACCGAGCAGAGGGACGCGTAAAGCATCATGCTGCAACCCAAGCGCACCAAGTACCGCAAGGCCTTCAAGGGCCGCATCAGCGGTGCCGCCAAGGGCGGTTTCAATCTCGACTTCGGCTCGTTCGGGCTGAAGGCGGTGGAGCCCGACCGCCTGACCGCGCGCCAGATCGAGGCTGCCCGCCGTGCCATCACGCGCCACATGAAGCGCGCCGGCCGCGTCTGGATTCGCGTGTTTCCCGACGTACCGGTCTCGAAGAAGCCAGCCGAGGTCCGCATGGGCTCCGGCAAGGGCGCGCCCGAGTTCTGGGCAGCCCGGGTGAAACCTGGCCGCGTCCTGTTCGAGCTCGACGGTGTGCCGATCACGGTTGCCCGCGAGGCGTTGGCGCTCGCCGCCGCCAAGCTGCCGATCAAGACGCGTTTCGTCGCCCGCGTCGGCATCGAGGGTTGAGGGAGATAGCCATGAAGGCCGGTGATCTGCGTCCCAAGACCAATGATCAGCTCAAGGAAGAGCTGGGCAACCTGCGCAAGGAAGCGTTCAACTTGCGCTTTCAGAAGGCCGGCGGCCAGCTCGGCAAGACCGGTCGCGTGCGTCAGGTCCGCCGCGACATCGCCCGCATCAAGACGGTGCTGGGCGAGAAGGCCGCGGGTTAAGGAGTCGTCAATGCCGAAGCGAATTCTTGAAGGCGTCGTCGTCAGCGACAAGATGGACAAGACCGTCGTCGTGCGGGTCGAACGGCGCGTTCAGCATCCGATCTACAAGAAGTTCATCCGCCGGTCGAAGAAGTACCACGCTCACGACGAGACCAACGCCTTCAAGGGCAAGGTCGGCGAGAACGTGCGCATCCGTGAATGCCGGCCGCTGTCCAAGACCAAGAGCTGGGAAGTTCTGGTCGAAGGCGCGAAGGCTTAGGGCGCGAGGCGGGCAAACATGATCCAGATGCGTACCAACCTCGAGGTCGCCGACAATTCCGGCGCCCGTCGAGTCCAGTGTATCAAGGTGCTGGGCGGTTCGCGCCGCAAGTATGCGAGCGTGGGCGACGTCATCGTCGTGTCGGTGAAGGACGCGATTCCGCGTGGCCGCGTGAAGAAGGGCGAAGTGCACCGCGCCGTCGTTGTGCGGACCTCGTTCGCGCTGCGCCGGCCGGACGGCAGCGCAATCCGCTTCGACCGCAATGCCGCGGTGCTGATCAGCAAGCAGGACGAGCCGATCGGAACCCGCATCTTCGGACCGGTGACGCGCGAGCTTCGCGCCAAGAAGTTCATGAAGATCATCTCGCTTGCGCCGGAGGTCCTCTAGGCCATGACCGTCAAGCTCAAGATCCACAAGGGCGACCGGGTGAAAGTCATTGCCGGCCGCAGCAAGGGCAAGATCGGCGACGTGCTGCGCGTGTTGCCGACCGAGCAACGCGTCGTGGTGTCGGGCGTGAACGTCATCAAACGCCACACCAAGCCGGGCCGCACCGAGACTGGCGGCATCATCGAGCGCGAGGCCGCGATCCACGTGTCGAACGTGGCCTTGCTGGATCCCAAGTCCGACAAGCCGACCAAGGTCGGCTTCAAGTTCCTCGAAGACGGCCGGAAAGTGCGCTTTGCGCGTGCCTCCGGCGAAACAATCGACCGCTAGGAGAACGGGCCATGCCCGCGCGACTGCAAGAGCACTACATCAAGACCGTCCGGGAGGCGCTGACCAAGGAGTTCTCCTACCAGAACCCCTTCGAAGTGCCGAAGCTGGACAAGATCGTGATCAACATGGGTGTCGGCGAGGCGGTGAATGACCGCAAGGCCGTCGACGGCGCCGTGGCCGACCTGACGGCGATCACCGGCCAGAAACCGGTCATCACCAAGTCGCGCAAATCGATCGCGACCTTCAAGCTGCGCGAGGGCATGGCGATCGGCGCCAAGGTCACGCTGCGCCGCGACCGCATGTACGAGTTCATCGACCGCCTGATCAACATCGCGCTGCCGCGCGTTCGCGACTTCCGCGGCCTGAACGGCAAGTCTTTCGACGGCAATGGCAACTACGCCATGGGCCTGAAGGAACAGATCGTGTTTCCCGAAATCGACTACGACAAGGTCGACCAGGTGCGCGGCATGGACATCATCATCTGCACGACGGCGAAGACGGATGCGGAAGCCAGGGCGCTTCTCCGCAGTTTCGACTTCCCGTTCGTGAACTAAGGCCGGAGACCAGAATGGCCAAGACGAGCTCAGTCGAGAAGAACAACCGGCGCGCCAAGATGGCGAAGCAGTATGCCGGCAAGCGCGCCAAGCTGAAGGCGATGGCGGTCGATGACAAGCTGACGCCGGAAGAGCGCTTCGGCGCGCGGCTCAAGCTCGCCAAGCTGCCGCGCAATTCCTCGCCGACGCGCATTCGCAATCGGTGCGAGATTACGGGCCGTCCGCGCGCCGTGTATCGCAAGTTCAAGCTGTCGCGGCTGGCGCTGCGGCAACTCGCATCGCTGGGCGCCCTGCCCGGCGTTGTGAAGTCGAGCTGGTAACGGGGGACCGTAGACCATGGCGATGACAGATCCTGTCGGTGATTTGCTGACCCGCATCCGCAACGGCCAGTCCGCGCGCCTCGACAGCGTGACCGTGCCGGCCTCGCGTATGCGATCGAATGTGCTCGATGTGCTCCAGCGCGAGGGCTATATCCGCGGCTGGTTCGAGGAAGAGATGCGCCCCGGCGTGAAGGAGCTCCGCATCGAGCTCAAGTACGACAACGGCCGTCCCGTCATCAAGGATATCCGCCGCGTCTCGACCCCGGGTCGCCGGGTCTATTCCAAGATCCGCGAGCTGCCGCGCCACTTCAATGGGCTTGGCATCTCGATCCTGTCCACGCCACGCGGCGTCATGTCCGACGCCGAGGCGCGTGCCGCCAACGTCGGCGGCGAAGTTCTCTGCAAGGTGTTCTGATCATGTCGCGCGTCGGCAAGCATCCCGTTCCCATCCCGAGCGGCGTCACCGTCGACCTCAAGGGCCAAGCCCTCAAGGTCAAGGGCAAGCGCGGCGAGCTCTCGCTCGTGGTGCATGACGACGTCGAGGTCGCCAAGACCGACGATGGCCTCACCTTCAAGCCGCGCAGCGACAGCCGCCGCGCGCGCATGCAGTGGGGCACCGCCCGTAACCTCGCCAGCAACATGGTGCGCGGCGTTTCGGACGGCTTCACGATCAATCTCGAGATCACCGGCGTCGGTTACCGCGCCCAGGCCGATGCCAAGAACCTGAAGCTGCAGCTTGGCTTCAGCCATGACGTCGAGGTGCCGATCCCGGCCGGTATCCAGATCAAGGCGGTGAAGCCGACCGAGATCGAGATCACGGGCGCGGACCGCCAGAGAGTGGGGCAGCTCGCTTCGGAGATCCGCAGCCTGCGCCCGCCCGAGCCCTACAAGGGCAAGGGCATCAAGTATTCGACGGAGACGATCCGGCGCAAGGAAGGCAAGAAGAAGTAAGGCAATCCATCATGGCCGACACCAAATCCCTATTCGCCCGCCGCCAGCGGCGCACGCGTCACGCGCTGCGCCAGGCCGCCGGCGGCCGTCCGCGCCTCAGCGTCTTCCGCTCGGGCAAGCACATCTACGCGCAGGTCATCGACGATCGGAAGGGCGCCACGCTGGCGGCCGCTTCCTCGCTCGACGAGGGCCTCAAGACCAAGCTCAAGACCGGCGCCGACAAGTCGGCGGCGGCCGAGGTCGGCAAGCTGATCGCCGAGCGGGCGATCGCAGCCGGCGTCAAGGAAGTCGTCTTCGACCGCGGCGGCTACATGTATCACGGCCGCGTCGCGGCCCTCGCCAACGCCGCCCGCGAGGGCGGCCTGTCGTTCTGATCGGGAGTTAGCAATATGGCTCGTTCACCCGGTGGTTCCGGCCGTTCTCCGCGCGATCGTGATCGCGGACGGGATCGCGACCGCGACGAGGAGAATGAACTGACCGACAAGCTGGTCACCATCAATCGCGTGGCCAAGGTGGTGAAGGGCGGGCGTCGTTTCGCCTTCGCCGCCATTGTCGTGGTTGGCGACCAGCGCGGCCGCGTCGGTCATGGCGCGGGCAAGGCGCGCGAAGTGCCGGAGGCGATCCGCAAGGCGACCGAAGCTGCCAAGCGCGGGTTGATCCGCGTTCCGCTGCGCGACGGTCGCACGCTCCATCACGACGTGAAGGGCCGCTTCGGCGCCGGCAAGGTGACGCTGCGCGCGGCTCCGGCCGGCACCGGCATCATTGCCGGCGGCCCGATGCGCGCGGTGTTCGAGACGCTCGGCATCAAGGACATCGTCGCCAAGTCGGTCGGTACGTCCAATCCGCACAACATGATCAAGGCGACCTTCGTCGCCCTGCAGCAGCTCAACTCGCCGCGCATGGTGGCAACCCGCCGCGGCAAGAAGGTGGGCGACCTGCTCGGCAGTCGCGACGGCGAGCAAGCCGCTGAAGCCGCCGGCTGAGGAGTACGACCATGGCCGATGCCAAGAAGATCAAGATCACCCAGACCGGCAGCCCGATCGGCCGCACGGAAGACCAGCGCGCCACGCTGGTCGGTCTGGGACTGAACAAGCGCCATCGCTCCAGCGTGCTGGAAGACACGCCGGCGGTGCGGGGCATGATCAACAAAGTGCGCCATCTGGTGCGCATCGACGAGGAAGCGCGCTGAGCGACGGCTCGGCGCGGAGGACGGAACGATGAAGCTGAACGAGATCGCCGACAACGAGGGCGCCCGCAAGGGGCGCATGCGCGTGGGCCGTGGCATCGGCTCGGGCAAAGGCAAGACGGCGGGTCGCGGCGTCAAGGGTCAGAAGTCGCGGACGGGCGTTGCCATCAAGGGTTTCGAGGGCGGCCAGATGCCGCTTTACCGCCGCATCCCCAAGCGCGGCTTCCGGCCGCCGCACCAGAAGGTGTGGCAGATCGTGAATCTCGGCACGCTGCAGAAGGCGATCGATGACCGCAAGCTCGACGCCGACAAGCCGATCGACGGTGCCGCCATGCAGGCCGCCGGCCTGTTCAAGAACGCCGCAGATGGCGTGCGACTACTTGGCAAAGGCGGGCTGACGTCCAAGATAGAGGTCAAGGTCGCGGGCGCTTCGGCGTCGGCGATCGCCGCGGTCGAGAAGGCCGGTGGCAAGGTCGAGTTGCCGCCCAAGCCGGTGGCCGAGGCGGCCTGAAGCTCGATTCGGTCCAAGGGACGGGCGCGCCGCGTTCGCCTCTATCGTGTCGTCGTTCACGCGTGAGGGTCGTCCATGGCATCGGCCGCTGAGCAACTCGCTTCCAACCTGAACTGGGGCGCGATCGGTAAGGCGACCGAGCTGAAGAAGCGCCTGTGGTTCACCGTCGGTGCGCTCATCGTCTTCCGCATTGGCGCCTACATTCCCGTGCCAGGCGTCGATCCGGCCGCCTTGGCGGAGATCTTCCATCAGCAGGCCGGCGGCATCGCCGGCATGCTCGACGTCTTCTCGGGCGGCTCGATCGGCCGTATGTCGATCCTGGCACTGTCGATCATGCCGTACATCTCGGCCTCCATCATCATGCAGATCCTAACGACGGTCGTGCCGTCGCTCGAGGCGCTGAAGAAGGAAGGCGAGGCTGGCCGCAAGAAGATCAACCAGTACACGCGCTACGGCACGGTTTTCCTGGCGGCCTTCCAGGCCTACGCGATCGCAGCCGGCCTTGAAGGGCAGATGGCGAGCACGGGGCCGGTCGTGCACGATCCGGGCCTGTTCTTCCGGTTTGTGACCATCGTAACGTTGGTCGGCGGCACGCTGCTCCTGATGTGGCTTGGAGAGCAGATCACGGCCCGAGGCGTGGGCAACGGGGTATCGCTGATCATCTTCGCGGGTATCGTGGCGGCGTTGCCGAATGCGTTGGCCCAGACGCTGGAACTCGGCCGTACTGGCGCCCTGTCGGCTCTGTTCATCATCGCCCTTCTTGTCGGGGTAGTCGCAGTCGTGGCCGTCGTGGTCTTCATGGAGACCGCGCAGCGGCGGATCGTGGTGCAATACCCCAAACGCCAGGTGGGCAACCGTATGTATGGCGGCGAGGCATCGCACCTGCCGCTCAAGATCAATACTTCCGGCGTCATCCCGCCGATCTTCGCATCTTCCCTGCTGCTCTTCCCCGCGACCATTGCTGGCTTCCAGAGCAACAACGGCGAGCCGGGCATCGCTCAATGGTTCGCGACCTATCTCGGCCATGGCCAGCCGCTCTACCTGGTGGCCTATGTCGGGCTGATCGTCTTCTTCTGCTTCTTCTACACAACGGTGGTGTTCAATCCGGCCGACACGGCGGAGAACCTCAAGAAGAACGGCGGCTTCGTCCCGGGCATCCGTCCGGGCAAGAACACGGCCGAGTACCTCGAATACATCCTTAATCGGCTGACGCTGATCGGCGCCATCTATCTCTCGGCGGTCTGCATCCTGCCGGAACTACTGATCGCACGCGGTGGTGTGCCATTCTATTTCGGCGGCACCAGCCTTCTGATCGTGGTCTCGGTGACGCTCGATACCGTGACCCAGATCCAGGCCCATCTGCTCGCCCATCAATATGAAGGCCTCATCAAGAAGGCCAGGCTGCGCGGTCGCGGGCGGTAAGGGGGACGATGAACATCATTCTTCTCGGGCCGCCGGGGGCGGGCAAAGGCACGCAGGCCCAGCGGCTCCAGGCTGATCTCGGCATGGTGCAGCTTTCGACCGGAGACATGCTGCGGGCGGCGGTGGCCTCGGGCAGCGAGCTCGGCAAGAAGGCCAAGGGCATCATGGACAAAGGTCAGCTGGTGCCGGACGCGCTGATGGTCGGCCTGATCGAGGACCGGATCGGGCAGCCGGACTGCGCCAAGGGCTTCATCCTCGACGGCTTTCCCCGGACGGAGGCGCAGGCCGAGGCTCTCGACCAGATGCTGGCCAAGACGGGGAAAACGCTCGACCGCGTGGTCGAGATGGAGGTGGACGAGAAGGCGCTGACCGAGCGTGTGGTCGGCCGCTTCACCTGCGCGAAGTGCGGGGCGGGCTACCATGACAAATTCAAGCGCCCCAAGGTCGACGGTGTTTGCGATGTCTGCGGGTCGAAGGAGTTCACCCGCCGCAAGGACGACAACGCCGAGACGATGAAGACCCGGATGGCCGCCTATCGGGCCCAGACGGAGCCACTGCTGCCCTACTACGGCGCCCGCAAGGTGTTGAGGAAGGTCGATGGGATGGCCGCTATGGACGATGTGTACCGTCAAATCCGCGCTGTTTTGGCAGGGGCTTGACAAGTTCGAGATCCGTTGACTCGGGGGTGCGGGTACATATAATCGCGCGCTTTTCCGGGGCCAGCGGAACGTCATACGGGCGCGCACTAGCGCGCCGTAAGCCTTTGAAGGAGTTGGAACTTTGGCTCGCATAGCCGGCGTCAACATTCCGACCGCCAAGCGGGTGGTGGTCGGGTTGCAGTACATCCACGGGATTGGCCAGGCGAAAGCCAAGGAAATCCTGGGGAAAGTGGGGATCGACGAGTCGCGGCGCGTCAACACGCTGACCGACGACGAAGTTATCCGCATCCGCGAGACGATCGATCGGGACTACTCGGTCGAGGGTGATCTGCGCCGTGAAGTGGCGATGAACATCAAGCGCTTGATGGACCTCGCCTGCTATCGCGGACTGCGGCATCGCCGCGGCCTGCCGGTTCACGGCCAGCGCACGCACACCAATGCGCGTACCCGCAAGGGTCCGGCCAAGCCGATCGCCGGCAAGAAAAAAGTGACGAAGTAAACCAAGGGGATCCGCATTATGGCCAAGCCTGCAGCCGCCGCCAGTGGCGCCGCTACCGCTGCGCGTCCTCGCCGCAAGGAACGCAAGAACATCATCGCCGGCGTTGCCCATGTGAACGCCTCGTTCAACAACACGATCGTTACGATCACCGACGCCCAGGGCAACACCATCGCTTGGTCGTCGTCGGGGCAGCAGGGCTTCAAGGGCTCGCGCAAGTCGACGCCCTTCGCTGCGCAGATGGCAGCGGAAAATGCCGGCCGCAAGGCGATGGAGCATGGCATGCGCACGCTCGAGATCGAAGTGCGTGGCCCCGGTTCGGGCCGTGAGTCGGCACTGCGTGCGCTGCAGGCCGTCGGCCTCGCCGTCACCGCGATCCGCGACGTGACGCCGATCCCGCACAACGGCTGCCGCCCGCCCAAGCGTCGTCGGGTATGAGGCGTCGTCGCGTCTGAGTTCGAGCGTCAGCGCACCTGTTGCGCGGCGCTGTTTTGAATGTGGCGCGAGCCCTCGGCTCGCGTGAACCAACCGGTCTAGAGAGGTAGCCCCCGTGCTTCAGAAGAACTGGCAAGATCTCATCAAGCCGGAGAAGCTTGTCACCGAAGCGGGCGTCGAGCCAGCCCGCACGGCGACGATCGTCGCCGAGCCACTCGAGCGCGGCTTCGGTCTCACGCTTGGCAACGCGCTGCGCCGCGTGTTGCTGTCCTCGCTCCAGGGTGCCGCCGTGACGTCGATCAAGATCGACAACGTGCTGCACGAATTCTCTTCCATCCCCGGCGTCCGAGAGGACGTGGTCGACGTAGTCCTCAACATCAAGGCGATGGCCGTCAAGATGCAGGGCGACCGCCCGCAGCGTCTTTATCTGCGCGCCGTGGGCCCGGGCGAGGTCACGGCCGGCATGATCGAGCTGCCGGGCGACGTCCAGATCATGGATCCCAAGCACCTGATCTGCACGCTCGACGACGGTGCCTCGATCTCGATGGAGCTGATGGTCGCCACTGGCAAGGGCTACATCCCGGCCTCGGCCAACCGCGCCGAGGACGCGCCTATCGGCCTGATCCCGGTCGATTCGGTGTTCAGCCCGGTGAAGCGAGTCTCCTACAAGATCGAGAACAGCCGCGTTGGCCAGGTGACCGACTACGACAAGCTCTCGATGACGGTCGAGACCAACGGCACGACTCTGCCGGCCGACGCCGTGGCGCTGGCCGCGCGCATCCTGCAGGACCAGCTCCAGCTCTTCATCAACTTCGAGGAGCCGCGCGAGGTCCGCAAGGAAGAGCAGCAGGACGACTTCCCGTTCAACCGGAACCTCCTGCGCAAGGTCGACGAGCTCGAACTGTCGGTTCGTTCGGCCAACTGCCTGAAGAACGACAACATCATCTACATTGGCGATCTGGTGCAGAAGACCGAGGCGGAGATGCTGCGCACGCCGAACTTCGGCCGCAAGTCGTTGAACGAGATCAAGGAAGTGCTGGCCGGCATGGGCCTTCACCTGGGCATGGAAATCCCGGGTTGGCCGCCGGACAATATCGAGGAAATGGCCAAGCGGCTGGAAGAGCCGTACTAGGCCGGCAAGGGGACTTTAGTCATGCGTCACGGAAATCGCGGCCGGAAATTCCACCGCACGGCGGAGCATCGCAAGGCGATGTTCATGAATCTCGCCGGCGCGCTCATCAAGCATGAGCAGATCACGACCACGCTGCACAAGGCGAAGGACCTGCGTCCGATCGTCGAGAAGCTGGTCACGCTCGGCAAGAGGGGCGGCTTGCATGCTCGCCGCCAGGCGATTGGCTTCCTGCGCGATCCCTATGTGGCCGACAAGCTCTTTACGACGCTCGGGCCGCGCTACGCCAAGCGCAACGGCGGCTACCTGCGGGTTCTGAAGGCCGGCTACCGCTTCGGCGATGCCGCCCCGATGGCAGTGATCGAGTTTGTCGAACGCGACACGGCTGCCAAGGGCCAGGACTCCGGTCCGTCGGCCGAGACCGAGCAACAGGAAGCAGCATAGGTCTCTTTTCTTCATCGAATTTAAAACGCCCGGTCTTCGACCGGGCGTTTTTCTTTGGCCTCAAGCCGAGACGCTCGTCCATGCGACCGGATATTTGTTGAAGCCGCGGAAGCGGGCGCGGCCGCCGCGTTCGGGTTCGCCGTTGCGGGCGAGGCCTTCGAAGCGGCCCACCAGGCGGCCGATGGCAATGGTGCCTTCCAAGCGCGCGAGCACGGCGCCGAGGCACATATGCACGCCCGAACCGAAGGCGAAGTGGCGATTGGGGTCGCGGCCCGCGTCGAAGCGGTCCGGGTCGGGAAACTGGGCAGGATCGCGGTTGGCCGCACCGATGCCGATGTGGATGTAGGTGCCGGCCGTCAGCCTCTCGCCGCCGATATCGAGGTCGGCCGACAGGCGTCGGTTGCCGAGCTGGTTGGAGCTTTCGAAGCGCAGGCTTTCCTCGATGCAGGTCTTCAAGAGGTCGGGGTCGGCCTTGAGGCGTCGCAGCTCGTCAGGGAAGCGCAGCAGGGCATCGATCGTGTTGCCGATCAGGTTGGTGGTGGTCTCGTGCCCGGCATTCAGGAGGAAGATGCAGTTCTGTACCAGCTCCGCCTGCGTCAGCCGCTCGCCGTCGACCTCGCCGTGGACCAGGATGCCCAGGATGTCGTGGTCGTCGGCTGGTCGCTTGCGCCGCTCGGCCACCAGATCGTCGAGATAGGCGGAGAACTCGGCGACGGCGGCGTTGCCGGCCACCTGCCGTTCGGGTCCGGCGACCGGTTCCAGGGCGCCCAGGATGGCCAGGGAGTAGCGGCGGAAGGGGGCTCGCTCGCCTTTCGGCACACCCAGCATGTCGCAGATCACTTCGACAGGCAGGCGGAAGGCGAAATCCTCGACGAGGTCCATGCGGCCGTGGGCGGCATATGCATCCAGGAGTCCGTCGACCACGGCCTCGATGCGCGGCTGCAGGGTGGCCAGGGCGCGCGGCGTGAAGGCAGCCGCCAGCAGCTTGCGCACCCGCGTGTGCAGGGGCGGATCGTTGAAGACCAGGCTGGTCGTGTGATGTCGATAAAGCGGACTGTCGACGCCGAACTTGGGGCCGAACTCCGCCTTCTTGTCGGAGCTCATGCGGGCGTCGCGATAGCAGACCGCGACATCAGCGTAGCGGGAAAGGAAGACGCTGCCGTCGGGCAGGCGCTTCATCGGCGCGTGGCGGCGCAGCGCGTGGTAGTAGGGAAAAGGATCGTCGAGGAACGGCCGTTCGAGCGCGGCGAGGTTGAAGCGCTGGGCGAAGGCCCGGGCCTCGTCTTCGGGCAGCTCGATCAGGCCGTGGCTCAGAATTGCTCCTCCTTCAGGGCGAAGACCGTTCGTCCCGCTGCCTTGAGCGGACCGAGTTGGGCCAGCGCCGGCGGCAGGATCACGTCGGCGTAGAAGCGCGCCGTCACGAGCTTCGCTTGCAGGAAGGCGGGATCGCCATCGCGGGCGGCGAGCTTGGCATGGGCCACCAAGGCGCCCTTCGCCAGCAGCCAGCCGCCGAGCGCCGTGCCGGCAAGCCGCAGGAACGGCACCGAGCCCGCCAGCGCTGCCGTAAGGTCCGCCTTCACCGATTGGGCCGCCCAGTTGGTGGCTTCCTCCAAGGCGTCGGCGGCGGCCCGGACGCCGCTTCGGATCGCTGCCAGGTCATCGCCGGGGGCGGCCGCCATCTCTCGCGCCAGCACCCGCATCTCGGCCACCAGGCCCTGCATGGCCTCACCGCCGTCCTTGGCGACCTTGCGGCCCACCAGGTCGCGGGCCTGGATGCCGTTGGTGCCTTCATAGATTGGCAGGATGCGGGCATCGCGCAGGTGCTGGGCGGCGCCGGTTTCCTCAATGAAGCCCATGCCGCCATGGATCTGCACGCCCGTCGAGGCGATCTCGTTGCCGAGATCGGTGAACCAGGCCTTCACGATCGGGATTAGGAGGTCGACGCGATCCTGCGTTTTACGAGCGGCGTCCTTGTCGGGGTGTTTCAGCGCGCCATCGATACCTGCCGCCGTATAGTAGCCCAGCGCGCGCATCGCCTCGATCTGGGCACGCATGGTCATCAGCATGCGCCGTACATCGGCATGATGCACGATCGGGACGGGCTTGGCGTCAGGGCTCGCGTCGTCCTTCGATTGCACCCGCGTGCGGGCGAATTCCGCCGCCTGCTGGTAGGCCCGTTCGGCGATCGCCAGGCCCTGGATGCCGACCGAGAGGCGGGCGTTGTTCATCATAGTGAACATGTAGGAGAGGCCACGGCCTTCTTCGCCCACCAGGTAGCCGACGGCGCCGCCGTCGTCGCCGTAGGACATTACGCAAGTGGGGCTCGCATGGATGCCGAGTTTGTGCTCGAGCGAGACGCAGCGCAGGTCGTTGCGCTTGCCGAGCTTGCCGTCGGCATCGACCAGGAATTTCGGCACGATGAACAGCGAGATGCCGCGCACGCCGGCCGGCGCGTCGGGCGTGCGCGCCAGCACGAGATGCACGATGTTCTCGGTCAAATCGTGCTCGCCGTAGGTGATGAAGATCTTCTGGCCCGTGATCAGGTAATGATCCCCTGATTTCACCGCCCGGGCCTTGAGTTGGCCGAGGTCCGAGCCTGCCTGCGGCTCGGTGAGGTTCATGGTCCCCGTCCATTCGCCCGAGATCATTTTGGGTAGATAGGTGGCCTTCTGCTCGGCCGAGCCATGGTGGTGGATGGCGTCGATCGCCCCCTGGTTCAGGAGCAGGACCAGGCCAAAGCCCATATTGGCCGCCTGCCACATCTCCTGGACGGTCGCCGCCAGCAGCCAGGGCATTCCCTGGCCGCCAAATTCGGGATCGAAGGGCATGGAATTCCAGCCCCCCTGCACGAACTCCTTGTAGATCTCGACAAAGCCGGGCGCGGTGCGCACCACACCGTTCTCCAGCCGCGCACCTGCCTTGTCCCCCTCGCGGTTGAGCGGCGCGAGGCCGGTACCGGCAAGCCGGGCAGCCTCCTCCAAAACTGCATCAATTGTATCGTCTGTTGCGTGCTCGTAGCCCGGCAAGAGAGCGACTTGGCCAAGGCCGGCGACTTCGCGCAACGCGAAACGCATGTCGGCGAGGGGGGCGGTGTAGGTCATAACTCTCGGCTCCTCCGGTGGGCACTATGCCGGGCTCGGTCGCCTTTGGCGACGGGGTCAGCTATGTTGAGAGCGACATGACCGACACCGTTTTGCTCGCCATTGACGGCCAACGCGCCACCATCACGCTCAACGATCCCGCCAAGCACAATCGACTGGATACGGCGGGCCTTGCCCTGCTGCGCGAGGCGATCGAAGCCGCCGACGCCAACCCCGATGTGCGGGTGACGGTGTTGACGGGGGCCGGGGAGAAGACCTTTTGCTCCGGCTATGATCTGGGTTCCATTCCCTCGGGCAAGAATTCCCGCCCTTCGGAAGGCCGCGACAGCTTCGAGACCGTCATGGACCGACTCGAGGCCATGCAGATGCCGACCCTGTGCGCGCTGAACGGCGGCGTCTATGGCGGAGCGACCGACATGGCGCTGGCCTGCGATTTCCGGTTGGGCGTGAAGGGCATGCGCTTCTTCATGCCGGCGGCGCGCTTCGGCCTGCATTACTACCCCAGCGGTTTGCGTCGCTACACTCAGAAGGTGAGCCCGAGCTTTGCAAAGCGGGCATTTCTGCTGTCGGAGGATTTCACCGACGAGGATCTACTGCGGGTCGGCTATCTCGACTGGCTGGTCGAGCGCGCCGACTTCCCCGCGAAGATCGACGAGATCGCGGCCCGCCTGGCCGGCCTCGCGCCACTTTCGATGTCGAACATGAAGCGTGCCATTGAGCAATTCGCCCAGGCCGAACCCGACATCGGCCGGATTCGCGAGGGCATCCGCGAATGCCAGACCTCGGATGATCTACGCGAGGGGCTATCCGCTTTGCGCGAACGCCGGCCCCCGGCCTTCAAAGGCAGGTAAGAACTTGGCTCCGACCACGCAGCGTCGCTTGGCCGCTATTGTCCACGCCGACCTTGCCGGATTCACTCGGATGATGGAGGGCGCGGAGACTCGTACCTTCCGCCACTTGAAGTCGGCCCAGGCAGAGGTCTGGAAACCCGCCATCGAGGCGGGCAGCGGTCGGTTGGTCGGCACGGCGGGCGATGCCATGCTGGCCGAGTTCGGCTCGGCGGTTCGTGCGCTGGCCTCTGCCATCGATATCCAGGAGCGCATGGCGCGGTTCAACGAGGCGCTGGCAGAAAATCAGCGCATGCTGTTCCGCATCGGCGTGCATCTTGGCGAGGTGATCGTCGACCAGGAAGACCAGAACATCTTCGGCGACGGCGTCAACCTCGCCGCGCGCATCCAGGCGATCGCCGATCCCGGCGGGATCGCGGTGTCGCGCGCCGTGCGCGATGTGACGGAACTCAGGATCGACTATGCGTTCGTCGATGGCGGCGAGCACAAGCTCAAGAATGTGAGCCGGCCGGTCCAGATTTTCCATGTCCGCAATGCCACCACTTCGGGCCTCGTCGACGAGGCGGCCAAAACGACGACACGGCTTCTGCCGCAAATCACGCTGCGCTTCGAGGGGGTAAACTCGGCCGGGCAGAAATTCTCCTTCGATGTCGCGCTCGACCGGCTCGTGACCCTGGCGCAGGGCATGGCGATCGGCCGTGCGGCCGATCAGTGTGAGCTCGTTGTTCCTCATCCGACCGTGTCGCGCCGTCATGCACGGCTCATGCTCAACGGCGACGCGCTGCAGGTCGAGGACCTGGGCTCGACCAACGGTACTGCCGTGAACGGAGCGATCGCACGCGCCGGGGTACCGGTTCCCTTGCAGATCGGCAGCCGGTTGCGGGTCGGAGACGTCGAACTATCGGTTCGGCAGGTCTAGGGCCGCCAGGCGCAATGACCAATTCGTCGAATACCGCCGACTCGGGATCGCTCCAGCCTCCCGAGGTCGATTTCACGGCTCTCAGTCCCGGCCAGACGATCGGCCGATACGAGATCGTCGCCGTCCTGGGCCAAGGTGGTTTCGGCATCACCTATCGCGCGCGCGATGTCCTGCTCAAACGCGAAGTCGCGATCAAGGAGTATCTGCCCTACGCGCTGGCCATGCGGCAGGGCGGCACGACGGTGATGCCACGGACCACCAAGCATGCCGATGACTTCGAGTGGGGACGCGAGCGTTTCGTATCGGAAGGTCGGACACTGGCCACGCTTCACGGCAGTTCGTCGATCGTGCACGTGTTCGATTTCCTCGAAGCCAATGGCACCGCCTACATCATCATGGAGTTGCTGAGCGGTCCGACGCTGGAGGATCGCTTGCGGCAAGGCCCACTCGGGGCCGATGAAATCGACGGGATCCTGAAGCCGCTGCTCGATGGCCTGCAGCAGGTCCATGACGCCGGCTTTCTCCATCGCGACATCAAGCCCGGCAACATTCTGCTGAATGCCGATGGCCATCCGACCCTGATTGACTTCGGCGCCTCGCGTGCGGCGATCGCCGGCCGCACCACCGCGATGACGGCCATCTTCACGCCTGGCTACGCGGCACCCGAGCAGATGACCTCGGCCAGGCAGGGGCCGCCGACCGACATCTATGGCCTGTCGGCCACGCTCTACCATGCGATCGCGGGCAAGGTTCCGCCCGGCAGCTTCGATCGCATGCTCGACGACAGCTATCAGCCGCTGACCCAACTCAGGCCTGCGGGCTTCGCGCCCGGTCTGCTGGCCGGGATCGATGCCGGTCTGTCGCTGGCTGCGCGCGATCGCCCGCAGAGCATCGAGGCCTGGCGACCGCTTCTTGCTCTCGGCACTGGACCTCGCGGCGATTCAACGGTGGTGATGAACCGGCCGGCGGCGCTGCTTGATCCTGCCTCGCCGCCAGGGGACTCCCCGCCATCCGCATCCGAAGAGGCGAAGGCGCCGGCGAAGCGCCGGACGGGGCTCTGGATGGCATTGGCAGGCATTGTCGTCGCGCTGCTGGCGGGCGGGGGCTACTACGCCGTCGCATTGCGCGGCCCCGACCCCGAGATGGTCAAGGCGCGTGCTGCGGCAGAGCAGGCCGAGGCCGCCCGCAAGGAAGCCGAGCAGGAGGCGGTAAGGCTCCGGGCCGAGGCGGAGGAGCGTCACAAGGCCGAGGCGGAAGCGGCTGAACGCCGAAAGCTCGAGGAGGAGAAGCGGCAGAAGATCGAGGCCGAGCTTGCGGAGGCAGCCAAGGCGAAGGCCGAGCAGGAGGCCGTGGCTCGTCACAAGGAGATCGAGGCCGCACGCAAGGCGATCGAGTTCGTGGCCGGCGACTTCGACCATTTCGGCAAGACGCTGATGATGATCGGCCTGAAGGACCACGCCGACGAGCTTCGCCTGCAGGGCGTCGACATCGTCGACGATCCATCGTTGCGGCAGCTCGCGGTCAATGCGCTTGCAGCCCAGCCGCGGAACCTCAGATGCCGGCAGACCGATCGCTTGACGGACGGCTCGCCGCTCTATCGCTGCCTGATCACGCCATTGAATGCGAGGGGACCGCTCGCCGAAGTCCCCGATTCCGAAAGAACCGACCTTGCGCTGGCGCTTGTCCGCATCGGTCTGGTGCTGGCGTCGTGCGATGCGCCTCGCGCCTACGCGGATGCCGAAGATGAGGCGCGAAACCGCGCCCAATCCCTGTGGAGTAGAGTGAAAGTAACAGAATACAAACGGAGATGTTTGAGATGACGATGATTTTGGGGGCACCCACAGCCGCGAGGATTGCAACGCGGATCGCGGCGATCGCAGTCGCTTGCGCGATTGCGGCAGGCTGCATGACGGGCAATGATTCGCAGCCGTCCAACCAGACCACGGGAACGATTTTGGGAGCGGCACTGGGCGGTACGGTCGGCGGCCTTGCCTTCCATGGCGCGGGTGGCGTGATCGGCGGTGCGCTGGTGGGCGCTCTGGCCGGCAATCTGGTCGGGCGTGCGCTCGATGATCAGGAGCGTCGCCGCCTCGCCGAGGCGACGCAGCGCGCCTACGCATCAGACACCGACGAGGCCACGGTCTATACCGTCGAGCCGGCGAAGACCAATTCATCAGAACCTCCGCCGCCACCGACCGTTGTTGCCGCTAAGCCGGCCGGGCCGAAGACCGCGCGTCCGGACGGCGGAACCTGCCGGCCGATCGAGCTCACGGCCACCAAGAATGGGCAGACGACGCGCGAGACCACGACCTTCTGCCAGGCCTCGGGCTCGAGTGAACTGAAGCCCGTTTCGGTCTGACGTTCCTTCGCTCGAATTCGGAGCGCCTCCGGGCGCTCCGACGGCTGGCCTTGCCATCAGCGCCGGGCCGAGGCGCAATGTCGACCGAAGAAGGCAAGAGAGGTCGACATGGCTGGAAATGCGAAGGCTGCCGCTTTGCGGGCGTTGCTGGGGAAGGGCGAATTCATCCTGGCGCCGGGAATCTATGACGGGATCTCGGCACGCGTCGCCGACCACATGGGTTTTCCGGCACTCTACATGACGGGATACGGCGCGACGGCGTCGATGCTCGGCTTGCCGGATGCCGGGCTCGCCACCTATTCGGACATGGTGGGCCGCGCCGAGATGATCTGCTCGGTAGTCGATACGCCCCTGATCGCCGACGCCGACACCGGTTACGGCGGGCTGCTGAACGTGCAGCGCACGGTGCGCGGCTATGAGGCGGCGGGCGTCGCCGCGATCCAGATCGAGGATCAGGAGATGCCCAAGAAATGTGGTCATACGCCCGGCCGCCGCGTGGTGCCGGCCGAGGACATGGTGCTCAAGATAAAGGTCGCGGCCGAAGCGCGGCGTGATCCCGCGACGTTGATCGTGGCACGCACGGATGCGCGGACCGCGCTTGGGCTCGACGAGGCGCTGCGCCGCGCGAAGCTCTATGAGGACGCGGGCGCAGACATCATTTTCGTCGAATCGCCGGAGAGCGAGGCAGAACTGGAACGCATCGGCCGCGAGGTGCAGAAGCCGCTGCTCGCCAACATGGTGGAATTCGGCAAGACGCCGCGGGTGGCGGCGACCAAGCTCAAGCAGTGGGGCTTCGATCTTGCCATATATCCAGGGCTAGGCTTCAGTGTCGCCGCCGAGGCGATGCGCGAGGCCTGGCAGCACCTCAAGGAAAAAGGCACGAGCCTCGACATCAAGGTGCCGCAATATCGCGGCATGCACGAACTCATGGGTTTTCCTGAGGTGTGGGACTTCGAGAAGAAGTGGGCGCAGTGAACGCACGGCAATTCTTCGAGCTCCTGGCGCGTCTGCCGGCGCGCGTCTGGCTTCAGGGGATCCTGGGCCTGATCGGCTTCGTCGTTCTGGCGGTGCTGGGCTTTGCCGTGATCGCGGGCGTTGCCGCGATCGCACTGCTGGTGATCTTTGCCCTCAAGGCAAAGCAGTGGCTGCGATCGTTCCTCGACCGTCGACCGTCGGCTGGCCCGCCCGACCGTCCGCGCGCCAAGATCACCGATGTTTCCTACGAGATCGTCGACCGCCGGGAAGACGATCGACGCTAGCGGATCAGATCCGCACGATCTTGCCGGGATTCATGATGTCTTGCGGGTCGAGTGCGCGTTTCAGCGTGCGCATCACGTCGAGTTCGATCTTGCTGCGGTAGTGCGCGAGTTCGTCGACCTTCAATCGCCCGATTCCATGTTCGGCCGAGATCGAGCCGCCGTAGCGAACGACGACGTCGTAAACCGCGCCGCTGATCGCATCGCCATGCGTCATGAAGCGCGCCTTGTCCCAGCCGTCAGGCGCCTGGCAGTTGAAATGCAGGTTGCCGTCGCCGACATGGCCGAACGGCACAGGCCGGCCTTCCGGCAGAGCCTTCCTCATCGCCGCCAGGCCCTCTTGCATGAAGGACGGGATCTTGCTCACCGCGACGGAGATGTCGTGCTTGATCGACGGCCCTTCGCGCTTCTGGGCCTCGGAATGATTCTCGCGCAAAGCCCAGAAGGCGCGTGCCTGTGCCTCGTTCTGAGCGACGGCGGCATCGAGCACGAGGCCCTTTTCCATGACTTCGCCCAGGTAGGTTTCCATCTTCTCGGCAAGGCCGCCCTGGTTCTCACCGTCGCGGCGGGCGCGCGTGGACGACCATTCGAGCAGTACGTACCAGTCGTGCTTTTCGGCCAGAGGATCGACAGCGCCCGGAATATGCTTCAGCACGAACTCGACGCCCTGGCGGCTCATCAGCTCGCAGGAGGTGACATTGTCCTCGGACGCAGCGTGCGCGCCGCTCAGCAGCTCGACGGCAGCCTCGGGTGAGGCCACGGCGATCCACGAGGTCGCGCGATCCTTGGGCTTCGGCCAGAGCTTCAGCACCGCCTTGGTGATGACGCCGAGCGTGCCTTCAGCGCCGAGATAGAGGTCACGCAGGTCGTAGCCGGTGTTGTCCTTCTTCAGCGCCCGCAGGCCGTTCCAGATTTCACCGGCCGGAGTCACCACCTCGAGGCCGAGCACGAGCTGACGCGCGTTGCCGTAGTGAAGCACCTGCACGCCGCCAGCGTTGGTCGAAAGATTGCCGCCGATCGTGCAGCTTCCCTCCGCGGCAAGGCTCAGCGGAAAGAGCCGGTCGTGGGCCGCTGCCGTCTCCTGGATGGTCTTCAGCACGGCGCCTGCCTCGACGGTCATCGAATAGCCGATGGTATCGACCTCGAGGATGCGGTTCATGCGGGTGAGAGAAAGAACGATCTCGCGGCCTGTCTCGTGCGGCATGCCGCCGCCGACCAGCCCTGTGTTGCCGCCCTGGGGCACCACCGCGACCGTTTCGGCGGCGCAAAGCCTGACGACCCCGGCCACTTCCTCGGTCGAGGCAGGCCGGACGACGGCAACCGCCGTGCCGAGATAATTTTCCCGCCAATCGGTGAGATAGGGGTGCTTGTCCTGATCGTCGGTGATCAGGCCTTTGTCGCCGACGATCGATCGCAGCTTTTCGACAAATGCGGGTGCGTTGAAGCTCATGAGAGGCGCAACACCTTGCCGGGATTCATGAGGTTCTTGGGATCGAGTGCCCGCTTGATGGTGCGCATGGTGTCGAGCTCGATCCTGGAACGGTAGTGCGCGAGCTCGTCGAGCTTTTCGATGCCAATCCCGTGCTCGGCCGAGATCGACCCCGCCATCGAGGTGATGAGATCGTTCACCGCCCGGGTGATGGCCGGTGAGTATTGTTTCAACACCCCGCGATCCATGCCTTTGGGGCCCATGAAGGAAAAGTGGATGTTGCCGTCGCCGATATGGCCCAGAGGATAGGGGCGGATCGTCGGCAGAATGTCGAGCGCCGCCTTGATGCCTTTGTCGATGAACTCGGGAATCTTCGAGATCGATACCGAGATGTCGTAGCTCAGCCCCGGTCCCTCGGCCCGCGAAGCCTCGGCCACACCCTCACGAATGCGCCACATGTTGCGCGACTGTGCCTCGGTCTGCGAGATCACGGCGTCGAGCACGCGGCCTGCTTCCATCTGGTCGGCGAGAAATTGCTCCATCTTCTCCGACATGCCCTCAGCGCCGTCCTGGCGCGGCCGCGACGACGACCATTCGAGCAGCAGGTACCACGGCGTTTCCGCCTTCAGCGGATCCTGCGTGCCGGGAATGTGGCGCAGCACCATGTCGGTGCAGGCGCGGCTCATCAGCTCACAGGAACCGACATTGTCCTCCGACGCCGCATGCGCCTCAGACAGGATCTCGATCGCTGCCTGAGGATCGCGGACTGCGAGCCAAGCGGTACAGACGTCCTTCGGCGCAGGCCAGAGCTTCAGCACAGCCTTGGTGATGATGCCGAGCGTGCCTTCGGCGCCCATGAAAAGATGCTTGAGGTCGTAACCAGTATTGTCCTTCTTGAGCGAGCGCAGGCCGTCCCAGATGTCGCCGTTGGGCAGCACCACCTCGAGGCCCATCACGAGATTGCGCGCATTGCCATAGCGCAGCACCTGCACACCGCCGGCGTTAGTCGAAAGATTGCCGCCGATCATGCACGAGCCCTGCGCGCCGAGGCTGAGCGGAAAGAACCGGTCATGGCCCGCCGCTGTTTCCTGCAGGGTCTGCAGCACGCAGCCTGCCTCGACCGTCATGGAATAACCGACCGGATCGACCTCCAGCACATGGTTCATGCGGCCGAGCGACAGCAGGATGCCCTGGTGCGTGGGCCAGGGCGTGGCGCCGCCCATCAGGCCGGTGTTGCCGCCTTGCGGCACGATGGCGATGCCATTGTCGTGGCAGAGCTTCACGACCTTGGAAACTTCCTCGGTGTTGGCGGGGCGCACGACCACGGCCGCTGTGCCGACAAGCGAGCCACGCCAATCGGTCACGAACGGCTGCTTGCCCTGCTCGTCCAGGATCAGGCCCTTGTCGCCCACGATGGCGCGCAAGGCGTCGAGGACGGCCGGCGTCACCGGAACGGTCGGGATAGTAGGGGGAATGGCGGTGTCGGGCATCGTTTCCTCTCTTTGCCCGCGAGCTTAGCTCCGCCCTCTTGCTCCGTCATCCGCGGCGGCCCGGCGCAGGCGGTCGTTGATCGCAAGCCCCAGTCCGGTTTGCGGAATGGGCATGACGGCGATGCGGCTGATTTCCGGCCGGTCTAGCGCGCGCATCTGGGCGAAGAGGTTCGCCGCGGCCTCTGCGAGATCACCGGTGGGGCTGAGGTTGCAGGTCAGCCTGGCGCCCGCCGGCGGGTGGGCACCGAAAGCGAGCAGGGCTTCGTCGGGCGAAACGCTGGTGGCCTCGAGCCGCACAGGCCGCGACGGAGCGTAGTGGCTGGCAAGCTGGCCGGGCGATGATCGCGCGGCAGCGCCTGTCGGCAGAGCCTCGGACAGCACGATAGGGCCGACCACGCCTTCGATCGCCTCGCGCGTCGCGCCACCTGGCCGTAGCAGCACAGGGGTTGCACCCGTGAGATCCAGCACGGTGGATTCCAAACCGACGACACAGGGCCCGCCATCGAGGATCAGCGGAACGCGCTCGCCGAGCGATTGTGCGACATGCTCGGCTCGCGTCGGGCTGACGGCGCCGCTGCGGTTGGCCGAGGGTGCTGCAATCGGCAATTCGGCGGCGCGGATCAATGCCTGGGCCACCGGGTGCGAGGGAGCGCGGATGGCCACCGTGTCGAGTCCCGCCGTTGCCAGCAGGGCGATCGGCGAGCGCTCAGCTCGTGGCAGGACAAAGGTCAGGGGACCGGGCCAGAATTTCGCGGCGAGCCTGTCGGCCGCATCGCTCCATTGCACGAAGCGTTGCGCCTCTCGGACATCTGGCACGTGCGCGATCAGGGGATTGAACATCGGCCGGCCTTTGGCGTCGAAGATGGCGGCGACCGCGCGCTCGTTGGTGGCGTCGCCGCCCAGGCCATAGACAGTCTCGGTCGAGAAGGCGACCAGCCCGCCGGCGCGCAGGAGGCGTGCGGCCTCGTCGATCGCGGCGGCTGTCGGCTCGACGATTCTCACCGCGCCGCCTTGCTGCGGGCAATGAAATGCGGATTGGAGAAGTTCGGCTTGCCGTAGTGCAGGGGCTTGCCGTCCGTTGTCACCACTTCGCCGCCCGCCGCCTCGAGTACGGCATGGCCTGCCGCGGTATCCCACTCGTTGGTCGGGCCGAAGCGCGGATAGATGTCGGCCTGACCTTCGGCAATCAGGCAGAACTTGAGCGACGAACCTGCTTGCTTGCGTTCCGCGACGATGAGGTCGTTGTTGCGGAACCAGATGTCGAGGTCGCTATAGATCGCGTGGCTGCGGCTGGCACAGGCCGTGAGCCCGGCAGACGGAGGGACGCGCGTCGTGATGCGCTCGAAGGCACGGCCTTTGTCGCTTTTGTCGGCGCCCAGAGCCGTCGCGCCGCGCCACAGCGTGTCGCTCGCTGGCGCGAGGACGACGCCGAGGATCGGCTGGCCACTTTCGATCAGGGCGATGTTTACGGTGAACTCACCGTTTCTCTTGATGAATTCCTTGGTGCCATCCAGCGGGTCGACCAGCCAGAACGGTCCGCCATCGAGCTTGGGCACACGACCCGCCGCCATCTCCTCCTCGGCAACAACCGGCGTATCGGGGGTGAGCTTGCCCAAGCCTGCCAGGATGATGGCCTCGGCGGCATGGTCGGCATCGGTCACCGGACTCTTGTCGGCCTTGGTGCGCGCGCCGAGGTCGCCGGCATAGATGCGCATGATTTCGCGTGCGGCATCGCGGGCGAAGTCGGTGCAGGCGTCTCGGAGGATCTGAATCGAAGGAAGGGGTGCAGTCACGGATGAGTTGGCTATTCACGAAGTAGTTGAATCGGCGGCGGCGACCTTATAACCCATTCGCCCATGGCAAACAGGCTTTTGGGCGTTATTTCCGCGATGCCCGAGGAACTCGCACATCTCGCCGACGATTCCGGCGGCAAGCTCGCGGTCGGCGGGCTGTCGTATCTCAAAGGTCATATTGCCGGACGCGAGGCGGTTTTTGTCGAATGCGGCATGGGCAAGGTCAACGCAGGCGTTGCGGCGGCACTAATGCTCGACCGCTTTTCCTGCGGGGCGCTGATGTTCTGCGGTGTGGCGGGTGGCCTTGATCCGGAGCTGGGCGTGGGCGATGTCGTCGTGGGCACGCGTAACATCCAGTACGACTACGGCGCCGAGATGGAGGCGGGCTTCAAGACCTATCAACCAGGAAAGGCGCCGATGCCGGGTTTTGATGACACTCATGGTTATGACCTTCCGGCCGATCTGGTCGAGCGCCTGAAGGCGGCTGCGTCGGCCGTAACGTTCGAAGCGCTGCCGGCGAAGGTCGGCGCAGGTCAGCGCTTGCCACGCGTGAGCTTTGGCCCGATCGCAACCGGCGACTGCTTCGTGAACAGCGAGCGCACTCGAAAAAGGCTGCATGGCGCCTATGGAGCGCAGGCATGCGAGATGGAGGGCGGTGCTGTCGCGCAGGTCGCAGAGAGTTTCGGCAATCTGCCGTTAGTGAATGTCCGCTGTCTCAGCGATCTTGCCGGCGCGGAAAGCCATCTCGATTTCTTCGCCTTTCTGCCGATCGCGGCGCGCAATGCCTCCTTGGTGGCGCACAAGCTGGCGCCCGTCATTTAGAACAGCTCATCTAGGGAGAAAGTCATGGGCAGGCTCGACGGCAAGATTGCCATCGTCACAGGCGCCACCAGCGGTATCGGTCGCCGCACGGTCGAGATCTTCGTGAAGGAGGGCGCCAAGGTAGTGGCGACGGGCCGGCGCGAGGAGCTGGGGCGTTCGCTCGAGCAGGCGCTGGGCAAGGACAAGTGCCTGTTCGTGAAGACGGACGCTACGCAAGAATCCGACGTCAAGGCGATGTTCCAGGCATGTCTTGCGAAATGGGGCCGGCTCGATTGCCTGTTCAACAATGCCGGTGGCCCAGCGCCCGTCGGCGGGATCGAAACCGTTCCGGTCGATGGCTTCGATGCCGCGATGGCGACGCTGGTGCGCTCGGTGATGCTGGGCATGAAGCATGCCGCGCCGATCATGATGAAGCAGGGCTCGGGCAGCATCATCAACAACGGCAGCGTCGCCGGCCGTCGCGCCGGTTATTCGACCTCAATGATCTATGGCGCGGCGAAGGCGGCGGTGAACCATCTGACGGTCTGCGCCGCCATGCAGCTCGGCGAAAAGAACGTGCGCGTGAACTCCATCTCGCCCGGCGGCATCGCCACCGGAATTTTCGCCAAGGCGCTGGGCCTGCCGCCCGACAAAGCCGACGCCTACGCCGAGGCGATGAAGGCCGGCATGGCCAAGGGCCAGCCGATCCCGCGGGCGGGCATGACCGATGATATCGCCCATGCGGCCGTCTTCCTGGCCTCCGACGAGTCGACCTTCATCAACGGCCACGACCTCGTCGTCGACGGCGGCCTGGTGGGCGGACGTCTTTGGGGACCCCATCAAGAAGGGGTAAAGGCCATGCGCCAAGCCTTCGGCGTGGATGAAGCCTAATTGAATACATTTGATATGAAGGCATTTCTCGGAACCTGTGGAAAAAATCATAAAGTCGGCCTAACCTGCTCTTTCTAAAGGGGGAGTGGGAAAGATGCGTGGGCACCTGTTGCTCGCCATATGCGCGATGGTGGCCGCGTGCGCGCAGAAGCCGGTCGACCCGTCGTACAAGGCGGTCAGCCTCCCCGAGCCATACCGGGATTACCCGGAGCCGCCACCCGGCACGGCGCTCGAAGCCGGCGTTCCGGTGAAACTCGATGTCCGCCAGCAGGAGGCCGTAGTCGCCTCGGTCCTGAAATGGATGAAGGATCCCAGGACAGCCTCCTTTGGCGAACTGAAGGCGGTCAAGAACAAGCGCGGCTGGATCACGGTGTGTGGCGGCGTGAACGGCCGAAATTCGGCCGGCGTCTTGATCGGCATGGCGCCCTTTATCGGTGCGATGCCGGAGAAAACCACCACACCGGAGTTCATCGTGGTCGAGATCGGCGCCTTCAACCCGGAACGCGCCGACGTGGAAACCTTGTGCCAGGAAAGCGGTATCGTTCCCGGTCCGCCGGGCTCCAAGGCATCGGGCTCCAAGGCATCGGGCTCCTAGGAGCGGGTGCGGGCCTCGAGCTGCCGCACGATCTCCGCCACGATCTCCGCTGGCCGACCACCAATATCGACGACGACGGGACGTTCGTCCGGACCGGGTTCTTCCAGCGTTGCGAACTGGCTGTCGAGCAATGCCACCGGCATGAAATGCTCGTGTCGTGCCGCCATACGCTGCTGGATCAGCTCGCGTGAGCCGCGAAGGTAGACCAGCGTGACATCCGGGCGATCGCCGATGAGGATGTCGCGATAGGTGCGTTTCAGCGCCGAGCAGGTGACCACGCCCGACTCGCCACGTGAACGCCAGCCATCGATCTCCGCCGCGATCTTGCTGAGCCATGGCCAACGGTCGGCATCCGTGAGCGGCGTGCCACCATGCATCTTCGCCACGTTCGATGGCGGGTGAAGGTCGTCGCCTTCCAGGAACTGGCAATGCAAGGCGCCCGCCAACATGGCGGCCACGGTCGTCTTGCCCGACCCGGAGACGCCCATCACCACGACGATGGTCATGGCGAGCTCCGGTTCGTCAGTGTCTACTTTGCCCGCTCGCGCGCCTTCTCGAGATCTGGCACCGCAGCCCCTGCGGCGGCAATGCGCGGCGAGGAGGTGACCTTGAGTGCCTCGGCGGCTGCGTCGTTCTCCATGATCTTGGCCATGACGGCCTGGCCGGCGCGCTGGAACACGTCACGATTCTCGACCAGGAACTTTTGCGATTCGCGAAGTTTGCGAACGTATCCGTTGATCTCGGGGGCGACATAACGGGCAACCAGATCCCAGCTCTTGAACGTGTTCTCGATGTTCGCCCAATCGTGGACGAAACCCACCACGGTGCCGAAGCCACCACTCTTCTCGTACACCGACTTGATCATCTTCACGAGATCGTCCGGTGTGCCGATCACCGCCGCGGAACCGGGCGAAAAAGCCGTCTTTTCGATCGCGTCTTCGGGCGACGTGAAGGGCACCGAGCCTGGCAACTGCAGGGTGCCGTTGACGTATTCGTTGTGCCAGCGCAGTAGGCCATGGCGGGCCTCTTCGATCGCCTTCTCGCGTGTTTCGGCGATGTGCCAGTTGAGCAGGACGCGCCAGTTCTTGCGGTCAACGGTCTGACCATGTTTCTTGGCCGCCGTCTCGGCGAAGCCCCACTGCGTCGGCAGGGCGGTAAGGCCCGCGCTCGACTGGGAGCCCAGCGAGATGATGCCAATCCCGTACTTGCCAGCCAGCGTCATGCCCGACGGGCTGATCTGAGAGGCGACCGCGAACGGCATGTCCTCCTGCAGCGGGAGAAGTTGAAGTGCGGCGTCCTTCAGCGTGAACCACTCGCTCTTGGCGGTCACGCGCTCACCCTTGAACAGGCGGCGGATGATGCCGATCGCTTCGTCCTGCCGGTCGCGTTGGACCATCGGATCGATGCCAAGCGTATGCGCGTCGGACGGCAGCGCCCCGGGACCCGAACCGAAGATCACCCGGCCGCCCGTCATGTAGTCGAGCTGCACCATGCGTTGGGCTACATTGTACGGGTGATGGTAGGGCAGCGAGACCACGCCGGTGGCGAGCTTGATGCGCTTGGTGTGCTCGCCCGCGGCCGCCAGGAACATCTCGGGCGAGGCGATCATCTCCCAGCCGGAGGAATGATGCTCGCCGCACCAGAATTCATCGAAGCCGAGCTCGTCGAGGTGCTGCACGAACTTCAGGTCGCGCCGGAACTGCAGCATCGGATGTTCGCCGATAGGATGATGCGGAGCGAGAAAGGCGCCAAAACCCAACCGATGCATAAGACCCTCCTTGAACAGGCGGACATTCGCCTAACATGCTGGTCCGGCGTGGTCGATAGACGGAGGCGAAAATGGCGGAACTCAGCGGTCGGGTGGCGCTGGTCACGGGAGGTTCGCGCGGCATCGGACGTGCGGTGGCAATTTCGCTAGCCGAAGCCGGCGCGGCTATTGTTGTAAATTTCCGGGAGAAAGCAGGCGACGCGCAGGCGGTCGTCGATTCGATCCGCAAGGCAGGCCGACATGCGATGGCGGTCCGCGCCGATGTTTCGAAGGCTGCCGAAGTGTCGTCGATGGTGGCAGCCGTTCAACACGAACTCGGCACCATCGATGTGCTGGTGAACAATGCCGGCATCGGTCTTGTTCGAAACGTCGATGACCTGACCGAAGAGGTGTTCGACGAGACGATCGCCGTGAACCTGAAATCGGCGTTCCTGTGCACGCAGGCCGTCGTGCCCGGGATGCGTGCGAAGAAGTGGGGTCGCATCGTCAACATCTCGTCTGGCGCAGCGCGGGGTGCCGGCGGCGTCGGCCCGCACTACAACGCCTCGAAGGCGGGCCTCGAAGGGTTGACGCGAGGCTATGCGGCGCGCCTGGTGAAGGACGGCATCACGGTGAATGCAGTGGCACCGTCGCTGATCGAGACCGACATGGTGCGCTCGGGCCTTGCTTCCTCGGCTGCACGCATCCCGCTCGGTCGCTTCGGCACGCCGGAGGAATGCGCGCAAGTTGTGCTGATGCTGGTCGGCAACGCCTATATGACGGGCCAGACAGTGGCGCTGAGTGGCGGCATGTCCTTCCTCTGAAACGGGGGTCAGCTGCGGAGGGCTGCCCTGATGCGCTCGGAGGTGAGCGGCATGTCGCGCAGTCGATGGCCGATCGCATCGGTGATTGCATTGGCGAGAGCTGCCGCGGCCGGCCCTTGTCCTGCCTCGCCCGTTCCCAGGAAGGGCTCGCCGGGGCGGTCGATCACGTTGACCTCGATCGATACAGGCACCGAAGGAAAGCGCACGATCGGATAGGCGCTCCAGTCGAAGCTGGTGCGGTGGCTGGCATCGAAGGTCACGGCTTCCATCTGGGTCCAGCTCAACGACTGCACGATCGCGCCTTCGATCTGGTTGCGGATGCCGTCGGGACTCACGGCTTCGCCACTGTCGACAGCAGCCACCACGCGGCGCACCTCGATTGTGCCGCTGTCAGGCTCGATCATGATTTCCATGGCGAGCGCGCAGTAGGCACCCAGATTCTTGTATCGGGCGAAACCGAAGCCATAACCTCGACCAGGTCGGCCCTTGACCCGTCGCTTCCAGCCGAAGCGGTTGGCTGCCGCCTCCACCACTTCTCTTGCACGGCTGTCTTGCAGATGGATGAGGCGGAAATCGACGGGATCGGCGTTCGCCGCATGCGCCATCTCGTCCATGAAGCTTTCGATCGCGAACACATTCATGTGAGCGCCGAGCGAGCGCAGCGCTGAAACGCGCAGCGGTGCGCGTTCGACGAAATGGTGGGTGCCGCTCGCGTTGGGCAAGGCATAGATCGGGTTGGCGTTGCGATCGCCGCCACCTTCCGGCATGGGGATCGGCTGCGGCTTCTGTGGCGCGAAGGGCGGTTCGAGCTCGGCACCGGCGAGCAGCCCGCCGGCGTTGATGGGACGACCGTTGTGCGCATTGCTCCAGACATCGTGGCGCCATCCAGCGATGCGGCCATCGCGCCCCAGTGCGCCCTGCAACTCGACCACCATCGCCGATCCCAGCGGCTCCCAGCCGTGTTCCTGCTCGCGCATCCATTGCATGCGTACCGGACGACCGGGAACGGCGCGGGCCGCGAGGGCTGCGTCGGCCGCAACATCGTCGGCGCCATTGTGGCCGTAGCAGCCCGATCCTTCGACATGAATGCAGTGCACTCTTTCAAGCGGAAGGCGCACGAACTCCGCCAGCGACTTGCGCAAAGGGGAGACGCCCTGGCTGTGCGTCCACACGATGAGGTTGCCATTTTCCCACAACGCCACGGCACAAGACGGTCCGATCGAGCCGTGCATTAGGCACGGCCGGCTGTAGCGTGCCTTCACGATCCGGGCATCTGCCGGCGCCGGCGGTCCAGGATAGCCGAAGATAGGGATGTCACGTGCGGGAGACTTCCGGATCACGTCGCAGAGATCGATGGAGGGAAGCGGTGTGTCGCGGCGTTCCCAGCCCGCCGCCTGCAATCGCCGCAGCGCCTTTACGGCATGCCACTCCTTGGCGGCGAGAACCGCCATGAACCGGCCGTCCTGCACTACCTTCTCGACGCCGGGCATCTTCGCCACGGCGTCGATATCGGCCGGCTTCAACTGTGTGCCGTCGCTGGGGCCGCGCACGACGCGAGCATGCAGCATATTCGCCGCGCGGATGTCCTGTACATAAGCGGAACCACCGTTCACCTTTGCCGGAATGTCGACACGCGGGACGTTCTCGCCGATCAAACGGCGGCCCTTGCTGCGCCTTGGCACATCAGGTTTCGCCATCACGTGTAGAGAGAAGCCGGCCGCAAGGTCGCCGTATCCCAGACGTAGACCGCCCGGCCCGTAAGCCATGCCGTCCTGCAGCTCGATCTGGTCGACCGAGCTTGCGAAGCGCCAGGCAGCAGCGTCCGTCAGCAGCACGCGAACATTCGCCGCGGCATTCAGGATCGCCATGCCGCTGTTCTGCATCGAATGACTGCCCGCCGTGATACCTTCATCTGGCGTTCGTCCGGTGTCCGCCATGATGAGCTCGATGCTGGCGGGCGACACTTCGAGCTCATCGGCCGCGATCTGCATCAACGCGGTCCTCAATCCCTGACCCAACTCGGCCTTGCCGGTGAAGACGGTGATGCGCCCCTTCGGGTCGATGCGGATCCATGAGTCGAGGAAGGGGTACTTGTCGAGATCGCCGGGCAGGTTGGCGGATTCCTCCGGTTCCTGCGCCCCCGCTGCTCCCGAGCTTGCGAACACGACCACAAGGCCGCTCTTGGCCAGCAACGAGCGACGCGTCAGTCCGTTCACCGTGACGACTCCTGCACGCCGCCGCCCATTGCTGCAGCGGCCCGACGGACGGCGCGCAGGATGCGCATATGCGTGCCACAACGGCAGAGATTGGGCGCGAGACTGACGCGCAACTCCGCTTCCGTTGGCCGATTGTTGCGCTCGAGCAGGGCCTGCGCTCGCATGATCATGCCGGCGATGCAATAGCCGCACTGCGCGGCTTGCTCGGCTTCGAAGGCTGCGGCGAGGGCGCCAGGACGGTCGGGTGTGCCGAGACTCTCGATCGTGCGCACCTTGCGGCCAGCAAGAGCCGCGATCGGCAGCAGGCACGAGAAGGCTGGCCGGTCGTCGACCAGAACGGTACAGGCTCCACACTGACCAAGGCCGCAACCGAACTTCGCGCCATTGAGGCCGAGTTCGTCACGCAGCACATAGAGTAGCGGCGTGTCGGGATCGGCATCGACGGACTGCGCGGCGCCATTCACGGTCAGGGAGATCATTGGCCACCCTCCTTGCGCACATCGGAGACGGCCTGCTCGAGATTGGGCCAAGGCGGCAGGTCGGTGTAGCGCGCCCGCAGGTAAGCGGCGATCTCGGCGAGTTGGCGATCGGTGAAGTCGTTGCCGAAGGCCGGCATCGCTGGACCTGCACGTCCAACAGGAGGTGCGAAGCCTTGCACGATCACGTGGAGCGTGTCGTGCGCGGCGTCGACATGCAGCGAAGTGCCCCAGCCAAGCGGCGGACGTCCTTGCTGCATCATCATCGGTGCACCAGCCTCGTGGCAGGATGCGCAGGCGCCTGCGAACAATGTCGCTCCCTCTGGATGCATCCGGTCGGCCTCGCTTTGCTTGTCGGTTGTTGTCTTGCCGCCTGTCGCGGCCGGCGCGTCGGCCATCAACCCGGCGAAGTAGGTCGCGAGCGCCCGCACGTCTGCTTCAGGAACACCAGACAACTCGCGTACCACTTCTGCCATGGGACCGGCAGCGGCCGCGTGCATGGGACTGAGGCCTGTGCGCAGATAGGCGAACAGCATCTCTTCCGTCCAAGGGTGGATCGCCGGCGACCGGGCGTTAAGGGGCGGTGCGTACCAGCCGTCTACCCAAGCGCCGTCATAGGCGCGGTCAACCACTTCTGCGCCCCAGCGGTCACGCGGCGTGTGACAGGCACCGCAGTGGGCAAGGCCTTCGGCGAGGTAGCGCCCTCGATCGGTCTCGTCGACCGCTTCCTTGCGCACGTAAAGGAAGGACCAGCCGGCAAGCAACGGCCGATATCCGTATGGCCAGGCCAGCCGGTTCTCCGCAGCCTGTGTCGAGACGGGCGGGCGCGTCATGAGGAAGGCATAAAGTGCGGCGAGGTCGCGATCAGTGGTGCGCCTGAAGTGATCATAAGGGAAGGCCGGATAGAGGAAGCTGCCATCACGCGAGACTCCCTCGCGCATGGCGCGCATGAAAGCTTCCAGTGACCAGCGCCCAAGGCCGGTCGCGGGGTCGGGCGTAATGTTGGTGCTGAAGATTGCCCCAAACGGCGTCTGCACCGCTTTTCCACCGGCAAATGGACGGCCTCCGGCGGCAGTGTGACAGGTCCCACAGTTGCCCAGTCGGGCGAGCGTCTCGCCGTGCAGCACCGTCGCGCGATCGAAGCTCGCCGCGGCGACCGGAGGGACCGGCGGCAGCGCAGGCTTCCATGCCAGCACGACGGCTGCGACGCTGATCGCGATAAGCCCCAGGACCAGTCCGGCCAAGAGCCATCCGCCTCGAGTCAAATTCGGCTCCGTGGGCAGTTCAGGTGTGGCGGAAGTAGCGTCCGCCGGTATTGGATTTCAAGCCTCGGGATTTGTCCAATTGATGGCGACTGGCCGAGCACGCCAACAACCGCGAGGAGGGCGTCGCTTCAAGTGACGTGCAGCACCACGATATTCGCCGCGGTACCGGCAGCGATCGCCCACAACGGGTTGCGTCGGCTGACAACGACGAAGGCGGCCGTGCCCAGGCTGATGACCAGGGTAATGGCGTCATGATCGGCCATCCGCGTCATCGAGAGCCCGCTCGCCAAAATCAGGCCCAATGCCAGGGGGATGAGCCCTTCGCGCAGCAGCCGAATCCAGCGTCGCTCCGACCATCGGGCAATCACGCGTCCCGCCACGAAGGCGAGCATGCAGGACGGCGCCATGATGGCGAGCGTTGCGACAAGCAGTCCTGCGAGGCCTGCGAGCTGCCAGCCGATCAGGCTCACCATGATGATGTTGGGGCCGGGTGCGGCATGGGAGATCGCGAAGACGTTGGCGAAGGCTGAATCGCTCATCCAGCCGTGAACGACAACGACCTGCCGGCGGATCTCAGGCAGCACAGCGTTCGCACCGCCGATCGACACCAGCGAAAGCAACGCAAACACGCGTGCGATCTGCAGCAACAGGTCGAGCATCAGGCGCGGCCTTCGATGGCTGCTGCCGCGATGGTCAGCGGCACCAGCACGGCGACCACGAGCGGCAGCGGCCATTCCAAAAGGCCGACGGCACAGAAGGCGAGGAGACTGATCGCGAGCGCAAGCGGCGTCGGCTTGAGCTTGTGGGCCATCTTGATGGCTGTGCCGAGGACCAGTCCCGCGGCACCGGCGGCCGCGCCAATCAGGCCCGCCTGCACCTCCGGGATGGCAGCAAAGCGTTCGTAGATGACACCGAGTGTCGTCACGATGACCAGGGGCAGGGCCATTTGGCCAAAGAGACACAGCACCACGCCGACGACGCCCTGGAAGCGATCGCCGATCAGAACAGCGGCATTCATCGTATTGGGGCCGGGCAGGATCTGGCCGACACCGAGTATCGACGCGAACTCCTTTTCGCTGAGCCAGCGACGCTCCTCGACGATCACATGGCGCGCCCAGGGCGCGATGCCGCCGAAACCGAGCAGGCCGATTTTGAGGAAGCCCAGGAACAACTCGCTCTTGCTGACGGTGCGGGCGATCGCTTCGTCTGATTGGTCGATAGGCATGGAAAAGGCGAAGCGACCCGCTTTCAACAGAAAGCCGAATTTGCCTAAAATCGGGTCATGACCCGAAACATTCGCGCGGAAGCGATCCAGGCGGTGGCGCGGCCGATTGTAGCCGTCGGCAATGACTACCCAGCTGGCCATCTGCATCCCGCCCATCGACACCTTCGGTCTCAGCTCCTGTTCGCTGAACGAGGCACGATGCTGGTCCGGACCGGCGAGGGCGCGTGGATGGTGCCACCGCACCAGGGCATATGGATTCCCGCCGGTATCGAGCACAGCATTGCCATGCTGGGACCCGTCTCGACGCGCAGCGTCTACCTCGAAAGCGCAACCGCGGTCGGCATGCCAACCCATTGCCAGGTCCTTGGTATCTCGCGGCTGCTGCGCGAACTGCTGATCGAGGCCGTGGACCTACCATCGGAATACGATGCAGATGGACGCGCCGGGATGATCATGTCCCTGGCGATCGAGGAGATCCGCGTCGCGCCAGAACTGCCGCTCAGTTTGCCGCTGCCCACCGGCGAAAAGCTGGCTGCGCGGTGCCGGCGATTTCTCGAACGTCCGAGTGCGCAGGAAACGATCGATCTCTGGTGCCGCGATCTCGCAGTCAGTCGCCGCACCTTCACGCGACGATTCCAACGCGAAACTGGACTCACCTTTTCCGCCTGGCAGCGGCGTGCCTGTCTTGTGTCAGCACTTCCTAGGCTGTTGCGTGGCGAGCGTGTCACGACGCTCGCCTTCGATCTTGGCTATTCGAGCCCGGCTGCCTTCACGATCATGTTCAAGCAAATCATGGGTACCGCTCCGCAGAACTACCGGTGCGCTTCTCACTGTGTGCGAGATCAGGATAGCGATCGTCGTGTGCGGCGAAGTGGCTGATGCCGAGAGGCGATCGTTGCGGTGGCATAAAGCCGATGCCATGCTCCCGACCCGTCAAAGCCGCCGAAGTAAACGAGCGCGGTGTCAACAGGAGGGAAATCGATGTCACGAAATGGCAAGGGCTTAATTATGCGCCGCCGTCGTGTTCTGCAGGTCGGCGCGGGAGTCGGCGCCCTGCAGTTCGCGGCACCTTTCATCATTCAGGCACGCGGCGAGCAACCTGTGAAGATCGGCTTCATCGATCCGATCACCGGCAGCCTTTCGGCTCTGGCGGTGACCGAGGTCGAAGGCGCCAAGTGGACGGTCGACCAGCTCAACAAGAAGGGTGGCATCCTTGGCCGGCCCGTGCAGCTCCTGGTCGAGGACAGCGCCAACGATACCGGCACCGGCGTCCAGAAGGCGCACAAGCTGATCGAGCGCGACAACGTCGACATCATCATGGGCGACGTGAACTCGGGCATCGCCTACGCGATCATGGGTGTCACCGCCGAGAAGAAGGTGTTTCACATCGTTCCGGGTGGTCACACCGACCCGATCACCGGCAAGGATTGCAAGTGGAACGTCTTCCGCACCTGCAACACCACGGCGATGGATGCGGCGGCTATAACCGGCGAATTAGTGAAGAAGTTCGGCAAGAAGTGGTTCTTCATCACGCCGGACTATGCCTACGGCAAGACGCTGCAGGAGAACTTCGTCAAGAACCTGCAGAAGGCGGGTGGCACCTACCAGGGCGACATGCTGCCAATCGCCAACACCGACTTCTCGGCGACGCTGATCAAGGCCAAGGCCTACAAGCCCGACGTGCTTCTGAACAACATGGGCGGTGCTGCTCAGCTCAACTGCATGAAGCAATTCGTGCAGTTCGGCATGAACAAGGAGATGGCGCTAGGCGGCGCGCTCTACGAGCTCGAGACTTTGCGCTCGGTGCCCAAGGAGGCGCTCACCGGGTGGTGGGTCATGGAGTGGTGGTGGAACCAGCCGAACGTGCCGGCGGTGAAGTCCTTCGTCGACTCGATCTCGCCTGCGATCGGCAACAAGAAGCCGACCGCGCGCCACTGGATGGCCTATGTGTCCATCATGGCCGCCAAGCTCGCTGCTGAGAGCGCCAAGTCGCTCGAGGCCGTGAAGATGGCGCACGCGCTCTCCGACATGGAGCTGCCACCGGAAATTTCGCTGTCCCCGAACAAGGTCAAGTATCGCGCGGGCGACCACCAGCTCATGAGCGACATCTTCGTGGGCCAGGTGCAGCCGCCTGGCCCGGGCGGACCCGACGACCTCTTCAAGGTCGAGACGGTGGTCCCCGGCGAGCAGGCGGCCGGACCCGCCGAGGCAACGGGTTGCAAGATCAACTGGCCGGCATAGGCCACTAAGAAACGCCGCGTGAAGGTCCCCTTCACGCGGTTTTTTTTGCACTCCAGCTCCGGGGTAGGGGCATGCTGCAACTCGTTCTGTTCAATCTCACCAACGGCCTGATCGTCGGCACCTTCTACGTGCTGATGGCACTCGGCCTATCGCTGATCATCAACCTCAGCAACGTGGTGAATTTCGCGCACGGCAACTTTCTCGCGATCGGCGGCTACTTTGCCTTTGTCCTGACGCCGTTCATTGGCTTCTGGGGCGCCCTGCTGGTGTCGCCCTTCCTGACGGCAATCATGGGCTACGTGATCGAGAAGCTCGTGATCCGACACGTCTATGCCCGTAATCACATCTACAGCCTGCTGCTGACCTTCGGCCTGGGTTTTATCCTGCAGGACGTCTGCCGCTACATCTGGGGCCCAAGTCCACTACCGCTCAACATCCCTGCCGAACTGTCGGCTGCGATAACACCTGACCTGTTCTTCATTACCTGGTACCGCGTCTTCATGGTTGCCATTGTGGCCGTGGCGGTCGCGGGCCTCTTCGCTTTCCTGCGCTACACGCGTGTCGGTATGCGCATCCGCGCCGGCACGCTCGACCTCGACACCGTTTCGGCGCTTGGCGTCAACGTCTCGGCATTGCGCTCCTACAACTTCGCCGTCGGCAGTTTTCTCGCCGGCCTGGCGGGTGTGCTTGCGGCGGGCCAACTCGGCCTCAATCCCAACATGGGCGACGACCTGATCATGCCAAGTTTCATCGCCATCATCGTGGGCGGCGTCGGTAGCCTGACCGGCACATTGCTGGGCGGCCTGCTGATCGGCGTCGCATCGGCCCTCACCACCGTCTTTTATCCCTCCGCCGCAGAAGCGGTGATCTACGTCATCATGGCGCTAGTCCTGCTGATCCGGCCGCGCGGGCTGTTGGGCGAGGAGGGGATGCTGCAATGAGCACCGTAACCACCCGCGCCGACGCCACCGTCGTCCGCCCGTGGCAGCAGCTTGTCATCATATGGGCGTTGCTGCTTACGGTCCCCTTCTGGCTGCCGCTGGTCGGTGGCTATACGGCAATTGCAGCGCGCGTGCTGGTTATGGCCCTTGCCGCCATGGGTCTCAACCTGCTGCTGGGCTACACCGGCGTGCTGAGTTTCGGTCATGCGGCCTATTTCGGGCTCGGCGCCTATGGCGCTGGGCTGACGCTCAAATACGTGGCGGCCTCCACTCCCTTGTCCATACTGGCAGGTACCCTGCTGGGCGGAATCGCCGGCACGTTGTTCGGTCTGCTCCTGGTCCGCCGGCGTGGCGTCTACTTCGCCATGGTGACCATCGCCTTCGGTCAGGTCTGCTTCTACATCGCCTACAAATGGGACGACTTCACCGGCGGCTATGACGGGCTGCGCGGCTTCGTCCGGGCGCCGCTCGATTTCGGCCTGTTCAAGATCGACATCACCGGCAACGGGATGCTGTTCTACTACTTTGTGCTGGTGGTCTTTGGTCTCGCGGTGGGGCTGCAGGCACTGATCCTGAAGTCTCCATTTGGCCGAACCATGCTGGCAATCCGGGAAAACGAACGCCGCGCCCGCTTCCTTGGCTTGCCGGTCGAGAAGCACATCTGGCTTTCCTTCTCCATTTCCTGCTTCTTCACGGCGCTCGCTGGAACGCTCTACGCGCTGTTGAACAACTTCGCCGATCCCCTGGGACTCAACTACATCATGTCCGGCAACATCGTGATGATCGCGGTGATGGGCGGTATGCGTACCTTCTGGGGACCGTTGGTGGGTGCGGTTCTGTTCGTCATGCTGCAGGACTACGTCTCGTCGATGACCACCAACTGGATGTCCTTTGTGGGCCTTGTCTTCGTGCTGGTCGTGCTGTTCTTCCCACGTGGCTTGATGGGTGTGCTGCAGAAGAGGTCCGGCGCATGAGTGCCGCGGTGCCGAAGCTCGAAGTCCGCAGCGCCACGAAGAGGTTCGGGAACCTCACGGCCGTGTCCGATGTGTCGATGCGCGTGGCAAGCGGCGAGCTGCGTGCGATCATCGGGCCAAACGGTGCAGGCAAGACCACATTCTTCAACCTGATCACCGGATTCTTCCCGCCCACGTCCGGCGATATCCTGATGGACGGCTCGAACATCAGCCGCGTTCCAGCCGCTGCGCGGGTCAAGATGGGCATGGGGCGCACCTTTCAGATAACCGAGATCTTTCCCGAGTTGACGGTGCGTGAAAACACCCGGATCGCGGTCGAAACGGGCCTTGGCTTCAGCTTGCGCGCCTGGCTGAGCGCCGCTGAGAAGAAGCGCGTCGCCGACGCTTCGGAAGAAGTGATGACGATGGCCAACCTGACGTCAAAGGCCGACCGTCTCGTCGGCGAGTTGTCACATGGCGATCAGCGCTCGGCCGAGATCGCGATGGCGCTGGCCTTGAAGCCCAGTCTGCTCCTGCTCGACGAGCCGACGGCCGGCATGGGGGACGAGGAAACCTACCAGGTCACCGGCATGATCCGCCGCCTGCATCGCGACTCGAAATACACGATCGTCTTGATCGAACATGACATGCGCGTGGTGTTCCATCTCGCCGACCGCATCTCGGTTCTGGCCGAAGGCAAGCTGCTGGCCGAAGGCACGCCCGAGGAAATCAGCGCCAACGAGCATGTGCAGAACGCCTATCTGGGAAAAGCCGAATGAACGCGATCGAGATCAGCGGGCTCAACACGTTCTACGGCAAGAGCCATATCCTGCATGATGTTTCCCTCAGCGCTGCAGAGGGCAGCATCACGACGCTCCTTGGCCGCAACGGCGCGGGCAAGACCACGATGATGCGCAGCATCATGGGGCTTACGCCGTCGCGATCCGGGTCGGTCAAGGTCTTTGGTCACGAAGTCTCGAAGCTGGCACCCTATCGGGTGGCGCGACAGCGGGTCGGCTACGTGCCGGAAGGGCGGCGCGTTTTTCCCAATCTCACCGTCGAGGACAATCTGAAGGTGCCGCAGGGTGACACCGGCCCATTCGACATCCCGCGCATCTACCAACTTTTCCCTCGCCTGGCGGAGCGGAAGATGAACCGCGGCCGGCAGTTGTCGGGCGGCGAGCAGGAAATGCTGTCGATCGCCCGCGCCCTGCTATTGAACCCGAAAGTGCTGATCCTCGACGAACCCTCGCAGGGGCTCGCGCCTCTGATCGTCAAGGATGTGTTCCGGATCGTCACGACCATGAAGCAGGAGGGGATGACGGTCCTGCTCGTGGAACAGAATGTGCGCATGGCGTTGGACATTGCCGATACGGCGTACGTGCTTGATCACGGAATCGTCGTCCATCACGGTCCGGCCGCGGCGCTGGCGGCGGATGAAGGGCTGATACAGTCGCTGGCGGGCGCGAGTGCCGAGGAGTGGCACCTTTCCGACTAACCGGTCAGCGGATGATGGCAGGCCACTGTCTGTCCGCCGGCAGTGGCCTGCAGGATCGGTACTTTTTCGGCGCAAAGGCGGTCGGCGCGCGGGCAGCGGGTGCGGAAGCGGCAGCCTGAGGGCGGATCGAGTGGCGAGGGTGGTTCGCCGGTCGCAATATTCGTCGCCGGCATGACCGTTGGGTCCGGCACCGGGATCGCTTCCAGGAGCAGCGCCGTATAAGGATGGGCAGGCCGATCGAACACCGCTTCGGTCGGCCCGACCTCGCACAGCCGGCCCAAGTACATGACGGCGATGCGGTCGCTGACGGCCTTCACCACGGCGAGGTCGTGGGCAATGAAAAGGAGCGTGAGGCCGTAGCGCTGCTTCATCTCTTCCAGGAGATTGAGGATCTGGGCGCGGATCGAGACATCAAGCGCCGATACCGGCTCGTCGCAGATCACGAGCTCCGGCTCGAGGATCAATGCGCGGGCAATGCAGACGCGCTGGCACTGGCCGCCGGAGAATTCGTGCGGCAGGCGGCGCCAGACGACGTCGGGGTCGAGGCCCACTGCCGCCAGCACGTCACGCACGCGCCGCTCGCGCTCGTTGCGGTCGGTGATGCCCGTGATCACCAGCGGCTCGGCCACAATATCGCCGATGCAGCGTCGAGGATTGAGGGAGGCGATCGGGTCCTGGAAGATGAGCTGCAGCCGCCGGCGCATCAAACGCAGCGCTTCGCCATCCAGCGCCGTGAGGTCGGCGCCGTCGAACACGACCTTGCCGGCGGTGGGGCGTCTCAGCTGCAGCACGGCGCGGCCAAGCGTGGACTTGCCGCAGCCCGATTCGCCCACGAGGCCGAGCGTCTCGCCGCGGCCGACGGTGAGGCTCACGTCGGCAACTGCCGACAGCGTGCGGCCGCTGACCGGATATTCGACCACCAGCTGCTCCACCGAAAGGAGCGGTGCGTTGAGGCGTGACGTGCTGTCCGCCATCACGTGCCCACCGCGGCAGGGAGCGTCAGTGGATGCCAGCAGGCATAAAACCCGCCGCTCCTTTCCGGGTCGGCGAGCGTCGGCTTGGCATGCCGGCAGTGGTCGTCGGCGTAGCGACAGCGCGGCGAGAAGGAACAGCCCGGCATGGGTCGGGTCGGATCCGGCGGCCGGCCGGCGATCGCAGGCAGCGTCGTGTGGGGCGGCGAGTCGAGCTTGGGAATCGCGGCCAGCAACGCCTCGGTGTAAGGCATGCGCATTCGGGCGAAGAGCTGGGCCGTGGGCGCGCGTTCGACGACGCGCCCGGCATACATCACGGCCACTTCATCGGTGCGGCCAGCCACGACGCCGAGATCGTGGGTGATCAGGATCATCGCCATCTGTCGGCGCCTCTGCTCGCGTGCCAGCAGATCGAGGATCTGGGCTTGAACCGTGACATCGAGCGCCGTGGTGGGCTCGTCGGCGACCAAAAGCTTGGGCTCGCAGGAAAGGGCGATGGCGATCGCGACTCGCTGGCGCATGCCGCCGGAAAGCTGGTGCGGATACTGGCGCAGCCGCTGCGCCGGCGCGGGAATGCCGACCGCGGCCAGCAGATCGACGCTGCGCCTCGCCGCCGCCGCGCCGTCCATGCCGAGATGGGCTTGCAGCGTCTCGATGAGTTGGGTGCCGATCGTGAGCACGGGATTGAGGGACGTCATCGGGTCCTGGAACACGACGGCGAGCTCCGGCCCGCGCAACCGGCGAAGCGATTCGGCTGGCAGGGCCGCGAGATCGTGACCACCGAAGCGGACGCGACCCGAGAGCTTCGCACGCTTGGGCAGCAGCTGCAGGATGGCGCGCGACAGCATGGTCTTGCCGCAGCCCGACTCGCCGACGATGCCCAGCGTGCGACCCGGCATGAGGCTGAGATCGACCTTGTCGACGGCCCGAAGCGTACCCCGCGGCGTCGGCAATTCGACCGACACATCCTCGAGCGACAGCAGGGCGCGGGTCATGACGCGTCCCTCAAAGAGCACCTGGTCGCGGATCGGTGAGGGCGCGCAGCGTGTCGCCGATGACGTTGAAGGCGAGGACCGTTGCGAACATGAAGCCCGCGGGCAGGAAGGCGAGCCAAGGCGCGATATCGAGGCTTTCGCGCCCTTCGCCGATCATGCTGCCCCAGCTCGGCGCCGGCGGCGGAACGCCGAGCCCAAGGAAGCTCAGCGCACCCTCGACGACGATAGTCACTGCGACAGCCAACAGGAAGAAGGCCATCAATGGCAACGCCACGTTGGGCAGGAGCTCGCGTAGTAGGATGCGCATATGCGTTGCACCAAGGGTCTGCGCGGCCACCACGAATTCGCGTTGAGCGAGCGAGAGCGTCACGGCCCGCGCGACGCGGGTGAAGGCCGGGATGCTCAGCACGCCGATCACCAGGGTGATATTGAGGGCCGATTGGCCGAGGTAGGCGGTAACGGCGAGCGCGAACACGAGCGGCGGGAAGGCGAGTAGGACATCGACGCCGCCGACTGTGAGCGCTTCGAAACGGCCGCCGAAATAGCCTGCCAGCATGCCGAGCGCGCCGCCGATCACGAGACCGATCACCGGCGACAGCAGCCCGACGGTGAGCGAGATGCGTGCGCCATAGATCAGGCGCGAGAGCATGTCGCGGCCGAGCTGGTCGGTGCCCAGAAGGTGGGCGGCGCTGGGTGGCGCGCGCTTGCCCAGGAAGTCCATGTCGGTCGGGCTCACGATCGGCAGGACGTTGGCCAGGATGGCAGCCAGCCCGATCAGGACGACCCAGAAGAGCGCTGCCACGAACAATCCGCCCAGCCGTCGACCGCGCCGACGTACAGGCGAGACCAGGGCGGTGTCGCCTTCGAGCTCAAGCACGGCCATGGCGGATCCTCGGATCGAGAACGGCGTAAAGCATGTCCACGATGAAATTCACGAGCACAAAGCCAATCGCCACGAACAGAACGACGCCCTGCAGGATGATGAAGTCGCGCGCATAGATGGCGCCGACCAGCAGGCGACCGATACCGGGAAGGGCGAAGATGGTCTCGACGATCAGCGCGCCGCCAATCAGCCGGCCTATATTGATGCCCGTCACGGTGACCAGGGTCAGCGACGACGGCTTCAGGGCATGGACCAGAAGGATGCGCGCCGGATGCAGGCCCTTGGCCTTGGCCATCGCGATGTAATCTTCCTGCAGCGTCGCGATCATATCGGACCGCAGCACGCGCATCAGTACCGGCCATTCGGCGAAGGCGAGCGTGAGCGCAGGCAGCACGAAGCTGCGAAGGTTGCCGATCGGATCCTCGGTGAAGGGCACCCAGCCGGTCGCCGGCAGCCAACCGAGCGTCACGGCAAAGAGGTAGATCAGCAGGATCGCCACCATGAACGAGGGCAGCGATAGCTTGCCGAAGGCGAGGCCGGTCAGGAACCGGTCGATCGCGCTGCCGCTTCGGACCGCGCACAGGATGGCCAGCGGAATGCCGATTAGGAGACCCAGCCCCTCCGCCATCAACATCAGCTCGATCGACACCGGCAGCCGGTCGGCCACCGCCGCCAGCACGGTCTCGCCGGTGCGGAAGGACCTGCCGAAGTCGCCTTGCAGCACGTCCCATAACCAATGCAGGTAGCGTTGCCAGATCGGCAGATCGAGCCCCATCTGGGCGCGTAATGCAGCAACCTTCTCGGGCGTCGCCTGGTCGCCCAAGATTGTGTAGGCAAGATCGCCCGGCAGCAGCGAGGCGATCAGGAACGTGAGCAGCGTAACGGCGAGCAGGACCGGCAGCAGGTGAAGCAGCTTCCGTCCCACGAAGCGCGCCATACCGTACTCCTACGCTGGATCAACCAAAATCTACTCCAACCAGGCGTCGGAGACGTTGATGACGCCGCCGAACAGCTTCGGCACGCCTTTCACCTTGGCCTTGGCGACGGCGTAGTAGGTGTTCTGGAAGGTCCAGAACCAGATCGCCTCCTGGTTGATGATGCGGCTGATGGCGCAATAGTCCTCGCTACGCTTGGCTTCGTCAGGCGTGACCCTCGCGTGCTCGAGCAGCTTGTCGAGCTCGGGGTTCGAGTAGTTGGCGAGCGCCACTGGACTGCCGGTGTGGAAGTTCGCGTACATCTGGACGTCGGGATCGGGAAAGTCCACGATTCGCCAGCCGATGATGTCGAACTTGCGCTGGAACGCGCGCGGCGGGAAGGTTGCTTGGTCGACCTGCTCGATCTCCATGTTGGCGCCAACATTCTTCCACAGCTGCTGCAGCACCTGGCCGTTGGCGCGGCCGCGCGGTGTCGCGGTGAACAGCATCTTGAAGGAAACAGGCTTGCCGTATTCCTTGATCAGCTCCGCTGCCTTCTTGGGATCCTCGGGCAAAGCGCCGTCATCCTTGCATTTGACCCAGGAGCCGTCGCCGTAGGGATTGGTCGCCGGGCGGGCGATGCCGTTGGTGAGGGCCTGGGATATCTTCTTGCGGTCGAGCGCCATCACCAGTGCCTGGCGCACGCGCACGTCGTCGAGCGGTGGTACTTTCGTGTTGATGGCATTCACCGCGGCGCCCGAGCCGGCATAGCTCAGCACCTGCAACGTCGGATCCTTCTGCGCCCGCACGATGTTGTCGGCTTCGAATTCGTCCGCCCACACGATGTCGGTCTCGCCGGCCTTCAAACTGGCGAAACGCGACTGCGAATCGGGCAGGGGCCGCAGCACGACGCGGTCGAGGTAGGGATGGCCCTTATTCCAGTAGCTGGGATTGCGCTCCAGCACCATGCGATCGCCTGCCGTCCACGATTTTACGATGAACGGGCCGGTCCCGACGGGATTACGGTTATAGTCGTCGCCCTTGGCCTGGATTGCCGCCGGCGAATGGACTGAGCTGTTCTGATCAGGCCGCGTCAATAGGACCGGGAAATTCACCGCCGGGTCTTTCAGGTGATAGACGACCGTCAGGTCATCCGGGGTGTCGATGCTCAGGAGGTTGGCGATATAAAACGCGCAACGGCAGTTGTTCTTGGGATCCTTCTGGCGGTCGAAGTTCCATTTCACCGCCTCGGCGTTGAATGGCGTGCCGTCGTGGAATTTCACGTCGGGCCTGAGCTTGAAGGTCCACGTCTTGAAGTCGTCGGAACTGGACCACGAGAGCGCGAGCTTGGGCTTGGCCTTGCCGTTCTCATCGAGGCCGACGAGCGTCTCCAGGATCAGGCTGGCGGCGATGTTCGCCGACGTATCGTAGACACCGACCTTCAAGGGATCGAAGCCTGGAATGTCGAGCTCTAGCCCGACGGTCAGCGTGCCGCCCTGCTTCTGCGCCATCGCAGGCCCCGACGCAAACACGGCGGCTGCAGCCGCCAACGCGAGCAGTCGTGCTCCTTTGGTCATCAAGTTCCTCCCAGAACTGTTGGCGTGTGCCGACTTTGTTGGAAGGTACTGTACGGAGAGCCGTCGGCGGCCTCAAGAAGAAGCTGACGATAGCGTCATGTTGATGTCTTGTTAGCGACCCTCCGGGGGAGCTGCAGAGCTTTCGCAAAAAAGGATTGAGCGGCCTCGAGGCGTTGCGTTGAGCGGAACGACGTTCGAGACCTGCTCCTTCTGGCGACGGTCTTGCACTATAGTCGGCCAACCAAGCGCTCCAGTAATCGTCGGAGCGACAACGGGAGGAGAATGAAATGCGCCGTCGCGATGTTCTTCGAGGCGCCGGATGGAGTGCGGCCGCGCTTGCTGCGCCGGCGATTCATTCGGCACATGCGCAGGCGGGCAAGTCGCTGGTGATCGGTGGATCGGTGCCGCTCACGGGCGCGGCGGCCGAGACCGGCCTCAACGTGAACAACGGCTACATTACCGCGGCGACCTATCTCAACGATGTGCTGGGCGGGGTCGAGATCGCGGGCGAGAAGTACAAGATCGAGCTCAAGCTGTTCGACGATGCCAGCGACCCGGCACGTGCCACTACTCTGATCCAGCGCCAGCTCGACGAGGGCACCAACTTCTTCCTGGGCTCGTTCGGCAGCAACATCGTGCTGCCGACCGCAGCGATCACGGAGCGGGCAAAGAAGCCGATGGTGCAGACCGGCGGCGGCTCCGATGCGATCTTCACCCGCGGTTTCAAGTACGTGTTCGGCATGTATCCGCGCGCCACACGTCAGTTCACCTCGGCGGCGGCACTTTTCAAGACGCTGAAACCCGCGCCTGAGACCTACTCGCTGATCTACAACAACGATGCCTTTTCCAAGACCGCGGCCGAAGGTGTGCGGCTGGCCTGCGACAAGGAAGGCCTGAAGCGGATCGAAACCTACGAGCTGCCGACCAAGGTCACGGACGTATCGAGCGTGCTGGCGTCGGTGCGGGAGAAGACGCCGGACCTGCTGATTTGCGTCGTGCACGACCAGGATTCGCTTTTGATCGCGCGCCAGATGGTGGCGACCAACACCAACGTGAAGCTGCTCTACCAGGGGCTGGGACCGCAGCTTGCCTCGTTCCGCGAGGCGTTGGGCAAGTATTCCGAGGGCCTCTTCTGCTCGACCTATTGGGACGAGAGCGTGCCCTATAAGGACAAGTTCTTCGGCAATGCCAAGAAGTTCGCCGAATACTACCGCAGCAAGTATACGCGGCCCATCGCCTATCACACCGCGGGCGCTGCGGCCTGCATCGAGACCTATGTCCTGGCCATGCAGGCGGCCAAGAGCACGAAGCCGGAGGCGGTGCGCGAGGCACTGGCGGCGGCCGATTTCGAGACCTTCTACGCTCGAATCAAGTTCACGCCGGACGGCGACGGCGATGCCCTTTTCCTGGGTGGCATGATCGCCCAGGTGCAGAAGGGCAAGCTCGAGTTGGTGTTCCCCGAAGCCGCCCGATCGGCGGCGCCGATCTATCCGACACCGACCTGGGACAAGAAGGCGTGATCATCAGGATCATGGTAGCGCGCCACTCCAGTGGCGCT
>JAFKFL010000005.1 GCA_017308235.1 Alphaproteobacteria bacterium | reverse complement strand
GGCCGTGACCGCTCACAAGGGGGAAGCAGATGAAAGGTCCTGAAGACGATCCCGGTCTCGAGGGCAAAGTGGCGATTGTGTCGGGTGGTGGCGCTGTGGGCGACGGCATCGGCAATGGACGAGCGGCTGCCCTGCTGCTGGCGCGCGCCGGCACTAAGGTCGTCGTGTCCGATCTCAACGCCAAGCTCGCCGAGCGCACGGTGGAGATGATCAAGGCTGAGGGTGGCGTCGCCGTCGCCGAGCCATGCGATGCGACCAAGGAAGCCGACTGCCGCCGTCTCGTCGACGCTGCCGTCGATCACTGGGGCCGGCTCGATTTCCTCGACAACAATGTCGGTATCGGCAGCCGCGGCAGCGTGGTCGAGGAAAAGCCCGAGGAATACCGCCGCGTGATGCAGGTGAATGTCGAAACGATGTTCCTGCTCTCCAAGCACGCCATTCCGGCCATGATCAAGACCGCCAAGGGCGGATCAATCGTCAACATCTCGTCGATCTCGGCGCTTCGACCGCGCGGCCTCACCACCTACACCACCTCCAAGGCGGCTGTGATCGGCCTCACTCAAGCGATGGCGGTCGATCACGGCAAGGATCATATCCGCGTCAATTGCATCTGCCCCGGACCGGTATACACGCCGATGGTCTATGCCCGCGGCATGAGCGACACCGCCCGCACCCAGCGTGCTCGCGCTTCGGTCCTGAAGGTCGAAGGCGTCGGCTGGGATATCGGCCACGCCGTGCGGTTCCTGATGAGCAACCACGCCCGCTACATCACCGGACAGGTGCTGGTGGTCGATGGCGGCGTTACGCTGCAGGGACCGGAACGCGATTCAGAGGATCACTGAGGAGACAGACAAGCATGGCCCGCCTGCCCTATCTCGAGCCCGACCAGGTCGCACCCGAATATCGCGACATGCTGAAGCGCAACACCAACCTGCATAAGCTCCTGGTGAACAGCCCGGACATGGCGAAGGCCTTCAACGGCGTTGGCAACTTCATACGCTTCAAGAGCAAGCTCGATCCTCGCCTGCGCGAGCTCGCCATCCTTCAGGTCGGCTGGATGGAGAAGTCGGAGTATGAATTCACTCATCATGTGAAGATCGGCAAGGAGTTCGGCGTCACTGACGAGGACATCCAGGGCCTGATGGCCGAGACCGAAGGCAAGCCGTCGAAGCTCGAACCGCTTGCCAAGGTGATCCTGAAGGGCGCGCGCGAGATGGTGCGCGATCTCGGCATGTCGGACGCGACCTTTGCCGAGATCAAGAAACACCTCTCCAACGAGCACATGACCGATCTCGTGCTGACAATCGCGTTCTACTGCGCCGTGGTACGCGTGCTCGCGACCATGAAGATCGACAACGAGCCCTACTACAAGGAAGTCTTGCAGCAGTATCCCATCCCGGGAGTGTCGTGACATGCGTCTCAAGGACAAGATCGCCATCGTGGTCGGGGCCGGACAGAGCCCGGGCGAGGGTATCGGCAACGGCCGCGCCACCGCCCTTACCTTCGCGCGCGAGGGCGCCAAGGTCGTTTGTGTCGACCGCGACCTAAAGTCTGCGGAAGAGACAGCCAAGATGATTGCCGACAAGCAGGGCACGGCCGTCGCTGTCAAAGCCGACGTGACCAAGGCTTCCGACATCAAGTCCATGATCGCCGGCGCTCACGCCCGCTGGGGCCGCATCGACATCCTGCACAACAATGTCGGCGTGTCGTTGGCGGGCGGCGATGCAGAGCTGCTCGAGATCACCGAGGAAGCGTTCGATCGCTGCGTAGCGATCAACCTCAAGAGCTGTATCCTGGCCTGCAAGGAAGTGATCCCGATCATGCGCCAGCAGAAGAGCGGCGCCATCATCAACATCTCCTCGATGGCCGTGCTCGCGACTTACCCCTACGTCGCCTACAAAGCGACCAAGGCCGCGATGGTTTCCTTCACCGAGCAGATCGCCTACCAGAACGCGAGCTACGGCATCCGCGCCAACGTGATCCTGCCTGGCCTCATGAACACGCCCATGGCCGTCGACACACGCGCGCGCGAATTCAAGAAAACGCGGGCCGAGATCGAGGCGCAGCGCGATGCGCAGGTGCCGCTGCGCCAGAAGATGGGCACCGGCTGGGACGTCGCAAACGCCGCGCTGTTCCTCGCCTCGGACGAGGCCAACTTCATCACCGGCGTCACCCTCCCAGTCGACGGTGGCGCGAGCGTGCGGCGCGGCTGAACGCAATCAACGCAGCATCTCCGGCGCATTGGCCAGCACCCAGGCGTCGAGCAGCACGTTGTCGTTCGACTTCAGCGCAGAGAGATATGCCTCGCGCACGACGCGCCGCCACGTCTCGGAAGGTTCGAGGTCGGTGCGGGCCGAGAGGCCGAACTCGGATGGTGCCCGCTCAAGCTTCGGCAAAGCGTTCCAGAACTGCTGGCGTGTCGTTCCAACAAGGCCGGCCGTCGAGCCCCCTGGCCACTCTTTTGGCGACGCAATCTTGAAGCACTCCGCCAGCTCCCCGTCGTTGACCGGTTTCTCCACCTTGCCGTCCGCCGTCTCGGTCAGCACGAAATAGCCGACTGCCGGCAGGCCCGGCCGTTCGCGCAGCATGGGGATGCCATCGCGATAGCAGACGACCCCGCCGTGAGCAGCATCCTGCGTCACGGCGCCTGCGACCACGAAATGACCCGCGGAAAGCTGGCGAATGCCCAGGAGGCTCTTCTTGTCGTCGGCCACCTGCAGCGGCAGGCCCCAATAGAGGCCGCGCACGCACTGGTCGAACTTGGCGGGCGAAGCATTGTTGATCTGGATCGCCTTGCGGCAGGCGCTGGTCATCCAGGTTGCGAGTTGTGCGGGCGTCGGATTGAGCGTTGCGACCTCGGCGGTGTAGCTCACCTCAGGTGTCGTGCCCGTCACTCTGGACGTGTATTGACAGAAGCGGAGGGCGGTACCGGCGGGATACTGGCGCAGCCAAGGCCACTCCGATGGATGGTGCGAGAAGATGCGTTTCCAGGGCGCTGTCCAATTCTTCTCCTGCCCGACAACGACAGTGCCGCATGTCGCCGCTGGCGACACAGGCGGCGCCAGTACCGACCGGCCCA
>JAFKFL010000010.1 GCA_017308235.1 Alphaproteobacteria bacterium | reverse complement strand
GGCTTCGTAGATGAACAGATGGAAGTCGATGTCCGCTTCGATGACCGGCGGGACATGGCCGGACGCGACGGCGCGCCGGCCGACGTCGAGCAGCAGCCGGCCGCGATGGGCAAGCTCACGGCTGTAGCGCGCCGCCGCTAGCCGGGCTGCCGCAGCATCCAGCGCGGCGCGGACAATGTAGAGATTGTTTGCCTGCTCGACGTCGAGCGGCGCCACGCACACGCCCTTGCGGCCGGCATCGATCAGGAACCCTTCGCGGCGCAACAACATCATGGCCTGCAGGACCGGCTGCCGCGACACGCCGAACTTGGTGGCCAGCTCCTCCTGGGTGATGCGGGCACCCGGCCTCACCTCGCCCGAGCAGATGGCCTCGAGGACGGCGTCGTGGATGCGTTCGCTAAGATCAGGTTCCGGATCGAAAGGCTTCATGGCTTTCTGTATACAGAACACAGATCGCCCGGAGTCAATGTCCGGACCGCATTTTAGGGCGATCCTACCTCTTGGGAGGCATAACCATGGACGTGCAAGCGCTGCTGCAGGACTTCTGCGCCGCCGTCGAACGTCGCGACGGCAAGGCTTTCGCTGACCTGTTCACCGAAGACGGTGTCTATTACGACGTCTTCTACGGTGCCTTCACGGGCCGCGCGAAGATCGCCGAGATGATAGACGACTGGTTCCATCGGACCGCGCGCGATTTCCGATGGGAGATGTTCCGGCCAGTGAGCGACGGACGGACCCTCTACGCCTATTACACTTTCAGCTATGTTTCGACTTTGCCCGAAGCGAAAGGCAAACGCGTCGGCTTCGACGGCGTGTCGATCATGATGCTGCAGGACGGCAAGATCGCGGAGTATCGCGAGGTCGCGAATGCCGGCGTCGGGCTGCTCGAGATCGGCTTTGCACCCGAGCGCGTTGCCAAGATCCTCGCCAGGGAAGGCGCGCACCTGAAGAAGCGGCCTGAGTGGCGGCGACATCTCGCCTGAACGATCACCGACCCACGGCGATCAGCCGTTATAGGCGCGGCTGCCGGTATCGCGCAGCCACAGACGCACCAGCAGGCGTTTGCGCTCCGGCTCGGGCCAGTCACGGAAGGCGGTGCGTCGGTGGCCGAGAGCCCGGTTGTCCAGAAGCTGGATCTGGCCTGGCTCGAACTGGAAGCGGGCGGCCATATCGGGCGCATTGAGGATCGCCTCGAAGGCACCGAGGGCAGCGGCGCCCTGCGGATCGAGCGCGACGCCGGCGATCTTGTGGCCGTTCTTGACCTGGAAGTGCGACAGGCGGGCGACCAGTCGGCCGCCCTGGTTCTCGAACATCGGATGATGCGTCGTCATGACGTCATCAGGCGCATGCTCGCGCTGCCGATCGAAGTAGAACGGCTGATAGAGCCGCGGCAGCAGGTCCGGATGACGCCGGCGCATCTCCTCATGAGCGGTGGCGAAGCTCACGATGCCGCTCACGCCACCCTCCATCGCCGTGCGCAGGCAGAGCAGGCCGACATAGTGCGGCGGCACATGGTTATAGCTGTTGTCGGTATGGAAGTTCTGCTCGGCATTGGTGACGTCCGGGCGCACGCCGTTGCCGGGTGGCCGGCCGAGATCGCGGACGTCGTAGATCGACGTGCCGTCCCATTTTTGCGCGACCGGTCGTGCGACCAGCGACGCCAGCAGCCACCAGACGGCGCGCGCGCCGCTCTCCGACCAACGTTCTATGGGCAGGCGATCGACGATAGCGAAACCCGGGCCGTCGTCGAGGCTCTGCTTGACCCTGCGCATGAAGGCGCGGGAGGCATCGAGCGCGAAATCCTCTGGACGCAGCAGCAGAAGCGGCAGCGGGTTGCAGTCGAGTGCAGTGACGATTTGATGGAGTTCTTCCGTCACCTCGGCCGGAAGGGCGAGGCGGCCGGCGCTGGCGGGCAAATCATGGCCACGCCAGAGCAGGCGTTCAGGGATGGCCGGGCTCTGCAGGGGGGCTGCGGAAGCGTCGGCCATGGGCGGCTCAGTCGCGCAGCAGCTCGTTGATCGAGGTCTTCGAGCGCGTCCGCTCGTCGACCGTCTTCACGATCACGGCACAGTAGGTCGAGGGCCGGTTGGGGCCGCCGCCGATGTTGCCGGGAACCACCACCGAGTAGGGCGGCACCTTGCCGACATGGATCTGGCCGGTAGCGCGATCGACGACCTTGGTCGTGGCCGAGATGAACACGCCCATCGACAGGACCGCGCCGGTTCCCACGATCACGCCTTCCACCACTTCCGAGCGCGCGCCGATGAAGCAGTTGTCCTCGATGATCACCGGGTTGGCCTGCAGTGGCTCCAGCACGCCGCCGATGCCGACGCCGCCCGAGAGATGACAGTTCTTGCCGATCTGCGCGCACGAGCCGACGGTGGCCCAGGTGTCGACCATTGTCCCTGAATCGACATAGGCGCCGAGATTGACGAACGACGGCATCAGCACGACCGACGGCGCGATGTAAGACCCGCGCCGCACCACCGAGCCCGGCACGGAGCGGTAGCCCGCCTTGGCGAAGCGCGCGGCATCCCAGCCCGTGGTCTTGAGCGGCACCTTGTCGAACCACGGCGCGGCGCCCATGCCCGGGAAGGCGGCGCCGCCATCCATCGGGACCGAATCGTAGAGGCGGAAGGAGAGCAGCACGGCTTTCTTCAGCCACTGGTTCACCACCCATTCCTCGCCGAACTTCTCGGCGGTGCGGAAGGTGCCGTTGTCGAGGCCGGCGATCGCCGCTTCGACGGCGTCACGCACGGCGCCCTTGGTGGCGCTGTTGATGCCGTCGCGCGCCTCCCATGCCGCATCGATGGTGCTTTGAAGCTCTCTGTTCATTGAACCCCTCGGAGAAGCCGCCGGACCATAGCGACGGCAGACGGGGAGTCAATGCAGGCGCTATGCTGGGTGCAATGACATACAAGATTCCTGAGTCGGTGCTGGTGGTCGTCCACACCGCGAGCCTCGAGGTGCTGCTGATCGAGCGGGCCGCACAGCGGGGCTTCTGGCAATCGATCACCGGCGCGCGCGAGCCCGACGATCCAGACCTCGCTGCGACCGCATGGCGGGAGCTGCGCGAGGAGACCGGCCTCACCGCTGGGACCCTGACCGACTGGCGGCTCACCAACCGTTATGAGATCTGGCCGCAATGGCGCAGCCGCTATGCACCCGAAGTCACTCACAACGTCGAGCACGTGTTCGGCTTCCAGGTCGAGCGACAGGCTGTGGCGGTGCTCGATCCAGCCGAACACACCAGCCAACTCTGGCTGCCCTGGCAGGAGGCCATGGAGAAAACCTTCTCGCCCACCAACCGCGACGCAATCTGGCAGCTGTCGCGACGCAGGCGCCAGAAAGAGGACAGCGCATGATCGTCGCTCCTGCCGAGGCATCGGGACTCGGCAAATTCAGCTGGGCCTTGTTCGATTGGGCCAACCAGCCGTTCTTCACCGTCGTCACGACCTTCATCTTCGCACCCTATTTCGCCAATGTGGTGATCGGTGATCCGGTACAGGGCCAGACCGTCTGGGCCTTCACCCAGTCCACGGCGGGCATTTTCATCGCCGTGCTGAGCCCCTTTCTCGGTGCCATGGCCGACGCCGGCGGGCGACGGAAACCCTATGTCTTCGCCTTCCAGCTCTTGCTGGTGGCGGGATGTGCCACCTTGTGGTGGGCCTATCCCGGCCGGCCAGACCTCGCCCAGCCGATCGCCTGGGCGGTCATCGTGGCCACGGTCGGGGCGGAAATGTCGATCGTGTTCAACAATGCGCAGCTGCCCAACATCGTGCGGCCCGAGCGCATGGGTCGGCTGAGCGGCTTCGGCTGGGGGCTGGGCTATGTCGGTGGGCTGATCGCGCTGTTCATCGTCCTCGCCGTCAGCCAGCCGGCGATGTTCGGCCTGGCGCCGACCAACGACCGGCCATTGTTTGGTCTCGATGCGGCGAGCCATGAGCTGGAGCGCCTCACCGGGCCCGCCTCGTCGCTCTGGCTGATCGTGTTCGTGCTGCCGATGTTCCTGTTCACGCCCGACCAGCCCAAGCCCTATTCGGTGCCGATGCTCGAGGCCGCGCGCAAAGGCGGCGCGTCGCTGCTCGCGACCCTTCGGCGGCTGCGCCATTATCGGAACGCGCTCACCTTCCTGATCGCCTTCATGCTCTACAACGACGGTCTCGCCGCCATCATTGCCTTTGGTGGCGTTTACGCCTCGGCGACGTTCGGCTGGACGACCACGACGCTTGGCATCTTTGGCATTATCCTGACGGTGTTCGCCATTCCCGGCGCCTTCCTGGGTGGCCGACTCGACGATTGGCTCGGCAGCAAGCGCACAGTGCAGCTTGCGACCTTTGGTGTAATCCTGGCCACGGTCGGCATCGTCGGCATCACCTCCGATCGCATCCTCTTCTTCCTGCCGGTCGACGCCCTCGCGCCGGATCGCGGCCTGTTCGGCTCACCGCAGGAAAAGGCCTTCATGGGCTTTGCCCTGCTGTTGGGCCTCTGCATGGGGCCGATGCAGGCGGCGAGCCGCACCTTGATCGGTCGCTTGGCACCACCGGGCATGAGTGGCGAGTTCTATGGCCTGTTCGCCCTCTCAGGCCGTGCCACGGCCTGGATGGCGCCGTTCGCCATCGGTGTCGTGACGACGGCGATGCACTCCAATCGGCTGGGCGTGGCGTGCGTGCTGGTGTTCCTGGTGCTAGGTTTCGCCCTGCTCTGGCCTGTCCGCGAGACGCGAGCCGAGTCCAGGGCCGAAGCCATCGCCGACGTTTGATGGAGGACGCCATGATCACCGCCATCGTGAACTTCAAGTTGCCGGCCGACATCGATGCCAAGAAGGCGGCGGAGCTGTTCAGGGGCTCGGCGCCGAAGTACCGCGAATTGAAGGGCCTGGTGCGCAAGTACTATCTGTACGACGCCGAGAACCGGATCGGCGGCGGTGTCTACCTCTGGAAGAGCAAAGCCGACGCCGAAGCCGTCTATACGCCGCAGTGGCAGGCCTACATCGCTGAGCGCTACGGCACGCCGCCGGAGATCCGTTATTTCCAGACCTCGGTCGTGGTCGACAACGAGATGGCCAAGATCCTGGCCGAAGCCGCGTAACACTTCTGGTCGATCAAAGGGCGATCGTCTTCGCCCTGAATTTGCAGAGGTCGTTCACGACACAGCTCGGGCACTCGGGCTTGCGGGCCTTGCAGGTGTAGCGGCCGTGCAGGATCAGCCAGTGATGGGCGTGAAGGCGGAATTCCTCCGGCACGCGCTTCAAAAGTTTGAGCTCGACCTCCAGCGGGTTCTTGCCCGGCGCCAGGCCGGTGCGGTTGCCGACCCGGAAGATATGCGTGTCGACGGCGATGGTGGCCTCGCCGAAGGCCACGTTCATCACCACGTTCGCGGTCTTGCGGCCGACACCCGGTAGCTCCTGCAACGCCTCGTGGCTGCGCGGCACCTCGCCGCCGTGCCTTTCGCCCAGCAACCGGCTGAGCGCGATCACGTTCTTGGCTTTGGTGCGGTAGAGGCCGATGGACTTGATGTAGCCGATCAGCTTTCGCTCGCCGAGCGCCACCATCTGGGCCGGGGTCTTGACCTTTTCGAACAGCGGTTGGGTGGCGCGATTGACGCCCGCGTCGGTCGCCTGCGCCGACAGGACGACGGCAACCAGCAACTGGTAGACCGTGTCGTATTCGAGTTCAGTCTTGGGCGCCGGTATCGACTGGCGCAAACGGGTGAAGAAGAGCTGGATTTCCGCCGGTGTCATCAAGGCCATGGCGGGACGCTAGCTGAGCCACTAGGGTGACGCCATGGCCGACTCCTCTCCGGCGATCCACTTCTCCACATCGCTCCGCCCTCACCGCAGCCTGCCGCCCGACGGCTTCAAGTGGCTGATCCGCGGGGTCGTGGCCGCAAACCTGGTGATCGGCCTGCCGCTCTACATGCTAGGCGCCTGGCCGGTCATGGGCTTCATGGGCCTCGATGTCGCGCTGCTGTGGTGGCTGTTCCAGCGCAACTACCTCGATGCGCGGCGCAGCGAGACCTTGGTGCTCACCGACCGCGAGCTGGTCATCGATCGCGTGTCGCCGGACGGCGAGCGCGAGCAACATCGCCTCGACGCCTATTGGCTCAAAATCGAGCAGGGCGAACGGCTGATCGTCACTTCGCGCGGCAATCGCGTCGTGATCGGCCGCTTCCTGGCGCCCGACGCACGGCGCGAGGTTGCCGAGCAACTCCAGGCCGCGCTCATCCGCCTGCGTTCACCGGACTACGAGCATCCCTGGGACAGGGAAGACGGTGGCTAAAGCCCCAGCACATCTTTCATGTCATAGAGGCCCGGCTTCTTGCCCTGCAGCCATAGCGCGCTGCGGACCGCACCGGAAGCATAGGTCTCGCGGCTGAAGGCGCGATGGCTGAGCTCCAGCCGCTCGCCTGATGCGGCGAACATCACGGTGTGCACGCCCACTTCCTCGCCGCCGCGCAGGGTGGCGAAGCCGATCTCGCCGGACGGTCGCGCGCCGGTATGGCCATCGCGGGTTTTGCGCCACACCTCCTCGAGCTTGACCTTGCGGCCCGCCGCCGCCGAGCGCCCCAGCGCCAATGCCGTGCCGGAGGGCGCATCGATCTTGTGGCGATGGTGCATTTCGAGCACCTCGATGTCGTAACTGGGATCGAGCAGCGACGCGGTCTTTTCGACCAGCGCCATCAGTACATTTATGCCCATCGACATGTTGGCGGCCCACAGGATCGGCACACGCTTGGCGCACTCATGGATCGCGGCGGTCTGCTCTGGGTCGAGTCCGGTCGTGCCGATCACCACCGACACGCCCTTGTCGGCGGCGGTTTTGGCGTGGGCGACCGTCGCTGCAGGTACGGTGAAATCGATCACGACATTGGCGACGCCGATGGCGGCAGCGCTGTCGGCCGTGATCTTGACGCCATTCGCCTCCACGCCAGCAATCTCCCCGGCATCGCGACCGAGCGCTTTGCTGCCGGCGGCCTCACTGGCGCCGGAGAGGCTGCAGCCTTCGGTCCGGTCAATCTGGCGAATCAGCATCTGGCCCATGCGCCCCGCGGCGCCGACGATCGCGATCTTCATTTGTCTGGTCCTGTCAGGTTTGTCGCCTGACAATAGCGACATTCCGGACAGAGCGGGAGACGGTGCAGCAGTCAGCGGGCTACTTGCGATGGCGATGGCAGCCGACGATGTGGTCGTCGACCATGCCGGAGGCCTGCATGAAGGCATAGCAGATGGTTGAGCCCACGAACTTGAACCCCGCCTTCTGCAGCGCCTTCGACATCGCGTCGCTTTCCGGCGAACTGACCGGGACGTCCTTCAGGCTCTTGGGATGGTTCTTCATCGGCTTGCCACCAACGAAGCTCCACAAGAATTTGGCGAATGAACCCTCGCGCTCAATCAGCGCGAGGTAGGCTTTTGCGTTGCCAACGCTTGCTTCGATCTTGGCCTTGTTGCGGATGATGCCGGGATCAGCCAGGAGCTTCGCACGCTTGGCGGAGGTGTAGCGTGCGATCTTCGCAGGCTCGAAGCCGTCATAGACCTTGCGATAGTGCTCGCGCTTGCGCAGCACTGTGATCCACGACAGGCCCGCCTGGCAGCCTTCGAGCGTCAGCAGCTCGAACAGGGCGCGATCGTCCTTGAGCGGCTTGCCCCACTCGCCGTCGTGATACTTCTCATAGATCGGATCGGCGGTAGCCCAACCGCAACGTGATTTGCCGTCTGTACCCGCAATGGTGTTGTGCTTCCAGGCCATGGGCGGACCCTACCCAAGCCGCGCGTCACACGCCACACTCGGTGCCAACTGGAGGAACAAAACTCATGGCCAAGGATATCGCCGACCTCAAGGTCTGCATTTTCGATGTGTTCGGCACGGTCGTGGATTGGCGCAGCAGCCTGATCGAGGATTTGCCCAAGCTCGGCCGCCAGCACGGACTCGACACGGATTGGGCGAGCTTCGCCGTCGACTGGCGCGGACTTTACCAGCCGCAGATGCATCGCGTGCGCAAAGGCGAGCTTCCCTGGACCAACATCGACGACCTGCACAAGGAAGCGTTCGAGATGCTCCTGAAGAAGCGAAACCTGAAGCATCCCGGCGAGGCGGCGGCGTGGGAGTTCACCCGGCTTTGGCACAAGCTCAGGCCATGGCCCGATTCGGTCGAAGGCATCGGCTTGATGAAGAAGAAGTACGTCGTGTCGACGCTCAGCAACGGCAACGTCGCGCTCCTGATCAACATGGCCAAGAACAGCGGCATTCCCTGGGATCATTGCTTCTCGGGCGAGACTTTCCACCACTACAAGCCTGACCCTGAATCCTATCTCGGCGTGGTCAAGACCATGTACCTCAAGCCGCATCAGGTGATGCTGGTGGCGGCTCACAACAACGATCTCAAAGCGGCGCAGGAATGCGGCCTCTCCACCGGCTTCGTGTGCCGGCCCAAGGAGCACGGCCCGAGCCAGAAGACCGACCTCGCTGCCGAAGGCGACTGGGACGCGGTTGGCAATTCGATCGTGGAGGTCGCGAAGAAGATCGGCTGCTGAGTGGGCGCGATCGCTGCCTAAAGGCGCTGGACCGTCCGACTGAGCGTCGCCCCGGGTTCGTCGCCGAGGGCCAGTTCGAACGGCGTGTCGAAGATCGCCACCATGACGAGGCAGAAGGTGAAGGCGACGGTGAACAGTCCGACGCTGACCTGGATTGCTCTTCGATTGCCTATGTGGACGAGCATGATCGCGATCTGGGTCAGTGCGCCCAACACGAGGATGGACAGCCACTTGATGGCTGTCGTTCCTTCGTCGGCGAGATAGAGGCGCCTGTCGCGGGCGTGGCGTAGCTCCGTCAACGCCGCGAGCAGGGCTGTCCGGGCCGTCCCGTCGATGCCCACGACATGGGTCGCGGCGGCGAGCAGGACCTCATAGGCGGCATCCGTCCTCTCCCGGACACCGGGCTGGGAAGGGTTTTCGCCGGCCGCGGCGGCGGCGTAGGCCTTGATCGGCGGCACGAAGATCCGGTCGAGGCCATCCACGTGCACGAGCTGGATGAATTCGCGTAACGCACCGTCCTCGATCTGCACGCTATGGCGAGAATCGAGATCTTTTTGCCAAACGTCGTTCATCAGCAGGGCGGTGACGAGGCTGAACAGAAGAGCGACAGAGGTGAAATAGGGTCCGACCAGACCCGTCATTCTCTGCAGCGCCGGAGAGAGCGGTCCACGCGCCTCAAGAGCAAGAATCAGAACCGCGACGGCGAGGGGGGTTACGACCGAAAGGACGATCTGCCAGGTCGAGAAGAAAGCGTCCCACATCAGCCGCCGAACATTTCCTTCACCTTGCTGAAGAAGCCTTCCGCTTCGGGGCTGGTCTTGCCGGCCTTCTCGAACTCCTTGAGGAGTTCCTTCTGCCGTGCCGTGAGACTGGTCGGCGTCTCGACGGTGATCTCGATATACATGTCGCCGCGCTGCGTGGTGCGCACGACCGGCATGCCCTTGCCGCGCAGGCGGAACTGATGTCCGCCCTGGGCGCCGGCCGGGATGTTGATGCGGGCCATCTTGCCGTCGAGTGTCGGCACGTCGATGCTGCTGCCCAGCGTTGCCTGCACCATGGAGATCGGCACGCGGCAATGGATGTCCGCGCCCTCGCGCTCGAAGAGCGAGTTGCGGCGCACCGACAGGAAAACATAGAGATCGCCGGCCGGCCCGCCGCGCGTGCCGGCCTCGCCTTCGCCGGACAGGCGAATACGTGTGCCGTCCTCGACACCGGCGGGAATGTTCACCTTGAGCGTTTTCTCACGCCGCACGCGGCCCTGGCCGGCGCAGGCGCGGCAGGGCTTGTCGATCACCTGGCCGACGCCATGGCAGGAATGGCAGGTGCGTTCGACGGTGAAGAAGCCCTGCTGGGCCCGCAGCTTTCCGCGGCCATGGCAGGTCTGGCATTGATGCGGCCGCGAGCCGGGCTCGGCGCCGCTGCCATGACAGGTCTCGCAGGCCACCGAACTCGGCACGCGAACCGTCGCTTCGGTGCCCGAGTATGCCTGCTCCAGCGTGATATCGAGATTGAAGCGCAGATCCTGGCCGCGCATGTCGGCGCGGGGCCCGCCCGGCCGCCCGCGGCCGGCGTTGAACATTTCGTCGAAGATGTCGCCGAAGACCGAGCCGAAATCGAAGCCTTGTCCCTGGAAGCCCGGGCCGCCGGGGCCACCCGCTGCCGCACCTTCGAAAGCGGCCGGACCGTAGCGATCGTAAGCCGCGCGCTTGTCGGGATCCTTCAGGATGTCGTAGGCGTGGTTGACGGCCTTGAATTTCTTTTCAGCTTCCTTGTTCCCGTCGTTGCGGTCCGGGTGATACTGCATGGCAAGCTTGCGAAACGCCTTTTTGATGTCGTCCGCACTCGCGGCGCGGCCAACACCCAGCAGCTCATAATAGTCCTGCGACATGACGCGTTACGCAGCCCCCGTTCGTCGCTTCCACCGATAAAATTCGGCCTCCCGCATGGACGGGAGGCCGCTTTCCCTTTCGTCTCCGGATCAGCCGGAGCCGGTCTTCTTGTTCTTGTCCGTGACGTCTTCGAACTCAGCGTCGACGACCTTCTCGCCTTGAGTCTGGCCCTCGTTCGCCGCGCCCGGACCGGCCGCACCCGAAGCTGCGCCTGCGCCGGCCTCGGTCTGCTGGGCCTTGTACATCGCCTCGCCCAGCTTCATGGCCGCCTGGGCAAGGGCGTTGGTCTTGCCCTTCATGTCCTCGACGTCCTCGCCAGCAAGCGCCGTCTTCAAGCCTTCCAGCGCGCCTTCGATCTCGGCCTTCTCGGTGGGGCTCACCTTGTCGCCGTATTCTTTCAGGTGCTTGTCCGTAGAATGGACCAGCGCCTCGCCCTGGTTGCGGGCGTCGATCAGATCGCGCTTCTTCTTGTCTTCCTCGGCATGCAGCTCGGCGTCCTTCACCATCTTCTGGATGTCGGCTTCGCTCAGGCCGCCCGAGGCCTGGATGCGGATCTGCTGTTCCTTGTTGGTGGCCTTGTCCTTGGCCGACACCTGCACGATGCCGTTGGCATCGATGTCGAACGTGACCTCGACCTGGGGCACGCCGCGCGGCGCGGGCGGGATTCCCACGAGATCGAACTGACCCAGAAGCTTGTTCTGGGCGGCGATCTCGCGCTCGCCCTGGAACACGCGGATGGTGACCGCAGTCTGGTTGTCGTCAGCCGTCGAGAAGATCTGGCTCTTCTTGGTCGGGATCGTCGTGTTGCGCTCGATCAGCCGGGTGAACACGCCACCCAGCGTCTCGATGCCAAGCGACAGCGGCGTCACGTCGAGCAGCAGGACGTCCTTGACCTCGCCCTTGAGCACGGCCGCCTGAACCGCGGCGCCTACCGCGACGACCTCGTCGGGGTTGACGTTACGGGCCGGCTCCTTGCCGAAGAACTGCTTTACCGTCTCGATGACCTTGGGCATGCGGGTCATGCCGCCGACCAGGATCACCTCGTCGATCTGGCCAGCCTGCAGGCCGGCATCCTTGAGGGCCGCCTTGCACGGCTCGAGCGTGCGCTGCACCAGGTCGTCGACCAAGGCCTCGAGCTTGGCGCGCGACAGCTTGATCACGAGATGCTTGGGGCCGGTGGCGTCGGCGGTGATGAAGGGCAGGTTGATCTCGGTCTCCTTGGCATTGGAGAGCTCGATCTTGGCCTTCTCGGCCGCTTCCTTCAGCCGTTGCAGGGCGAGCCTGTCGTTGCGCAGGTCGATGCCCTGCTCTTTCTTGAACTCGTCCGCGAGGTAGCCAATGATCCGCTGGTCGAAGTCCTCGCCGCCCAGGAAGGTGTCGCCGTTGGTGGCCTTCACCTCGAACACGCCGTCGCCGATCTCGAGGATCGAGACGTCGAAGGTGCCGCCGCCCAAGTCATAGACCGCGATCGTGCCGCTCTTGCGCTTGTCCAAGCCGTAGGCAAGGGCCGCCGCCGTCGGCTCGTTGATGATGCGCAGGACCTCGAGGCCGGCAATGCGGCCGGCGTCCTTGGTGGCCTGACGCTGGGCATCATTGAAGTAGGCCGGGACGGTGATGACCGCCTGCTCGACCTTCTCGCCGAGATAGGCCTCGGCGGTCTCCTTCATCTTGCCCAGCACGAAGGCCGAAATCTGGCTCGGGCTATATTGCTGGCCGTTGACTGCGACCCAGGCGTCGCCGCTCGCTGCCTTCTCGATCTTGAAGGGCACCAGCGACATTTCCTTCGCGACCATCGGATCGTCGAAGCGACGACCGATCAGGCGCTTCACGGAATAAAGGGTCTTCAGCGGATTGGTGACAGCCTGGCGCTTGGCCGACTGACCAACCAGGCGTTCGCCCGAGTCGGTAAATGCGACCATCGAGGGCGTCGTCCGCGCGCCTTCTGAATTCTCAATGACCTTGGTGTCGCCGCCTTCCATGACCGCGACGCACGAATTGGTCGTGCCAAGGTCGATACCGATGACTTTCGCCATGTTCCCACTCTCTTGCTCGGCGGATCGCTCCAGCCCCGAAAGGGCGCCGGCCGGATCCCCGTACGATTGTTACCTGCCGGAAACCCGGGTCAGGACAGGGGCTATATAGGTCCTATAGGCCTGCCTGCAATGGTTTGGCAGTCTGAAAAGCGGCTAAACCGCGGAGTTTCCTGAGTCAAATGCGCGACCAATGGCCCAATCTCGCCCCTCGGATCGTCACCCGGGCAAAGCCCGGTAGGTGATCACTGCTCAGTTTTCGTTGTCCGCTTCGACGGTCCGCGCCGGGCCGCCTTTGGAAACACCCACCATCGCCGCGCGCAGCAGCCGGCCGGCGAGCAGGTAACCCGGAATCAGCTCCTGGACGACCGTCCCCGACGGCACGGACGGATCCTCGATCTCCATCATTGCCTGGTGAAACTCGGCATTGAACGGCTTGCCCAGCGCCTCGATGCGGGTCACGCCGTGGCGCTCGAGTACCGACTGCAGCTCGCGCTGGGTTGCCTGTACGCCGGCCACGACGTTGCGTACGGCGGGGTCGAGTGCGTCAGGGCTGCTGGGCAGCGCCGACAGCGCCCGGCCGAGGTTGTCGGCAACCGACAGGATATCCTTGGCGAAGCGCTCGATACCGAACTTGCGCTCCCTCTCGACTTCCTGCTGCGCCCGGCGGCGCACGTTCTGCGCCTCGGCGATCGCTCGCAGATGCTTGTCCTGCAGTTCGGCATTCTCGGCCTGGAGTTGCTCGAGCCGACGCTCCAGCTCGCCCGGCTGGGTCGTGCTGTCGAGGTCGTCGGCGCTCTCGACCGGAATCTCAGCCGGGGCGCCGCCCGCGGTTGGATCGCTGGCCATTACGTTAATCCCTAGTTTAAGTGGTTTCTTTCGGCGGCCTTCACTTAGGGATCACGCCGCGCGCGGTCAACCCGCTCTGGGTAGAACACGGCATCATCACACGGCCTCCAAGGGTGCGTTCAATCGGGTTCCGTGGACGATAATACCGCCCCGGTCGCCGACCTTGACCGAGCCATAGCGCTGAACGAACACCTCGGGCAAGGGCCGGGCATCCCAGGCGGCGAGCCACAGGCGCAGCAAGTGCCGCCGCCGGCCGGGGTCGGGCCAGTCGGTAAACGCCGTCCGGTCGTGCAGCATCGTATGGTTATGCACGAGCTGTATGTCGCCCGGCTTGAACTCCATGAAGAGATGCAGTGCCGGATCGTTGGTGAGCGAATCGAAAAGATCGAGCGCCTCGACGAGCTTGGGCCCAAGGCGCGGCGCATCCGCGAAGCGCTGCGCGGAATCGATATATTGACGCTGATAGATGGCGCTCAGAAAACCGCGGTGCCAATTGAACACCGGGATTTCGAAGTAGGGCTTCTGACCCGCCGGAACCTCGCCGCGGCGATCGGTGGCGATTGGTTCGAACAGAAGCTTCAGGAGATCGGGCCGTCGCCGGCGCATCTCGTTGAAGATCGTGGTCGAGCTCACGAGTGCCGACAGGCCGCCTGATTGGGCCGTCTTGAGGCAGAGCAGGCCGACGATATCGCAGGAATCGGTGTGGTAGGTTTGCCGCTCGTGGGTCTGGTAGATGCGGACATTGGGATCCGTCACGTCGAGCCCAAGATCCTGCACATGCCCCAGCACATGGCCCTTGGCGTTCTGCGAGCGCGCGCTGCCGAGGTGCGCCCCGAGCCCATAGAACGCCGTCGCAGCCTCCCGTATCGTCCATCGCTCGACCGGCAGGCCGCGCAACAGCAGGAAGCCGCGGCCGTTCAACACCTCTTCATCGACCCGTGCCCTGAGCTTGGCGGCAAGCGAGGGTAGTGGGAAGTCCTGTGCCGCGATGGCCGCAATGTCGCCCCCGCGCGCAGCGAGCGCTTTGGTCGTCGTTTCTATCTCGTCGACCTCGGCCGGCGAGAGCGGCATCAGCCAATCGGTGCGCTTGGCCACGTCCGGGCCGTACCACGCGGCGGCGCCGGTCTGCTTGGGGGGCAGGTCGAGGGCGAGGCCGCTCACGCCGCTCGCCCTCAGGCTGTTTCCCAGGGAAAGCGCGGCGCGAAGAGCTCGTCATCCGAGAGCGACAGTCGGAAGCTCTCGGTGGCATTGACGAGCGCTGCGCGGATGCCGGGCTCGAGGGCGCTATGCCCGGCGTCGGCCACGATCACGTAGCGCGCCTCGGGCCAATTGCGCGCCAGCGCGTCGGCTGTTATCGGCGGGCAGACGATGTCGTAGCGGCCCTGGACGATCGTACAGGGCAGGTGCCGCACGCGGCCGAGATCGGTCCATGGCCAGCCTTCGGGAAGAAAGGTGCGGTGGGCGAAGTAGTGGGCTTCGATGCGCGACAGCGCGAGGGCGAAGCCACCATGGTCGGACTCGAACGGGGCACGGGTCGTTGGATAGAGCGTCGAGCAGGCCGCTTCGTAGCGGCTCCAGGCGCGGGCGGCCGGGCGATGGATGTCGGGATTGCGCTCGACCAGCCGGCGGTAATAGCTGCCCAGCAGGTCACCGCGCTCGGACTCCGGCAGGTGCTCGGCGAAGTCGCGCCAGGCCTCGGGGAAGATCGTCCGCATGCCGTGGAGGAACCAGTCGATCTCGCCGCGGGCGCCGAGGAAGATGCCGCGCAGGATGAAGCCGGTCGTGCGATCGGGATGGGCGAGGCCATAGGCCAGCGCCAGCGTGCTGCCCCATGACCCTCCGAACAGCAACCAGCGCGGGATCCCAAGGTGGACCCTGAGCTTTTCCATGTCGGCCACGAGATGGGCGGTCGTGTTGTCGTGCAGGTCGCCCAGTGGCATGGACCGGCCGCAGCCGCGCTGGTCGAACACGACAATGCGATAGAACTGCGGATCGAAGAAGCGGCGATGGACGGGAGCCGAGCCGGCGCCAGGACCGCCGTGCAGGAAAACCACCGGCACCCCTTCCGGATTGCCGCTCTGCTCCCAATACATCGTATGTCGTCCGTCGAGCGCCAGCATGCCGCTGGCGAACGGTGAGATTTCAGGAAACAGGTCGGAGCGAAGCGGTGTCTCAGAACGCGGCATGCTGATGTCCCACCGCATCACTGCCACAGTGGCGGCTCAGGTTCCAGCCTTGCCGCATTGCGGGTCCAGCCGACGAACGGCTAAGTTGCCATGGGCGCCGAGGAGGAACAGTGGTTTTTCGGAGTTTTTTGGCGCTGCTCGCACTGCTTTTCGCAGCCAGCGCTTGCTCGACCGGCAGCAATACGCCGCAGACCTCCTCCGCCCGCGGAGAAGAGACGCTGCCGCCGCAGATCGAGCGCGAGGTCGGGCCGGTCTATACGTCGCGTACCTTGCAGGCCTTCGTCGATCGCGTCGGGCAGAAGGTGGCGAAGGAATCGAACCTGCCCGGGCCCTTTCACTTCTTCGTGCTCGACGACCCGGTGCCCAATGCCCATGCCGTCTCGTCCGGTTACGTGTTTGTCACACGCGGTTTGCTGGCCTTGGTCGATGACGAGGCCGAACTTGCCGCCGCCTTCGGCCATGAGCTTGGCCATATCGAGAAGAAGCATGCCGCCAAGCGCGAGCGCGTGCGACGCGATGTGACCGATGCCGCCGTCAATGCCGCGGTCGTCAGCGGCTCGGTGACGGTCGGCAAGTCGGTGGCGCGCGAGGGGCTGCTGGCGCTGCGTCGCTATTCCCGGGATCAGGAGCTCGAGGCCGACCGGTTGGGCGTGAGTTACATCGTGCGCGCCGGCTACCGCGGCGACGCCATGACGACGCTGATCGAGAAGCTGCAGCTCCAGGCGCGGCTCGAGGACGAGTTGATGGGGCCGACGCCCGACAGCGACGACCGCAGCGCGCTTTCGACCCATCCCGGTCCCGAGCAGCGCCTGCTGGCGCTGCGGCTGGTCGATTTGAACCGCCGTCCCGGGACGTCGGGACGCGAAGCCTATCTCGCCGCCATCGACGGCATGTCGGTTGATGATGCGCCGGAGGAGGGCTTCGTTCGCGGCGCGTCCTTTCTGCATCCGACCATGCGGCTAGGCTTTACGGCCCTGCCGGATTTCCGGCTGTTCAATGCCCACGACGGCGTGCTGGGCGTGGGTCGCGATCGGTCGCTCCTGTACTTCTCGTGCAGCGCTGGGGACGTGCCGGGCCGCCTGGACGAATGGATGCGCAACGAGCTGAAACCGACTCCGACCAATATCCAGGCGACAGAGATTGGTGGCGCGGAAGCGGCGATCGGCTCCAAGCCGCGTGGTTCCGATACAAGCCTGGCGCAGATCAGATACGTTCTGGTCCGCCGTGGGTCGGGCATCTGCTACTTCAATCTTCTGAGCGATGGGCCCGATCGCGACCGGCGCATCGAGGCCATGACGACGGCGGCGCGCAGCTTCCATAGCCTGTCGGACGCCCAGGTCGCGGCCCTCGAACCCTTCCGGCTGGGGGTGATCTCGTCCGCGGGAACCACGGCGGCAGCCCTTGCCGCGCGCATGCCCTATCGCGACCATCAGATGGAGCGCCTGCTGACGCTGAACGGCGTCACCGATCCCGCGGCATTGATGCGTCTGCCGCAAATCAAGATCGTTCGACAGTAGGGCGGGCAACAAAAAAGCGGCGCTTTGGCGCCGCTTTCCGTTTTCGTAGCAGGCTTTGGCCTACGCGACCTTCTGCAGGACGCTGTTCAGCTTCTGCGTCGCCAGATCCTTGTCGATCCGCTCGACGGCGGCCAGTTCGCGGGCGAGACGATCAAGCGCCGCCTCATAGATCTGACGTTCGCTGTAGGACTGGTCGGGCTGGCCGGCATTGCGGTGCAAGTCGCGCACGACTTCCGCGATCGACACCGGATCGCCCGAATTGATCTTGGCCTCGTATTCCTGGGCGCGGCGGTTCCACATCGCGCGGCTCACGCGGCTGCGGCCCTTCAGCGTCACCAGAGCGTTCTCCATGATCTTGCGCGAGCTGAGCTTGCGCAGCCCGGAAATCTTGGCCTTCGCCACCGGAACGCGCAGCATCATGCGCTCCTGCTCGAAGGAGATCACGAACAGGTCGAGCTTGTGCCCGGCGATTTCCTTTGCTTCGATATCGATCACGCGGCCCACGCCATGGGTCGGGTAAACGACGAAATCGCCCTTCTCGAAAGCAAATTCCTTTGCCTTTGCCGTTGGCTTCTTCGCCTTGGCCATGTCTATTCCCTTCACTCTTCGCCCCGCGTTTGCGATACCGCGACCCCGCCACACGCTCCCCTGCGCGCTCGATCCGATATCGGTAGGTTGCTTTCGGATACCGACACGGTGGACCGAGCTGGCGATAGACCCAACCCGGATCGCTTCCAGCCGGGCTCTTATATCAGAGATCTGGTCAGGAGTCGCGCTCTATGTTGCATTTTCGCAACGGTCCGCCCATGCGAAACTCGCATGGCTTGATCAAAAGCGCAAAGAGAGAAAGTTGAGGGCTGGCTTGCCCGTCAGCGAGCTGCGGGCTTGTCGCTGAAATACTTATCGAATTTGCCTTTTTCGTCCTTGAAGGTGTCGGCGTCCGACGGAGCCTCACCCTTGCGGGTAATGTTGGGCCACTGGCCCGAGTAGGTCCTGTTAAGCTCCAGCCACTGCTCCATGCCCTTTTCGGTATCTGGCACAATTGCCGCAGGAGGGCACTCCGGTTCACATACGCCGCAATCGATGCATTCGTCCGGGTTGATGACCAGCATGTTGTCACCCTCGTAGAAGCAGTCTACGGGGCAAACTTCGACACAATCCATGTACTTGCACTTGATGCAAGCTTCGGTAACCACATAGGTCATCAACGGGCTCCTAACACGAGCGGCGCGTGCTTAACGCGCGGCGGCGGTGGGCGCAAGGCTTCGTGATCACGCGGGATCGATTTCATCATACAACGATCGTGCTTCCGGCGCCGGGCCGCGACGCTCGCCTAAGGCCAGGATCCGGACGACCCTTACCCGTGGACCGAGCGCAAAGGTGAGCACCATACCCGGCGCCACGGTGGCGTGGGGTTTGTCAGTCACCCGCCCGTCGACCCGGCAGCGGGATTTCTCGACATAACGCGCGGCCAACGACCGGGTCTTGAAGAAGCGAGCGTGCCACAGCCACTTGTCGAGCCGCATCACACCAAGCGGCGGCGCCGCTACTTCTTCCCGCCGAGCTTGAGCTCAAGCAACTTGGCGAACGGCGAGTCGGAGGCGGCATCGCCTTTCTTCTCGGTCGTGGCGTAAAGTCGCAGCGCCGGCCCGCCGGTATCGCGGCGTGGCGGCCGCGACCCGCGGGGACGGTCGTCGCGGCGGTCTTCGCGCGGGGCTCCCCTCTCGTTGTCCGGGCGTTGACCCTGGGGCTTCGACGGATCGCGCCTGGGCCCATCACGCGGCGGCCCATCACGTGGTGGTCCGTCACGGCGCGGCCCGTCGCGACGCGGACTGTCGGCGAAGAATTGCCGTTCGTTGGGCCGCTCCGGCCGCTCGCGGCGGCGCTGGTCGCGATACTCACGCTGCTGCTGACGCTGGCGCTCGCGCTGCTCCTCGCGCTCGCGCACGAAGCGCGGCTTCACCGAGAAGCTGTGGGGCTCGCCTTCCGCCGCCGGCGGCAGCACGCGATAGCCCAGCCCGCGCAGAACATCGGCCATCTCGGGTTCCGAGCAGCCGACGAGCGACATCATCTGCGGCGTCGCCCGGAAATGGCCTGGTGGCAACAGCCTGGATTCGGCCTTCCTCGGTTCTTCCGCCTTCGGTTCTTCCGCTTTCGGCTCTTCTGTCTTCGGTTCCTCTGTCGGATGTTCCTCGACAGGCTCCGACGACGCGAGCGTCTCCTCTGCCGCGTCCGCGGGCGACTCGGTGCTCGCTTCAGGACTCGCGGGCGGCGTTTCCTCGGTCGCGAACTCGGCCAGTGGCGCTTCAGCGGACGCGACTTCGGCGGCTTCTCCGGCTATGTCGTCGGCGCGCGCGGCCTCTTCTTCAGCAGGTTCGGCCGCTACCGGGGTCTCGGCTTGCGGTGCAGGTTCGATCTCGCCGAAAGCGGCGGCGACGATAGCCCATTCGGTGATCTCGTCCGTTGACGGCACGGCGCTACCGGTTGCTGCGGCGGGCGCGGCTGCCGGGACCGGGCTCGCCGCCTTCTTCTCCTGCTTCTCCTGGTGTTGCGCGCGGCGCGCCGCTTCGCGGCTCTCGCGCACGGCCTGACGGGCCATGGCCGCCAGCCGCTCGACCATGTCGGCACGGATGGCGTGGCTGCCAAGCGGCAGGTACCCGATTGCCCCGTAGAAATCGCGCTCGGCATCGCGCGGCAGATCCATCGAGGTTCGGCCCTCGATTGGCAATGGCGGGATCGTGTCGCGGGTGCGCGCCACCATCCAGAGCCCGGCGCGGAGCCGGATCGGCACCGGCTTCAGCATGCTGGGGAAGTAGAGCGAGTAGACGCCCACGCGCACGCCAAGCCGCGCCAGCGCCTTGCGATCGTCTTCGCCGAGCTCGGCAAGTTGCTGCTCGATAGGACGGCGCGGCAGCACCCCGAGATTCTCGCAAAGCTGGAAGATGATGCCGCGCGCGCCGGGTGGCAGCTCGGTCGTGGCCCGCGCGTCCATCAGTTCGCTGAGCCCGAGCCGGATCCGGGTCTCGACCCAGGTCGCCGCACGCTTGCGCACTTCCTCGCGGGCAGGGCCGTCGAGCAGGTCCGATGGCAAGGCCTCGACCTTGGGCGCGAGCACATCACCGCTCGACATCAGGCGCGCCACCGGCCCGCCGCCCCAGCACACGCGCAACTGCGAATCGAAAACCAGCTCGCCGTCAGCCGACGACATGAACGCCTGCAGGCGCGCCGGCAAGTTCTCGCGCAGCGCGCGCAGCGCGGCCGCGAAGACAGCCTTTTGATCCGTCTGGCCGTCGGTCGTGTCGGGAACGAAGCGAAAGCCCTCGATGCGCCCGAGATGCTCGCCCTCGACAATGACCTCGCCAGCGTCGGCGACCGACGTCGTCATTTCACCCTCATCGCGCAATCTTCGTACAAGCAATGCCGCACGTCTATCGACAAACCTTTGCGTCAGACGCTGGTGTAGTACGTCGGAAAGTCTGTCCTCGATCGCACGCGCGCGTTCCTGCCAATGCGCCGCCCGCTGGATCCAGTCGGCGCGATGGGAAATATAGGTCCATGTACGCACATGTGCGATGCGTGCCATCAAGGTATCTATGTCGCCGTCGTAACGCTCCAGCCGCTTGACGTGGCCGTCGATCCAGTCTTCGGGCAGACGCTCGCCGCCCTGGGTGAGATGCCCGAACAGCTCGCCGAGAAGGTGCGTGTGCTCTTCGGTCATCGTCTTGCGGAAGTCCGGCACCTGGCACACTTCCCAGAGCAGCTTGACACGTCCCGGTGCGTGCAGGCGCGGCAGGAACTCCGACCGCTGGCCGAGCGTCTCCAGTGCCAGTTGATCGTCCTGCTCGCGCACGCGCTGGAGCGCGGCGTGTGGCGGCGCAAGGTTGAGCGAGGCGACCAACGACGATACCGAACGGAAATCGAGCTCGGAGTTGCGCCATTGCACGTCGCGCAGCGGATCGAAGCGATGGTTCTCGATCGCCTCGACAGTCTCGGGCTCCAGGCCGCCGACATCGATCGTCGTGCCGAACGTGCCGTCGTTCATATGACGGCCCGCGCGGCCGGCGATCTGCGCCAGCTCGACATTGCGCAGCGGACGCTGCATGCGACCGTCATATTTGCGCAAGGACGCGAACCAGACATGGTTCACGTCCATGTTGAGGCCCATGCCGATCGCGTCAGTGGCGACCAGATACTCGACCTCGCCCGACTGGAACATATCGACCTGGGCGTTGCGCGTGCGCGGACTGAGCGCGCCCATGACGATCGCCGTTCCGCCGCGCTGGCGGCGGATCAGCTCGGCGATGGCATAGACCTCGTTGGCGGAGAAGCCGACCACGGCCGAGCGACGCGGCAAGCGCGTCGCCTTTTTCGGTCCGACATAGCTCAGCTTGGAAAAGCGCGGGCGGGCCACGACGTCGATATCCGGCAGCAACCGGTTCAGTACCGGCCGGATCGTGTCGGCGCCCAGCAGCATGGTCTCGTTCATGCCGCGTGCGTGCAGCAGCCGGTCGGTGAAGAAATGTCCGCGCTCTGGATCGGCGGCCATCTGGATCTCGTCGACCGCCAGGAACGAGACCGCGCGGTCGACCGGCATCGATTCGACGGTGCAGACGAAATAGCGCGCGCCGGGCGGGGCGATCTTCTCCTCGCCGGTGATCAACGCGACCTGGTGCGCGCCTTTGATCTTCACGATGCGGTCATAATTCTCGCGCGCGAGCAGGCGCAGCGGGAAACCGATCATGCCCGACTCATGGCCGAGCATGCGTTCGATCGCGAGATAGGTTTTGCCGGTATTGGTGGGACCGAGAACGGCGGTCAGGCGGCCGGAGGCGCTGCTGAGCGACATGAGACCACCTTCGCGCGCGCCCGCGGCCGAAGCAAGGCCGTGTAAAGACCTGACTTAGCCGGTGGCCATCGGCTCGAGCTTGTTGCAGCCGAGGATCGGCCCCTGGTCGGCACACTGCACCAGCACGGCCAGCCCCTGGTCAGGCTTGAAGCGATCGGCCGGCACGGTCCACTGCGCGGCCGATCCGTTCCAATGGGCCAGCACCTCGAAGTGACGCACGACATTGAAATTCTCGAGCATGCGGCCGTCATTCTCGCCGGCATGTACGGGCGTGCTGTGGCGGCGATCATAGACCGCAAAGACGATGTCCACCGGCGCATTCTCGAGCTTGAACGGGGCAAGCTTAATCGTGAGCGCTCCACCAGGCGGCAGGACCAATTCCGGCGTCGCGCGTCGCGAGGAATGGCGCCGCGCCTTCGCCAGGAGTGCCTCGACTGCGCCGCTGGTGACGCCCGAGTCGTGCGCGATGCCGTCCACCACCATCTCCGGTGTGTAGACATAGCGCTGCTTCAGGACGCTGGCGTAGGTGTGCTGACGCGCCGTCGTCTCCGGCGTCGCGAAGCGATCCTTCCAGCCGATGTAGTCCCAGTAGTCGACATGGTAGGAGAGCGCCACGATGTCTGTGCGCCGAGCGCACGCGCCAAGCTCGCGATCGGCCGGCGGGCACGAGCTGCATCCCTGCGAGGTGAAGAGCTCGAGGGCCCACGGACCTGAAGACGTTTCGCGCGCCGCGGCGGGGTCGCGCCCGCCGGCGAGCAAGGCCGCGCCTGCAAGCGACGCGCCGCCTGCAATCAAGGCGCGCCGGCCGGGCAGGGAAACGTTCGACATGTTGGTCAAGATGAGCACGCCTGCGAACACGAGCCAATCAACAAACGGTTAGAGGCAACAAGCATGGGCATCGGCTGGACTCTTGATAGGTAATAATATAACAAAACGACCAATGCCGCATCCCTCGTCTCCAGGTACGTCCTTGCTCGCGATGAGCGCCGCGACCCGCGTCATGGCGGCGCTCGGAGTGGCGGCCGTGCTGTGGCTGTGCGTTTGGGCGGCGATGTGAGACGGACATGAATGCCGCGCTTCGTCTGGTTGATGTGACCGTGAGCTACGACCGCCATCCGGCGGTACATCACATCTCCGTTGATATTCCTGCCGGAGAGATGACGGCCATCGTCGGTCCCAATGGTGCCGGCAAGAGCACACTCCTCAAGGCGTTGTTGGGCCTCGCTCCGCGCGTCGAAGGCCGCATCGAATGCGCGGCCCGGCGCATTGCCTACCTGCCGCAGCAGGCCGAGATCGACCGCAGCTTCCCGATCTCGGTGTTCGACACCGTGCTGCTTGGCCGCTGGGGCCGCTTCGGCGGGTTCGGCGCCGCCGGGCCAGCCGACCTCCACGACGCACGGCACGCGATCGAGGCCGTCGGCCTCGCCGGCTTCGAGCGGCGCCCAATCGATACGCTCTCGGTCGGCCAGTTCCAGCGTGTGCTGTTCGCGCGCCTCCTGCTGCAGGACGCCGATCTCGTGTTGCTGGACGAACCGTTCGCCGCCATCGACGCCAAGACCGTTGGCGATCTCATGGAGGTCATCAAGCGCTGGCACGCCGAGAAGCGCACCGTCGTTGCCGTGCTGCACGACCTCGACCAGGTGCGGCGTGAATTCCCCAACAGCCTCTTGCTGGCGCGCGAGCTGGTCGATGCCGGCCCGACGCCGCGTGTGCTCTCGGCGGAGAACCTTTTACGCGCCCGCGCCATGGCCGAGGCCTGGGACGAGCATGCCGGCGCCTGCGAGATGCCGGTGCGGCTGAGCGCGTGATCGCGCGCCCATGCTCTATGACGCACTGATCGGGCCGTTCGCGGATTTTGGCTTCATGCGCCGCGCGCTGGTCGCGAGCCTGGCGCTGTCGATGGGCGGCTCTGCCATCGGCGTGTTCCTGATCCTGCGCCGCATGACCTTGATGGGCGATGCGCTTGCCCATGCGCTCCTGCCGGGCGCCGCCCTCGGCTTCCTGCTGGGCGGGCTGTCGCTCCCGGCGATGAGCCTCGGCGGCTTCGTGGCCGGCATGGCGACGGCTCTGGCCTCCGGCGCCATCGCGCGCTTCACCCGGATGCGCGAGGACGCCACCTTCGGCGCCGCCTACCTCACATCGCTGGCGCTCGGCGTCATGATCGTCTCCTTCCGCGGCTCGGCGGTCGACCTCATGAACATCCTGTTCGGCGCCATCCTCGCTGTCGACAACACTGCACTCTGCCTCGTCGCCGCTACGACGACACTGACGCTGGTCGGGCTCGCCGCCATCTATCGGCCACTGGTCGTCGAGTGCTTCAATCCCGGTTTCCTGGCGGCGATGGGCGTGCGCGGCGCTCTTTATCACTATCTCTTTTTGGCACTCGCGGTGTTGAACATGGTGGCGGCGTTCCAGGCGCTCGGCACCCTGATGGCGCTCGGCCTGATGCTGCTGCCAGCAGTCGCGGCCTCGTTCTGGGCGCGCGAGGTCTGGTCGATGACGGCGATTGCCATGCCCATGGCCTTCCTCTCGGCCGCGATCGGGCTTCTGGTGTCGTTCCACGCCGGGCTGCCGTCGGGGCCGGTCATCGTGCTGGTCGCGAGCCTGTTCTTCCTGGGCTCGCTGCTGCTGGGGTCGCGCGCGTCGGTGCGCGCAAGGCTGTCGCACGCGACCCATCTTCGCGGCTAATCTCCGCGCATGTTTCTGAACAGCAACGTCGCGGTCGCGCTGGCGGCCTTCGCGATCGGCGCCGCTTTCGGCGCACTCGCGCGCTGGTCCGGCTTTTGCTTGCGCGGCGCTGTCGAGGATGCGCTCACCCAACCGCAGGCGCCGCGGCTGCGAAGCTTCCTGCTCGCCATGGCCGTTGCGTTCGTGACGACGCAGGCGCTGGTGCTGAGCGGCCATCTCGATCTCTCCAAGGCCGTGGTCCTCCCGCAGAGCCTGTTCTGGGGCGGCGCGCTTCTCGGCGGTGCACTATTCGGCATCGGCATAGTGTTGACCGGAGGCTGCGGCACGCGGCTCCTGGTCCTGGCGGCGGGCGGCAATCTCAGGTCGGTCGTGTCGTTCCTGGTCTTCGCACTCGTGGCCTACGCCACCATTCGCGGCATCCTCGCACCGGCCCGCAGCCTGCTCATGGCCGAAAGCTCGGTTGCCCTCGGCAGTCAGACTTTGCCGCTCGCGGTCGGCGTGATCTTCGCAGTGGTGGCGTTCGGGATGGCGCTCTGGCGTCGCGTGCCGGCGCGATACCTCGTGGCCGGCGCGCTGATCGGGCTGCTGGTGCCGGCAGGCTATCTCGTGACCACGCTTCTGGGCGGCGATGAGTTCGATCCGTCGACGGTCGAAAGCATCAATGTCACGCGTGCCGGCGGCGAGTCGCTGGTCTATCTCCTGATCTGGACCGGCGCGAAGATCAATTTCGGCATCGCGTTCGTGGGCGGCATCCTGGTCGGCGCCGCCGTGGTCGCGGTGGCGCAGGGCGAGTTCAAGCTGGCGGGCTTCGAACGGCCGGCCGATATGTTGAGCTACGCGCTCGGCGCGGCACTGATGGGCGTGGGCGGCGTGCTGGCGCTCGGCTGCACGATCGGCAACGGATTGACAGGCGTGGCCTCGCTCGCGCCCACCTCGTTCATCGCCGTGCCGGCGATGGTGCTCGCCGCTGCTGCGACGATGAAATGGCGTTGGAGGAAACAGGCATGAGCAATTCACCGGTTGCGGGCGTGGCGCTCAAGACCATCACGGCCAACGGGATCCATATGCGCTACGCCGAAGCCGGCAGCGGCCCGTTGGTGCTGTTCTGTCACGGCTGGCCAGAGAGCTGGTATTCCTGGCGGCATCAACTGACGGGTGTCAGTGCGGCCGGCATCCGCTGCGTGGCGCCCGACATGCGCGGCTACGGCGGCACCGAGGCGCCCGAGCCGATCGACCAGTACACGCTACTGCAGATCGTCGGCGACATGGCCGAGCTCACCAAGGCGCTGGGCGAAAGCAAGGCCGTCATCGTGGGCCACGACTGGGGCGCGCCGGTCGCCTGGCATGCGGCCCTGTGGCGGCCGGATCTCTTTCCGGCGGTGTGCGCGATGAGCGTTCCCTACGCGCCGCCAGGCTACGTCGATATCCTGACTGCGCTCGACAAGCTCGGCATCCACGACTTCTACCTGCAATACTTCCAGAAACCCGGCGTACCCGAGGCCGAGCTTCAGGCCGACATCAAGGGCGCGCTGCGCCGGATCTACTTCACCGCGAGCGGCGATCACACCGAGAAGGGCAAGGGCTTCGCCCGGCTCACGACGGGCACCTTGCTTGGCAATACCGTCGATCCATCGACATTGCCGGCATGGTTGCAGCAAGAGGATCTTGATTATTATGCGCAGGAATTCTCACGCACCGGCTTTCGCGGCGGGCTCAATTGGTATCGCAACCTGCGGCGCAATTGGGAACAGGCGGCGCCTTGGCGCGGCCAGCCGATCCGCCAGCCCTCGCTCTTCATCGCCGGCAGCCGTGACGGCGTTCTGAAGTTCCCCGCCGCGCAGGCCCAGCTCGATGCTTACCCGAAGACCCTGCCCGGCTTGCGCGGCAGTCACATCCTCGATGGCGCCGGCCACTGGGTGCAGCAGGAGCGGCCGGACGAGGTGAATCGGCTCCTGCTCGAGTTTTTGAAGGGACTTTGATCTTCTGGACCGCGAGCCTCTGGCTCGCTCATCTCATGAGAGCGCGCAAGATGCGCGCGGTCCGGAGACTACTTCTTCTCTTCAAACTTGAGTGCGGCGCCGTTCATGCAATAACGCTGGCCGGTTGGCCGCGGGCCGTCGGGGAAGACGTGGCCGAGATGGCCGCCGCATTTGGCGCAATGAGCCTCGACGCGGGTCATGAAGTGGCTCTTGTCGACCGAGGTGCCGACAGCCTCGGCCATCGGCGCCCAGAAGGAGGGCCAGCCCGAGCCGCTTTCATACTTGGTCGAAGAATCGAACAGCGGCTCGCCGCAGCCGGCGCAGCGGAAGACGCCGGTGCGCTTCTCGTTGTTCAACGGGCTGGTGAAGGGCCGCTCGGTGCCATGCTCACGCAGCACGTGATGCTGCAGTGGATCGAGTTCCTGGCGCCATTCGGCATCGCTTTTGTCGCTGGGGGTCTTATCACTCATGATGTCCTCCGATGTGGCGATGATCTCGCCTCAGACAAGCCCGCGCAACTCGGCGGTCGCGACCGAGAGCATGGCAAGATCGAGCTGGCCAGCCGTGCCAAGTTCTTCCCGCAGCCGGTCGACACGCTCGAGCGCGAGCTTGCGGCTCTCGCTCCAGCGCGCCAGCACGGCATCGGGATCGCTGGCGCCCTGCGGGCCGGCTGCGCGCAGGGCCGAGCCGAGCAGGTCGGCATGCAAGGCGGCAAGGTCGTCGAGCACGGCGAGCGCTGCCTGCGAGGGCCACTGCCCCTCGCGCGGCAGCTTCTGCGCGCCGTTGCCGAGTGTCGCCAGCGACAGGCGCTCGCCCAGGCGGAAGTAGAGGCGTGCGGCCTCCTCGATGCTGCAGCCGTTGGCGCGCGCGGCTTGCACCAAGTCGCCCGCCGCGGCGAGCGTGTCGAGCGCGGCGGCGCGATGGGCGACCGACGGTGGCGCCCCCAGCGCCTCGAAGGCGGCGGCCCGCTCGTTCAGCGCAGCACTTTCCGCCGGTCCGATCAGCGCCTCCGGCAATTCGCCCAAGGCCGCCACGGCAGAGCCGAGCAGATCGGTCGCGGCCATCGTGTCGAGCGGCTGCGGCAGGCGGCGCAAGGTCCACTGCACGGTGCGGGTCAGGAAGCGTTGCGAGGCCACCAGCATGCGCGTCTGCGCCTCTGCTTTCAGCGTCTCGTCGAGCGCCTCGACTTCGGTCCAGAGGTCGCGCAACTTCCAGGCATCGCGCACTACGGCGAAGGCACGCGCGATGGCATCGCCCGTAGCGCCCGTGCGTTGGGCGACGTTCCGGACAAAGGTAGGACCGCAGCGATTGACCAGCGAATTCACGACCTGCAGCGTCACGATCTCGCGCCGCAGCCGATGGTCGCGGATCACGTCGGCGAAGCGCTGCTGTAGTGTCGTCGGGAAGTAGCGCAGGAGTTCGCCGACCAGCAGCAGATCGTCCGGCAAATCCGAATCCAGGATCTGGTCGGTGAGGTCGATCTTGGCGTAAGCCAGGAGCACCGACAGCTCGGGCCGCGTGAGGTATTGCCGGCTCTGCCCGCGGGCGCGCATCGCGGCGGTATCGGGCAGGAACTCGACCGCACGGTCGAGCCGGCCCTGCCGCTCGACGGGCCGCTCCAGCGCCTGCATGAAGCGCTCGAGCCGGTCGTGCTCCTCGCCAGCCTGGGCCACGGCAACGCTGATCGCCTGGCTTTGCTGATAGTTGTTCCTGAGTACGAGGACCGCGATCTCCTCGGTCATGGCGAATAGCAAGGGATCGCGATCGAGCGTGACAAGCTCGCCGCGCTCGATCGCCGCGCCGGTCGCGATCTTGATGTTCACCTCGTGGTCGGACGTGTCGACGCCCGCCGAGTTGTCGAGCGCGTCGGTGTTGATTCGGCGGCCGGTCAGCGCCGCCTCGATGCGGCCGCGCTGGGTGAAGCCGAGATTGGCGCCCTCGCCCACGACGCGCGCCCGCACGTCGGCGGCGTTGATGCGCAGCGCATCGTTGGTGCGGTCGCCCGCGTCGGCGTTGGTCTCGGCCGATGCCTTCACGTAGGTGCCGATGCCGCCAAAATAGAGGAGGTCGACCGGCGCTTTCAGGATCGCGCGCATTAGATCGAGTGGCGTCATCGTCGTCTGCTCGATGCCCAACACGGCGCGTGCCTCGTCGCTGAGCGCGATTGACTTGGCGTTTCGATCGTAGACGCCGCCGCCCGGCGACATCAGCGCCTTGTCGTAGTCCATCCACGACGAACGCGGCAGGTCAAACAGCCGCTTGCGTTCGGCCCAGCTCACGGCCGGGTCTGGCGCGGGATCGACGAAGATGTGGCGATGGTCGAAGGCGCCGACCAGCTTGGTCTGCTGCGACAGCAGCATCCCGTTGCCGAACACGTCGCCTGACATGTCGCCGACGCCGACCGTCGTGAAGGGCGTGCGCTGGATGTCGGTGCCGAGCTCGCGGAAATGCCGCTTCACCGATTCCCAGGCGCCGCGGGCCGTGATGCCCATCTTCTTGTGGTCGTAGCCGGCCGAGCCGCCGGAGGCGAAGGCGTCGTCGAGCCAGAAGCCGTAGTCGCACGCCAACGCGTTGGCGATGTCGGAGAAGGTGGCCGTACCCTTGTCGGCCGCGACCACGAGATAGGGATCGTTGCCGTCGTGCCGCACGACATCGGTTGGCGTGGTGATCGCGTTGCCGGCGTAGTTGTCAGTGATGTCGAGCAGCCCGCGGACCAGGGTCTGGTAGCAGTAGATGCCCTCGGCCTGGATCTGCTCGCGCGTGCCGCCAATGGGCGGTCGCTTCACGTAGAAGCCCCCCTTGGAGCCTGTGGGCACGATCACCGCGTTCTTCACGACCTGGGTCTTCATCAGGCCCAGGATCTCGGTCCGGAAATCCTCGCGCCGGTCGGACCAGCGGATGCCGCCGCGCGCCACGCGGCCACCGCGCAGATGGATGCCCTCCATGCGCGGGCTGTAGACGAAGATCTCCACCATCGGCCGTGGTGCCGGCAGATCGTCGATGGTGCGGCTATCGACCTTGAAGGAGATCCATTCCTTCGGCGCACCCGATGCGTCCTTCTGCCAGTAATTAGTGCGCAGGCTGCAGTGCACGGCGTTGAGGAAGCGCCGCAGGATGCGGTCTTCGTCGAGAGTCGAGACATAGTCGAGCGCGTTGGAGAGCGCGCCTTCGATCGCCTCGAGACGTCCCTTGCGCGCGTCGGCGTCGGGTCCGCCCAGCGCCGGGTCGAAGCGGGCGATGAAGAGATCGACCATGCCGCGTGCGATCGCGGGATAGGCAACCAGCGCGCGTTCCATATAGTCCTGGCTGAAGGCGATGCCGGTCTGGCGCAGATACTTGGCATAGGCGCGCAGCAGCGCCACCTCGCGCCAGGCCAGGCCCGCGCACAGCACCAGCTTGTTCAGCCCGTCGTTCTCGAGCGTGCCCGCCCAGAGATGGTCGAGGGTCTCGGCGAAGCGTGGCCCGACGGCATCGAGATCGACCGCCGATTTGTCGGCCGTTTCGACGCTCAGCACCTGTAGGGCAACGCCGTCGCTCTTGTCGTCGGCGCGCAGCAGGAACGGCGATTCGCTCAGCACCCGCAGGCCGAGGTTTTCGGCCAACGGCAGGATGTCGGAGAGCGCGACAGCCTCCTTGGGATGGAAGAGTCGTACGGCAAAGCGGTGCGGCGGTGAGCCGAGCTCGCGGCTGAGGCGCACGCCCAACGACGTGCCATCGAGCGCCGCCTGCAAAGGTTCGAGATCGGCCATGGCCTGGTCGGCGTCGAAGCTGTCGCGATAGACCGACGGAAAGTAACCGCGCCAGTTGCGGGCCGCGGCCCGCCCTTCGGCTTCGCCGAGCCTGGTCTGCAGGGAGGACCGAAGCCGGTCGTTCCAGGAGGTCGCGGCATCCGCCAGCGTCTGCTCGAGCGCGCCGAGATCGGGCGTGGGCGCGTCGGGCCGGTCGAGTTTCAGCGTATAGAGTGCGCGGGCAAGCGCCGATTCATCGCTGCTCAGGCCTGCGATCGACGTCACCTTGCCGTGCCAGGCCGCCTCCAGAAGACGGCTGAACCGGTCGCTCAGGGCCGCATCGAAGCGCTCGCGCGGGGCGAAGACCAGGCAAGTCGCGAACCGGCCCACGGGATCGCGGCGCGCGAACAGGGCGACGCGGCGGCGCTCCTGCAGCTGCAGGATGCCGAGCGCATGGTTGTAGAGCGTGTCGTCGTCGATCTGGAACAGCTCGTCGCGCGGATAGGCGTCGAGGATCGCCAGCAGCGCCTTGCCGTCGTGGCTGTTGGGATCGAGGCCGGCGCGCTTCACGACGCTGTCGACGCGGCCGCGCAGCAACGGCACCTCGCGAACCATCGCGTGATAGGCGGTCGAGGTGAACAGGCCGACCAGCCGGCGCTCGCCGGTGATGCGTCCGTCGGCATCGTGGGTCTTCACGATGACGCAATCCATCGGCCCGCTGCGATGAACCAGCGACGGCCGGTCGGTCTTCACGATCATCAGCGGCTGGCGGCCGCGGGCGAAGCGCGACATCGGCTCGCCGCCACCCAGACCGCTCTCGAACAACCGCACCTCGTCGCGGCGCAGGATGCCGAGCGCAGAGCCCGGGATCAGCTCGTAGCGAAGGCCGCCCGCGTAGCTGGGATCCTCGACGTAGCGGTAGCGGCGATGACCGAGGAAGGTGAAGTGGTTCGACTCGAGCCAGCACAGGAACTCCTCCTGCTCGGCAAGCTCGGTGCCGTGGCCCGACATCAGATCCTCGAGCGCATCGAGGCAGGCCTGGCGCATCGGGCGCCAGTCCTCGACGGCCATCCGCACTTCGCCCAGCACGCGGCTGAGCGTAGCGGCGAGATCGTCGAGCTGGCCGCGGTCGGCCTGGCGATCGATCTCGATATGCATCATCGATTCCGCGCGCGCCCGCTGCCCGACCTCGCCGGTCACATCCACCAGGTCACCATCGAGATCGCGCCTCGCCGCCATCACCGGATGGGCGAGCAGGTGAACGGCGATCTCGCGGCGGTTGAGCTCGTTGGTGATCGAGTCGACCAGGAACGGCATGTCGTCGTTCACGATCTGCACGATCGTGTGCCGGCTTTCGAAGCCGTGGTCGGCGATCGACGGATTGAAGACACGGACCTTGGCGACGCCAGGCAATCGCCGCCGCGCAAAGGCGAGCAGGCAGGCTGCAGCGGCGGCTCGCTGCTCCACCGGCGCCGCCCCGAGATCCCGGTCGGCGACTCGCTGATAGAGCCGGTGGGTAAATTGCGCCGTCTCCTCGCTCCCGGAGGACGCCGCGGCGGCGGCGCAGATGGCCTCGAGCTCGTGAATCCGCGGTGCGAAGACTGTCGCCATGGGCCCTGCCTCAACTTTCCAACGCCGGGGAATGGTACGCCGCACTGTGACGATCTGACGACGAAGAGTTGATGATGGCCGAAGTGCCTATCGCGCCGACCCTTTCGACCGGTGCCCCAACGATGGCTGGCCGAATCGCTGCGCTTTCTGTTTGGGGGTCAAAGATTCCGCGGGAAAGCGCGTTTTGTTCTCTTTGTATGCTGCAACTGCGAAGGCTTTATCCCAAGCTTGAACCCAAATTTTGAAAGGTCATTTTTTCAGCCAATAACAATTAGATAACCCCAAATTCCTCAGATTCACAATGGGCGTATAAATTTGCCGATGACAGCCCCGGCAGCCTGCGTATCATCAACGGGTAGTGGGGGCGGAAAAACCGGTCCCAACATGTAGGTGTCTTCCACAAACTGTTTTATCCACAGATGTGGACAAGAAGAAAAAGGGGACCGCAAGTGTTTGATGTCGTTCAAGTTCGAAGCGGTGCGCGCGTTGTTACCGACTCCTCTCGGGACGCCCGCCTGACAGCCTTCGGCAAGGCTACACTCACCGACCGGTACCTTCTCCCGGGCGAAAGCTACCAGGACATGTTCGCGAGAGTCGCCTCGGCTTATGCCGATGACGATGCGCATGCCCAGCGTCTCTACGACTACATCAGTGATCTCTGGTTCATGCCGGCGACTCCTGTACTCAGCAACGGCGGCACGCGGCGCGGCCTGCCGATCTCCTGCTTCCTGAACGAGGCGAACGACTCGCTTGAAGGCATCGTGGGCCTCTGGAACGAGAACGTGTGGCTGGCGGCCCGCGGCGGCGGCATCGGCTCCTACTGGGGCAACCTGCGCTCGATCGGCGAGAAGGTCGGCATGAACGGCAAGACCTCCGGTGTCGTGCCCTTCATCCGGGTGATGGATTCGCTGACGCTTGCGATCTCCCAGGGCTCGCTGCGGCGTGGTTCGGCCGCGGTCTATCTGCCGGTCAACCATCCCGAGATCGAGGAGTTCATCGAGATTCGCCGTCCCACCGGTGGCGATCCCAACCGCAAGGCGCTGAACCTCCACCACGGCCTCCTGGTCTCCGACGCCTTCATGCGCGCGGTCGAGAACGACGAGGAATGGGCGCTCACCAGCCCCAAGGACGGCGCGGTCCAGCGCAAGATCTCGGCGCGGCACCTCTGGATCCGCATTCTGACGGCGCGCATCGAGACCGGCGAGCCCTACCTGATCTTCGTCGATCACGTGAACAAGGCGCGGCCCGAGCATCACAAGCTCGCCGGCCTGGAGATCAAGACCTCCAACCTCTGCAGCGAGATCACGCTGCCGACCGGCGTCGACCGCGACGGCAAGCAGCGCACCGCTGTGTGCTGCCTCTCCTCGCTCAATCTCGAGACCTATCTCGAGTGGCACGAGCATCCGACCTTCATCGAGGACGTGATGCGCTTCCTCGACAACGTGCTGCAAAGCTTCATCGACAACGCCGGCAGCGATTTTGCCCGCGCCACCTACGCCGCCATGCGCGAACGCTCGGTGGGCCTCGGTGTCATGGGCTTCCACTCCTTCCTGCAGCAGAACAACATCCCGATCGAAGCGGTGATGGCGAAGGTGTGGAACAAGAAGATGTTCAAGCACATCCGCAACCAGTGCGACCTTGCCTCGACGACGCTCGCCAAGGAGCGTGGCGCGTGCCCGGATGCGGCCGATTTCGGCATCGAGGAGCGCTTCTCGCACAAGCTCGCGATCGCCCCCACGGCCTCGATCTCGATCATTTGCGGCGGCGCCTCGCCCGGCATCGAGCCGTCAGCGGCCAACGTCTACAACCACAAGACCCTCTCGGGCTCGTTCGTGGTGCGCAATCCGTACCTTGAGAAGGTGCTGGCCGAGAAGGGCAAGAACGACGAGGACACCTGGACCTCGGTCACCACCAGCCAGGGCTCGGTGCAGCATCTCGACTGCCTCGACGATCACGAGAAGGCGGTGTTCAAGACGGCCTTCGAGATCGATCAGCGCTGGCTTGTCGAACATGCCGCCGACCGCGCACCGTTCATCTGCCAGAGCCAGTCGCTGAACCTTTTCCTGCCGGCCGACGTGCACAAGCGCGACCTGCATCAGATCCATCTGATGGCGTGGAAGCGCGGCGTGAAGAGCCTCTACTACTGCCGCTCGCTCTCCATCCAGCGCGCCGAGACGGTGTCGAACGACGCGGTCGTGGCGCCGATCGGCGATCAAGCCCTTTCAGCCCATAACCTCGGCGCCCCCATGCCTCCGCCGGCCGGCAACCAGCCGGTCGGCGAGGCCAACAACTACGAGGAATGCCTGAGCTGTCAGTAAAGAATGGTGTCATCCCGAGCATAGCGAGGGATCTTCAGCAGCTTCCGATCAAGGATCCCTCGCTGCGCTCGGGATGACACAGCTTTTCGATTACCAGTCCAAATTTATGTGATCCCGCCATGTCCCTGCTCGACGCCAAGCCGATCTACAAGCCGTTCCACTACCCCTGGGCCTACGATGCGTGGCTCACGCAGCAGCGCATTCATTGGCTGCCCGAGGAAGTGCCGCTGGCCGACGACGTCAAGGACTGGCGCAACAAGCTCTCCGACAGCGAGCGGCATCTGCTGACGCAGATCTTCCGCTTCTTCACCCAGGCCGATGTCGAGGTGAACAACTGCTACATGCGGCACTATTCGCGGGTCTTCAAACCCACGGAAGTGCAGATGATGCTGGCCGCCTTCTCGGCGATGGAGACCGTGCATGTCGCGGCCTATAGCCATCTCCTCGACACGATCGGCATGCCGGAGACGGAGTATTCGGCCTTCCTCCACGTCAAGGAGATGAAGGACAAGTACGACTACATGCAGGGCTTCAACGTCGAGTCGAAGGACGAGATCGCCAAGACGCTGGCGGTGTTCGGCGGCTTCACCGAGGGCCTGCAGCTCTTCGCTTCCTTCGCGATGCTGATGAACTTCCCGCGCTTCAACAAGATGAAGGGCATGGGCCAGATCATCTCGTGGTCGGTGCGCGACGAGACGCTGCACTGCAACTCGATCATCCGGCTGTTCCGCACCTTCATCCAGGAGAACCCACAGGTCTGGACCGAAGCGCTACAGCGCGAGCTCTACATCGCCTGCTCGACCATCGTCGACCACGAGGACGCCTTCATCGATCTCGCCTTCCAGCTCGACGGCATCGAGGGCATGACCGCGACCGACGTGAAGCGCTATATCCGCTTCATCGCCGACCGCCGCCTGACGCAGCTCGGCCTGCAGCCCATCTACCGCAAGGACATGAAGAATCCGCTGCCGTGGATGGACCAGATGCTGAATGCCATCGAGCACACCAACTTCTTCGAGAACCGCGCCACCGAATATTCCAAGGCTTCCACCCGCGGCACGTGGGAAGAAGCGTTCGGCTAGCTGCTGGGAGCACGCCTCATGCCCAGCCGCCGGCGTGCGGCAGGACATGGCCGGTGATGAAGCCCGCGCCGTCAGAGCAGAGGAAGCAGACCGCGGCGCCAAGCTCGGCGCTCTTGCCCAGCCGGCCGAGCGGGATCTGGGCCGTCATCTTCGCCATCGCTTCCTGGTTAGCGAGCAGCGCCGGCGGGAAGTAGTCGGGGTTCTCGACGTAGTTCGAACCGACCGCGTTCACGGTGATGCCATCGCGCCCCAGTTCCTTGGCCAGCGAAGCCACGAGCCCGTTGGCGGCGGCACGCGCCGACGTATAGGGCGCGTAGTTGGCAATGCCGCGCAGTGGAGCGGCCGAGGAGACGAACACGATCCGGCCTGACTTGCGCTTGCGCATCGACGGCGCCACGAGCTGCGTGAGACGGAACGGCGTTACCGCCATGGCCTCGAAAGCGGCGCGATAGTCTTCGAGCCGCGCCTCGCCGAGCGGCGCGCGCAGCGCCGGATAGGCATCGTTGTTCACCAATGCGTCGATATGGCCGTGCCGTTTCAGCGCCAGCTCGACCATTGTGGCGGGATCGATGGCGGAAAGGGCATGCGCGCCGGGGAACTGGCTTTCGTACTTGCGGCGCGCACTGGGGGCCTCGAAGGCAGGATCGTGCGCCAGCACCGTGGCGCCTTGCGCCAGCGCGCTCTCGGTGGTGCCGTGGCCTGCGAATTTCTCGACGTTGGTGATCAGTATCACCCGGTCTTTCAGCAGCATGGCGATTCCTCTAGGTTGCGCCCCATGATCGAACCCGATCCTAGCGCGCCTGTCTCCGCCGGGGAGGCCCCGAGCGACGTTCCGCCGGCCGGCTCGCCTGCGGGCGAGGCGGCGGACGGGACAGCCGATGGGGGGCTCGCGTCCTTCGGCTACCGCGATGTGCCCAAAGCCGAGAAGGCGGGCCTGGTGCGCGACGTGTTCGAGAGCGTGGCGCCGCGCTACGACCTGATGAACGACCTGATGTCAGGCGGCGTGCATCGTCTTTGGAAGAACGCGCTGATCGATGTCGTGAACCCGCGGCCGGGCGAGAAGCTGCTCGACGTGGCCGGCGGCACCGGCGACATCGCCTTTCGGCTCCTGAGGCGCGTGGAGGAGAAGGGCGGGGAGGGTGCGGCCGCCGATGTCACCGTATGCGACATCAATGCCGCCATGCTGGGCATGGGCCGCGACCGCGCCATCAATCGCGGCCTGCTGCGCGGGCTCACCTGGACGACCGGCGATGCCGAGAAGCTGCCGTTTCCCGACCGCTCGTTCGACGCCTACACGATCGCCTTCGGATTGCGCAACGTCACCGACATCGATCTGGCGCTCGGCGAGGCGTTTCGCGTGCTGAAGCCGGGCGGCCGCTACTACTGCCTGGAATTCAGCAAGGTCACCTCGGCACCGGTCGGTCGTGTCTACGACGCCTATTCCGAACGGGCCCTGCCGTTCTTCGGTCGCATCGTGGCGCGTGATGCCGAGTCCTATCGTTACCTGCATGAAAGCATCCGCCGCTTCCCTTCGCAGCGCGATCTTGCCGCGCGTCTCGGCCGCGCGGGCTTCACGCAGGTCGCCTGGCGCAACATGACGCTTGGCGTCGTGGCGTTGCATTCGGGCTGGCGAATCTGAGACGTTTCAGATGAACCAATCCCGCAACCATCATCCCCTCACCCTGAGGAGCGGTCCGCAGGACCGCGTCTCGAAGGGTGGGCGGCATCCGTGCCGTTGCCATCCTTCGAGACGCGCGCTTCGCGCGCTCCTCAGGATGAGGGATGGCACCTAGATGTTCCGGGCTCTGCGCAATGGTTGGCGTCTCCTGCGGATGGCGGTCACCTTCGCCCGGCACGATGCGCTGTTCCCGCTCGAGACGCTGGCCATTGCGCCGGCGCTGATCGCCTGGGCACGGCTGTTCGCCGCGCGGCGTGATACGCGCCGGCCCGGCGAACGGCTGGCAACGGCGCTGCAGGAACTGGGCCCATCCTTCATCAAGCTGGGTCAGGCGCTGTCGACCCGCGCCGACCTTTTGAGCGAGGAGGTGGCCGCCGACCTCGCGCGTCTGCAGGACCATCTGACGCCGTTTTCCGGAGAGGAAGCCCGGCGCACCATCGAAAAGGAGCTTGGCCGGCCAATCGATGCGCTCTTCCAGCGCTTTGACGATGTGCCCATAGCGGCGGCATCGATCGCCCAGGTCCATTTCGCCGTGACCTCGGATGGACGCGATGTCGCGGTGAAGGTGTTGCGGCCCGGCATCGAGCAGGCCTTCGCACGCGATCTCGATCTCTTCTACTGGATGGCCGAGCTGGTCGAGCGCACCCAGCCGCGCTTCCGTCGCCTGAAGCCGGTCGAATCGGTGAAGGCCTTTGCCGACGTGGTGCGGGTCGAGATGGACCTGCGCATGGAAGCGGCGGCAGCGCAGGAGCTGGGCGAGAATTTCGGTGACGATCCCAACTATCGCACGCCCGACATCGACTGGGATCGCACCGCGCAGCGCGTCATGACGCTGGAGCGCGTTGACGGCACGCCGATCGGCGACCGCGACGCCATCATCGCGGCTGGCCACGATCCCGACGCGATCATGAAGAAGTGCGCCGAGGCCTTCTTCTATCAGGTGTTTCGCGACGGCTTTTTCCATGCCGACATGCACGGCGGCAACGCCTTCGTCGATCGCGCCGGCTGCATCGTGCCGGTCGATTTCGGCATCATGGGCCGGGTCGATGAGGACACGCGCGGCTATCTCGCCGAGCTCCTGGTGGCGTTCCTGAGGCGCGACTATCGCGCGGTGGCCGAGGTGCAGTTCCGCGCCGGCTATGTGCCCCAGCATCAGTCGGTGGAAATGTTCGCCCAGGCCTGCCGTTCGATCGGCGAGCCGATCTTCGGCAAGCCGAGCCACGAGATCTCGATCGCCCGCCTGCTCGCCCATCTCCTGCGCGTCACCGAGCAGTTCGAGATGGCGGCGCAGCCGCAGCTCCTTCTGCTGCAGAAGACCATGTTGATGGCCGAGGGCATGGGCACGCGGCTTAACCCCACGGTCAATATCTGGGAGCTGGCGCGTCCCCTGATCGAAGATTGGATGGTTTCCCACTTCGGTCCGCGCGCCACGATTGGCCGCGCCGCGCAGGATCTCGCGCAGGGACTGCGTCGGTTGCCGCGCCTGATGGACAACCTGCATGTGGTGGCCGAGCGGGAACGGCGGCGCACGGAGGACGCGCTGACGGCCGTCGTGCGCGGCTGGCGGACGATGGTGATGGAGATCGTCGCTGTCGTGGCATTGGTGCTGGCGGCGGTTGCGATCATTGCGACCTGGAGCCGCTAGGGCGTGCGATTTCCGCCACCGGTACCGCTGTGCTAGTCTCGCCACCATGCTGAACGGCAAGCGAATCCTGTTGATCGTCGCGGGCGGCATCGCGGCCTTCAAGTCGCAAGAACTCATCCGCCTGCTGCGCAAGCAGGGTGCCTCGGTGCGGTGCGTGCTGACCGAGGCGGGCGCCCAATTCGTGACGCCGCTTTCGTTGCAGGCTCTCACCGAGGATCGCGTCTACAGCGACATGTTCTCGCTGACCGACGAGAGCGAGATGGGCCACATCCAGCTTTCGCGCGATGCCGACCTGCTGGTCGTGGCGCCGGCGACCGCCAATCTCCTGGCGCGCATGGCGACGGGCCTCGCCGACGACCTTGCATCGACGGTCCTGCTCGCCACCGACAAGCCGGTCCTGGCGGCACCCGCCATGAACGTCCGCATGTGGATGCATGCCGCGACTGCAGCCAACGTCGAGACGCTGAAGAAGCGCGGCGTCGCCTTCGTCGGTCCCAACGACGGCGTGATGGCGTGCAACGAATATGGCCCCGGCCGCATGTCCGAGCCGGAAGAGATCGCGGCCGCCATCGCGGGCCTCTTGGCATCGGACCGGCCGCTGGCCGGCAAGCGTGCGCTGGTGACTTCGGGACCGACGCGCGAGGCGATCGACCCGGTGCGCTATATCTCCAATCACTCCTCGGGCAAGCAGGGCCATGCGATCGCGGCGGCGCTGGCACGGCTCGGTGCCGAGGTGACGCTGGTGAGCGGACCCGTCGTGGTCGGCGATCCTGCGGGCGTGAAGACGGTGAAGATCGACTCCGCCGACGAGATGCTCGCGGCTTGCCTTCAGGCTGGCGCGGTCGATGTCGCGGTGTGCGCGGCGGCGGTTGCCGACTGGAAGGCGGCCAAGCCCGCCTCGGCCAAGATCAAGAAGAAGCCTGGCGCTGCGCCGCCCGCGCTCGAGCTGGCCCCCAACCCCGATATCCTGGCGACGCTGTCGAAGCCTGGGCCGAAGCGGCCGAAGCTTGTGGTGGGCTTTGCCGCCGAGACCGAGAACCTGGTCGCCAACGCCATCGACAAGCGCAAGCGCAAGGGTTGCGACTGGATCGTCGCCAACGACGTTTCGCCCGCATCAGGCACGTTCGGCGGCGAGCGCAACACCGTTCATCTGGTCAGCGCCGAAGGCGTCGAGGAATGGCCGACGCTTGCCAAGGACGAGGTCGCCCAGCGGCTGGCCGACCGGATCGCCGCCCAGATCGCCGGCAGTCTGGGCCGGCCCCGGCCGGCCGCCGCCGCGGAGTGATGCCTAAACAATGAGCCAAAATGAAAGACCAAAGATGACGGGCCCAATGACCGGCGTCGAGACCACCGAGATCAAGATCGTCCGCCTGCCGCATGGCCGCGATCTTCCGCTTCCCGATTACGCGACCGCCGCCGCTGCCGGCGCCGATCTGCTGGCTGCTATCGATCAGGAGATCGAGCTGGGTCCGCTCGAGCGGCGGATTGTGCCCACCGGCATCGCCATTGCCCTTCCCGTGGGCTTCGAGGCCCAGGTGCGCCCGCGCTCGGGGCTTGCCGCCAAAAGCGGCATCACCGTTGCCAATGCACCAGGCACGATCGATGCCGATTATCGCGGCGAGGTCGGCGTTATCCTGGTCAATCTCAGCAACCAGCCCTTCAAGCTGAGTCGTGGCATGAGAATTGCACAGCTGGTCGTGGCGCGGCACTCCCGGGCGGTGTGGCGGGAGGTGTCGGCGCTCGACGAGACGGCGAGGGGCGCCGGTGGCTTCGGGTCGACGGGTGTCGGGGCGGAGGCATCGCGACGCAGCTAGGGCGCCGGGAAGGAAGGCATGCCTCGGCTCAGCAAGAAGACCATGTTTGCAATCGAGGCGGTTCTCGATGTCGCCTGCCAAGCCGGCGACCAGCCGGTGCGCAGCGGCGACATCACCGAGCGCCAGCGTATCCCGAAGCGCTACCTCGAGCAGGTCCTGCAGCATCTGGTGCGTGCCGGCATCCTGGCCGGCAAGCGCGGTCCGCGTGGCGGCTATCGCCTGGGACGGGACAAGGCGCTCATCACCCTGGGCGAGGTCGTCCGCGTGGTGCGCACGCTCGAAGCCGAGAGTGAGCCGGTCGATCCGTCTGTCGGCTCGCCGTTGGCGCACGAGGTCGTCTGGCCGATGTGGGAGAAGCTGCGTGAAGGGATGATGTCGCAGCTCGACACCATCACCTTCGACGATCTTTGCCAGGATGCGCGCGCCAAGGGTCTCGGCACCGCGCGGGCCAAGCCGCCGCAGCCCCCGCGGGTCGTCGTCTAGAAAATCCTGCGTTAAGCTCCGCCGCTTTTTTGAAACGGAGGAGCAGATCATGGCCAAGGCGATCGCCAGGACCAAAAAAGGTAAGCCCAACCCACGCAACAAGAAGCTCTACGACGCGGGCATGAAGGTCCGCAAAGCGGTCCTGGGCTCGGCCTACGTCGATAACTCGGTGGCTAACGCCGACGACTTCATGATGTCGTTCCAGGATGTCACCACCGAATATTGCTGGGGCTATGTCTGGACGCGGCCGGGGCTCTCGAAGAAGACGCGCTCGATGCTGAACCTTGCGATGTTGGCGGCGCTTAATCGCAGCCCGGAGCTCAAGCTTCATATCAACGGTGCGCTGACCAACGGCCTCACCAAGGACGAGATCAAGGAGATCTTCCTGCAGGTCGCGATCTATTGCGGCATTCCCGCCAGCCTCGACGCCTTCAAGACGGCTCGCGAGGTCTTCAAGGAGCGCGGCCTCTAGCCAATGGTCACCGTTCGGCCGGCACGACGCGGTGAGGCGGCGAGCCTTACCGCGATCTGCCTCAGGTCCAAGGCGCATTGGGGCTACGATGCCGAATTCATGCGCCTCAGCACGCCGGCGATCACTGTCGCGGAAGCCGACATCGAGGCCGGGCATGTGCTGGTGGGCTGCGATGCCTCGGGCAGAGCGGTCGGCCTGGTGCGCGTCGAACCCGACGGCGAGGCGGCCGAGCTGGGACTGATGTTCGTCGATCCGCCGGCAATTGGTAGCGGCGCCGGACGCATATTGTTCGAAGCTGCCGTCGTCCTTGCACGCCGGCTTGGGGCGAAACGCATGGTCATCCTGGCCGATCCCAATGCTGCGGCTTTTTACCAGCGGATGGGTGCGCGCTTTCTGCGAAACGAACCGTCGGATGCCATTCCAGGCCGCATGCTGCCGTTCTACGACTACAATCTCATGTCCGGAGTTGCCTCATGACCACGCTCGCGCCGCCCGCCACCATCGCCTTCATCGGCCTCGGCATGATGGGTCGTCCGATGGCGAATCGCCTCGCCGAAGCCGGCTTCAAGTTGCGTGTGTTCGACCTCTCGCAAAAGGCCGTGTCGGATTTCGTCGGCGCTCATCCCTCGGCGGTGGCGACCGCCTCGGCGAAGGCTGCGGCGCAGGGCGCGGCCGCCCTGATCACCATGCTGCCCGACGGCAAGATCGTGCGGCAGGCCGTGCTCGAGGGCCGCGATGCCGCCGTCGAAGGGCTCGAGGCGGGCGCACTCGTGATGGACATGAGCTCCTCCAATCCGGTCGATACGCAAAAGCTCGCGCGCGATCTCGCGAGCCGCGGCGTCGCTCTCCTTGACGCACCGGTTTCGGGGGGCGTGAAGCGCGCCATCGACGGCTCGCTCAGCATCATGGTGGGCGGCGCGGCGGCCGACCTCGAACGCGTGCAGCCGGTCTTCGGTGCCATGGGCAAGACCATCACGCTCTGCGGTCCGGCCGGTGCCGGCCATGCCCTGAAGGCGCTCAACAACTATCTCTCGGCCGCGGGACTCGTGGCGATGTGCGAGGCGCTGGTCGTGGGCGAGGCGTTCGGCCTCGATCCCGGTACCATGGTCGACGTCTTCAACAGCTCGACCGGCAAGAGCAACGCCACCGAGGTGAAGGGCCGCCAGTTCGTGGTCTCGCGCACCTTTGCTGCCGGCTTCACCGCCGGCCTGATGGTCAAGGACTTGCGGACCGCGTCCGACGTGGCGAGCCATCTCAAGCTCCACGTGCCCAATCTCAAGCAGGCGGTGGCCTATTGGGCGGACGCCAACGGCCGGCTGGGCGCCTCGGCCGACCATACCGAGATCTTCCGCTATGCCGAGATGCTGGCCGACGAGGAAACATAAGCCAATATCAGGCCACCCTTTGACATACCCCCTGCGCATCCCTATATAAGCGCCACCTCAGGGCCCTTGGCGCCGCCGCCCGGCGGTGATCGACGGGGTCCATCCAGTACGACACAGCACTCGACAATAGATATTCGACCAGCCGGTCGCGCGAGCGCGTGCGTCTTTTCCCAACCACTGAAGATCCATGAACCTACAAGACTTGAAAATAAAGAAGCCGCCCGAGCTCCTGGCGTTTGCCGAGGAGCAAGGGGTGGAAGGCGCCGCGCAGATGCGTCGCCAGGAGATGATGTTTGCCATCCTCCAGAAGCTCGCCGCCTCCGACCAGGCGATCTTCGGCACCGGCACCATCGAAGTGCTGCCCGACGGCTTCGGCTACCTCCGCTCGATGGAAGCCAACTATTTGCCCGGCGCCGACGACATCTACGTAAGCCCGGCCCAGGTGCGCCGCTTCGGCCTCAGGACCGGCGACACGGTCGAAGGTGAGATCCGCGCGCCCAAGGACGGCGAGCGTTACTTCGCCCTCGTGCAGATCAACAAGATCAACTTCGACGATCCTGAGGCGCTGCGCCACCGCATCAACTTCGATTCGCTCACGCCGCTCTATCCCGACCAGAAGCTCAAGCTCGAGATGGAAGGCGGCGCGGCCGTCATGGCGCCGGCCGTCAAGGAAGAGGAAGGCGGCTCGCGCGCCACCTCGTCGGGCCGCGTCAGCTCGCGTCGCACCGGCACGCTCACCAAGAAGGCCGGCACCACGCCGCAGCAGCAGCTCGACATCTCGACCCGCGTGATCGACCTGATCGCGCCGATCGGCAAGGGCCAACGCGCACTGATCGTGTCGCCGCCGCGCACCGGCAAGACGGTGCTGCTGCAGAACATCGCCCACGCCATCACCGCCAACAATCCGGAGGTCTACCTCATGGTGCTGCTCGTCGACGAGCGGCCGGAGGAAGTGACCGACATGCAGCGCACGGTGAAGGGCGAGGTCGTGAGCTCGACCTTCGACGAGCCGGCCAGCCGCCACGTCGCCGTGGCCGAGATGGTGATCGAGAAGGCCAAGCGACTGGTCGAACACAAGAAAGACGTGGTGATCCTGCTCGATTCGATTACCCGCCTCGGCCGGGCCTACAACACCGTCGTGCCGAGCTCCGGCAAGGTGCTGACCGGTGGCGTCGACGCCAACGCCCTGCAGCGGCCCAAGCGCTTCTTTGGTGCTGCCCGCAACATCGAGGAAGGCGGCTCGCTCACCATCATCGCCACGGCGCTGATCGACACGGGCAGCCGCATGGACGAGGTGATCTTCGAAGAGTTCAAGGGCACCGGTAACTCCGAAATCATCCTCGACCGCAAGGTCTCCGACAAGCGCACCTTCCCGGCCATCGACATCACCAAGTCGGGCACCCGCAAGGAGGAGCTGCTTGTGGACCGCGCGACGCTCTCCAAGATGTGGGTGCTGCGCCGTATCCTGATGCCGATGGGCGCCGTAGATGCCATCGAGTTCCTGCTCGACAAGCTCAGGACCGCCAAGACCAATTCGGACTTCTTCAGTTCGATGAACCAGTAGGCTGGGGCTTCATAGTTTTCTGGACCGCGCGCGTCCCGCGCGCTCCAGGCGCATGTGAATGCGCCGAATGAGCGAGCCAGAGGCTCGCGGTCCGGAAGACTATATTCACGCCCCCAAATCGGCGGCGACAGCGTGCCGTTGTGCGGCGCTGACGGCGACCTTGGCGTCGAACCAGGCTTCGAAGCCCATCCGCCCCTGGTGCAGCAGCATGCCGAGCCCGTCGATGCAGCGGTTGCCGCGGGCTCGGGCGGCGGCCAGTAACGGCGTCTCCAGCGGAATGTAGACGATGTCGTCGACGACGGCGGCGGCCGGAAGGCGCGCCAGGTCGAGATCGAGAGGCGGCTGGCCCTTCATGCCGAGTGAGGTCGTATTTACGAGCAACGTCGCGCCGTCGAGCATGGCCGCGCGCTCGTCCCAGCGTTCGATCGCGATCTGTCGCCCGTCCTTGGGCGTAAAGGCGAGACCCAGCTCGACCGCCGCGCTTTGCGTGCGATTGATCAGCCGCAGCTCAGGCACGCCAGCCTCTGCCAGCGACGCTACCACTGCGCGGGCGGCACCTCCTGCGCCCAACACCACGACCGGTCCGTCGGCCGCCTTCCATTTCGGGGCACCTTCCTTGAGTGCGGCGAGGAAGCCGAAGCCATCGCTGTTGCGGCCTTCCAACGAGCCGTCGGTATGTTTGACCACCGTGTTCACCGCACCGATGCGCGCCGCGTCCGGATGGATGCGGTCCAGAAGCGGCATGATCTGGATCTTGTGCGGCAGGGTGAGGTTGCAGCCGCGCGCCTGCGGTGTGCGCCGCAGGAAGTCGACGAGGGCCTCGAGCGCAGGCTTCGTCGGTTCGACCGGTAGCCGGCCGTAGTAGCCCTTGATCTTGTGCTGCTTCAGCCAGAAGGCGTGCAACGCGGGCGAGCGCGAGTGCTCGACCGGCCAGGCGACGATCGCGGCGAACGGCCGTCCGCGTGCCTCCTTCAGCAGGGTCTCGTAGGCGCTCAGGCGGCCCTCCCCAGTCCAATGCCGTGACCGGCCAGGAACGATAGCAGAGGCAGCAACGGCAAGCCCAGGATGGTGAAATAGTCGCCGTCGACTCGGCTGAAGAGGTGGGCGCCCAGTCCTTCGAGCTGGTAGGCGCCGACCGAGCCAAGCACGGCATCGCCGGCCCGCGCGAGATAGGCATCGAGAAACGCCTCGTTGAACGGCCGCATTGTGAGCCGCGCCCGCTCATTCCAATGCCACAGCCGCGTCCCGCCGCGCGCTACGACGACGCAGGAGAAGAGCTCGTGGGTCTGGCCGCGCAAGGCCAGGAGTTGCTTGCGCGCGGCCTCCATCGAAGGCGGCTTGTCGAACAGGCGGCCCTGGCAGGCGAGCGTCGAATCGCCGCCCACCACCATCGCCTCCGGATGCTTCGCCGAGATCCGCATGGCTTTCATCTCGGCGAGCTTCTCGGCGATCCCTTGTGGAGCCGTGCGGCCGCTCAGCAGGCTACGCTTGGCTTCTTCCTCGTCGACGCCGGGCGGTTGGACCTCGAACGTGAGGCCGGCATTGCTGAGAAGCTGGCGACGGGACGGGCTTGAGGACGCGAGGATAAGCGAAGGGGTGGGCATGGGCTCGACGGTTACGCTGGCTCCAGACGGTACAATCCGCCGTCGTCGCTGTAAGTGACAAGATAGAGGAGCCCGTCAGGGCCCTGGCGCACGTCGCGAATAAAGGGAAGACGGTCGATGAGCAACCGTTCCTCGCCGGCATACGTGTCGCCGTTCAGCTCGATGCGAAACAGGGCGCGGTTCGACAGCGCACCGGTGAACAGCGAGCCCTTCCAGCCCGGGAACTTGTCGCCTGTGTAAAAAGCGAGCCCGCAGGGCGAGATAGACGGCACCCAGAAACGGACAGGGTCCACCATCCCCGGCAGGCTCTTGTTGTCGGAGATCTTGGCGCCGTTGTAGTCGATGCCGTGCGTGGCGAGCGGCCAGCCGTAGTTGGCGCCGGCGGTCAACAAATTGAGCTCGTCGCCGCCGCGTGGCCCGTGCTCGACCAGCCAGATCCGGCCTGTCACGGGATGCAGGGCGATGCCCTGCGGGTTGCGATGACCGTAAGTGAAGATCTCCGGTCGCGCGCCAGCGCGGCCGACGAAGGGATTGTCGGACGGCACCGAGCCGTCGTCCTTGAGGCGCACGACCTTGCCGCGCAGAGCGCCCAGGTCCTGTGCGCGCTGCATCTCGAAACGCTCGCCCACCGTCACGTACATGAGGCCGGTCCGGTCGAAGACGATCCGCGAGCCGAAGTGCAGGCCGCCTGATGTGCGTGGCAAGGCCTCGAAAATTGGGCGAAGGCCGCGCAAGCCGCCGCTCTCGGCGAGCTCGGCGCGGGCCACCGCGGTCGCAGCGCCGTCCGGACCGGGGCTGGAATAGGTGAGATACAGAACCCGGTTTTCGGCGAAGCGCGGATGCAGGCAGACGTCCAGCAGGCCGCCCTGGGCATAGGGAAAGACCTTGGGCACGCCGCCGACCGGCGCGCTCTCCAGCCGCCCATCGGCGAAGATCCGCAGGCGGCCCGGCCGTTCGGTGATCAGGAGGCGACCGTCGGGCAGGAAAGCGATCGCCCACGGCTGCTCGAGCTTCCGGCTCAACGTGACCAATCGGTACGACGCCTTGGCGCTGCGAATCACATCCTGTGCGCGCCCAATCGCGGGCGCAGCCAAAGTGCCAACGGCAGCGGCAAGGAAGGAACGACGTTGTTGCAATTAACCCTCCTGCTTGCAGGGACGACCATCCCACTGGCGCCTCCACACTGGCGCATGAAAGTTCGGTCATTATACTCGGCGCGCCAATTCCAAGGGGCATCCCGTGTCCGATCATTATTTGCGTACTGGCATCTTCCTCGCGCCATTCCATGCGCTCGACGAGAATCCGACCCTTGCGATCGAGCGCGATATGGAGCTGCTCCAGCACCTTGACCGCCTCAATTATCACGAGGCCTGGATCGGCGAGCATCATTCCGGCGGCTTCGAAATAATCGCGAGCCCCGAGATGTTCATCGCCGCCGCTGCCGAGCGCACGCGGCATATCCGGATCGGCACCGGGGTCGTGTCGCTGCCCTATCACAATCCATTCATGCTGGCCTCGCGCATGACCCAGCTCGACCACATGACACGCGGCCGCGCCATGTTCGGGGTCGGACCGGGCGCGTTGGTGCACGACGCCGCCAAGATCGGCATCAAGGCTGCCGACCAGCGCGACCGCATGAACCAGTCGCTGGACGTGATCGTCGAGCTGATGGCGGGCAAGTCGGTGACGCGCAAGACCGACTGGTTCGACCTCACCGCCGCACAGCTTCAGCTCCAGCCCTACAGCCAGCCTGGCATGGAGATGGCCGTGGCCTGCGCCCGCTCGCCAGTGGGTGCGGTCGCGTCCGGCCGCCACGGCATCGGCATGCTGTCGATCGGCGGCACGTCGGACGATGCGCTCAAGGCCCATGCCAACAACTGGAAGATCTACACGGATCATGCCCAGAAGGCCGGCAAGACCGCCGACCGGTCCAAATGGCGCATCGTCACCTTCGCCCACGTCGCGGAGACCCGCGAGAAGGCGCGCGAGGACGTGAAGTTCGGCCTCGAGCGCTTCACGCAGTATTTCACCGACGTCGCGACCTTCCCGATCCTGCCGCCCGGCATCACCGATCCGGTCGACTTTCTCACCAAGGAAGGCGTTGCCTGCATCGGCACACCCGACGACTGCATCAAGCATTTCGAACGGCTGTGGCTGGGCTCCGACGGTGGCTTCGGCGCCGTGTTGCTGCTGGCCAACAACTGGGCCGACTGGCCCGCGACGCTGCGCTCCTACGAACTGATGGCGCGCTTCGTTCATCCGCATTTCCAGCGCAATGCCAATGCGCCGCGCCAGTTGAGTTACGACATCGCCACCTCCAACCGCGGCACCTACTCGGCCCAGAGCCAGGCGGCGGTGGAAGGCGAGATCGCGAAGTTTGCCGCCAACCAGCCAAAACGGGCGGCGGAGTGAAGGCGAACCTCAAGGGGGAATGATCAATGCCAAAGTCGATTCTGATCCACGAGAACGGCGGACCGGAAAAATTGCTGTTGGAGGATGTCGAGGTCGGCAGTCCTGGCCCCGGGCAGGTGAAGATCAAGCAGACCGCGGTGGGGCTCAACTTCATCGACGTCTATACCCGTAACGGCCTCTATCCGACGCCGCTGCCCAATGCGGTGGGCCGCGAGGGCGCGGGCGTGGTCGTCGAGGTCGGGCCGAGGACCAAGGGCTTCAAGAAGGGCGATCACGTCGCCTATTGCGGCGTGCTGGGCGCCTACTGCGAAGAGCGCGTGATGGGCACCGAGCAGCTCGTGCATGTCCCGAAGGGCGTGAGCGACGAGCAGGCGGCCGCCATCATGCTGAAGGGCCTGACGACGGAATACCTCGTCGACCACACACCCAAGGGCTGGCTGAAGAAGGGCGACATCATCCTGTTCCATGCCGCGGCGGGCGGCGTCGGCTTGCTGTTTGGCCAATGGGCCAAGGCGCGCGGTTACAAGGTGATCGGCACCACCTCGTCGGCGGAGAAGGCCGCACTGGCCAAGAAGAACGGCTACAAGTGGGTGATCGACTACACCAAGGACGACGTCGTGGCCGAGGTGAAGAAGATCACCAAGGGCAAGGGCGTGCCTGTCGTGTTCGACGGCGTTGGCAAGGATACATGGGCGATCTCGCTCGACTGCCTGCAGCCGCGCGGCCTGATGGTGTCGTTCGGCAATGCCTCCGGCGCCGTGCCGCCGGTTGGGCTCGGCATCCTGAACACCAAGGGTTCGCTCTATGTCACGCGCCCCAGCCTTGGCGCCTACACTCCGACCCGCAAGGACCTCGAGGCCGCCGCCAAGTCGCTGTTCAAGATGGTGAAGAGCGGCAAGGTGAAGATCTCGATCGACCAGCGCTACCCGCTCGGCGAGGCGTCGCAGGCGCATGCCGACCTCGAAAACCGCAAGACGACCGGCCAGACGATCCTGGTGCCCTGAGGGACTTGTTCGACGGCCTGAAATTTCCTCATCCTGAGGAGGCCGCGCAGCGGCCGTCTCGAAGGATGGCAGCAAGCGAGGTGCTTGTTCCCCCCTTCGAGACGCATCGCTTCCGCGCATGCGAATGCGCTCACGCGATGCTCCTCAGGGTGAGGTTCCATGACTGCTTCGACTCTATGGAACACGTCGCATGGTGATCGTCGGCCTGACCGGGTCGATCGGCATGGGCAAGTCGACCGCCGCCACGATGCTGCGGCAGATGGGCGTGCCAGTCTATGACGCCGACGCCGCCGTCCATGCGCTGCAGGCGCCAGGTGGCGCGGCGTTGCCGCCGATCGAGCGCGCCTTCCCTGGCGTGGTGAAGAACGGCGTACTCGATCGCCAGGCGCTGGGCGCACATGTGTTCGGCGACAAGCAGGCGTTACGCAAGCTCGAGGCCATTGTGCATCCGCTGGTCGCGCAACGGCAGCGGGCTTTCCTGAAGCGCGCCGCCCGGCGCGGCGTGCCGCTGGTCGTGCTCGATATCCCGCTGCTGTTCGAGGGGCGCGGCGAGCGCCGTGTCGACGCGACGCTCGTGGTCTCGGCGCCGGCGTTCCTGCAGCGCCGTCGTGTGCTCGCTCGGCCCAATATGACCGAGGAGAAATTCGCCGGCATCCTGCGCCAGCAAGTGCCCGACCGGACCAAGCGTCGGCTGGCGACGAAGGTTATCCCCACCGGTCTCGGCCTGGCGCCGACCCGCCAGGCACTCGCCAAGGCCGTGGCGGCGCTCAGGAAGCAGCCGGCGCGATGCTGGCCATCAAATCCCTGGCGGGAGAAATTCACAGGCAAGCTCGCGCGACCCCGTCGCATCTGACCGCACTTGCCGCTAAGAACGATCTCACATGCGTGAGATCGTTCTGGATACGGAAACGACGGGCCTCGATCCCCTGGCAGGCCATCGTGTCGTGGAAGTCGGCTGCATCGAGCTCTTCAACACGGTCGCGACCGGCAAGACCTTCCACGCCTATTTCAACCCGCAAATGATCATGCCGGTCGGCGCGCAGGATATTCACGGCCTCACCGACGAGTTCCTGGCCGACAAGCCGTTGTTCGCCGATCGCGTGGACGAATTCCTGGAGTTCGTCGGCGACGCGCAGCTCGTGATCCACAACGCCCAGTTCGATATCGGCTTCCTCAATGCCGAGCTGGAGCGCGCCGGCAAGGCGGTGCTCACGAATGCCTATGTCGATACGGTCTCGATGGCGCGCCGCAAGATGCCGGGCCAGCGCGTCAGCCTCGATGCGCTTTGCGAGCGTTTCGGCATCGATAATTCAAGCCGCACCAAGCACGGCGCGCTGCTCGACTCCGAACTGCTGGCCGAGGTCTATCTCGAGCTGAGTGGCGGCCGGCAGCGCGACCTCGGCCTGGCGCCGGAAGTCGCGGCGACGGGCCTGCTGGTCGCTGTCGACGTCGTGGTGCGGCCGGCGCGACCGCACGTGGCGAGCGCCGCGGAACTCGCCGCCCATGCCGAATTCCTGCAGAAGCTCAAGGAACCGCTCTGGCTGAAAGCCGAAGCCGCCTAGCTCCCGCTACTCGGCTTGCTTCAATGTAATTGATATTGCAAATCATTCGCAATTATATACTTTAAGCGAATGGACATGCATGTTGATTTGCGCCCGATCGACGCCCTCCTGACACGCCGGTCTGTTGGGGCCCTCGATGACCCTGCTCCCGCCGGAAGCGATCTCGACCTGATCATCGATGCCGGCCTGCGGGCCCCTGACCATGGACGCTTGCGTCCATGGCGCTTCGTCGTGATCCAGGGCGAGGCCCGAAAGGCTTTTGGCGATGTTCTCGCCCAGGCGGCGAAGGCGCGTGATGCAGCGAATGCGGATGGCCTCATCGAGCGTCACCGGGCGTGGCCGCTGCGCTGCCCCCTGATCATTGCGATGGGCGCCATCGTGCAAGCCGGTCACCGCATTCCTGAAACCGAGCAGATCCTGTCGACGGGCGCTGCGGCCATGAACATGCTGAACGCGGTCCATATGCTGGGCTACGGCGGCATATGGGTGACCGGTGTGAACACCTACGACGCCCAGGTGAACGCGATGCTGGGCTTTATGGCGCCCAGCAGGCTCGTTGGTTTCCTGATGGTGGGCACGCCGAAAAGTCCGGCCCAGGCCGGGGAGCGGCCTGCACGCGCCGCCCATATCACCTACTGGACGCCGCCATCTGAAGGCCTGCGTTAGGCCCCAAAAGAACTCGGTCAGACGATCAGGCGTGCCCGACCGGGCCGCCTCAGGCGTGTCCGACCGGACCGCCGGGGATGCCCGGGACCTGACCGCCCGAAGCCTCGAGCTGCTGGCGATAGAGCGCCACGAAATCGACCGGCGCGATGTTGAGCGGCGGGAAGCCGGCCTCGCGCGTGGCGTTGGCGACGATGGCGCGAGCGAACGGGAAGAGGAGCCGCGGCGTCTCGATCAAGAGCAACGGCCCGAAGGCGTCCTGGGGAACCTCGCCCAGGCTCACCGTGCCGGCATAGACCAGCTCGAGCATGAACAGTGGCTCTTTTTCCGGCGTTTGGGCGCTCGCCTCCAGGGTCAGCGTGACCTCGAAGGTCTTGGCCTCGAACTGCCGGGTCGACACGTTCACGTTCAGCGTGAGCTGCGGCTGCTTTTGCTCGATCAGGCTCTGTGGCGCGCGGGGATTCTCGAAGCTCAAATCCTTGATGTATTGACCGTGCAGGGTGAGCGGGGTCGCCTGCAGCTGGGGGGCGGCGGTGGGACCGGGAGGCGGCGTCGGGGTGTCAGTCATCCTGTTGCTTTCGCTCGATATTGTCACAAATGGGGCCAGGCTCGGGGACCGCGCGGGCGGTACCATGCAAGGCTGCGCTGCACAAGGCGCAGGCAGTGCCGGCTGGCAAGCAATTGCCAACCGGACGGCCGTTCGCAATTATAAAAGTCGCTATTTTCGACGTGGTACGGAATGAATTGCTCGACCTTGCGTCCGCTTGTGGGAGTCACTGCCTGTCTGAAGGAAAACGGCCAAGGCAGATGGGTCCATAGTGTGGGCGACAAGTACGTCCAGGCGGCCATCCAGGCCGTCGGCGCCTTGCCGGTGCTGATCCCTGCCTTCGGTCCGGAATTCGCTGCGGACCGGTCCATGACCGAGGCGCTCGATCATCTCCTCGACACGCTCGATGGCGTCCTGCTGACCGGCAGCCCATCGAACGTCGAACCCTATCACTATGGCGGCGAACCGAGCCGGAATGGGACGGCACACGATTCCGCCCGCGACGCCACGACGCTCCCCCTCATCCGCCATGCCGTCGATCATGCCGTGCCCCTATTCGCGATCTGCCGCGGTCTGCAGGAGGTGAACGTCGCGATGGGCGGCTCGCTTCACCAGCTCGTGCACGAGGTCCAGGGGCGACGCGACCATCGTTCGCCCAAGACGGCTGACGTCGACATAAACTACGCGCCGGCGCACGACATCGACATCGTCGAGGGCGGCCTGCTGCATCGACTGCTGGGCGAGCGGCGAGTCACGGTGAATTCGCTCCACGCTCAGGGGGTCGACCAGCTGGCGCCGTGTGCGAAGCTGGAGGCCGTTGCCGACGATGGCCAGGTCGAGGCCTTCAGCCTGCCCGACGCGCCCGCCTTCGCGCTTGCCCTGCAATGGCATCCCGAGCATCGTGCGCTGGAGAATCGAGTTTCGATAAAACTGTTCGACGCCTTTGCCGATGCCTGCCGCCGCCGTGCTGCTGTCCGGCGCGGCTTGGTGCCGGTGAGGGCCGCCGCCGAATAGGGATTCCATGGACGGTAGTGCCACACGCAACAACGCCCGCCGCGATTTCTACGAACGCATCGGCGGCCTCTCGATGGCGCCGCTGTGGGAATCTCTGCATCAGCTCGTGCCGCCGCAGCCGGCGCCCAAGTACGTGCCGGCGGCGTGGGACTACGACAAGGTCCGGCCGTTCCTGATGGAGTCGGGCACGCTGATCACTGCCAAGGAAGCGGTCCGGCGCGTGCTGATCCTCGAAAACCCGGCGATGCCGGGCGCCGCCTGCATCACGCCCACGCTCTATGCCGGTTTGCAGCTCATCCTGCCGGGCGAGATCGCGCCCAGCCATCGCCACACCCAGTCGGCGTTGCGCTTCATCGTCGAGGGTGAGGGCGCCTACACCGCCGTCGACGGGGAACGCACCATCATGCGCGAGGGTGATTTCGTCGTCACGCCGACCTGGACCTGGCACGATCACGGCAACGATTCGTCGAAGCCGATGGTCTGGCTCGACGGTCTCGACATCCCGCTGGTGGCGATGTTCAACGCCGGCTTCGCCGAGAACGGCGCCGAGGACGAACAGGCGGTGACAGCGCCGGCCGGCACGTCGGACGCCAAATTCGCGAGCGGCCTTCTGCCGGTCGACTGGAAGCCTGAGCGGCAGACCTCGCCCATCTTCAACTATCCCTATGCGCGCACGCGCGAGGCGCTGGCAGGCCTTGCCAAGGCGGGACCGCCCGATGCCTGCCACGGCTACAAGCTGCGCTACGTCAATCCGGCGAGCGGCGGTGCGCCGATCGCTACCATGGGCACTTTCATGCAGCTCCTGCCCAAGGGCTTCGCAACCGCCCCCTATCGCAGCACCGATGGCACGGTGTTCTCGGTGGTCGAGGGCGAGGGCGAAAGCACGATCGGCGACAAGACCTTCGCCTGGAAGAAGCGCGATCATTTCGTCGTGCCGAGCTGGGCCAAGGTCGTGCACAAGGCCAAGACCGACGCCGTGCTCTTCTCCTTCTCCGACCGCCCGGTGCAAGAACGCCTCGACCTCTGGCGCGAGGACCGGGGCGGCCGTTAGCTAGACAATTTCGACTGAGCGAGCCTCTTCGAGGGAGCGCTGCGTCGCCGTCGAAAGCACCAGCGCTTCGATCGCGCGACCGGCATCGAACAAGGCAGAATCGGCACGGCCGCGGATGCAATCCACGAAGCGCTGCAGCTCGACCTCGTAGGGATTCTGGTTCGGCATCGGAATCGACCGCGCCGGCTCCTTTCCTTCGACGATGGTGAAGCTGGCGGTGGGCGGGATCTTGTCGAAGACCGCCTGATGCTCGAAGACCGCGCGATCGAACAGCGCACGGAAGCCGGCGGTGAAGGCAAAGCCCGGTGGCATCAGGCCGCTGGCGAGAACGGCGGCATGTCGGCCGTCGTCGTAGCTCAAGAGTGCCGAGGTCTCTCCCGGCGTATGCCGCGCTGTTCGCGCCGAGCTGGCCGACAGACGGTTGGGCTGGCCCATCAGCCACTGGATGAAGTCGAAGTCGAACGTCATGAGCTCGGTGGCGGGCTCGCTGTAGTGCGCCTTGTGATCGGGCGCGTCAGGGTGGAGGTAGGAGCCGAGTCGCCAGGTCGTGACGCTCAGCAGCCTCCCATACGTACCCGCGACCGCCACATCCTTGATATGCCGGTAGGCGCCTAGCGCGCGCATGAGGAGTCCGATCTGCAATAAGCGGCCGGCTCGCCGTGCTGCATCGCGCATCCGGTGCGCCTCGTCCAATTGCAATGCCAGCGGCGTTTCGCAGAAGACGTGTTTGCCTGCATCCAGCGCGGCAATCACGAAGTCGCAATGGATCGCGCTCGGCAGACAGACATCGATGGCATCGACATCCGCATGTCGGATCAGTGCTTCGACATCGGTGAAGGGTTCGGCTTTGCAGAGGGCCGCCGCAGCATGGGCGCGGCTTGGGTCGCGCGCGAAGACGCCGACGACGGTCACGTCAGCCAGGCTGGCATAAGTCGCCGCATGCGTCGTGCCCATGGCGCCGGCGCCCAAAATGCCGATCCGGACCGGGACATCAGCCAAGCCAGCCCGCCTCTTTCAGTTGATCGCGAAAGGTCTTGCTCACCGGCACGCCGAGGCCGTTGCGCAGCGTCAGCACCGGCTTGCCGGCGTTGCGCTCGACAGAGGCGACAGCGCCATCGGCCACCCACCAAGAGCGGTGCACCTGCCGTCCATGCACCGGCCCCAGTTCGGCGATGGCATCGCGCAGACGCAAGAGGATGAGGTCGCTGCCGAGCGCTGTGTGGATGCGCAGGTAATGATCCTCCATCTCGAGCGCCAGCAGGTCACGGCCAAGCGCTGGCGGGATACGGCGAAAGAAATCGGGAGGCGTTGGCGCGACATCCGACGGCCTCGCGTCGGCCACACGCGCACGCTCGCTGTCGGCTTCGGCATGGCGATAGCGGTCGACGAACAGGCCGATCAGAATCGACAGGATGACGGTTAGGACGGCGGTTTGGGCGAAAACCTCCCAGGCGACAAAAAGCGGTATGGGTCGTTTCATCCAGGCATAAAACACAAAGATCTCGATGGTGCCTGGAACAGAGGCCAGAACGCCGATAAGGACGCGACAGACCAGCGTTGGCCAGCGATCGGTCAGCCCCAAGTGGCGGAACAGCGCGTTCAACCCAACCACCTGCAGCCACATCAAGGTGCCAGTGGCACCGAAAAAGGCCACCCGAGTGGCAAGCTTCATATCGGCGTAGGTGCCGAACGGCCCGGTGAAGGCAAAGACCGCGATGATTCCGGCGAGCCAGGGAAACTGATAGGGCAGCGTCCGCCAGAACGTCATTTCGCGCATCGCCAGTGATCAGTGCCGGCAGATCGCGAAAAAGTCCAGCCTCTCCGCGCAAACGCAGTGGTCGCTCGCGATCGCACGGGTGACGAAGGCATTGCAATCGCAAGGAGTCACGATGCCATTTATTCGCAAGATGCTGCCGTTGATTGGCCTTGGTATCGGCCTGACGGTCTTGCCGTTGTCCATTCAGAGGGCGATGGCCGACGACGCTGGCTGGCGGCAAATGACGGTCCCGGTTTCGCCGACGAATGCCGAGGCCATCCCGATGGCGCTCTACTATCCAACCCAGGTCGCGCCGCGCACCATCTCGATGGGTTTGTTCACGCTCAATGTCGCGGTTGGAGCGCCAGCCAATGAGCGAGTGAGAGGTCTGATCGTCTTAAGCCATGGGTTGGGAGGATCCGAATTCGCGCACAGCAGTCTGGCGGAAGCGCTGGCAAAACACGGTTATCTGGTTGCCGCGTTACGGCACCCTGGCGACAACTGGCAGGACCATTCGTTGCTGTCGAAGCCGACAGGAAAATATTTTGCCGAACGGCCGGCCCAGGTGTCGCGTGTGATCGATGCCCTGTTGGGCGATCCCGACTGGAAAGACCGCATCGCATCGGATGCGCAAAGTCCACGGATCGCCGTGCTGGGACACTCGGCCGGCGGATACACAGCAGTCGCCTTGGCCGGCGGCCAGGCCGATCTTCGGCGCGTTGGTGAGCATTGCCGGGACAATGCAGCCGACGATCCGGTCTTCTGCGGCATGGCGCGCGCGACCCCAACGACCGGGGCGCCCGTACCGATTCCGCCCACCGTCGACAAAAGAGTACGCGCCGCCGTCGCGCTGGCACCGTTGGGGGTGGTTTTCACGGCACAGTCACTGACGAACATCCACATCCCGACATCGATCTACGCCGGCGCAAAGGATCGCTGGCTGGTGCCGCGTTTTCATGCCGGCTGGATCGCGGGCAATGTGCCCAACGCTGACTATCACCAAGTTGCCAACGCCGGGCACTTCGCTTTCCTGGATCCGCCAAGCGCTCCAATCCTCACACCGGACGGGGACGCGGCCTCAGATCCACCGGGCTTCGATCGCCGGGCGTTCCTGGCGCGATTGCAGGCGGAGATCCCGGCCTTCTTCGACAAGGCATTCGCCGATCAACGGTGAGATGCGCGCCGGTGCACCGTCACTTCGCGTATCGCGAACGACGGGAGCGGGCAGATCGCGAAAAAGCCCGGCGAATCCACGCAGGAGAGATGGCTCGCGGGGCTTCCTTCGCCGACGCTGGAGGCCTCGGTCAGTCCTTTGCGGGTGTCATCATGCCGTCACTCTTCGAGATCGTCGCCCACACGCCGATTTGGGTGTGGCTCGTCATGGCGCTGGTCCTGTGGCTCGGCGTGCAGGGCCTGCGGCCGCGCGTCGTGCCGGTCTGGCGACCGATGTTGCCGCTGCTGCCGCTGGTCGCCTTGACCATGTCCCTGTCGGCTGTTGCGCATGCTCTGCAGCCCGACCTTGCGCTGGCCATCTGGACTGCCGCCTTCGTGCTGGCGCTGCCGCTGGGTCACGCCATCGGCCGCCGCCGATCGGTCCGCCGCACCGAGGACGGGCAATTGGAAATCGCCGGCGGCTGGTTCGCGCTCGTCTTCGGCGTCTCGATCTTTGCCGTCCGCTATGCACTGGGTGTGCTGTTCGGCGTGGCGCCGGCTCTGGCCCACCAGCCGTTCTGGATCGGCCTGTCGGCCGCCGTCGGCGGCTTCGTCTCGGGCGTGGGCGTCGGCTGGTTCTCGGGCCTGCTGATGCAGATCCGCCGGCCGTTCGTTCCGGCGGAGTGAGCCATGCGCCGGCTGCTGCTTGCGCTCGCCGTGCTGCTCTCGATGATCACGGCCGCGCTCGGCCAGGAGCGCTTCGACTTCAAGGTGCGCGAGGACATGTTCGCCGGCTTCGACGGCGACACGGCAGCCTTCGACCGCGCCATGAAGCTGATCGCCGACACCCTTGCCCGCCATCCCGACCATGCGCAGGCGTTGGTGTGGCGCGGCGACGGTCGGCTGTTTCTCGCCGGCCAGGCTTTTAGGCGTGGCGCGCTGACGGAAGGCCGGCGTTTGTACGGGGAGGCGATGGCTGACCTGGAGCGCGCCGTCGCCCTTGCGCCCAGCGACATCGCGGTGCGTATTCCGCGCGCCACGGGCCTGCAGCCGTTCGCGCGCGGCATGCGTCCGTTCGATCGCGCCGAGGCCGATCGCCTGACGCGGATCGTCATCGCCGACCTCGAGTTCGTGTTAACGGCCAGCACCTCCTTCTGGAACGCGACGCACAATCGCGGCGAGCTTTTAGGCGCGTTGGCCGACAGCTGGCTGCAGCTCGGCGAGCCCGTAAAGGCGAAGGCCTACCTCGATCGCATGACCGGCGAATTGCCCGACACGTCTTATGCCAAGAATGCCGCGCTGAGGCTGGCCGATCCCGCGGCGAAGGCGCCGCTTACTTGCCTCGGCTGCCATTGAAAAGTTGATCGGATGACCTTTCTCGACACCCTCAAGGACATCGCCCTGCCTTTTGTGATGGTGGCCGCCATCGCCGAAGGTCTTTGGTTTTTTGCCGCGCGGAAAAAATACGACTGGGCCGCCTGGGCAACGTCGGCCGGCGACCTGATCATGCGTCGCCTGCTGGGGCTCGTCCCTTTCGCCCTTACCGCGCCGGTTTTCGCCTGGGCCTACGGACACCGGCTCTACACATTCCACCTTCGGGGTATCGGCTCGGTGCTGCTGCTCTTCGTCGGTCTCGAGTTCTGCTACTACTGGCAACATCGCGCTAGCCATACGATCCGATGGTTCTGGAACGCGCATCTGGTCCATCATTCGCCCAATCAGCTCACGCTGGCGGCTGCGTATCGCCTGGGCTGGTTCGACAAGTTCATCGGCACAGGCGTGTTCCTGACGCCGCTCTCCTTTCTCGGCTTCCGCCCTCTCGATGTTGTCGCGGCGCTCTTCTTGAATCTTCTCTATCAGTTCTGGCTGCATGCCGACTGGATTCCCAAGCTCGGCGTGCTCGAATACGTGCTGAACACGCCGTCGGCGCATCGCGTCCATCATGCGCGCAACGTGGCGTATCTCGACGCCAACTTCGGCGGTGTGCTTATCGTCTTCGATCGGCTGTTCGGGACCTACGTCGAGGAGCGGGACGACCTGCCGTGCCAGTACGGCCTGGTCCACCCGGTGACGACCTACAATCCGATGCGGATCAACCTGCAGCCATGGATCGACCTGGCGCGCGATCTCGCCCGCGTGCGCTCGCTGAATGAGGTCTGGAACTATCTCTTCGGTCCACCCGGCTGGCGGCCGAACGGGCGGAGTATGACAACGGCTGAGTTGAGGGCGGCTGAGCTGAACGCCGCCGACTAGGATGCTAACTCGTCGGCCTCGGCGAGCGCTGGGGGACTATGGTCGGCGCCAGCAGGTGCTTCCAATCGACCTATAAGGCATAGCATGGTACCTTGTAATACAAGATACATGATGATATGAGTCCGCTTGGAGAGGACAAGGTGAGGGGAATGATTCGGGAATCCGTTGCTCTGTCCCGTTGCCATGCGCTCGACAGCCTGCGCACGGCGATGACGTTTCTCGGGATCGACCAGCATGCTGCAGCAGCCTATTTGCCAAAGAATGGCTGGGCGATCGAATGAACCGGCGTAAATTTGTTTCAGTTCTCGGGGGAACAGCACTCGCACCGCTTGCCGCGTTGCCAGGTTACGCGGACGCGGCTGACGGCTGCGGTGTTCCGGTCGCGCGAGACGACGGCTGGCCCGTCGCCTCCGCCCGTGACGACAAGCTCATCGACCGCGATGCGCTGTGCAGGATGGCGGATCGGCTCGCGGCTTCGACCAACGGTAACGTGCACTCTGTCCTGGTTGCACGCAGTGGAAAGCTGGTGTTCGAGCGGTACTTCAGCGGTCCCGATGAGGTGGACAACCGCAAGGTGAGAAACGTCGTCTTCGATGCCGACACGCTGCACGACATTAAGTCGGTCTCGAAGAGTGTGGCGTCGCTCGCAACAGGTATCGCGATCGATCGCGGCCTGATCGCCAGCGTCGACGAACCGATCTTGAATTTCTTCCCCGAACTGTCCGATCTGCATTCTCCCGAGAGGGACCGTTTCAAGTTGGTGCACGCGCTCACCATGTCGATGGGTCAGAAGTGGGTGGAGGCGACCCCGGAGACGGGAGACGAGGACAACGACGAGGCGCGCATGAACAGGTCGCCGGATTCCTGCCGTTACGTCCTCAGTCTTCCGATGACGGCCCCGCCGGGAAAGGAGTTCTTCTACAACACCGGCGCGCTCGCGCTCGTGTCGGCCATCATGCGCAAGGCGACCGGACGCCCGCTCGACGAATTTGCCCGCGAGGTGTTGTTTGAGCCTCTTGGCATCACGGCCGTGGAGTGGAAGCGCCGCAAGGGCGACACCGATGCCGGCGGGGGATTGCGCCTGCGGCCACGCGACATGGCAAAGATCGGCCAGCTTGTCCTGGCGGGCGGACGGTGGAACGACCGCCAAGTCGTTTCGAAAGCGTGGATCGACGCCTCGATGACCCCGCGGTTTGAGGCCTCAAGCGCCTATTTCTATGGATATCTCTGGTGGCTCGGCCGCTCTCTGCACAACGGGCGCGAGGTCCATTGGGCCGGCGCACTTGGGCGAGGCGGGCAGTCGATTCGCATCGTCCCGGAGCTCGACCTCGTCGTCGCAGTGACCGCGGGGTACTACCAGGACTACAGCCCACAGGCGTTTCAGATGCAGGCGAGCGTTTTCAGGGACGTCCTACGGGCGACTACGGCCTAGGACGTCCGGCGCTGCGCCGCTACCGAGCCTGCACATTCGTCGGTGTTCATCAGCCGGCGCAGCTTGAGGTCGTAGGCGTCGGCATATTGCGCGCGATCGTTCGAGAGGTAGACGAACAAGCTGCAGGCATCAGACTGATAGCGCAGGACACGCGTGGCGGCGTCCTTGCGGTCGAGCGCCGGCAGTCCGAAGGTCGAACGAAGCTGCTGGAAGTCCATGCCTTTGATCTGGCTCACGGGGATCGGTCGCCCGGCATTGGCCGAACGGAACGTGCCCAGTTCATTGCTGGAGAGCGAATATTGCGGGGTTGGTTCGGAAACGCAGCCACCTAGGAACAACGTCGCTGCGGCCAGAGGCCAGAAGGCAAATTTCATGAAACTTATCTTACCGTGAACCCGCCGGTGGATTGAAGGGCCGGCCGGGTGCCGGCGGTGGCGTGAGCGTTTGTGCCACATGCACCATGGCCGCCGTGCCCACGACCGGCACGAGCAGGTTCACGACCGGGATGGTCGCCAGGAAGACGATGACGATCCCGGTGCCCCACAGGACGCCGGCATTGGCGCGCCGCCAGGCTTTGACTTCGGCCGGGTCCAGGCGTCGGAGCGCCACCTGCTCGTAGTAGAGGCGCCCCGTCAGCCAGCCGTTCAGCGCATAGAAGAGGACAGCGCCGCTGCCGAAGAAGAGCAAGGCGATGAGATAGGGCACCAGCAGGACGAGGTTGAGCGCGATCACGGCGACCAGGAACACCAGGCCGGTCCAGATCCCTGTCCAGATCGGAATGCCGCGCGCCTTGCCGAGTCGCGGGTAGTAGGCGCTTTCCACGATATCGGCGATGCGCTCCATGAAGACCGAGATCACGATGCCGAAGCTCGCCGGGAACAGCATCAGTGCCAGCACCAGCACGGCAGCACCGCCCAGCCAATGGACCGCGCTGTTGACCCAGCTCCATTGGAAGGTGACGAACGACTGCAACGCCCACCAGGCAACGCCCACGATCACGGCTTGCAGGGCAAGCGACAGCAGCAGCGACTGCCAGATGACGCCACGCAGCCGCGGATCACCCAGCTGCTGGATGGCAAGCTCGAAGGCGCGGATCACGTCTTCAGGACCGCGCGCATCCTGCGCGCCTCAGGCGAACGCGCCGAATGAGCGCGCTGGAAGCGCGCGGTCCAAAGACCAAAGTCATTGCGGGCCGACGATCCCGGCTGCCTTCAACTCGCCGATCTCCTTGGTCGAGAAGCCGCGCTCGCCCAGCACCTCGTCGGTGTGCTGTCCACGCTTGGCGGCGGGTCCCTTGACCGCTTCCTTGGTACGCGAAAAGCGCGGCGCGGCGGCGGGCTGCGGGAAGCCTGAGACGTCGACATAGGCGTTGCGCGCCTTGGCGTGCGGATGCTGCGAGGCCTCCTGCATGGTGAGCACCGGCGCAAAGCAGATGTCGCTGCCTTCCATGATCGCGCACCATTCGTCGCGCGTCTTGGTCTTGAAGATTTGCGTCAGCCGTCCCTTGAATTGTGCCCAGGCCTTGCGATCCATTTGCGCCGGCAGTGATTCGCCTTTCAGTCCGGTCTTCTCGAGCAGCAGGTCGTAGAACTGCGGCTCGATCGAGCCCACCGAGACGAACTTGCCGTCCTTGGTTTCGTAGGTGCCGTAGAAGTGCGCGCCGCCGTCGAGCATGTTGGCCTCGCGCTCGTAGTTCCACAGGCCCGCGCCGGCCATGCCGTAGACGCCGCCCAGCAGCAGGGCCGCGCCATCGACCATCGCCGCGTCGATCACCTGGCCCTTGCCCGAGCGCTGCGCCTCCAGGAGACCGCACACCATGCCGAAGGCAAGCAGCATGCCGCCGCCACCGAAATCGCCCACGAGATTGAGCGGCGGGGTCGGCTTGTCCTTGCCGCCGATCGCATGCAGCGCACCGGTGAGGGCGATGTAGTTGATGTCGTGGCCGGCTGCCTTGGCGAGCGGGCCTTCCTGGCCCCAGCCCGTCATACGGCCATAGACCAGCTTCGGATTGCGCTTGAGGCAGACATCGGGGCCCACGCCCAGCCGTTCGGCCACGCCGGGACGGAACGGCTCGGTCATGCCGTCAGCCTTGTCGATCAGGCGCAGCGCCACCTCGATGCCTTCCTTCTTCTGAAGGTCGATCGAGATCGAGCGGCGGCTGCGGTTGTGCACGGCGAACTTCGGATCGGCGAGGCGATCCATGACGTGGCTCTTGGTCCGATCGATGCGGATCACGTCAGCGCCCATGTCGCCCAGCATCATCGAGCACATCGGACCCGGGCCGATTCCGGCCAGTTCGACGACGGTGAGTCCCGAGAGCGGCCCTACCATGACTTTCCTCCTGCGAAATAGGAAATCGCGATCAGAAAGAGCTTTCGATGCCCCACGACTGGAGTCAATGCAAGAGGTGGCGTGAGAAGAAGGCCTCGACCCGCTGTACGGCATCGGCGTGCGCGGCCGGATCTTCGCCGGTGATGGGCACGACTCCAGCCCGGGTCGTATAGGCCGTGAGCTCGCGGCGCTTGGCGCCGGGCCAATCGAAGTCGTGATAGGCGCCGGGATAGGCGTGGAAGTCGATCGACGCCCCATGAGCGACCGCGCTATCGACGACCTGCCGGCACGGTGCTGCGGGCGTCCATACATCGAGTTCGCCGGCCAGGATCAGCAGGGGAATCGAGGATGCCCAATCGGCGCCCAGCCGCTCGACATTGCACGACGCGGGATAGAAAGCCGCGGCGGCGGCGAAGTCCGGGTCTGCGAGGCGCGTCGATCGCAAGGGATTCGTCTTTGCGACAGCAAACAGCGTGGCGCCACCGCCATTCGACCAACCGAGAAGGCCGATCCGGTCACGTCGGATGAACGGCAGGCCCTGCAGATAGGCCAGCGCGCCATAGGCGTCGGCCGGGCGCCGGCGATAGAGCCATTCCTTGAACCCCGAGCGCGAGCACATCTCGCCCGAACCGCGTGGCGCAAAACTGTCCACCATCAGCACGCCGATGCCCATCCGGTTGAGCTTGTCGGCCCAATCCATCTCGCGCGACATGATCTTATGGCTGATGCCTGAAATGAGCCCGCCGCATCCGTGCAGGAAGACGACGGCCGGAAAGGGTCCGGTTGTTGCGCGAGGCCGGAACAGATAGCCGTCGAGCTGTGTCTTGTCGCTGTCGAGCGAAGCGAAGTGGACGCTCTCCTGGGCGACCGCCGGGCCCAGGGTCGCGGCCAGCAGGAAGAAGCAAAAAGCAAGCAGGGCTCGCATGTCGCGGCACAGTAGCCGATCCGCCGGGGCCGGTCTAAAGTCCGCGCCGCCGAAAAGGGGTCGGAGGAAGCGAATGGGGTTGGGCGGATTTTTCGTGTCGGCGGCAGTTGCGCTCGGCATTGCCGGAGCCGCGCTGGCACAGCCGTCGCCGCAGCCCAAGCCGACGCGTCCCGCGCCGCAATACCGTCAGCAGTTCCTGGTGCCGGGATCGTCGTTCCACGGCGTGCACGGCATCGCCTTCAACAAGGACGACCAGCTGTTCGCGGGCTCGGTGATTGGCCAGACGCTCTATCATGTGCAGATCGATTCGGGTGAGGTCGATCGCGTGGTCGAGCCGCCGGCCGGCATGGCCGACGACATCGCTTTTGCCGATGACGGCACGATGGCCTGGACGGCCTTCCTCATGGGCAAGGTTTATATCCGTCGCCCCAACGGCAAGGTCATCGAGGTCGCCAATGGCCTGTCGGGGCCGAACGCCATCGGCTTCACCAAGGATGGGCGGCTGTTCGTCTCCGAGGTGTTCCTGGGCGATGCGCTCTACGAGATCGACGTCAAGAACGTCGACAAGCCCGATTTCAAGCCGCTGGGCGTCAAGGAGCTGCGGCAGGTCGCCGAAAAACTGGGCGGGCTGAACGGCTTCGAGATCCGCCGCGACGACGGCTTCCTCTATGGGCCGTTGTGGTTCAAGGGCCAGGTCGTGAAGATCAATATCGAGACCGGTGCGATCGAGGTCATCGCCGACGGCTTCGTCACACCCGCGGCCGTGAACGTCGATCCGCAGAATCGCGACAATCTTTTCGTCGCCGACGCCGGCACGGGCGACATCTGGAGCGTGAGCCTCACCAACAAGGCGAAGAAGCTGGTGGCGACGCTGAAACCCGGTCTCGACAATCTCGCCTTCGATTCGCGCGGGCGGTTGTTCGTGAGCTCGATGACCGACAACGGCATCTATCTCGTCGACAAGCAGACTGGCGCAGCGAAGACCATCGTCGAAGGCAAGCTCGCGATCCCGTCGGATATCGCCGTCGTCACCGAGAACGGCAAGGAGACGGTACTTGTCGCCGACGTCTTCAGCTATCGCACCGTCGACGGCGTGACGGGTGCGGTGACCGACGTGCTGCGGGTGCATGGCGACACGCATTCCTATCCGATCGGCCTGTCCGTGGGGCCACGCAACGTGCTGCTGTCGAGCTGGTTCTCCGGCACCGTGCAGAAGGTCGACCGCAAGACCGGCAAGCTCGGCATGACGCTGAGCGACTTCGCGCAGCCCGTCGATGCGATCGAAAGCAACGACGGCACGCTCTACGTTGCCGAGATCGGCGGCAACCTGGTGAAGGTGAGCCCCGACGGCAAGACGCGCAGCACCTTCGCCAAGGACCTGCGCGCGCCGGTGGCGATGGCGCACGGACCGAACAATGTCGTGTACATCACGGAGATCGCGGCCGGCGCGGTGACCCAGATCGATCTCGCCTCGGGCGCGCGCAAGGTCGTGACCGACGGCCTGTCGGCGCCGGAAGGGATCGACGTCGGGCCCGACAACAAGCTCTATGTCGCCGAGGTCGGCCAGAAGCGGATCGTGTCGATCGATCCCGCGTCAGGCGCCAAGACCGTGATCGCCGCCAACCTCGATATCGGCCTGCCGACCTATCCCGGTGGGCCGCCGGCGCTGGTGCCGACCGGTGTCGCGGTCGCGAAGTCGGGCGCGATCTATGTGAGTTCCGATATCCGCAATGCGCTCTACAAACTGACGCCGCCTGAAAAATAGGAACCATTCTCGATGCCTGGCATCCCCTTCATCAAGGACTTCAAGTTCGACTACGGAACGGCGATGGAAGTGACGCCGCTCGTCCGCCGCGTGGTCGCCAAGAATCCCAATCCCTTCACTTTCAAGGGTACCGGCACCTACATCGTCGGCCACGGCAAGGTGGGCATCGTCGATCCCGGGCCCGACCTGCAGGATCACATCGATGCCGTGCTGCGGGCCGTGCGCGGCGAGACGGTGACGCATATTTTCGTCACCCACACCCATATGGATCATGTGCCGGCGACGCCGGCGCTCGCCAAGGCGACCGGCGCCAAGGTCTATTCCTACGGGCCGCATCCCCGGCCGCCCGCCGACCAGCATGTCGAGGAGGCGGGTGATCTTTCCTTCGCTCCCGACGTCAAGCTCAACGACGGCGATGTCGTGCAAGGCGACGGCTGGAACGTCGAGGCGATCCACACGCCCGGCCACATCTCCAACCATCTCTGCTTCGCGGTCCGCGAAGACAACGCCCTGTTGTCGGGCGATCACGTGATGGGCTGGTCGACGGCCGTGATCTCGCCGCCCGACGGCAACATGGCCGACTACTTCGCGAGCCTGCGCAAGCTGCTGCCGCGCCAGGAGACGCTCTATATCCCGACACACGGCGCGGAGATCCGCGATCCGCGGCCGTTCGTCGAAGCCTATATCGAGCATCGCCTGGGCCGTGAGGCGCAGATCATGGCGCGCCTCAAGGAGGGCCCGCAGACCATTCCGCAAATGGTGGCCAGGAACTACGCCGATACGCCGGTTCATCTCCATGCCGCGGCCGGCCGCTCGATGCTGGCGCATCTCGTCCAGATGGTGAAGGACGGCCGCGTGAAGACCGACAACGGCCACGCGCGCATCGACAGCGTCTACCGGCTTTAGAGCTACGCGAGGTGACGGAACACATACCACCTCACCCTGAGGAGCGGCCACAGGCCGCGTCTCGAAGGATGGGCAACAGACAAGGTGCTCGTTTCCACCCTTCGAGACGCGGCCTGTGGCCGCTCCTCAGGGTGAGGTGAAAGGGAGAACGCCACATGGATCTGAAACTTTCCGGCAAAACAGTCCTGATCAGCGGCGGCAGCAAGGGCATCGGCTTTGCCTGCGCCATGGCCTTCGCCGCCGAAGGCTGCACGGTGCACATCGCATCGCGCTCCAGGGAGTCGCTCGAGAAGGCGCGCGAGGCGATCCGCGCCAGGCACAACGTGCCGGTCGAGATTCACGCCGCCGATTTCTCCAAAGGCGACACCGTGCGCGGCATCGTCGAGGCGGTTGGCCATGCCGACATCCTGGTGAACAACGCCGGCGCCATCCCGAGCGGCGACGTCTTCGGCATGACCGAACCCAAATGGCGCGAGGCTTGGGACCTCAAGGTGTTCGGCTATATCAACGCCACGCGCGCCATGCTGGACAAGATGTACGCCCGCAAGAAGGGCGTGGTCGTGAATGTGATCGGGCTCGCGGGCGAGGCCTACAACTACAACTACGTCGCCGGCACGATGGCCAATGCCGGTCTGATGGCCTTCACCCGCGCCGTCGGCTCCAAGAGCGTCGATCATGGCGTGCGCGTGGTGGCGATCAATCCGCCTGCGACCCGGACCGACCGTATGACGACGTTGCTGCGCGACCAGGCGGTGCAGAAGTTCGGTGATGCCGAGCGCTGGAAGGAGCTCACTACCCATATGCCCTTCGGCCGCCCCGCCGAACCGGACGAGGTCGCCGACCTCGCCGTGTTCCTGGCGTCGGACCGCGCGAGCTACATCAGCGGTGTCGTCGTGACCCTCGACGGCGGGCAGGCGGCGCGGCATTGAGTCAAACCTCATCCTGAGTAGGCGCGAAGCGCCGTCTCGAAGGATGGGAAAAAGACCTCGTCGGCTGCCATCACAGCACGGGGGTGACCCCGCGCGAATCGAGACGCGCGCGAAGCGCGCTCCTCAGGATGAGGTCGTGGTGTCAGTCGACGCTGGTGTCGGTCGGGATCGCGGCGATGCTGGGTGCGCTCGACCACAGCAGGCGATCGCGGGCGTTGTCGATCGTCGGATTATGCAAGGGCGCGGCCGGCGCCGGCAGGGCCCGGGTGACCCGGAGGTCCGTAGAGCTGGCCGGCCGGCCGGAAGCAGCGGCGGCGGCCACGGTCACAAGCAGGATTGCAACGATTGTGCTGGGCGCATAGCCCCATCGCTGGCTGTAGGTCCAGCGGGGGAAGAGGGCGACAGCCGCCGTCGCCAGCACCAGGGAAAGTCCAAGAAGCACCGCGTGCTCTCCGATTCGTTCCCATGAGAAACGGCCAGAGGGCACGCGGGTTCCGCCATGATTTTGCCGCGGAAGGCGGTTCGATCAGAGATCAGTAGAACTTGTAGTTCAGGCCGACGCGGATCAGGTTGCCGACACCGCTGCCGGCAGTGACGGCGGTGGTGTTGGGCGTCGAGAGCGACGTATCCGGCGTGCCGAGATAGAGATATTCGAGCTTGGCGCTCCAGCGTTCGTCGATATGGCCTTCGACGCCGCCGCCCACCGTATAGGTCCAGAAGTTATTGGAGGCGTTGAAGGAACCGCTGCCGCTGTCGTAGCCGTTGAGCGTCTGGTGGCCCCAGACAGCGCCGCCGGTGACGTAGGGCATCACCGAGCCGACCGGATAACCCACGCGGGCGCGGAAGGTGGCAAACCACGGCACCGCTTCCTGCGCGGAGATGGCCGAGGAGCCGGCGCCACCGTTCACGTTCGTGGTCTGGGTCGAGCCCTGGAAGTCGATTTCGCCGCCCAGCAGCAAGGGGCCCATCAGGTAGTTGTAGCCGGCCTGCGCGCCGCCAACGAAACCGCTGCCGGTTCCACTGAAGCCGCCGGTCGTGCCGTTCTCGTTGATTGCAGACGAGCTCTGGTTAAACAGACCGCCGGCGTTGAGACCGGCATAGAAGCCTTCCCAATAGGGATTGGCCGGTTGCGCCTCGGCGGCAAGCGGCAGGGCGATCGCCGCGGCCGCGACGCTGGCCAAAGCGATCGAGTTCCTTAACGTCATGACACACTCCACAAGACAGTTGAGAGGGATCGTCGGTGGGTGGGTGGAGTGAGCCGCCGAAAAGCGGCGCTCGCGCGGCATCCGCTTGAAGGAGAAAAGGCAGCGTCTTGCTGTGATGTGCGCGCATCAGTCGGGCGCGCGATACCGACGACAAGATGTCTCGCTCACATGCTTTTGAGCGAACTCATCGTGAATCGAATGCGGCGAAAACACGCTTCGCGTTCATCCACAGTGCAGGCGGGCGAGGGCGACGCTAGTCTGCACCTCCAACACAATGTCCGATTCGCTTTCGACTGCACGCGGCCTGCTGCATTCCGTCTTCGGCTTCAATTCGTTTCGTCCGGGCCAGGAAGAAATCGTGCGGGCGGTTCTCGACGGCGAGAATGTGCTGGCCGTCATGCCGACCGGTGCCGGCAAGTCGCTTTGCTATCAGTTGCCCGCGATCACCCGACCGGGCCTCACCGTCGTGGTCTCGCCGCTGATCGCGCTGATGCGCGACCAGGTCGGCGCGCTGGCCGCCGTTGGCGTCGCCGCAGGCAGCCTGAATTCGAGCAACGAGCCGGCGCAGAACGCCCGCGTGCTCGATCTGCTGCGCCGCCGCGAACTCAGGTTGCTCTATCTCGCGCCGGAGCGCCTCGCGCGGCCCGACACGGTCGAGATGCTGGCCGAGGCGCATGTCGCGATGATGGCGATCGACGAGGCGCACTGTGTCTCGCAATGGGGGCACGACTTCCGTCCCGAATATCTCTCGTTGGGAAACCTTGCCCGTCAGATCGGCGGCAGGCTGCAGACCATCGCTCTCACGGCCACGGCCGATGCGCCGACGCGCGGCGACATCGTCGACAAGCTGTTTGCATCAGCGCCTCGCGTGTTCGTGCGCAGCTTCGACCGTCCGAATCTCCGGCTCGCCTTCAAGCCCAAGGACCGTTCCTCGCGGCAGGTCCTGACCTTCGTGCGTGCGCATCCGAACGAGAGCGGCATCATCTACTGCGCCTCGCGGCGGAAGGTCGAAGAGCTGGCCGAGACGCTGAAAGCCGGCCGCGTCGATGCGCTGCCGTATCATGCCGGCCTCGACAAGGTGGTGCGCGACCGGCATCAGGACGCGTTCCAGCAGCGAGACGGCGTGGTGATGACGGCGACCGTCGCCTTCGGCATGGGCATCGACAAGCCCGACGTGCGCTTCGTGTGCCATGCCGACCTGCCGGCGAATGTCGAAGCCTACTACCAGGAGATCGGCCGCGCTGGTCGCGACGGGCTCGCCGCCGACACGCTCACCCTCTACGGCCTCGACGACATGCGCCTGCGCCGCCTGCAGATCGAGCAGGGCGATTCGCCCGACGAGCGCAAGCGCATCGAGCGCCAGCGCCTCAACGCCCTGCTGGCGCTGGCCGAGGCGCCGCGTTGCCGCCGCCAGACGCTGCTCGCCTATTTCGGCGAGCCGTCGGAGCCTTGCGGCAACTGCGACCTCTGTCAGGAAGGCGTCGAGCGTTTCGATGGCACGATCGAGGCGCAGAAGATCATGTCGGCGATCGTGCGTACCGGCGAACGTTTCGGCATGGAACACCTGGTCGCCATCCTGTGCGGCGATCGGACGGACAACGTGCTCCGCTTCCAGCACGACCAGCTGCCGACCTTCGGCGTCGGCAGCGATCGCCGCAACGTCGAATGGCGCTCGATCTTCCGCCAGCTCTCCGCACTCGGCCTGGTCGCCCAGGACCTGATGGAGCATGGCCGCTGGTCGGTCACCGATGACGGCTGGCGGGTGCTGAAGGGCGAGTCGCGGATCGAGCTGCGCAAGGATCTCGCCACGCCCAAGACGTCGCGCCGCGAGCGCGCGGTTGCCGCGGCGGCAGCCATTGTGGGCGAGGCCGATGCGGCCCTTCTGGCCGCGCTCAAGACGCTGCGCTCGAAGCTCGCCCAGGCGCAGAAGGTGCCGGCCTACGTCGTCTTCTCCGACCGCACCCTGATCGAGCTCGCCACTCACCGGCCCGCCAGTCCGCGCGCCATGCGGGAGATCCACGGCGTCGGCGACAGCAAGCTTGAACGCTACGGCACAGCCTTCCTGGAGGTCGTGCAGAACTTCGGCCGGTAGAGCGGGATGGGTTCAGGTTCCTTGTCGTCCCGACCGGAGCCGAGCGAAGCGAGGCGTAGTGGAGGGACCTTGTTTCAACAATAGGCCGCAAATCGTCGAGACAAGGTCCCTCGACTTCGCTTCGCTCCGCTCGGGACGACGGTGATTTGATCCGAGGAAGAATCACTTTGCGCCAGACCAGAATTCAGTCCTTGGGCGGACGTGTCGCGAACTGCAAAAAGAGCGGGCCGGTCGTATCAAAGATCGACCGTTGCGCCGCATCCTCGATCGCCGCCATCGCCTCGCGCTGCTGCACGACGGCTTCGAAACGCGCCAGCGCGACCACGGCCTGCTCCTGTTCGGCGGTGAGAGGGGCGAGGCGATCGACTTCGCCGAGACGGAACGAGCGGTCGATCTGCCGCCGCCGCCGCTCTTCGGAGCGCACGAGGTCGTCGGCAGTGGCGAGCGACCGGACGGCGGAGCGGTAGCTCTCGAGGGCCCGGTCGATGTCACCGATGATCTTTGCCTGCAGCGCGGTGAATTGCGCTGCCGCCACACGACGGCGCGCCTCGGCCTCGGCGATCGGCCCCTGGTTCTGGTTGAAGATCGGCAGCTCGGTGCTGAGGCCGAATGTGTAGAGGTCGTCGCCCTGGTCGTAGGTGTAGCCCGGCCCGATCGTCACATTGGGGATCTGCTTGGCGATCTCCAGTCGCAATGCCGACTGCGCCGCCTCGTATTCCGCCAGGAGGCCCTGCACGCGCTCCGGTGGAGAGTGCCGCGAGATCGGGAACCTCCGCGGGTTTGTCGAAATCTCCAAAGGTGAGCTGGACGGAGTCGAGGGCGCGCAACGGCACACCGACCGCTGTCGCCAGCCGTGCCCGCGCATCCGCCGCCTGCCGCTCGGCTTCTTTTGCGGCGAGCCGTGCCTGGCTGAGATTGATGCGCTCGCGCGCGACATCGAGCGCCGAGACATCGCCCGCGGTGAAGCGCCGTTCGAGATAATCCACGATCTGCTGTTGCACCGACAGGCGCAGCGCCGTCAGCCGCACTCGGCCGTTGGCCGCCCACAGGTCGAGCAGGCTCGACCTCACGCCGCCGCGGACCTGCCACGCGGCCGTGGCCAGATCCTGCCGCGCTGCATCGACAAGATGGCGCGCCTGTTCCAGCCGCTTCTCGCGCCGGCCGCCGGCCTCCAGCACCAGATTGAGGAGAATCCCCACGGTCCACGGCGAGGGATCGACGATGACGCCGTGCCGCGTCGGATCGAGGTTGAGGGTTGGATTGGGGGTCTGTCCGGCCGTCGTGACGCCGGCGCGGGCAAGGGCGAGCTTGCTGCGCGAGATCTCCATCTCCGGATGGAAATAGAGCGTGGCCAGCGTGAGCGTCGACAGATCCCAGTTCACCCCGCCGGCGGTCGCAGCTCGCTGCGGAAGGGCGGTGCTGATCAGTTCGGCGAGCTTGGGATCGTCGAGCGTGCGCTGCTCCAACGCAGCAGCCGTCGCCGCCGGCGTGATCGGTTTGGCGGTGTAGGTGGCGCAGCCAGACGCGAGCGTGACGGCCGCGGCCGCCAGTGCGGCCGATACCAGGGAACGAAGGCTCATTCCGCCGGTCCCTGCAGCGGTTGCGCCGTATCGACCCGTGGCTCGCGTCGTTCGCGGCGCATTTCGACCCATTCGTACATCAGCGGCAGCAGCAGAAGAGTGAGCACTGTCGAGGTGAAAAGGCCGCCCACCACGACCGTCGCGAGGGGTCGTTGCGTCTCCGCGCCCACACCCTGGGACAGCAGCATGGGCAGCAGGCCCAGGATCGCCACCGATGCCGTCATCAACACCGGCCGCAATCGCAACGCGGCGGCTTCGCGCACGGCTTCGCGGATGGAGCGCCCGAGGCGGAGCTGCTCGTTCATGAACGAGACCAGGACGATGCCGTTCAGCATGGCGACGCCGAACACGGCGATGAAGCCGATGGCCGACGGCACCGAGAGATACTGGCCGGTGACGAAGAGACCCACGATGCCGCCCACCAGCGCGAACGGCACGTTGGCGATGATCATCGTGGCATGCGGTACCGAATTGAAGGCGGTGTAGAGCAGGATGAAGATGAGGCCGATGGTGAGCGGCACGATCAGCGCGAGCCGTGTCATCGCCCGCTGCTGGTTCTCGAAAGCGCCGCCCCATTCGATGTAGTAGCCGGTCGGCAGCTTCACCTGCTTGGCGATGGCCACGTTGGCGTCGGCCACGAAGGCATCGACCGCGCGGTCGCGGACATCCATCTGGATCACGGCATAGCGCTGGAGCTGCTCGCGGCGGACGAAGGAATAACCATCGTCGACCTCGATCCTGGCGAGCTGGGAAAGCGGCACCAGCGCGCCGGTCTGGGTGCGCACCGGGATGTTCTGGATGGCCTCGATGTCCTTGCGGTGCTGCTCGGGCAACCAGGCCACGATGTCGAAGCGCTTCGTGCCATCGATCAACGTGCTGACCGCCTGGCCGCCGATGCCGGCACGCACGATCTCCATGAGCTCCGCGGTGCTGACGCCATAGCGCGCCATGGTCGGTGCGTCGGGCCGAATCGAGATCTGCGGCTTGCCGGTGTTGGCCTCCAGCGACAGGTCGGTAACGCCAGGGATCGTCGCGAGCACGTTCTTGATCTGGCCGGAGAAGCGGTCGAGCGTCGGCAGGTCCTCGCCATAGAGCTTCAGCGCCAGCGTCGCCCGAACGCCCGAGATCAGCTCCTCGACCCGTGATTGGATCGGCTGGGTCGGCGCGACAACCACTGTCGGTACGTCCTTTTCGATCTTCTTCTGCATCTCCGCCGCGAGGGCCTGATAGGAGATCGCTTTCGGCCAGTCCGAAATCGGCTTCAGGGAAACATTGACCTCCATGTAATTCACATCGTTGGTCTCACCCTTCTCGGCCCGGCCGATCGTGGCGAGCGTCGATGTGACCTGCGGGAAGCCCGCCAGGGTACCCTCGACCTGTTTCGACACTTCGATCGATTCATCGAGCGACGTCGAAGGAATGCTGGTGACGCGGAACTGCAGCATTCCCTCCTGCAGTTGCGGCATGAATTCCTTGCCGAGGAACGGGAACAGCGCGAACGCTCCGACGAGCAGTGCAAGCGCCAACGTCATGGTTTGCCGCTTGGCGTCGAGCGCATGGTCGAGCAGCGGCAGGTAGAACGCCTTGACCCAGCGCACGATGAAGGTGTCCTTCTCCTCCTTCGGCCGCAGCAGGATCGCCGAAAGAACGGGGACGAAGGTCATGGTGAGGAGCAGCGATCCCACCATGGCGAAGGTGATGGTGAGCGCCATCGGCTTGAACAGCTTGCCTTCGAGGTCGGTCAGGCTGAACAGCGGCAGGAACACGACGATGATGATCAGGATGGCGAAGGCGATCGGATTGACCACCTCTGAAGCCGCCCGGAGGATGATCTCGCTGCGGCCCGCGGCATGTTCTCTCGCAACCTGGTCCCTGTGGTGGCTCAGGAAGCGGTAACTGTTCTCCACCATCACGACGGCGCCATCGACCATCATGCCGATGCCGATCGCGAGTCCGGCGAGCGACATCAGGTTGGCGGAAAGGCCGGTCAGCTGCATCAGGATGAAGGCGATCAGCATGGCCAGCGGCAGGGCGACGATCACCACCACCGCCGATCGGAGCTCGCCGAGGAAAAGGAAGAGGATGACGGCGACCAGCACCGATCCTTCGATCAAGGCGCGTTCGGCCGTCGATACGGCCTTTTCGACCAGTTCGGTGCGATCGTAGACCGCGTTGAGCGTCACGCCGGCCGGCAGCGCCTTGCGCACAAGATCGAGCTTGGCCTTCACCACGTCGGCGACCTTGGCGGCGTTCTCGCCGAAGCGCTGCAGCGCGATCCCCAAGACGACTTCCTTGCCGTCGCGGGTCACCGCACCGAAGCGCAGGCCCGGCGCCTCCTTCACGTCGGCGACGTCGCGGATCCGGATCGGTGTCGCCTCACGTGTGGCGATCACGATGTCGGCGATGTTGGCGACACTGGAGACCCGGCCCAACCCGCGCACCAGATATTGCTCCTGGCCACGATCGATGTACTGACCACCGACCTGCCGGTTGTTGGCGTCCAGGGCTTCCATCACCTCCTTGAGGCCAAGACCGAACTTGATCAGGCGCTGCGGATCGATCAGGACCTGGAACTGCTTCTCGTGGCCGCCCCATGAGGTGACGTCGTCGACGCCCGGTGCGGTCCGCACCATCAAACGAACCGTCCAGTCCTGCAGCGTGCGCAGGTCCATGTTCGAGAGCTTCTGGTCGGCCGATTCGATCGTGTACCAGAAGACCTGGCCGAGGCCGGTGGAGTTGGGCCCGAGGATGGGCTCGCCATAGCCTGCGGGAATGCGGGCCTTGGCTTCGGCGAGCTTCTCGCCGACCAGGCGGCGCGCGAAATAGATGTCGGTCGAATCGCTGAAGTAGATGCTGACATAGGAGAGGCCGAACAGCGAGATCGAGCGCACCTGCTCGACGCCCGGCAGGCCCGCCATCGCCGTCTCGACCGGAAAGGTGAGCAGGGTCTCGACGTCCTCCGCGGCGAGGCCCGGCGACTCGGTATAGACATTCACCTGGACCGGCGTGACGTCGGGGAACGCGTCGACCGGCACCTGCTGGAAGGCGCGCACGCCCAGGAACACGACGATCGCGAACGCCACGATCACCAGGAGCTTGTAGCGCAGCGAAAGCTGCACGATGGCGGTCAGCACGGTTCGCGCTCCTAGTCGGCGGCGCCGATCTGCGACTTCAGCAGGCGCGCCTTTAGCGCATAGGCGCCGGACACGACGACCTCGTCGCCAGCTTCGAGTCCCGACCGCACGATCACCATGCCGCCGCTGCGCTCGCCGGTCTCGACGGGGCGCGGCTCGAAGCCGTCGCCGATTGCGACAAACGCGGTCATCTGCCCCTGCAGCAGCACCAGCGCGCCCTCGGGCACGCGCAGCGCCTTCCGTTTGCCGGATGTCGCGATCTCGACATTGGCGAACAGCCCCGGCTTCAGCCGGCCGTCGGCGTTGGCGACCTCGATCCGTGCCACCGCTGTGCGCGTGTCCTTGTCGAGGATATTGCCGATGTAGGTCACCTTGCCGTCGAAGCGGCGGTCCGGATAGGCGCTGACGGTGATGGTCGCCGAGGCGCCGACGGCAACGTGGGCGAGGTCTCGGTCGTAGAGGTTGGTCTCGACCCAGATCGTCGAAAGGTCAGCGACGGTGAACAGCGGCTGATAGGCCTGCGCATATTCACCCAGCACTGCCGTGCGCTCGACGATTGTCCCCGCAAGCGGCGCGCTCACCGTCAGACTGGCCGGCGAGCTTCCGGCCGGTGGCTCGGCGGTGACGCCCAGTGTCGCAAGCCGCGCTTCGGCGGCAGCCAGCGCCGCCCGCGCGCGTTCGTAGTCGGCGCGCGTCCGCAGCACATCCTTCTGGGCGATCGCGGCATCGACCGAAAGCTTCTGCGCGCGATCGAGATTGAGGCGGGCGAGATCGAGCTCGGTCTGGCTCTGTCGGAATGCGGTCCGCGCCTCGGCGAGCTCGGGGCTTTCGAGCACGGCGAGTGGTGAGCCGGCGGGAACTTCGGCACCAAGGTCTACGGCTACTTTAACCAGCCGGCCCGCGACCGGCGGGGTGACACGTGCGAAAGCATTGCGGTTGGGCCCCACCGTGCCGAAGGCTGCCAGCGTCGCGGCGTACTCCGCCGCTTCGAGCCGCTCGACCTTGATGCCGGCGCGGCGGATCTCGTCCGCACCGAGCTTGAGCGCCGGTGCCGACGGCTTCTCATCGTGGGTCGCCGCTTCCGGTGCCATCACACCGGACGAGAGACGGAACGTCATCGATGCGACCAGGGCGGCCGCAGCGATGAGAACGCCAAAATAGATAATCTTTCTCGAAGCACGCATCGATATTCCCTCGTCGTCGGTCAGGGGCCGACAGCGAAGGCGGTGCGTCTTGCGGCGCGTACCCTCGTGTCGGCGTCAGCCGACGGACGGAGGGGCGCGGGGATTGAAGGCGAGCGGGAGGGCGGAGGTGCGAGAGGGCGGGCCGGCCGGCAGCGGCTTCGGCGCGGCGAACGGAAGCGACGGGACAAGGGTCCAGGCGACAGGCACAACGCTGTCGGGGCTCGACGCAGTGAGCACTGCGCTGTGTCCCGTGCAGACCGGACTCTTGCAGATCGCGCAGACCGCGATGTCGCCATCATCGGTCTGCGATGACAACGCTGCCTCGGCGAGCACGTCCAAGGTGTTCGCGGTGGCCACGATCGCCGTCGGCTGCGCCCGTTCCGCCGCCATTGCCATGGCCGGCGCCAGCGCAGACAGGGCAAGCACAACCGTCAGCAGGGCTGCGGCAGCCAGCCGGTCCAGGGACCGGGGAAGCAAGGCGACGTTTGATTTCACGGCGCGCCCAATACCCCATGAAGCAAGCGTAATGCTATTACGCCTGCAAACACGGTTATGATCCGCAGACTGAAGGTCGCAGATCTTTGATGTATTGGCTCTTGGCAATGCGGCTGCCGGTCAGCATCATAGCCATATGGTGCGTTTGCGCTTCCTGTCGGCATTTTTGGGCTGCCTCGCCGTGTTGGCGGCGGCATTGCCGACGGTTGCGTATGCCTGGATGCCGTCGGCTTCTTCTGCCGATCACTCGCATGCAACCATCGGCACGCTTTGCACCCAGCATTGCCCTGAGTGCCAGGGCATGCCGTGCCCGCCGAGTGCGGCCGGCTGCGTGGTGGCTTGCGTCGGCATGATGCCGTCGCTGATCGTCGCCTCCGCCGCACTCGCGGTCCCGGCGGGCGGCAGCGAGATCTGGCCCGACCGGTTCGCAGCCCTGCGCGGTCTCTCGCCACCACCCGACCCGACGCCACCTCGATCCTGAGCTCCTGACTAAACGAAGGTCGTTTGCCGCCTGGCGTGGGCGTGCAGGCGCGCGCGTCTACAGGAGTTTCTCATGTCAACGGAACGTCGTCGGGCGCGCTGGATCGTGCCCGCTCTCATCGGCCTTTGGGCCGCCGTCGGATTTGCCTCGGTCGCAGCGGCGCAGGCATCGGATGTCTGCAAGGACGGCAAGGTCAAATATTACCGCAATCCCATGGGAGCGCCCGACACCTCGCCGGTGCCGAAAAAGGATTCCATGGGCATGGACTATATCGCGGTCTGTGCCGACGAGGCCGCTGCGGTGCCCGGCACGGTCAAGATCAGCCTCGACAAGGTGCAACGGCTCGGCGTGCGCAGCGAGGTCGTGCAGGAGCGCGCGCTCAGCCGCACCATCCGCACCTTCGCGAGCCTGCAGTTCGACGAGCGCAAGCAATATGTCGTGGCGCCTCGGTTCGGCGGCTGGATCGAGAAGCTGCGGGTGAGCGCGACCGGCGACGTCGTGCAGCGCGGGCAGACGCTGTTCGATGTCTACAGTCCCGAGCTGAATGTGCTGCAGCAGGAATATCTCGTGGCGCGCGGCGTGCAGGGGCGGCAGGAGGTGGCCGACAACCGCTTGCGCAACCTCGACTATCCGCAGGCCGAGTTCGACAAGTTGCGGCGTGGCGAGACGCCGCCGCGCGTCATCGGCATCCCGGCGCCGGCGAGCGGCACCGTCATCGAGAAAATGGCGATCGAAGGCGCGCGCTTTCAGCCGGGCGATGTGCTGTTCCGCATCGTCGACACCTCGACCATGTGGGTCATGGCCGATGTCTACGAGCAGGACCTGGCCTTCGTGAAGGTGGGCGATCCGGCGAAGGTCACGGTCAACGCCTGGCCCGACCGGCCGATCGCCGGCAAGGTCGGGTTCATCTATCCCAGCGTCGGCGCCAAGAGCCGCACGGCGCGGCTGCGCATCGAAGTCGCCAATCCCGACGGCTTGCTGCGCGCCGACATGGCGGCGACCGTCGAGATCGCGACACCGCTGGGCAATTCCATTGCAGTTCCTGAATCGGCGGTAATAGACAGCGGCCTGCGCCAGGTCGTGCTGGTCGAGCGCGGCGAGGGCCGCTACGAGCCGCGCCGCGTCGAGCTGGGCGCCCACGCCGGCGGCTACGTGCAGGTGCGCGGCGGCCTCAAGGCCGGCGAGAAGGTGGTGACCTCGGCCACCTTCCTGATCGACGCCGAGAGCAACCTGCGTGCGGCGCTCGCCGCCTTCACGGCGGGAGACGGCAAATGATCGCGTCGGTCATCCGCTGGTCGGCGCGCAACATTCTCTTGATGCTGATCCTCGCGGTCGCGCTCACCGCCGGCGGCCTCTATTCGGTCGGGCGATTGCCACTCGACGCCATTCCCGACCTCTCCGACACCCAGGTGATCGTCTACACCGAGATGCCGGGGCAGGCGCCGCAGGTGGTCGAGGACCAGGTGACCTATCCGCTGACCACGGCGCTGCTCGCCGTGCCGCGCAGCAAGGCGGTGCGCGGCTTCTCCTTCTTCGGTGTGTCGTTCGTCTACGTGATCTTCGAGGACGGCACCGACATCTATTGGGCGCGCAGCCGTGTGCTCGAATATCTGAACTCCGGTACCGCCAAGCTGCCATCAGACGTGAAGCCCGCGCTCGGCCCGGACGCGACCGGCGTCGGTTGGGTCTACGAATATGTCGTCACTGCTGCTGACAGGAGCCTCGCCGAGCTGCGCTCGCTGCAGGACTGGTACATCCGCTTCGGCATTGCCAAGGCGCCGGGCGTGGCCGAGGTGGCGAGCGTCGGCGGCTTCGTGCGTCAGTACAACGTCGTCGTCGATCCGGCGAAGCTGCGTGCCTTCGGCATCCCGCTCGGCCAGGTGATCGACGCGATCCGCGCCAGCAATCGAGAAACCGGCGGCCGCGTGGTCGAGATGGCCGAGACCGAGTTCATGGTGCGCGGCCGTGGCTACCTCAAGGGACCGGACGATCTTAGGAACATCGTGCTGACGGCTGACGGTCAAGCGCCGGTGTTGCTGCGCGACGTGGCACGCGTCGAGCTGGGGCCCGACGAGCGGCGCGGCGTCACCGAGCTCAATGGCGAGGGTGAGGTTGTGGCCGGCATCGCCCTGCAGCGCTTCGGCCAGAACGCGCTCGACGTCATCGACAAGGTGAAGGCACGGATCAAGGAGATGGCACCGAGCCTTCCGGAAGGCGTGCATATCGAGACGGTCTATGACCGCTCCGATCTGATCCATCGCGCCATCGACACGCTGAAATCGACGCTGATCGAGGAAAGCGTCGTCGTGGCGCTGGTCTGCGTCGTCTTCTTGTTGCACGTGCGCTCGGCGCTGGTGGCGATCGTGACCTTGCCGATCGGTGTATTGATGGCCTTCATCGCCATGCAGGCGCTGGGCGTCGGCTCCAACATCATGAGTCTCGGCGGCATCGCCATCGCCATCGGCGCCATGATCGACGCCGCCATCGTCATGATCGAGAACGCCCACAAGCACCTCGAACGGCTGCAGCCCGGCCAGTCGCGCGGCGCAGCAATCGTCGATGCTGCGGTGGAAGTGGGGCCGGCGCTGTTCTTCAGTCTGCTGATCATCACCGTATCGTTCCTGCCGATCTTCTCGCTGGAGGATCAGGAGGGTCGGCTGTTCAAGCCGCTCGCCTGGACCAAGAGCCTTGCCATGGGATCGGCGGCCTTGCTGTCGGTCACATTGGTGCCGGCACTGATGATGCTGTTCGTGCGTGGGCGGATCCTGCCCGAACATCGCAACCCGGTGAACCGCGCCCTGATCTGGCTCTATCGACCGGTGATCGGCTTGGTGCTGCGTGCGCGCTGGCTCACGGTCGCGCTGGCCGCGGCGGCGCTCGCCGTCACGATCTGGCCGGCAGAGCGTATCGGCGCGGAGTTCATGCCCGAGTTGAACGAGGGCACGCTGTTCTACATGCCGACGACGTTGCCGGGCCTGTCGGTCACCAAGTCGGCCGAGCTGCTGCAGACCCAGGACAAGATCATCAAATCGTTCCCCGAAGTCGCATCGGTGTTCGGCAAGGCTGGCCGCGCGATGACGGCGACCGATCCGGCACCGCTCGAGATGTTCGAGACGGTGATCAACCTCAAGCCCAGGTCGGAATGGCGGCCCGGCATGACGGTCGACAAGCTGGTCGCCGAGATGGACGGCGCATTGCAGTTCCCTGGCATCAGCAACGCCTGGACCATGCCGATCCGCGCCCGCATCGACATGTTGGCGACCGGCATCCGTACGCCGGTCGGCGTCAAACTTTTGGGCCATGATTACGGCCAGCTCGAGAAGGCCGCGCGCGAAGTCGAGGCGGCGATCCGCACTGTGCCGGGTACCACATCGGCCTATGCCGAGCGCGTCACCGGCGGCTACTTCCTCGATGTCGTTCCCGACCGCGAGCGGCTGGCACAGTACGGCGTTCGGCTCGACGACGTGCAGCAGGCGGTCGCGAGCGCGCTGGGCGGCGAGACGGTGACGACCACCGTCGAGGGCCGCGAGCGCTACTCGGTGAACGTGCGCTATCCGCGCGACCTGCGCTCCAATCCGCGCGCTATTGCGCAGGAGGTCCTGGTGCCAACCATGAATGGCGGCCAGTTGCCCCTCGGACAACTGGCCGAGGTGAGATTGACGCAGGGGCCGACCTCGATTCGTACCGAGGATGCGCGGCTTGCGGTATATGTCTTCGTCGATTTTCGCGACCGCGATCTTGCGGGCTATGTCGCCGATGCGCAGAAGGCGGTGCGCGACAAGGTCGTGCTGCCGCCCGGCACTGTCGCCGTGTGGAGCGGCCAGTTCGAATATCTGCAGCGGGCCGAGGCGCGGCTGCAGGTCGTCGTGCCGGCGACCCTGCTGCTGATCTTCGTGCTGCTCTATCTCAACTTCGGCCGCATCGCCGAGACGTTGATTGTGATGCTGTCGCTGCCGTTCTCGCTGGTCGGCGGACTGTGGCTCATCTGGTGGATGGGCTTCAACATGAGCGTCGCGGTCGCGGTGGGGTTCATCGCACTTGCCGGCGTTGCCGCCGAAACAGGCGTGGTGATGCTGATCTATCTCGACTCGGCATGGGCGCATCGCCGCGAAGTCTGCGCCGCCGAGGGCCGCGCGCCCACCGCGGCCGACCTGCGGGCAGCGATCGTCGAAGGCGCCGTCGAGCGGGTGCGGCCCAAGATGATGACGGTCACCGCGATCGTCGCGGGCCTGCTGCCGCTGCTATGGAGCACCGGCACCGGATCGGAGGTGATGCAGCGCATTGCCGTGCCCATGGTGGGTGGCATGGCAAGCTCCACGCTGCTCACCCTTGTCGTCATTCCCGTCATCTACAGCCTGGTCAAGGGCTGGCAACTGCGCGCTGCCGTGCCGGCGGCCGTTCGGGAGGCACACTCGTGAGGACCATTTTTCTCGTCCTGTTCGTCGGGCTGCTCGCCGCCTGCAGCAACAGTGCGCCGCTGCCTGCGGTATCCGCTCCACCCAATCCCGACGATGCCACGGCGCCCGCCGCTGACCGTCCCTATCGCCCGGTCATGGCGGGCACCGTCAATCACGGCATTGGAGACAGGCCATGAGCGCTCGCTTCGTTCTCTTCCTGGTCGCCCCTGTGCTCCTGGCCGGCTGCGCGTCGTTCTCACCTGATGGCGGCATGGGCGAGGTGGCGCAGGACGTGAAGCGCGAAACGGGCGCGCAAGCCGTCAAGATCGACAGCGTCGAAGCGGCGCAGAAAGCGCGTGAGCGGGTGACCGCATTGTTGACCGAGCCCCTGTCGTCGGACGCCGCAGTGCAGGTGGCGCTGCTTGGCAATCGCGATCTGCAGGCGGCCTACAACGATCTCGGCATCTCCGAGGCGGACTATGTGCAGCAAAGTCTGCCGCCCAATCCCAGGCTGTCGTTCGCGAACTTCGGTGGCACGGGTGTCGCCGACTTCGAGCTGCGTTTGATCCAGGACATCCTGAGCCTGGTTACGCTGCCTCAGCGCAGCAAGATCGCCGCCGAGCATTTCGAGCATGCCAAGCACGGCGCGGTGCAGACGACGCTGGCGCTGGCGGGCGACGTGCGCCGCGCCTGGGTGCGCACGATTGCGGCCGAGCGCCAGGTCCGCTTCCTCGACGAGGCACGGCGTACCGCCGACGAGTCTGCGCGCCTGATCGCCAAGCTTGGCGAAGCAGGCGGCGGCGACCAGCTCGATCAGGCGGAGATTGCGGCCTTCTATGCCGAGCTGAGCGTGCGTGTCGGCCAGGTGCGGCTGGCAGCGCGACGCCAGCGCGAGACCCTGACGAGACTCCTTGGCCTGTGGGGCGGGGACGTGAACTTCAAGTTGCCCGACGATTTGCCGCCCCTGCCGGGAGAGCCCGACGCAACGACCGATATCGAGACCCAGGCAATCAATCGCCGCGTCGACCTGGTGATGGCCCGCCACGATGTCGTGGCGCTCGCCAAGTCGCTCAGGCTCACGCAGGCGACTCGTTACGTCTCCATGTTGCAGCTTGCCGGTTTGGTGAACAACGAGAACGCCAACCCGCTCACCACCTCCAACACCTCGATCACGCGCGGCGGCGGGGCACTCGAGCTGGAGATCCCGATCTTCGACACCGGCGAGGCGCGCGAACGCAAGGCACGCGAAACTTATATGCGCGCGGTCAACCGGCTCGCCGCGAAAGCTGTGAATGCCCGGTCGGAGGCCCGCATTGCTTCCGATGCCTATCGCAGCACCTATGACATCGCGCGTTTCTACGAGAAGCGCCTTCTGCCGTTGCGCCAGGTGGTGTCGCAGCAGATGGCATTGCGCTACGGCTCGGCGGTCCTCGCCAACGAAAGCATGCGCGTCGACTACTTCAGGGTTCTGGCCGACCAGCGCGCGCGGATCGCGGCAAATGCCGCGGCTCTCGACGCGCGGCGAGACTTCGATCTCGCCGCAATCGACCTGCAGGCCGCGCTCACCTTCGGGCTTGGTCCAGCCGAGCCTTCAGCGGTGATGACCGGGAATTGATACGGGAAAGCTACGGCTGCCCGTCGTTGTTCCGGATGAACTCGCGCACGCGCGGCATGATCTGCTCGCGCCACTTGCGGCCGTTGAAGATGCCGTAGTGTCCGACGCGCGGCTGCTCCCAATGGACATGGCGCGAACCGGGAATGTTCGGCGTGAGGGCGTGGGCCGCCTTGGTCTGGCCAATGCCCGAGATGTCGTCGAGCTCGCCCTCGACTGTCATCAACGCAGTCTCGATCGCCGATGGATCGATCTTGCGGTCGCGGCTCACCCAGACGCCGCGCGGCAACTGGTGTTCCTTGAACACGACCTGGATGGTCTGCAGGTAGAACTCGGCGGTGAGGTCCATCACGGCGAGATATTCGTCGTAGAACGTGCGATGGCCTTCGGCGCTGTCGTCGGCGCCTTTGATCAGATGCTCGAACTGGCGCATGTGGGCATTGATGTGCCGGTCGAGGTTCATGGTGATGAAGCTCGTGAGCTGGACGAAGCCCGGATAGACGCGCCGCATTGCGCCGGGGTAGTTGAACGGCACGGTCGAGATCACGTTCTGCCGGAACCACATCATCGAATTGCGCATCGCCAGATCGTTCGGCACGGTCGGGCTGAGCCGCGTGTCGATCGGCCCGCCCATCAGCGTGAGCGAGCGCGGCTGCCGCGGGTCCTTGGCCTGCGCCATCAGCGAGGCCGCCGCCATCACCGGCACCGACGGCTGGCAGACGGCGATCACATGCACGTCCGGGCCGAGATAGCGGCAGAAGTCGATGATGTAGTCGATATAGTCGTCGAGATCGAAATTGCCTTGGCAGAGCGGCACCTCGCGCGCATCCACCCAGTCGGTGATGTGCACGTCGTGCTCCGGCAGCAGCGCCTCGACCGTGCCGCGCAACAGGGTCGCGAAGTGCCCGCTCATGGGCGCCACCAGCAGCACCTTCGGATCGCGTCGCGTCGTGTCGCGGCGGAAGCGCAAGAGCTGGCAGAACGGCTTGCGGACCAGCACCTCTTCGTTGACCGCGACGGTCTCCTCGCCGATCCGGGTGGTCGCGAGGCCGAAGGCGGGCTTGCCGTAGTCCTGGGTGAGGCGCGCCACGATCTCGGCGCTCGCCGTCACCGACTTGCCGAACCAGGTGTCGGCCCATGGATTGTAGGGGCTCGAGTAGAGCCGGCCGACAGTGTTCGCCCACAGCCGCACCGGCTGCGCGAGGTGGCGGTTCAGTTCGTAGGCGTAATAGAGCACGTTGGTGTCTAACATGTTGTTTTTATTTGATATTGCCGGCAGACTTGTGCGTATGTAGCCGCATTGGTACCCGCCTTTGCTTGCTGCGGCGCGTCAGAGTGACAGCCGCATGAACACCTAGGAGCAACAATCATATAGTTGGATTAGACCCGACCTGCCGTACTTATTTTGTGGCAATGCAGCATAGAGTTAATTCCGATCAGCGATCTGACCGTAACGTCGGCTTAAACGACGCCAACCCGATGACGAGACAAGGCATGCCTCGATCAGCCTGCTGGATGCGCTGCTCCGGTCGCCACCGCGCCGGGAGTTCGATCCGTTTCAAGTGAGCTTGGAACGGGCATAGCAAACAAAAAGGTGACCAAATCCTGCGCCGCTGGAACGGATGTCATCGAACGACTAGACAACCCCCGCGGAGCGCCAGACGAGTGCGGCGCGGCGAGCAACTCATCATCCAAAGACAGACTGGAACGCCGCGACCAAGACATCGCCTGCTTGTCGATTCTGCGATCCAAGGACCTTCCACTTTCAAAGTGCTCAACACGAATCCTAATCGGCAACGTTAGGGTTGAGCTCCAAACTTCGAGGATACGGTCTGCGTGGTCACCGTCTCGCAGTTGGACGAAGGAGCGCCCAAGCCCGCCCGCTCGCGGCTCAGCGGATATGCAGATATACTGCGGTTGACCAAATGGGAGATGTTGGCCGAGGAGACCATCTTGCTTTGGGTGCCCCGTGCCTTTGCCGAAGCCACAGACGGATTGAAGCGGCGTGGTTTCATCGCGCTCACCGGCGCCGCGGCGGCATCGATCATTCCCGCCCATGCTCAGGCTATGCCGGTCATCGGATATCTTGGGTCTGAATCCCCCGAACGCTACAGCAGTCGCCTTGGTGCCTTTCGCGATGGCCTCGGACAGTCCGGCTATGCCGAGGGGCGCAATGTCGCGATCGAGTTTCGATGGGCACAAGGTCAGTACAGTCGGCTGCCGTCGCTTGCGAAAGATTTAGCCAGCAGTCAGCTCACCGTCATGGTGGCGCCGGGCGGCGCCGAGGTGGCGCTTGCGGCGAAATCGGCGACGGCAACAATTCCGATCGTCTTCGAGATGGGTGGCGACCCCATCGCACTCGGCGTGGTGGATAGCCTGTCCCGACCGGGAGGCAATCTAACTGGCGTGTCGAGCCTGAGCGTGGAGGTCTCGCGCAAGCGCCTGGAATTCATGCGTGAGGTGCGCCCCGGGACGAAGGTGTTTGCCGTGGCCATCAATCCGGCAAGCCCGACTTCGGCCTCGCAATTGAAGAACCTTCATGTCGCCGCCGATAGCCTTGGACTGAACCTTGTCGTTCTGAAAGCCAGCACCGAACCTGAGTTCGAGGGCATGTTCGCGGCGGTCCATGAAGCGCAGGCAGGCGGGCTCGTCTTCAGCTCGGATCCTTATTTTACCTACCGCAGTCGGCAACTTGCCGCGCTCGCGAGCCGTCGTGGCGTGCCCGCGATCACCCAATCCCGCGACTTCCCGCTTGCCGGCGGGCTGATGAGCTACGGTGGTGATTTCCATCAGTCGCACCATCACACAGGGGTTTACGCTGGACGCATCCTCAAGGGTGAGAAGCCCTCGAACTTGCCCGTGCAGCGAGTCACAAAAGTCGAGCTCTTCATCAATCTCAATGCCGCCAGCGCCCTCAACATAACTTTTCCGTCCTCGCTATTGAGTAGCGCCGATCAGGTCATTGAATGATCCGCGAAAGCGGTCGTCGCGCGAGCCACTAAGATGTCCAATACCGCCCCACGCTCGTCGCTGTTCATAAGGTATTTCAGCACGCTGTTTGCGGCGGCGGTCATACCTCTGTTGATCGCGGGCGGAAGCGACGCGTGGTTCGGCTATCACGACCAGCGCGCCAGACTGAATGACGTTCTCGATGCAGAAGCCCGATTGGCGGCAGAAAAGATTGGCGACTTCATTGATGGGATTCGCGACCAGTTGGCCTGGACCGTGCAGTTGCCATGGTCGGATAATCCCGGCGACCGGCGTCGGCTCGATGCGTTGCGGCTGCTGCGCCAGGCCCCGGCCGTCGAGAGCCTCAGTCTGGTTGACGCCAAGGGAAAGGAACGCTTGTTCGTGTCGCGCATCGGTCTGAACAGGATCGAAGGCGGTGACGATCATTCGACGAAGCCCGCGGTGAGAGGAGCTCTTTCAGATCGAACCTGGTTTGGCCCTGTTACTTTCCAGGACGGTTCGGAACCGTTCATGACCATCGCAATCGCAGGCACGCGCGCGGCTGCCGGCGTAGCCGTCGCCGAAGTCAACCTCAAGTTCATCTGGGAGGTCGTGTCGGGTATTCGGGTGGGACGAACGGGAGAGGCGTTTGTCCTCGATCGGCCGGGACGTCTCGTTGCCCATCCCGACATCGGCCTCGTCCTGCAAGCCGATGAAGCCGCGCAGAAACCGCTCCAAATCCTGCGTGCCGCGATTCTCACGCGATCCGGCCAGGCTGCTGCCGGCCAGGATATTGCGGGAAACATGGTGATGGCAGCGATGGCACCCATCCCTGGCTTGGATTGGAGCGTCATCGTCACCCAGCCTCTCGCCGAGGCGTTCGGGCCGATCTACACCGCCCTTCGACGAACCGGTGTGCTGCTCATTGCCGGCGCGGCCCTCGCGGCAATACTGGCCTATTGGATGACCCAACGCATGGTTGGGCCCATACGCGTCCTGGAGGACGGAGTCGCCCAAATTGGCGCGGGCCAGTTCGAGCACCGCATCAACCTTGCAACAAGCGATGAATTCGAGCGGCTGGCTACTCGATTCAACGAAATGGCCACGGAGCTGTCCGTTTCCCAAGAGCGCTCGGAACGCATAAACCGGCTCAAGCGTTTTCTTGCACCCCAGGTGGCCGAACTCATTGAGCGCAGCGGGGATGATCGCGTTCTGGATGGTCGGCGCGTCGAGGTGGTCGCCGTATTCTGCGATCTGCGTGGCTTCACCGCTTTTTCGGTTCGTGCCGAACCCGAAACCGTCATCCGGGTATTACGCGAATACTATGATGCGCTCGAAACCGTCGTAAGTGATCATGGGGCGACGCTGATCAACTTTTATGGCGACGGAGCGATGATTTTGGTCAACGCACCGGTCTCATGCGTCGATCCCGCTCTTCGTGCTGTCAATATGGCAAGCGACATGCAGAAGAGCATGCAAAGCCTTCTCGCAGGTTGGCGCGCGCTGGATGATCGGCTTGGCTTCGGTGTGGGGCTCGCCATGGGGCTTGCCACCGTTGGGCGGATTGGCTCCCAAGGACGGCTGCACTACACGGCGATTGGCAATGCTGTGAATCTGGCGTCGCGTTTATGTTCAAGCGCCGAAGATTCTGAAATCCTTATCGACCGCGCCGCGGCGAGCGCCGTTGGCTCGAGCATCCCTCTCATCGAACTGGATCCTCGAACATTGAAGGGCTTCGATCAGCCCGTTCCGGTATTTGCCGTTACCACTGGCCGTGCGGCGCGAACGGAAATTTGACCGCGGCGATGCCTGCGTCGGCATCAAAACCGCAGCTAACCGTCTATTGGAGCCGTATCTATTTGCTTGGAGCCCCAAGCCGGCACGTTGGCACCACGCCCTTGCCACTGCGGGACGTACGGCGTGACTGGTTGGCCGCGCCGGTCTTCACGGTTGTTAGCGCCGCGGTCGTGAGTGGCATAGCGACCATCCCAGCCCGGCATTTGCTTGCAGGACTCGCAGTTGGAGCATCCCACCAGGCTAACGATGGCGAATAGAGTAAGGGCGACGGTGTGCTTCATGCTCGCCAGTTCGTGAGTGCACGACCTTCCAAGGCAACCGTAGCACGCCTGTGCTCGCCATTCCCGTGACGTAACGCGTGAAGTACGCGGAAGGAACTCACTTGGTAACCGCGAGGATGATTGGTGGATCGCGCGTAACATCACGCAATTTTCTAATGAAGTGCGAAGGTCTTCTTGTTCGTCGGAAAGGCGCGCGGACCCTTCCTAAGAAGTGGCGCGCACCCCAAGTGCTATATCTCATTCAATCGGGGATATAGACCATGGCCATCGACGCTCCCATCAAAACGCTTGCTTCGCGCCCAGTGTTCCTTCGTTCGGCAGCAATGCTTTCCGGTGTTCTCATCGTGCTTGGCAGTGCGAGCCCGAGCATTGCCCAGACACCGTCGCCAAAGGCGGATATGGCGCGATGCAATCAGCTTCACGGCGCGTACTCGAAGTACAGTGGCCGCGTGAACTACATGCATTCAGTGGATGTGGACGTAGCACTTGAGGATTGCCGCAAGGGCAAGTTCGCTGCCGGCGTCGCAGGCCTCACAGTGGCATTACAGCGCGCGGGGATTCCCATTCCACCCGATCGTACGGAGCAGCCTCGACAGGCGAGTGCTCCATTGGACGATGCCGCCTACTGCGCAGCGTTGAGCAAAACCTATCGGCAAACGGCGCCCAAGCACCAGAACCCGGGCGCGGCGGTGCCGACAGCGATGGCGAATTGCGCTGCTGGCAATACGGCAGCCGGCATTCCAGTCCTAGAGCAGGCCCTGAGAAATGGCGGAACGAGCGTGCCGACGCGTACCCAGTAAGGTCTGGGCAATAAAGCTTTGAAATGAGAAGGCCCCGACTGTGACAAGCCGGGGCCTTCTTCATGAGATCAGCGTTAGCGATCTATGCGGAACTGCGGGAACTCAAAGCAGCCGCTGCACGGCAGAGGCAATCGTCTCTGCTTTGCTCTGGTCGGTGAAATGGGTGACAAAGCGCCCGCGCTGGTCGAGCAGGTAGACGATCGAGGAATGATCCATCAGGTAAGGACTGCCGTCCTTGCCCGGCACCTTCTGGTAGTAGACGCGATAGGCTTTGGCAGCGGCCGCGACCTGCTCGGGGGTGCCGGTCAGGCCCTCGATGGTGGGACCGAAGTTGGTGACATAGCCTTTGATCAGCTTGGGCGTGTCGCGTTCGGGGTCGATGGTGACGAACACCAGATTGACCTTCTTCGGACCGTCGGCGCCAAGCTTCTCGGCGGCCGTTTCCATCAGGAGCAGCGAGGTCGGGCAGACATCGGGACAGAAGGTGTAGCCGAAGTAGAGCAGCGTCGGCTTGCCCTTGAGGTCGGCCTCAGTGACGGTACGGCCGTCCTGATTGATCAGCGAGAAGGGACCGCCGATTGTCGGCTGGTTGCCGCGCCAGGCGTCCCAGCCGATCCAGCCCGCGGCGCCGACCAGCACAATGATCCAGACGCCGAGCACGGCCTTCATGGTACGTGACATGGCCCCAACATGGTCGAGTGTCGGCGGCTCGACAAGCCGGACCGCTGGTCGCACGCTGCGCGGGAAAGACACATATGGAGCACGGAAAAGTGACGGAAGATCTCGTACGGCTGATGCAGGCGACGGATTATGCCGCGCGCCAGCATGTCGGCCAGCGCCGCAAAGGCGAGCGCGCCGAGCCCTATGTCAACCACCTGACCGAGGTGGCGACGCTGCTGGCGGAAACGACGGGAGGCAATGACCCCGTGCTGGTGATGGGCGGACTGTTGCACGACACGATCGAGGATACCGGCGTCACCTTCGACGACCTGCGCCAGCGATTCGGGCCCGAGGTCGCGGCACTGGTGGTCGAGGTCACCGATGACAAGAGCCTGCCCAAGGCCGAGCGCAAGCGGCTGCAGGTCGAGACGACGCCGCACAAGTCGCGGCGCGCCAAGCTGCTCAAGATCGCGGACAAGACCTCCAACCTGCGCGGGCTGGTGACCAGCCCGCCAACGGGATGGACAAGGGAGCGGTTGCGCGACTATGTCGACTGGGCCGAGGCGGTGGTGCGATCCTGCCGCGGGCTCAATGCCGCCCTCGATGCCGCGTTCGATCGGGCCCACGCCGAGGCCTGGGCGCGTTTCAACGCCTGACGGCACAGAGGGGGAGATCAAGGATGTTCTACGATGCCGCCAAGCGCGACCATGGCTTTGCCGTCGATCCGTTGAAGGCGCTGATCGTGCCGCGGCCGATCGGCTGGATTTCGACCGTCAACAGCCAGGGCCAGGTCAATCTCGCGCCCTACAGCTTCTACAACGGCGTCAGCGAGTACCCGCCGATGGTCTATTTCGCCATCACCGGCACTTACGGCGACAACCCGACCAAGCACAGTCGCATGAACGCCGAGGAAACCGGCGAGTTCGTGGTCAACATGGTGGCAGGCCATCTCGCCGAGAAGATGAACGTCACGACCGCGATGGTGGCGCGCGATGTCGACGAGATGAAGCTTGCCGGCCTGACGCCCGCGGCCTGCAAGTACGTGAAGCCGCCGCGCGTCGCCGAATCGCCGGTGGCGCTCGAGTGCAAGTACTGGAAGACGCTTGAACTCCCGGTTGAAAAAGGCCACGAATCACATCGCGGATCGGTTGTATTCGGCCAGGTGGTGGGCGTGCACATCGACGACACCATCCTGAAGGACGGCCGCGTCGACGTGATGGCCTTCCGGCCCGTGGCGCGTCTCGGCTACAGCGAATACACGACGACCGAGAACGTCTGGAAAATGCGTCGTCCCGACGATCCGCGCTATCAATAACCGACAGCGGAACGGGCGTTCCGTTTAACCCCGCACCGCCGGTTCGACGGCGCGCGCCATGGCCAGCAGCCGCTTGTCGGCCATCGCCTCGCCCATCAGCATGAAGCCGACCGGCAGTTCGCCCGCGGTATGGCAGGGCAGGCTGACGGCGCAGCGGTCAAGGAAGTTGCCGACCGCCGTATTGCGCAACAGCAGCATGTTGTTCCTGGTGAAGCCCTCGGCCGTCGAGACATCCTTGAGCGTCGGCGCCACGATGGCGCAGGTCGGCATGATCACGGCGTCGTAGTTCGAGGTCACCGAAGCGACGCGGTTCTGCAGGTCTGCACGCGCCTCCAGCAACTCGATATAGTCCGCCGCGCCCATCTCGCTGCCGCGCATGATGCGCGGATGGATGATCTGGTCGTAGTCCTTGCCGCGGCGGGCGATCAGCTTGCGATGCCAGGCGTAGGCTTCGGCCGCGGCAAAGCCACCCTTGGCGTTGATGGCGGGCAACTCGTTGAGTTGCGGCAGGTCAATCTGCTCGATCCGCACGCCCTTGGCCGCCAGCGCCTTGCAAGCCCGTTCGAAGGCCTTGGCAACGGTGGCGTCGAGCTCTTCCATGACGAAGTGCTTGGGGATGCCGAAGCGCAAACCGGCCAGAGGCGCTGCCTCAGGTACGGCGATCGGCTCTCCCGCAAACACGGCGTCGACAATGGCGCAGCATTCGACAGAGTTGGCGAGCGGCCCGATCGAATCGAGCGAGGTCGCGAGCGGCACGACGCCGTTGATCGGCACGCGGCGCGCGGTGGGTTTGAAGCCGACCACGCCGCACACCGCCGAAGGAATGCGCACCGAGCCGCCTGTATCGGTGCCGAGCGCGGCCACCGCCATGCCGTCGGCGACCGAGACCGCCGCACCGGACGACGAACCGCCTGGCACCCGGGCACGGTCGGCCGGATTGCCCGGTGTGCCGTAGTGCGGATTGAAGCCCACGCCCGAGAAGGCGAACTCACTCATGTTGGTGCTGCCGACGATCACGGCGCCCGCGGCGCGAAGGCGCGCTACCACGGGCGCGTCTTGCTTTGCCGGCGGCGTATCGTCGAGCGCGATGGAGCCTGACAGCGTTGTCTCGCCGGCGACGTCGCAGAGATTCTTGATCGAAACGGGAATGCCAGCGAGCGGCGACGGCACAAGTCCTGCCTTACGCTGCGCGTCGCTCGCCTGCGCCGCCGCCAGTGCCGCGGTCCTGTAGACCTTGATGAAGGCGCGCTTGCCCTCGCCTTTGGCATCGTCGATGCGGGCGAGGGCTTGCTCGGTGAGCGCGGCAGAGGTGGTGCGGCCGGCGGCCAGGTCCGCGGCGAGTTGCTGGATCGTGGGCTTGGCCATCGGTCGCTCGGTTCTCTTTCTGACTAGTGGGCGCGATTCTTCACCAGGTCGTCGACGACCGTCGGGTCGGCGAGCGTCGAGGTGTCGCCGAGATTGCCGACGTCGTTCTCGGCAATCTTGCGCAGAATACGACGCATGATCTTGCCCGAGCGTGTTTTTGGCAGGCCCGGCGCCCATTGGATGACGTCAGGCGTGGCGATCGGACCGATCTCCTTGCGCACCCAGCCGGAGAGCTCCTTGCGTAACTCGTCGGAGGCCGGCTGGCCCGCCTTCAAGGTGACGTAGGCATAGATGCCCTGGCCCTTGATGTCGTGCGGGTAGCCGACCACCGCTGCCTCGGCCACCTTGGTGTTGGCCACCAGCGCGCTCTCCACCTCGGCGGTGCCGATGCGATGACCCGAGACGTTGATCACGTCATCGACTCGGCCGGTGATCCAGTAGTAGCCGTCTTCGTCGCGGCGTGCGCCGTCGCCGGTGAAGTACTTGCCGGGATAGGCCTTGAAGTAGGTGTCGATGAAGCGTTGGTGATCGCCATAGACCGTACGCATTTGCCCCGGCCAGGAATCGACCAGGCAGAGATTGCCGCTGCCCGCTCCTTTCAGCTCCTTGCCCTCGGCGTCGACCATGACTGGCGTCACGCCAAAGAACGGCCGCGTCGCCGAGCCCGGCTTGAGCTTGGTGGCGCCTGGCAGCGGCGTGATCAGGATGCCGCCGGTTTCGGTTTGCCACCACGTATCGACGATCGGGCAGCGGCCGTCGCCGACCACGCGGTGGTACCAGAGCCAGGCCTCGGGATTGATCGGTTCGCCGACCGAACCCAGCAGCCTTAGACTCTCGCGGCTTGCCTTCTTTACAGGCGCCTCGCCTTCGCGCATCAGGGCGCGAATCGCGGTGGGCGCAGTGTAGAAGATGTTGACCTTGTGCTTGTCGACCACCTGCCAGAAGCGGCTCGAATCGGGATAGTTCGGCACGCCCTCGAACATCAGCGTCGTGGCGCCATTGGCGAGTGGGCCATAGAGGATATAGCTGTGGCCCGTGACCCAGCCCACGTCGGCCGTGCACCAGTAGATATCGCCGTCGTGGTAGTCGAACACGTATTGATGCGTCATGGCGCAGAAGACGAGGTAACCCGCCGTCGTATGCAGCACGCCCTTGGGCTTGCCGGTCGAGCCCGACGTATAGAGGATGAACAGCGGATCCTCGGCGTTCATCGGCTCCGCCTTGCACTCCGCCGGCACCTTGTCCCTGAGCTCGTGCCACCACACGTCGCGGCCGGCATCCCAGGCGATCTTGCCCGACGTGTGCCGCACCACCAGCACCTTCTTCACCATCGGGCACTTCTTCAGCGCCTCGTCGCAGTTGGCCTTGAGCGGAACAGGCCGCCCGCCGCGCAGTCCTTCGTCCGCCGTGATGACGATGGGGCTGTCGCAATCCTGGATGCGGTTGGCGAGGCTGTCGGGCGAGAAGCCGCCGAACACCACCGAGTGGATGGCGCCGATCCGGGCGCAGGCGAGCATCGCGTAGGCGGCCTCGGGGATCATCGGCAGGTAGATCGTGATGCGATCGCCCTTCTTTGCGCCGAGCTCCTTCAGCGCGTTGGCCATGCGGTTCACTTCGGCATGGAGCTCGCGATAGGTGATCTTCTTCGACTTGGCAGGATCGTCCCCCTCCCAGATGATCGCCACCTGATCGGCGCGCTTGGGCAGGTGCCGGTCGATGCAGTTGGCCGCAACATTCAGCACGCCGTCATGGTACCAGCGGATGCGAACGTTGCCGGTGTAGTCCACGTCGCGCACGGCGCCCGGGCTGTAGGGTTTGATCCAGTCGAGCCGTTTGCCGTGCTCGCCCCAGAACTTGGCCGGATCCTTGACCGAAGCTTCGTACATCTCGCGGTATTTGGCGTCGTCGACATAGGCGCTCTTCGCCCAGTCCGGGCTGACCGCAAACACCTCTTCGCTCATCGATTCCTCCCGAGGCCTTGAATTGCGCAGATTATCGCGATTCTTACCTCGTCGCGGCGGGGCGCGGCAATTCGACTTTGTATTGGGCTTTTAGTCGAGCCCAGGCGACGGTGCCAAAGGCGTCGAAGAAAGCGTGTCATAGAGGCCGATCACGCCGCAGAAAACGGCAGCAATCGTCAGATCGACACGCGACGGCTTCATTCCGTGAACCAGGTGGTGAAGTCCTCGATCGGCGCGCGGTCGGTGATGAGGTTGTTGGGCACGGCGTCGGGGTCGGCGTAACCCAGCGCCAGGCCGCAGATCACGACCTGGTCGTCGGGCACCTTGAGTTCGCGCCGCACGACGTGTTGGAAACGGCTGAAAGCCGCCTGCGGGCAGGTGTGCAGGCCTTTCTCGCGGGCGAGCAGCATCAACTGGTCGAGGAAGATGCCGCAGTCGATCCACTGGCCGTTGCCCATGCCACGCTCGACGCACAGAATCATGCCGACGGGCGCGTTGAAGAATTCGTAGTTCTTGCGGAACTGCTTCTGCATGCCTGATGCGTCGCCGCGCGGCACGCCGAGCAGGGTATAGAGCTGCTTGCCGACGAGCTTGCGACGTTGGTCGTAGACCGGCGCGAACTGCTTGGGATAGACGTCGTACTCCGCGCCCGGTCCCATGTCGCCATCGTCCATCGCTTTCAGGATCGCCGCCGACAGGCGCGCGCGAGCCTTGCCCATCGTGATGTAGAGCTTCCAGGGCTGCAGGTTGCCATTGGACGCGGCGCGATTGGCGGTGGTGATGATCCATTCGATGTCGGCCTTCGACACCGGATCCGTCTTGAAGACCCGCATGGACCGACGGGATTTGACGGCTTCCGACACGCGCATGAACGGCTAGCTCCGATTAAGATGGCGACGCAGGAACTCGAACAGCTTGCGCAAGGCAATGCCATATTCCTTGTCGTCGAAATAGTGCGTGGCGCCTTCGACGATGAAGGTCTCGACCTCCTTGCCATGTTCGCTGAGCGAGCGGGCCATGGCATGCGTCTGGTCCACCGGCACGTTCTCGTCGCGATCGCCGTGGATCAGCAGCACCGGAACGTCGATCTGCGCCACGCGCAGCAGCGGCGAGCGCACCGGCAAACCTTCCGGGCCGCAGAGGTCGTCGAGATAGTCGCGGATGAAGGGATTGGCCTCGCGCCAGCGGGCGAGGTCGGTCGGTGCGAAATAAGAGGCGACGGCGGCGATCGGTGGTTTGTGCGCGGCTGCAAGAAGAGCAACTTGGCCACCCATGGAGGTGCCGACGAGGCCAATGCGCGTGCGGTCGACCAGTGGCCGGCGGGCGAGCCAGTCGATAGCGGCCAGGACATCGAGCGGCTGGCGCAGGCCCTGATCATTGTCGCCTTCCGATCCCAGCCAGCCACGCAGCGAGAGGGCGAGCGCTGCATAGCCGTTGGCTGTGACCCGCCGCGCCAATCCCGCGAGGTTGTGGGCGTGGCCCGCGAAGCCGTGCAGCAGGACGAGGGCCGGGTAAGGCGGCTGCCCGGTCTGGGGCTTGAAGAGATAGCCACCGAGCGTGACGCCGACGCCTGGAATGCTGACCGGTTCGCCGTCGGGCAGGGCCGGCAGCTCCTGCCAACGGTAAACGACCTCCATCGGCACGCCGTCAGGATCGCGGAACCGCATTGCATAGCAACCGGGCGCAAAATCCTCACGCTCGGCCGGCGGCTGCTCGACTGCTGCACCGGCGGCCCGCAGATCGGTGAAGACCTGGTCGACTTGGGTGCGGCTTTCGGCCGACACGGCCAGCGAGAGGGCGCCGGGGCCGTAGGACACGCCCTCCTTGGCCTGGCGCATCACGAGCTGGTCGTAGCCGCGGGCCCACAACACGCTTGCAGGCCCTTCCCAGACCCGCTGGAACCCGAGCGTCGGCAGCCATAGGCGGTGAAAGGCGATGGACCGAGCGAGATCGCTCACCTCGATGGCCGCGCCGGCGAAGGATGGACGTCGCATCAGGTCTCGGTTAGCCCCAGCGCCCGCAACTCGTCACGCCGCAGATGCTCCTCGCCGGCAAGGAAGAACTCGTCGAGCTGCGGTGGCTTCACGTGTGTTCCCGTGAGCATGGCATGCGCCTGGCCGCGATGATGGATCTGGTGCTGGAAAAGATGCTCCAAAATGGAGGCAACACTGGTGGGCGGCGGCGTGCGATTGGGCCGCGGCAGCACCAGGCCTTCGCCAAGCGTGGCCTCGGTCTGGCGTTCGCAAAAGACGAGCAGACGGCGGTCGCTGGCGTGCTGGGCGTCGTAGAGTGATGTGGCATCGGCAAAATCAGGTGGCGGATCGCTATAGCGCTCGAGCACCGTCGGATCGCGCTCGAGTGCGTCGATATAATAGATATCGACCCAAAGAATATGGTTCAGGGTGGCGCGCAGCGATGGAAAGAAGCTGACGCGCGGCGCCGCAAGTTCCTCCGGCGTCAGCGTCTTGCAGGCGGTGAGCAGCCGATGGTTGGCCCAGGCGTTGTTGCGCGCCATGGCGACGAAGTGGCCAGCCAGCCCCGTCGCCATGATGTGCCCTTCTCCCCGAGCCGAGGCGGCCTCAGGCCGCCTGCGCGAGGTTGCGGAGCACGTAGTGCAGCACGCCGCCGTTTTTGAAGTACTCGATCTCCTCCGCCGTATCGATGCGGCAGGTGAGCGTCACCGTCTCAGACGTGCCGTCGCGGCGATGGATGGTGAGTGGCACGTCCATGCCGGGCCGCAGGCCGCTCTCGATGCCGCCGACGTCGAAGCTCTCGTGGCCGGTGAGGTTCAGCGACTTGCGCGTCATGCCGTCCTTGAACTGTAGTGGCAGCACGCCCATGCCGACGAGGTTCGAGCGATGGATGCGCTCGAAGGTCTCGCATACCACGGCCTTCACGCCCAAAAGATTCACGCCTTTGGCCGCCCAGTCGCGCGAGGAGCCGGTGCCGTACTCCTTGCCGGCGATCAGGATCTGCGGCGTGTGCTCCTTCTTGTAGCGCATCGCCGCATCGTAGATCGGCACAGGCTCGTCGGAGCGATAGTCGTGGGTGAAGCCACCCTCGATGCCCGGCACCATCTCGTTCTTGAGGCGAATGTTGGCGAAGGTGCCACGCATCATCACCTCGTGATTGCCGCGTCGCGTGCCGTACTGGTTGAAGTCCTTGGGCGCGACGTCGTGCTCTTCCAGATACTTCCCAGCCGGGCTGTCCTTCTTGATCGAGCCGGCAGGCGAGATGTGATCGGTCGTGATCGAATCGCCGAACTGCCCGAGCGGCCGAGCACCCTTGATGTTGCCCAGTGCGCCCGGCGTCTTGCCCATGCCGTCGAAGTAGGGCGGATTGCGCACGTAGGTCGAATTGTCATCCCAGCTATAGGTGAGGCTGGGCTTGGTCTTGATGCCGCGCCAGAACTTGTCACCCTTGAAGACGTCGGCGTAGCGCTTCTTGAAGGCCTTCACCGTGACGTACTTGCTGACTGTCTTCTCGACCTCGGCGTTCGAGGGCCAGAGATCCTTGAGGTAGACCGGCTTGCCGCCCTTGCCGATGCCGATCGGGTCCTTGGTGATGTCGATCTTCATCGAGCCAGCCAACGCATAGATGACCACCAGCATCGGCGAGGCGAGGTAGTTGGCGCGGGTCAGCGGGTTAACTCTGCCTTCGAAATTGCGGTTGCCCGACAGCACCGAGCACACCACGAGATCGCCGTCACCGATCGCCTTGGTCACCGGATCGAGCAGCGGGCCTGAATTGCCGATGCACGAGGTGCAGCCGTAGCCCACCAGGTTGAAGCCGATCTTGTTCAGATCCTTCTGCAGGCCCGAGGCCTCGAAATACTCGGTCACGACCTGCGAACCCGGTGCCAGCGAGGTCTTCACCCACGGCTTCACCTTGAGTCCGTGCTTCACCGCGTTGCGCGCGACCAGGCCCGCGCCCAGCATGACGTAGGGGTTCGAGGTGTTGGTGCAGGAGGTGATGGCGGCGAGCACGACGTCGCCATGGCCGAGGTCGTAGTCGGCGCCCTCGCAGGCGATGCGTTTGCCGTCGTCGCGGCGGTCGAACTCCTTCTCCATGTTGGCCACGAACTGCTGGCTCGCCTGGGATAGCGGCACGCGATCCTGCGGCCGCTTGGGGCCGGCGAGGCTCGGCTCGACGTCGCCGAGATCGAGCGTGAGCGTGTCGCTGAAGACCGGCTCTGGCGATTTGCGCGAGCGCCACATCCCCTGCTTCTTGGCATAGGCCTCGACCAGCTTGGCCGCAGCGCCACGATTGGTTGTCTTGAGATAGCCGATCGTGATCTCGTCGATCGGGAAGAAGCCGCAGGTCGCACCATATTCCGGCGCCATGTTGGCGATGGTCGCGCGGTTGGCGAGCGGCAGCTCCTCGAGGCCCTCGCCGTAGAATTCGACGAACTTGTTGACCACGCCCTTCTTGCGCAGCATCTGCGTAACGGTGAGCACGAGGTCGGTCGCGGTTGCGCCTTCCTTGAGCTTGCCGGTGAGCTTGAAGCCCACGACCTCGGGAAGGACCATCGGCAGCGGCTGGCCGAGCATTGCCGCCTCCGCTTCGATGCCACCCACGCCCCAGCCCAGCACCGCGAGCCCGTTCACCATCGTGGTGTGGCTGTCGGTGCCGACCAGCGTGTCGGGATAGAGCACCGTCTCCTTGCCGGCCTTCTGCTGGAACACGACCTGCGCCAGGAACTCGAGGTTGACCTGGTGGCAGATGCCGGTGCCCGGCGGCACGACTCGGAAATTGTCGAATGCCATCTGGCCCCAGCGCAGGAACTGGTAGCGCTCGAGGTTGCGCTCGTACTCGAGCTGCACGTTGGCCTTGAAGGCAGAGCTGTTGCCGAAATTGTCGACGATCACCGAATGGTCGATGACGAGATCGACCGGCACCAGCGGGTTGATCTTCTTGGCATCGCCGCCCAGCTTGCCCATCGCGTCGCGCATGGCCGCGAGATCGACCACCGCCGGCACGCCGGTGAAGTCCTGCATCAAAACGCGTGCGGGCCGGAAGTTGATCTCCTTCTTCGATTTACCGTTGGCCTGCAGCCAGTCGGCGAAAGCGGCGATGTCGGCCTTCTTGACCGTCGTGCCGTCCTCGTTGCGAACGAGGTTTTCCATCAGGATGCGCAAGGAGAAGGGCAGGCGGGAAAGATCGCCAACCTCCTTCTCGACCGCCTTCAAGCTGTAATAGGTGTAGCCCTTGGAACCGACCGTGAGCGATTTCCGGGCCTTGAAGCTGTCGGGATGGGCGGCGGCCATGAGAACGTACTCCTGCGGTCGGGTTTGGCAAAATTCGGTCGCAAAATAAGGGCAGGGAGGGGGTACAGGCAATCGGCGGATGCGGGCCGCCCGACAGTGTGCGAGATTGACCCATGGGCTGGAGAACACGCTGCATTTGGGGCGCTCTGATCGTCCTCCTAGCAGCTGCGGGCGACGGCGCTGCCCAATATAGCGACAATCGCGACGGGGACCTCTCGGCGCGCGATTTCGGTCGCCGCAACGCATCGGGCCGAAATCCGCCCCTCGAAGCGCTCGACAAGATCCTGTCGGCCAGCCAGCTCTCGCCGGTGGACCGCACCGTTTACCTCAGTATCCGGGCCTTCCAGCTGAATCGGGTCGGCCGCGAGGCCGACAGCCAGAAGGACGTGGCGGAAATGGGCCGATTGCTGCCCAGCGTCTGGCAGGTTGTGCTGTCCAGCACCCAGCCTGAGTTGGCGGGCGGCGGGGATCGTGCGGCGGCATTACGTACGCTTGAATACGGGCTGCAACGCAAACCCGGCGATCCCTGGCTCATGATTGCGCAAGCTCAGGTCAATATGCAGATCGCCGACTTCACACGTGCGCTGGGCCAGCTCGATTCTGCGCTTGCGGCGTCCTCGAACGAGTCCGAGCGGCGCGCGGCGTTCTATTATCGCGGTCACGCGGATTTCAATCTCGGCAACTTTCAGCAAGCGGTCGATGATTTCGGCGGCGCGCTGGTCGGCCGCAAGACGCTGGCAGAACGTCTGCCCTCGCAGTTGTGGCGCTATGCCGCCCAGGTCCATACCCGCCAGGATGCGCGTGCCGTGTTGCAGGCCGAACTTGGCAAATCCGATCTCTCGGTCTGGCCGGGACCGATCGCGACCTTCCTGATGGGAAGGCTGACGCCCGGCCAACTTGAAGTCGTGGCCGAATCAGATGAATCAGCCAAGCGCACCAACGGCAAATGCCCCTCAGCCTTCTTCATCGGCATGGAGGCATTGCGCCGCGGCGAACGTCAGCTGGCGCGCGAGCAGTTCCAACTCGCCCAAGCGCGCTGCCCGACCGTGTCCGAACTCAATTGGGCGGCGACCAGCGAGCTGCGGCGACTCTAGAACGATTACGCTGTAGCCACGTTCGTGGCTGGGGGCGCGCCACTCCAGCGCGCAGGTCACTGCGTCGCGCAGTGGCGCGATCTTCCCTTTCATCAACAAAGACGCGCGACTCAAGCGGAGGTTACTCCGCTGAGGAGTCGCGCGCCCCCAGCGAACGCAATAGCGGATCAGTCGCTGGCGGCGCTTGCCATCGGTATCAGGTAGTTGCCAGCGCGGACTTGCACCAACATGTTTTCGCCCGCCGACGCGCCGACCGGATCGTGGCCGTCGGTCACGGCCTGTACTGCCTCGCGATAGAGACGACGGAACATCGCCACGCCGCGATCGCTGCTGGCGAGATGTTCCTCGGAATGCCAGGTGACCGCGCCTTGGCCAACCTGGGCTTCGTAATCGCCCGGGAAGCGCTGGTGGCCTTCGGCGTCGAGCTCGAACCAGGTCTTGCCGCCATACATTGGATTGCGGTTGAAGCGCGGCACCGGCTCGTTCTTGGGAAAGGCGAAAACCGTGAAGATGCGCGTGTTGGTGTCGTCGATGGGAAGCGTCCAGGCGACGTTGTTGCTCTTGGTGAAGGTCCTGAGGAACGGATCGGCGACGATGCGGATGTTGGGCATGACAAGCTCGGTCAGCCGTCGCAGCCGGGAGCCATCGGCGAAGGTGCGAAGCTGGACCGAGTACATGCCGTAGGGCGTGAGGTCGAACGAGATCTCGGGCGGCACCGCCATCATGTCGTTGAACTGCTGCGTGCTGAACGTGCTGTGCAGCACGAACACATGCAGTGGATCCATCACGTTCTCGTGGGTCTGGAACCAATTGCAGGGCATGCGCTCTGGCCCGCCCGATCCGATGCTGCTGCCGTCGGTGACGATCTTGTGCGTCTCGCCGAGATCCTCCAGCACATCGTAGCGCGGCAACGCGGGCTTGCGGTCGAGAGGGCCCATATAAGCGAAGACCAGTCCGTAACGCTCTTCCACCGGATAAGACGGCTGGCGGACATGGTCGCGATTGAGTCCGCCCTTGGGCTCGCAGGGCTGCCCCAGGCAGCGGCCGTCGGTGTCGAACAGCCAGCCATGGTAGCAGCAGCGGATGCCGCGCTCCTCGACCTTGCCATAGAGCAGCGTCGTACCACGGTGGGCACAGCGAGGATGCATCAGGCCGAATCGCCCCGACGGAGTCCGGAACAGGATGAGGTCCTCGCCCAACGCGCGGATCTGCAGCGGAAGATCGCCAACTTCGGTGGCAAGCGCGACGGGCTGCCAGTAGCGTCGCAGCAGTTCGCCGCCGGGTGTGCCCCTGGCCACCGAGACCAGGTTTGGATCGAACGAAGGCGGCGGCAGATCGTAGGCGGTCCGGACCTTGATCGTGGTCTCCATGCGCTTCCTCCTCTTCCTTCTTCCTTGCATGGAAGATGGCCGGTAGCGCCATCGTCAAGTCCGGCGACTGCAACGCAAGCTTCACCGAAGGTGAAGCGTCAGCCCGCCAGCGCCAGGGGCGCGATGAAGCGGCTCATTTCGGCGAGCACATACGCCGGCTGTTGAAGGTGCGGGCTATGGCCGCAATCCGGCACCAGCCGCGTCTCGCAGTAGCCGCCGACCTTGCCGGCGATGATGCCGAGCTGCAACTCGGTGCCGTATTCGTCGTCCTCGCCCTGGATGGCCTGTGTCGGGACCTGCACGCCGGGCAGTCGTCCGTTCGCGTCCATGGGCTCGAACCCGGGCGCGGCCCACGCGTCCGCCCAAAGATGGAAGGCGCGGTCGACATTGTCGCCGTGATACTTCGCCAACCGCTGGCGCAGGTCGCCGGAGGCGAAGGCGGCCTGGGCCTCCACGATCCTCTCGACGCAGATCGGCTCGTTGATCGCATGGGCAGCCAGCGTGGCGACGGCGCGCAATGGCTCTGGATCGGCGGCGGCGTAGTTGAGGGCTATGGTGCCGCCGTCGCTGTGGCCCACCAGCACGCAATCCTCGATTCCGGTCGCGGCCAGCAGCCTCGGCAACACGATGTCGGCCTCGATTTCCATGTAGCGGACGCCCGGATCGGAGGGCCAGGGGCTGGATTTCCCGTAGGCCGTGCGGTCGTAGATCAGGCCGGGACACATCGTGGCGTCGCAAAGCTTTTGCGGAAAATCGCGCCACATCTCGATGCAGCCCAGTCCCTCGTGCAGGAAGACGAGCGTCGTGCGATCGAGTCCGTCGTGGCGTTGCGGCGCCAGACGGCGCACGCGCAGCGTCCGGTCGCCAAGATCGATGAAGTCGTCTCTGCTCACATCTCTTGTGTAGCCGCAACGCGTCGGCGAGAGAAGACGCCGACGGCGGCAGGCAGCACGGTGAGAAACAGCACCGGCGACAGCAGCATGCCGCCCACGACCACGATGGCGAGTGGGCGCTGAACCTGGCTGCCGATGGCGGTCGAGAAGGCGGCCGGCAGGAGACCCACGCACGCCGCAACACAGGTCATCAACACCGGACGCATCTGCAGCTCGCAGGTCCGCCGGACCGCCTCCCAACGTTCGACGCCAGCCTCGGTCAGGCGGTTGAAGCAACCGACCACCATGATCCCGTTCATGGCAGCGATACCGAACAACGCGACGAAGCCGATGGCGGCGGAGATACTGAACGGCATGCCGGCCAGCCACAGCGACAGGATGCCGCCGATCAAGGCCATGGGAATGGCGCTGCCGGCCAGCAACGTGTCGGCGAGCGATCCGAAGTTGACGTAAAGCAGCAGCAGGATGAGCGCGATGGCGATCGGCACGGCGATGGACAGCCGGTCGATGGCCTTCTGGAAATTCTCGAAGTCGCCGGCCCATTCGAGCCGATAGCCGCTTGGCAGCGGCACTTCCCGGGCGACGCGCTCCTGCGCCTCCAGAACGGCCGAACCGAGATCGCGACCGCGGACGCTGAACTTCACCGGCACGAACCGCTCCTGCTGCTCGCGGTAGATATAGAAGGCGCCGGATGCCAGTCCGATCTCCGCCACCTCGCCCAACGGCACCTGCGTGACCGCGCCATCGGCCTGCGTGCCGATGGTGAGCCGGCGCAACGATTCCATGTTCTGACGATACTGCGGCGCCAGCCGCACCTTCATGGGGAAGTGCCGATCGCTGCCCGTCTCGTAGAGATCACCAGCTGCCTGTCCGCCGACGGCGGCCTGGATAGTGGCGTTGATGTCGCCCGGCGATAGGCCATAGCGTGCCGCCCGGTCGCGGTCGATATCGATGCGGATGGTCGGTTGCCCGACGAGAGGGGGCACGGCGATGTCGGTGATGCCGGGGACTTTCTCAAGCACTCTGCGGATCTCTCCGGAAAGCGTGTGCAGCCGGTCGAGGTCGGTGCCGATGATCTTGATGGCGTTCTCGGCATCGATGCCGGACGCGGCTTCCTGGACGTTGTCCTGGATATACTGCGAAAAGGCATAGTTCACGCCTGGCACCGCTTTGCGCAAGGCGTCGGACATCTGCGCGATCAACGTCTCCTTGTCGAGACCCTTGCGCCATTGCTCCATTGGCTTCAGCGGTACGAAGAACTCGCCGTTGGAAAAGCCGTCGGGATCGGTGCCGTCGTCGGGGCGACCGTTCTGGGAAACCACCGTCACGACCTCGGGGAAGCTTTTCATCACTGCGCGCATCTTGTTGACGTAGACGTTGCCTTCCTCGAGCGATACCGAGGCCGGCATGGTGGCGCGCATCCAGATGTTGCCTTCCTCGAGCTTGGGCAGGAATTCCAGGCCGACCGTGCTCGCGACGAACGCGGCGATCGCTGCAAGACCGGCGCCGGCGCCGAGGACAAGGCGGCGACGAGCGATCACCATGCCGATGATCGGCCGATAGCTGCGCCTCAGGAAACGGACGATCGCCGTTTCGGTCTCGGCGACCTTCTCGGGCAGCAGCACAGCAGCCAGCGCGGGCGACACGGTGAAGGTGGCTAGCAGGCCACCCGACAGCGCGTAGGCGTAGGTCTTGGCCATCGGTCCGAAGATGTGGCCCTCGACGCCTGAAAGCGTGAACAACGGAAGGAAGCCGGCGATGATGATGGTGGCGGCAAAGAAGATCGCCCGCGTGACCTCGCCCGAGGCGGTGAAAATGATGCCGATCTTGCCGGTGAAACCGCGCGGCGGCTCGACGGCGGACGATCGATGGCCGGCGCCGGCCTCGGCCAGATGTCGGAATATGTTCTCCATCATGATGACCGTGGCATCGACAATGATGCCGAAGTCGATCGCGCCCATCGACAGCAGGTTGGCCGACTCGCCGTTCAGCACGAGGATCGTGACGGCAAACAGAAGGGCGAAAGGAATGGTCGCCGCCACGATCAGCGCGCTGCGCAGATCCCCCAGGAAGAGCCACTGGATCAGGAAGATGAGGGCGACGCCCATCACCATGTTGTGCAGGACAGTGCGTGTGGTCACATCGACCAGCACCCGCCTGTCGTAGATCCGCACGATTCGCACGCCCGGAGGCAACAGGTCCGACTTGTTGATGCGCTCGACCTCGCGCTCCACGGCTTCGAGAGTCGGCAGCGTCTGCGCACCTCGCCGCATCAGCACGATGCCCTGCACGATGTCGTTATCGACGTCCTGACCGCAGATCCCGAGACGCGGCTCGAAGCCCACAGACACCGTCGCGACATCGCCGACGAGTACTGGCGCGCCCTTACGGATGCCCAGCATGGTGTGCCGGATATCGTGCATCGAGCGGATCTGGCCGACGCTGCGGATGACGGCCGACTGTGGGCCGAGATTGACGGTGTTGGCGCCGACATTGATGTTGGCGCCGCTCAGGGAATCGAGCACCTGTTTCAAGGTCAGGCCGTAGGCGAGTAGTCGATCGAAATCGATCGTGATGTCATAGGTCTTGAGCTTGCCGCCCCAGCCGGTGACATCGATCACACCCGGCACCGACTTGAAACGACGGTCAAGAACCCAGTCCTGGAGCGTCTTCAGATCCGTCACGGAGTAACCCGGTGGCCCGATCAAACGGTAGCGGTAGATTTCGCCGATCGGGCTGGTCGGGGACAGTTGCGGCTGGGCGTTGCCCGGCAAGGTGCCGAGCTGGCTCAGCCGATTGATGACCAGCTGCGAGGCCTCGCGGTAACTGACATCGTAGGTGAACTGCACCTTCACGTCGGACAATCCGACCAACGAGATCGTGCGAACCGTGGTCACATAAGGCAGCCCGGCCATCTGCACTTCGATCGGAATCGTGATGTAGCGTTCGATTTCTTCCGACGATTGGCCGGGATTCTGGGTCACGATCTCGACCAGCGGCGGCACTGGGTCGGGATAGGCCTCGATGTTGAGCCGCTTATAGGCGAACAGCCCCGCGGCGATCAGCACGGCCGCGAGGATCAGCACCAAGACACGCCGCTGCAACGCGGCGCCGACGACGGCTTGCATGGCGACCCTGAATTGCCTCCCCCGGTCGCCAGCTAATGCATAGTTTCTGCTGTCGCACTACTGCTGCGTCTTCACCTCTTGTGCAACGCGATCGTCGCGTGTCGGCGGGCGACAGCGCAGACGGCGCGCCTGCTCTTCGGGTCCGGGCGCGCGGTTCCACCAGCCGCCGCCCAGAGCCTGGAACAAGGCCGCCGTGTCGGTGAAGCGCGCCGCCTGTGCCTGGACGCGATTGAGCAACGTCTGCTGATAGGTGAGCTGGGCCAGCAGCACGGTCACGTAGGTCGTGTCGCCAAGCGCGAGCCGGCGCTGCGCGATATCAAGGCTGGTCGCGGCGGCCTGCTCGGCATCGACGGAAGCTTTGAGCGTGATGGCGTCGTACTGCAGCGCCCGCAGCGTGTCGGCGACATTGCGGAAAGCGGTGAGAACGACCGAGCGATATTGCGCATCGGCTTGCTCGAGGCCTGCCTTGGCGGCGCGCTTCTTTGCTGCGAGCGCCCCACCGTCGATGATCGTCTGCAGGGCGCTGGCGCCGACCGCCATGCCGGTGAGGCCGGGCCCGAACAAGGTGTCGGTGCTGAGCGACTGCGTGTTGATGTTGGCGGTGAGGGTGATCTGCGGGAACTGATTGGCGACTGCAACGCCGACCAGGGCGCTCGCCGAATGGAGGTTGGACTCTGCAGCGCGCACGTCAGGTCGTTGCTCGACGAGCCGGGAGGGCAGGCTGAGCGGCAGATCGTGCGGCAGGGTGAGGTCTTCGAGACGAAAGCGAGCCGCGATGTTGTCGCTCGGCAAACGTCCGGTCAGGGTGGCGATCAGGTTGCGTTGTTGCTCCAGCGCTTTCTGCAACGGCGGCAAGGTCGCTTCGGCCTGGGCGAGGGCGGCCTGCTGGGTCGCGACATCGCCACCGGGAATGGCGCCGAGATTGGCCTGCCCGCGCAGGATGCCGAGCGTCGTCTGCTGCGCGGCGATGATGCGCTGGGTGGCATCGATCTGGGCGCGCAGCGAGGCTTCTTGCACCGCCGCAGCCACGACGTTCGACGCCAGCGACAGATAGGCGCCTTCGAGCTGGAAGCATTGCGCCTCGGCGAGCGCGTCGAGCGATTCGATCTGGCGCCGGTTGCCGCCCCACAGATCGAGCGCATAGGTGAGGGTAAGGCCGGCCGTGAACAGCCCGAAGATCGTGGCGCCCGACGCGGTCGCGGGCGACAGGCTACCGGGTGTCTCGTTCTGTGACGCGCCGAAATTCGCCTGGATCGTGGGGAAGAGCGTGGCGCGCTGGGCACGGGCATTCTCCTTCGCCACCTTGAGTCCGGCTGCCGCTGCCTGCACGTCCGGATTGGCGCGCAACGCGCTCTCGATCAGGCCGTTGAGTGGCGTCGACTGGAACACCTGCCACCATTGGCCAGGGATATCCATGCCGCGCACCAAGGTCTGCGCCTCGCCGCCGGGGATTCCGCCAGCGACGAGATCGGTCGGCGGATCGGAGGAAAGATAGGCTTCCGTCTTCGGCGGAGACGGGCGCTTGAAGTCCGGCCCCACCATGCAGCCCGAGAGCGCTGAACAAAGAGCCGAGCCGGCGAGAAGAAGCGCCACAGGCCTCATCACGGCGCCTCGATGTCGCTGGGCGCGGGCACGCCGATCCTGGGTTGGCGGCGAGAGAAGAGGCCGATCGCGGCTGGCAGGACGGTCAGGAACAGGAAAGGTGCGAGTAGCGTGCCGCCCACGATGACGACCGCCAGCGGCCGCTGGACCTGGCTTCCAATCGCGGTCGAGAAGGCGGCCGGCAGGAGGCCCACGCACGCTGCCACGCAGGTCATCAGCACCGGACGCATCTGCTGCTCGCAGGTTTGCCTCAGCGCATTGGGGCGATCGAGTCCCGAATCGATCAGGCGGTTGTAACAGGACAGCACCATGATCCCGTTCATCGCCGCGATGCCGAACAGCGCGACGAAGCCGATGGCGGCGGAAATGCTGAACGGCATGCCGAAGACGAACAGCGACAGCAACCCGCCGGTCAGGGCCATCGGAATGGCGCTGCCGGCCAGCAGCATGTCGCGCACGTTGCCGAAGCTGACGTAGAGCAGCAGCAGGATCAGCGAGATGGCGATCGGCACGGCGATCGCCAGCCGGTGCAGGGCGGCCTTGAGGTTGCCGAACTCGCCCACCCATTCGACACGGTAGCCGCCGGGAATTTTCACCTTCTCGGCGACACGTTGCTGGGCCTCGAGAACCGCGCTGCCGAGGTCGCGGCCGCGTACGCTGAACTTGACCGGCACGTAGCGCTGCTGCTGCTCGCGGTAGATGTAGAACGCGCCTGAAACGAGCTGCACGGTCGCCACTTCCGACAAAGGCACCTGGGTGACGCCGTTGGGACCCTGCACGCCGATCGGGATGCTCCGGATCGCCTCGAGGCTCTGGCGATAACGCGGCGCCAGGCGCACGACCATCGGGAAGTGCCGGTCGCTACCGTTCTCATAGAGATCGCCCGCCGCCTGTCCGCCGACCGCCGCCTGCACCGTGGCATTGATGTCGCCAGGAGCGAGGCCGTAGCGGGCGGCCTTGCTGCGGTCGATATCGATACGGATGGTCGGTTGCCCCAATGAGGCGAAGACCGACAGGTCGGTGACGCCGGGCACCGTCTCCATTGCGGCCTTTATCTCGTCGGCCACCTTGGCCAGCGTCTCGAGGTCGTTGCCGAAGACCTTGACCGAGTTCTCGCCTTTCACGCCCGAGGCCGCTTCTTCGACGTTGTCCTGGATGTACTGCGAGAAATTGAATTCGACTCCGGGGAAGGCCTTCTCCAGCGCCTCGTTCATCTCGGCGATCAGCGCTTCCTTGTCGACGCCCTTGCGCCATTGATCGAGCGGCTTCAGCGGCACGAAGAACTCGGCGTTGAAGAAGCCAGTGGAATCGGTCCCGTCATCGGGACGACCGTGCTGGGAGATCACGGTCTCCGTCTCGGGAAAGCTCGCGATCAGCTTGCGCATGCGATTGGCGTAGTCGTTGCCGGTCTCGAGTGAGATCGAGGACGGCATCGTGGCGCGGATCCACATGTTGCCTTCCTCGAGCTTGGGCAGGAACTCGAGGCCAATCGTGCTGGCCACCAGCACCGCCAGCGCGCCCGCGCCCAGCCCAGCAAAGATGGTCGTGCGCGGCCGGTCGAGCACGAGGTCTCGGACGTGGGCATAGAGGCGGGCCAGTGTCCGGACCACGCGCGTCTCGGCATGGGCCACCGTCTCGGGCAGCAACAGGGCCGACAAGGCCGGCGAGACGGTGAAGGTCGCCAGCAGCCCTCCCGACAGGGCATAGGCATAGGTCCTCGCCATCGGCCCGAAGATGTGGCCTTCCACGCCCGACAGGGTGAAGAGCGGCATGAAGCCCGCGATGATGATGGTGGCGGCAAAGAAGATCGCCTGCGTGACCTCGGTCGAGGCGGTGAAGATCACGGCAAGCTTACCGGTGAGAGCGGCCGGGACGGGCGCTGCCGCCCGTAGCCCCGGACCCGCGCGCACCTGCGACAGGTGGCGGAAGATGTTCTCGACCATGATGACGGTGGCATCGACGATGATGCCGAAGTCGATCGCGCCCATGGAGAGTAGGTTCGCCGATTCGCCGCTCAGAACCAGGATCGTCACAGCGAACAGAAGGGCGAAGGGAATGGTGGCCGACACGATCAGGGCGCTGCGCAGGTCACCCAGGAACAGCCATTGGATAAGGAAGATGAGCACGACACCCGCGACCATGTTGTGCAGCACGGTGTGTGTGGTTACGTCGACCAGCCGGCTGCGATCGTAGATCCGCACGATGCGCACGCCGGGCGGCAGGACACCCGAGGAATTGATCTTGTCGACCTCGGCCAGCACGCCTTGCAGGGTCGGCAACGTCTGCGCACCGCGTCGCATCAGTACGATGCCCTGCACGATGTCGTCGTCGCTGGTCTGGCCGGCAATGCCGAGCCGAGGTTCGTTCCCGGCCGTCACCGTCGCGACGTCCGACACCAGCACAGGGGCGCCGTTGGGCGCCGCCAGCATGGTCTGGCGGATGTCGTCCATCGAACGGATCTGGCCCACCGAGCGCACGATCGCCGACTGCGGACCGATGTTCACGGTGTTGGCGCCGACGTTGATGTTGGCGTTGTTCAGGCCGTCGAGCACCTGCTTCAGCGTGAGGCCGTAGGCCTGCAATCGGGCAAGATCCACGGTGATGTCATAGGTTTTGGTCTTGCCGCCCCAGCCCGTGACGTCGATGACGCCGGGAATCGCCTTGAAGCGGCGCTGCAGGATCCAGTCCTGGATGGTCTTGAGGTCGGTCACCGTGTAACCCGGCGGGCCGACGACACGATAGCGATAGATCTCCCCGATCGGGCTGGTGGGCGAGAGCTGCGGCTGCACGCCATTGGGCATCGGCGGGAGCTGGCTCAGCCGATTGATGACGTATTGCGCCGCCTGCTCGTAGGTGAGGTCGTAGGTGAACTGCACCTTCACGTCGGAAAGACCGAACAACGAGATGGTGCGGATCGCCTTGACGTAGGGGATGCCCGCCATCTGGATCTCGATCGGGATCGTGATGTAGCGCTCGATCTCCTCCGACGACTGGCCGGGATTTTGGGTGATGATGTCGACCAGCGGCGGCACCGGATCGGGATAGGCCTCGATATTGAGCTGTCCGTAGGCGAACAGGCCGCCCGTCATCAGCACGCCAGCCAGGATGACGACCAGGATGCGCTGCTTGAGCGCGGCGGCGATGATGGCTTTCATGGCGACCGGCGGCTCGGACGATCAGTCGCGTGCCGCCGCGCGGTCGATGAACAACGTGCCGCTCGTCACCACTGATTCACCGACCGACAGACCCTTGCGCACCTCGACCTGACCGTTCTCGGTGCCGCCAACCTCGATCGGGCGGCTCACGACCTTCTTGTCGGCCGGCCGCGCGACCCAAACACGCGCCTGCGCACCTTCGTAGATCACAGCGTCCTGCGGCACCGCCGGCGTCAACCGGCTCTGGCCGGCCACGATTCGGAACATCGCGAACATCTCCGGCAGAAGCTCTCGGCCCGGATTCTGGATCACCGCGCGCACCGGCAGGCGACGGGTACTGGGATCGAGCGCCGGCGCCACATAGGCGAGCTTGGCGTTGAAGGTGCGGCCCGGAAAGGCCAGCACGGACACCTCGACCGGGGCGCCGACCTTCATCAGCGGCGCATCGGACTCGCGCACGTTCGCCACCAGCCAGACGGTGCCGAGGTCGCCGACGGTGAAGATCGGATCGCTCGCGCCGGTGTTGATGTACTGCCCAAGGCCGACTTTGCGTTGAATGACGGTTCCCTCGATCGGTGCGGAGACGACGGTCTCGGCGCCGATGCGGTCGACCTTCTCCAGGCGCGCGATTTCCTCGTCCGATCGGCCGAGGATGCGAAGGCGATTGCGGGCCGCGGCAAGGGTGATCTCAGCCGACCGCATGTCGCCCTGGGCGTTGACCAGATCAGACTGCGCCTGCTCGAGATCCTTGAGCGCGCCGCCCTTGATCGCCAGCAGTTCGCGCTGGCGCTTCTCGGTGGTCTTGGCGAGCTCGAGCCTCGACTTCGCCTTCTCGACGCCTGCAACCGCGGTGACGAGATCGTTCTGGCCCTGAACAAACTCGGTTGCCTCAATGGCAAACAACGGCGCGCCGCGCTCGACATGGTCGCCTGGCTTGGCAATCAGGCGGCTGACGCGGCCGGAGTAAGGCGAGAAGACAGGAGTCGTCGTCTCCTCGTTGATCGCGATCTTGCCGTCTGTCACGCGTTCGTCACGGAACGCTACCTGGCGGACCGTCGTGACCTTGAGGCCGGCCCATTGTGACTCGCTTGGAGAGAAGGCTCCGTCGGAATCCTGCGCTACCGTGTTGGGCCGGCTGACGGCGTTGCCTGAACTGCTGTCGAGCGCCCAGAAGGCGATCACGGCCACCACGATGGCCAACGCGCCGCCACCCGCAATCCAAAGACGGTTGCGCCTTACACTTACATAGGCAGGAGGTGGCGGCTTAGTGATCGTCATTTCCGGAGCGCGTTCCTGCGCATGAGAAAGAAGGAACGGATTGAAGACACCTAGCGCCTTCGTATTACTTTTACCTGACGGATACCGGCTATCTGACGGATACCCGGCGAACCGGGCAGCGTGCTAAGCTGACAGCTGGGGCGGAAAGCCGAGTGCGCCGATGAGAGTGCTTCTTGTTGAGGACAATCCGCAGCTGGTGCCACTCCTGATCAAGGGTCTGGGGCAAAACAGCTTGGCCGCGGATGCAGTCGGTAGCGTCGCCGATGCACGGTTGGCGCTCGCCGCCATGAAGTATGTCGCCGTCGTGCTCGATCTTGGCTTGCCCGACGAGGACGGGCTCACGCTGCTGCGCGAGATGAGGCGCAAAGGCGACTCGACTCCTGTTCTGGTCCTGACGGCGCGCGACGGCGTGACTGACCGCGTCACTGGCCTGCGCGAGGGCGCGGACGATTATCTTCCCAAACCCTTCGCCATGGAGGAGCTCGTCGCACGCCTTCAGGCGCTGCTGCGACGGCCGGGCAATCTTCTGGGCCGCAAGCTCACGTTCGGCAACGTTTCACTCGACACCGAAGGGCGACAGGTGTTCATCGGCGGCATGGCGCATGCCTTTCCTGCGCGCGAGACCGCCGTGCTGGAGATCTTCCTGCGCCGCGGCGGCAATGTCGCGCCCAAGCGGCTGTTGGAGGACCATCTATTCGGCCTCTCCGGCGAAGTCGGGTCGAACGCCGTCGAAGTCTACGTCCATCGCCTGCGCAAGATGCTGAGCGATGCCGGCGCCACGACCAAGATCCATACCGTGCGCGGCGTCGGTTACCTGATGGTCGAGGAAAAATCATAGAGGCACCGATGATCGGCGGCTTTTTCCAGCCGAGGCGGTCGCCATGATCCGCTTCCATTCGATCATCACGCGCATCGTCGCGCTGCATATCCTGGCGTTGGCCGCGACCTCGATCGCGATGCCGCTGGCGCTCTATTGGTTGTTGAACCAGGCCGCGAACACCCTTCTGCGCGATGCGTTGCGCGGTGAGGCGCTGACCATCCGCAGCTATCTGCACCCGCAGTCCGATGGCGAGCTTACCCTCGACATTCCGGCCGATGCCCGACCGCTCTATTCCTCCGACTACGGCCTTTACGCTTTCGCCGTCCTGGATGCGGAGGACCACGTGCTTTTCACCTCGCGTGCCGACGGCGGCGCGTTGTTCGTTCCCAGCGCACGGTCGGTCAGCGAATGGACCACCCGGTACAGCAGGACCGGTTCGACGTTGTTCGGCGTCACGGTCATTCAGCCGATCGGCGAGAAGCTCTATTCGATCCAGGTCGCACAGGATCTCGCGCACCGCGACGTGATCATCGATGATGTCGTGCGCTCATTCTTCCCACGAGTTGCCTGGATCACCTTTCCAATCCTGCTGATCCTGCTGCTGATCGACATCTTGATTTTCCGCCGGGCATTGGCGCCGGTCCGAGCGGCCTCTACGGCGGCGGCGTCGATCGGGCCTCAGCGCACCGAGTTGCGACTGCCCGAGCAGTCCTTGCCCAAGGAGATCGTGCCTTTGGTTCACGCGATGAACCAGGCCCTCGACCGACTCGAATCGGGCTTTCGCGCACAACGCGACTTCACCGCCGACATGGCCCACGAGCTGCGCACGCCGCTTTCCATCGTGCGCGCTCGCGTCGACTCGCTCGAGCCCGGCCCATCACGCGACGCGTTGCGGGCCGATCTCGTCAACATGACGCGCACGGTCAATCAGGTGCTCGACATCGCGGAGCTCGAGGCCTTCATCGTGGGCACCGACTCGAAGGCCGATCTCCAGGCGGTCTGCGCCGACGCAGTGGGCTTCATGGCGCCGCTGGCGGTCGAGATGTCCAAGACCATTGCGCTGATCGGCGATGCCGGTCCGGTGTGGGTGCGCGGCCAGGCCGAGGCCTTGTTCCGCGCTGTCCGCAACCTGATCGAGAACGCCATCCGACATACGCCGCCTGGCGTGTCGATCGAGGTCGAGGTCACCAAGGATGGCAGCGTACGAGTTCTCGATGACGGGCCGGGGATCCCCGACGCCGATCGCGAATCGATCTTCCGCCGCTTCTGGCGACGCGATCGCGAGAGCGGCGAGAGCCGTGGCCTGGGCCTTGCGATCGTCGCCCGCGTGGCCGAAGCCCATGACGGTAGCGTGACTGTCGCGAACCGGCCGGAAGGCGGCGCGATCTTCACCCTGAAACTCAGGCCTGCCTGACGGTCAGGCCGCCGCTGCGGCCTTCTTGGGGATCGGCGGCGTGAAGCGGAAGGCGGCGCCCAGGCGGTTCCAGGCACTGATGTTGGCGATAGCGACGCTGAGCCACAGCAACTCGCTCTCGCTGAAGTGCTCGCGGGCAGCCGCGTAGGCCTGGTCGGAAACCGAGTGGCCGGGCAAATGCGCCAGCTGCTCGGCCCAAGCGAGCGCCGCGCACTCGCGAGCTGTGAAGATACCGGCTTCCTCCCAGGTGGCGACGAGGTCGAGCTTTTCCTGCGGCACTCCGATCCGGCGCGAGACGTTGAGATGGATCTGCAGGCAGAAGGCACAGTTGTTGATCTGCGAGACGCGCAGCTTCACCAGCTCAATGAGCTGCTTGTCGAGCCCGGTCTCCTCGACTGCCTTGCCCATGGCCAGCAAAGCGGCCTGCGCGGCGGGGGCGATTTTTGCGAATTCCTGGTAGCTGACGCGGGAATCGGACATGCGGACGCTCCGTTCATGATATTCGAGCTCTGATATTGTAGACGCCAGACGCCTTGGCAAGGACCGTTTCGGTTGGCGGGTATGACCGGGTTTTTTCCCCGGGCGGTTCGGTCTAGGATGGCTCCCGTCCAAGGGGGGCCCCGACAGGGGGCTGAGATACCGACGGCCACGATCCCCGCGATCGCCGGCAGCGCGGTGACCCTTTGAACCTGATCCGGGTCATGCCGGCGAAGGGACAGGATGCCTTCCTTTGCAGGACACACCGGATCTCCTTCTGTCGCTTGTCATAGGAGATCCTTCGTCATGGATAACATCATCGCCACACCCAAGGTGACGACCGGGCCATTGCCGGCCTCACAAAAGATCTATGTCACGCCGGAAGAGGCGCCCGAGCTCAGCGTCCCCTTGCGCGAGATCACGCTTTCCGAGCCCACCGAACCCAAGGTCCGGGTCTACGACACGACCGGTCCTTACACCGACCCTGCGATCGCGATCGATGTCAGCAAGGGTCTGGCGCGTACGCGGCGCGGTTGGGTGCTGGCACGTGGCGGTGTCGAGGAATATACGGGCCGCCCGATCCAGCCGATCGACAACGGCAACGTGAAGACGACGGCGCTGCAGCCCTTCCCAAACACGCCGCGGCCGCTGCGCGGCCTCGACAGCAAGCCGATCACCCAGTTCGAATGGGCACGCCAGGGCATCGTCACCAAGGAGATGATCTACGTCGCTGCCCGCGAGAATCTCGGCCGCAAGCGGGCGCATGAACTCGCCAAGGAGCGGCTGGCCGACGGCGAGAGCTTCGGTGCAGCGCTGCCGGAATTCATCACGCCCGAGTTCGTGCGTGCCGAGGTGGCGGCCGGCCGGGCGATCATTCCGGCCAACATCAACCATGCCGAAGTCGAGCCGATGATCATCGGCCGCAATTTCCTGGTGAAGATCAACGCCAACATCGGCAATTCGGCGGTCTCCTCCTCGATGGAGGAGGAGGTCGAGAAGATGGTGTGGGCGATCCGCTGGGGCGCCGACACGGTGATGGACCTCTCGACCGGCCGGAACATTCACGACACGCGCGAGTGGATCGTGCGCAATGCCCCGGTGCCGATCGGCACTGTGCCGATCTACCAGGCCCTGGAGAAGGTGGGCGGCGATCCGACCAAGCTCTCCTGGGAGGTGTTCCGGGACACGCTGATGGAGCAGTGCGAGCAGGGGGTCGATTACTTCACTATCCATGCTGGCGTTCGGCTCGCGCACGTGCCGCTGACGGCAAGCCGCGTCACCGGCATTGTGAGCCGCGGCGGTTCGATGATGGCGCAATGGTGCCTCACCGAGCATCGCGAGAGCTTCCTCTACGAGCACTTCGGCGACATTTGCGACATCATGCGCAAGTATGACGTGTCGTTCTCGCTGGGTGACGGACTGCGCCCGGGATCGAACGCCGACGCGAACGACGCCGCCCAATTCGCCGAGCTCGAGACTCTGGGCGAGCTCACCAAGGTGGCCTGGGACAAGGGCTGCCAGGTCATGATCGAAGGGCCGGGCCATGTGCCCATGCACAAGATCAAGGTGAACATGGAGAAGCAGCTCAAGGAGTGCGGCGAGGCGCCGTTCTACACCCTGGGCCCGCTCGTCACCGACATCGCTCCGGGTTACGACCACATTACCTCGGGGATCGGCGCCGCCATGATCGGCTGGTTCGGTACCGCGATGCTCTGTTACGTCACGCCCAAGGAGCACCTGGGCCTGCCTGATCGCGACGATGTGAAGGTGGGTGTCATCACCTACAAGATCGCCGCCCACGCCGCCGACCTCGCCAAGGGACATCCCGCAGCCCGCCTGCGCGACGATGCGCTTTCCAAGGCGCGCTTCGATTTCCGCTGGCGCGACCAGTTCAACCTCTCGCTCGATCCGGCGACGGCCGAGAAGTTCCATGACGAGACGATGCCCAAGGAGGCGCACAAAACCGCGCACTTCTGCTCCATGTGCGGGCCGAAGTTCTGCTCCATGCGCATCACCCAGGACATCCGCGACTATGCCCAGAAGGGCATGAAGGAGATGAGCGACAAGTTCAAAGCTGGCGGAAACGCCCTCTACGTGCCTGACAAGGCCGCCGACTGACGCTCGCGGCGACCGGTGGGCCTCGGCTGGAGAGGTCACCCGGTCGCCTTGCCCCCCCGCCATGGCTGGGGGAGACTCCGAGCAGTTCCTGCGTATAAGGGAAAGGACCTGCTTTTGAGGCTTTTTAAGCCATGAATCGACTGCGCACCCTGCTTGGGATTGGCGTTGGGCTCGCGGTCGTCATCGGCGCCGCGTGGTATTTCACGCATTCCGGACCGGCGCCGCAGAGCCGGGGCGGCCGGAACGCCGCCGCCAACCAGGCGGTCACGGTCGGCCTGGCGAGCGTCGCGAAGGGCGATATCCCCATTGTCGATAGGGCGCTGGGGACCGTCACACCGCTCGCGACGGTGACCGTCAAGACCCAGATCACGGGCCAGCTCGTCCAGGTCGCCTTCACGGAAGGGCAGGCCGTCAAGAAGGGCGACCTGCTCGCGGTTGTCGATCCGCGCCCTTACGACGTCGCCCTTCAGCAAGCCATAGGCACCCTGGAAAAGGACCAGGCGCTGCTCAAGAATGCCGAGCTGGACCTGGCACGGTACGAGAAGCTGGTGGCCCAGGCCTCGGTGGCCCGCCAGGTCTATGACACCCAGGCCGCGCTGGTCCGGCAATATGAGGCCACGCTGGTGACCGACCGCGCGGCGGTGGACCAGGCGAAGCTCAATCTCGTCTACACCCGGATCGTGGCGCCGACCGACGGCCGGATTGGCCTGCGCCTGGTCGACCAGGGCAACTATGTGACCATGGGCGATGCCACCGGAATCTGCGTCATCACCCTGATGCAGCCGATGTCGGTGCTGTTCCCCATCCCCGAGGATGCGCTGCCGGCGGTGCGCAAGCGGCTGCGCGAGGGCGCGATCCTGCAGGCGACGGCGCTCGATCGCGCACAGAAGGTCGAGCTGGGTGTCGGCAAGCTCGCCACCACCGACAACCAGATCGACACGACCACCGGCACGGTGAAGTTGCGCGCGATGTTCGACAACAGCGATGAAGCGCTGTTCCCCAATCAGTTCGTCAATATCCGGCTGCTGGTCGATACGGTGAGGGATGCGCTGGTCGTGCCGGTCGCGGCAATCCAGAAAGGGCAGCCCGGCACCTTTGTCTATCGCGTGAAGGCCGACGACACGGTGGAGATCGCAGTGATCGAGACCGGCGCCAGCGACGGCGAGAAGATCGCCGTGACCAAGGGCCTTGCGCTCAACGATCGCGTGGTGATCGACGGCGCTGACCGCCTGCGCGACGGGAGCAAGATCCGGGTGCCGGCGAGACCGGTCGCCGCCGCGCCCGCCCGAGCGGACGCAGAGGCAGCGGGCGGCGGCGCCGGACGTCCGGCGCAGTCCAACCAATAGTCGCGTCCGCGGTATGAATCCGTCGCGGATATTCATCGAGCGACCGGTCGGCACATCCCTCCTGATGGTGGCGATCATGCTGGTGGGCGTGATCGCCTATCGCTTCCTGCCGCTCGCCGCGTTGCCGCAGGTCGACTACCCGACCATCCGCGTCCTCACTCTCTATCCCGGCGCGGGGCCCGAGGTGATGACCTCCTCGGTGACGGCGCCGCTCGAGCGGCAGTTCGGCCAGATGCCGGGTCTCAACCAGATGACCTCGACCAGCTCGGCCGGCGCTTCGGCGATCACGCTGCAATTCAGCCTGTCGCTCGGCATCGACATCGCCGAACAGCAGGTCCAGGCGGCGATCAACGCGGCCGGCAACCTGTTGCCAGCCGATCTTCCCGCCCCGCCGATCTACGCCAAGGTCAATCCGGCGGATGCGCCGATCCTGACCCTTGCCGTCACCTCCAAGACTGAACCGCTTACCAAGGTCTACGACCTGATCGACGTGAGGCTCGGCCAGAAGATCTCGCAGGTTGCCGGTGTCGGCCTGGTCACACTCGAAGGCGGGCAAAAGCCGGGCTACCGCATCCGCGCCAACCCGACGGCGCTGGCCGCCTACGGGCTCAACGTCGATGACCTGCGCACCACCATCACCAATGCCAACGTCAATACACCCAAGGGCAACTTCGACGGCCCGACGCGTAATTACACGATCAACGCCAACGACCAGATCACCGATCCCAAGCTGTTCAACAACGTGATCGTCGCCTACCGGAATGGCGCGCCGGTCAGGCTTTCCGACGTCGCCAGTGTCGAGGCCGGCCAGGAGAACAATCGCCTGATCGCCTGGGTGAACACCGACCAGGCGGTAATCGTGAACGTGCAGCGGCAGCCCGGCGCCAACGTCATTGCCGTGGTCAACGACATCAAGGCCCTGTTGCCGCAACTGCGCGAGACGCTGCCGCCCTCGATCGACGTGTCGGTCCTGACCGACCGCACGGTCACCATCCGGGCCTCGGTACGCGATGTGCAGATCGAGCTTTCGTTCGCCGTCCTGCTGGTGGTGGCCGTCATCTTCCTGTTCCTGGGGGATTGGCGGGCCACCATCATTCCCAGTCTCTCGGTGCCATTGTCGCTCGTGGGCACCCTGGCGGTGATGTACCTCGCCGGCTTCTCGCTCAACAATCTCTCGATCATGGCGCTCACCATCGCGACCGGCTTCGTGGTCGACGACGCGATCGTCATGATCGAGAACATCGCCCGCTATATCGAGGAAGGCGACGATCCGTTCGAGGCGGCCCTGAAGGGGTCGAGCCAGATCGCCTTTACCGTCGTGTCGCTCACTGTCTCGCTGATTGCGGTGCTGATCCCGCTCCTATTCATGGGCGACGTTGTGGGCCGGCTGTTCGGCGAGTTCGCAATCACGCTCGCCGTCACCATCCTGATCTCGGCGGTGGTCTCGCTCACGCTGGTGCCCATGATGTGCGCCCAGCTCCTGCGCCGGCGCGACGTCGGGCAGAGCCGCCCCGGCGAGCCGCCACCCCCGAGTGCGACGGCCCATCCCGAGGCCCAGGCGCTGGGCGCCCGCTGGTTCGGCAGACTGATCGATCTCTACGACCGCGGCTTGGTGGTCGTGTTCCGGCATCAGCCGCTCACGCTCCTGGTTGCGGTCGCGACGGTGGCGCTGACCGTCGCGCTCTACATCGCCATTCCCAAAGGTTTCTTTCCGGTCCAGGACAATGGCCTGATCCAGGCGGTCACTGAAGCGTCGCAAACCGTCTCGTTCGAGGCCATGCGTGATCGCCAACGTGCACTTGCCGACGTGATCCTGAAGGATCCCGATGTCGAGAGCCTCAGCTCCTTCGTTGGCGTCGACGGCACCAATCCGACGCTCAACTCCGGGCGCATGCTGATCAACCTCAAGGAGCGCGATTCGCGCTCGCTGTCGGCAAGCCAGATCATCCGCCGGATCCTGCGCGAGACCGCTGCGGTCGAGGGCATACAGCTCTACATGCAGCCGTCGCAGGATCTCACCATCGATTCGACGGTGAGCCGCACGCAGTATCAGTTCGTGCTGGAGAGCCCCAATCCAAAGGACTTCGACACCTGGGTGCCGCGGCTGGTGCAACGCCTGTCGCAGATCCCCGAGATCGTCGACGTCACGAGCGAGCTGCAGAACCAGGGCCTCACGGTGTTCATCAAGATCGACCGTGACGCAGCCGCCCGCTTCGGCATCACCGCCGCCACGGTCGATAACCTGCTCTACGATTCGTTCGGCCAGCGCATCGTCTCGACCGTCTACACGCAATCCAACCAGTATCGAGTGATTTACGAGCTCATGCCCTCGATGGCCGGTTCGCTCGACGCGCTGAACAACCTCTATCTTCCCGGCTCGACGTCCGGCAAACAGGTGCCGTTGTCGGCGATCGCCACCTTCGAGCAACAGACTGGCCCATTGCGTCTCGACCGGCTAAGCCAGTTCCCGGCGACCACGATCTCCTTCAACCTGGCTCCGGGCGCTTCTCTTGGCGCTGCGGTCGACGCCATCACCAAGGCGCAGGCGGAGATCGGGATGCCGCGCTCGATCTCGACCCATTTCCAGGGCGCCGCTCTCGCCTTCCAGAAGGCACTCAACAGCCAGCTCCTGCTGATCCTCGCAGCAATCGTCACCGTCTATATCGTGCTGGGCGTGCTCTACGAGAGCTACATCCACCCCATCACAATCCTTTCGACCCTGCCGTCGGCCGGCATCGGTGCGTTGCTCGCCCTCATGATCGCAGGCGACGATCTCAGCGTCGTGGCCATCATCGGCATCGTGCTGCTGATCGGTATCGTGAAGAAGAACGCGATCATGATGATCGACTTCGCACTCGACGCCGAGCGCCACGAGGGCAAGGCGCCGCAGGAGGCGATCCATCAGGCCTGCCTGTTGCGCTTCCGGCCGATCCTCATGACGACCATCGCCGCACTGGTCGGCGCCCTGCCGCTGATGCTGGGCACCGGCACCGGGTCGGAGCTGCGCCATCCGCTGGGTCTCACCATCGTCGGTGGCCTGATCGTGAGCCAGATGCTGACGCTCTTCACGACGCCCGTGATCTATCTCGCCTTCGACCGCATCGCGCGACGCCTGCGCGGCATACCGCTCGACACGCCGGCCTATCCCCTGGCGAGCGGCGGCGGACCGGAGCCTACCGAGCTGCCTGAGGGCTTCCGGCCGTGAGCTTTTCGGGTGTCTTCATCGCGCGGCCCGTCGCTACCACCCTGCTGACCGCCGGTATCCTGCTCGCCGGCCTCATGGGCTTCATCGCGCTTCCGGTCTCGCCGTTGCCGAAAGTCGATTTCCCGACGATCCTGGTGCAGGCCCAGTTGCCCGGTGCCTCGCCCGACACCGTGGCGACCAGCGTGACGACGCCGCTCGAGAGGCGGCTGGGCGCGATCGCGGGTGTGAGCGAGATCACCTCCACCAGCACGGTGGGCAATTCGCGCATCGTGCTGCAGTTCGACCTGTCACGCGACATAGACGGCGCTGCGCGCGACGTGCAGGCGGCGATCAACGCTGCGCGCGCCGACATGCCGACCAGCCTCCGGTCGAACCCGATCTACCGCAAGCTGAACCCGGCCGACGCGCCTGCGGTGATCCTGGCGCTTACCTCCGAAACGTTGACACAGGGCCAGCTTTACGACGCAGCGTCGAACGTCCTGCAGCAGAAGCTGAGCCAGGTGACGGGAGTAGGGCAGGTGGTCCTGGGCGGCAGCTCGCTGCCGGCGGTGCGCGTGGAGATCAATCCCGACGCGCTCTCGAAATATCGCATCGGTCTCGAAAGCGTGCGCGCGGCCCTCGCCGCGGCCAACGCCAATGCTCCCAAAGGCGCCATCGAGGTGGGTGAGCGACGCTATCAGCTCTACACCAATGACCAATCGCGGGTTGCCGACGACTATCGCAACCTGATCGTCGCCTGGCGCAACAATGCTCCGGTGCGGTTGAGCGATGTGGCCGATATCCAGGACTCGGTGGAGGACGTCCGGAACGAGGGGCAGTCCAACGGCAAGCGGTCGGTGCTGGTGATCATCTACCTCCAGCCCAACGCCAATATCATCGAGACGGTCGACCAGGTGAAGGAGGTGCTGCCCGAGCTGCAGGCGGCACTGCCGACCGAGGTCGACGTGACGATGGCGAGCGACCGTACGACGACGATCCGAGCTTCGCTGAAGGAGGTGGAGCGCGCGCTGACGCTCAGCGTCATCCTCGTCGTGCTGGTGACGTTTGCCTTCCTGCGCTCGGTCCGGGCAGGTCTCGTGCCTTCTGTCGCCGTTCCGGTGTCCCTGGTCGGCACCTTCGGCGTCATGTACCTGATGGGCTTCAGCCTCAACAATCTTTCGCTGATGGCGCTCACGATCTCGGCCGGCTTTGTCGTCGACGACGCCATCATCGTGCTCGAGAACATCTCCCGCCACATCGAGGCCGGGATGCCAAGGCGGCAAGCGGCGCTGCTTGGTGCCCGCGAGGTGGGCTTCACCGTGGTCTCGATGAGCCTGTCGCTGGTCGCGGTCTTCATCCCCATTCTGCTGATGGGTGGCATCGTCGGCCGCCTGTTCCGCGAGTTCGCGGTGACGCTCACCATCGCGATCATGATCTCGATGGTGGTATCGCTCACCACCACGCCGATGATGTGCGCCTTCGTGCTGCGGCCGCCGCGCGCGGAAGGGCATCGGCGGGAGAACTGGCTTGCCCGGACCAGCGAACGGATCTTCACGGGCGTGCAGAATTTCTACGGCCGCACGCTTGCCTGGGTGCTGCGCCATCCGGGCGCCACCGCCCTGGTCTTCCTCGGCACGGTGGTCCTCAACATCTTCCTCTATGTCGAGATCCCCAAGGGCTTCTTCCCGCAACAGGATACCGGCCGCATCATCGGCGGCATGCGCGCCGACCAGAGCATCTCCTTCCAGTCGATGCGCCGGAAATTCCGCCAGTTCGTCGCCATTGTCCGCGCCGATCCGGCCGTCCAGAACGTGGTCGGCTTCACCGGTGGCTATCAGACCAACTCGGGCTTTCTGTTCGCGCAGCTGAAGCCGCTGTCCGAACGCGACGCCTCGGCGGACCAGGTGATCACGCGCCTCCGGGCCCGGCTCGCCCAGGTGCCGGGCGCCAACCTCTTCATGGTGGCGGTGCAGGACATCCGCGTCGGCGGCCGGCAGAGCAATTCGCAATACCAGTTCACCCTGCAATCGGACTCTCTCTCGGACCTCTACGCCTGGGGGCCGAAGCTGGTGGCGGCGTTGCAACGCGACACCTCGGTCATTACCGATGTCGATTCCGACCAGCAGCAGCATGGGCTGCAGGTCAATGTCACGATCGACCGTGATGCAGCGAGCCGGCTCGGGGTCAATACCAGTGCGATCTCGGCGACGCTCTACGACGCATTCGGCCAGCGCCAAGTCTCGACCATCTACAATGCGCTCAACCAGTACCACGTGGTGATGGAGGTGGCGCCGCAGTACTGGCAGAACCCCAATACCCTGGACCAGATCTACGTCAGCACCTCAGGGGGTGCCATCAGTGGCGCGCAGGCGACACAAGCCATCATTGCGCCGTCGCCGACCGTGTCGGCCACCCAGGGCACGACCGGCTCGGTGAGCCGGTTGACCAACGCTGCCACGTCGCTCGATCCGAGCCAGGCCGTGCGCAACCAGCTCACCAACCAGATTGCGGTCAGTGGCCGCGGCTCGGCCTCGACGGGCGCGGCCGTCAGCACGTCGCCGGAAACCATGGTCCCGCTTTCCGCCGTGACCTATTACGACTTCGACACCACGCCGATCGGCGTCAATCATCAGGGGCTGTTCGTTGCCACCACCGTTTCGTTCAACCTCGCGCCCAACAAGACCCTGAGCGACGCGGTCGCCTATGTGAACGACACCATGCGCGAGATCGGCGTGCCGTCGACGATCCACGGCGCATTCCAGGGCACCGCGCGCGCCTTCCAGCAGTCGCTCAATACCCAGGTCATCGTGATCCTGTTTGCGTTCGCGGCTATCTACATCGTGCTGGGCATCCTCTACGAGAGCTATATCCACCCGCTCACGATCCTCTCGACTTTGCCGTCGGCGGGCATCGGCGCACTGCTGGCACTCCTGCTCTTCAAGGTCGAGCTCAGCATCATCGCGATGATCGGCGTCCTGCTGCTGATCGGGATCGTCAAGAAGAACGCGATCATGATGATCGACGTCGCGCTTGATCGTGAACGCAACCAGGGTCTCGATCCCCGTGACGCGATCTACCAGGCGTGCCTGCTGCGCTTCCGGCCGATCTTGATGACGACCATGGCGGCGATGCTTGGCGCCCTGCCGCTGGCGCTGAACTTCGGCGATGGCGCCGAGCTGCGGCGGCCTCTCGGCCTCTCGATCATCGGCGGCCTGCTGGTCAGCCAGGTCCTGACCCTCTACACCACTCCGGTGATCTATCTCTATCTCGACCGCTTTCGTCGTCGCGACCGCGATCCCTACGGCCGCCTGGCGCGCTCCTTAGGCGGGCTCGAGGCCCGCGCATGAATCGTACGGCTGCTTGTCTTGCCCTGTTGCTGCTCTCCGGCTGCATGGTAGGTCCCAACTACACGCGACCACCGCCCGCCACCGATCCAACACCGACCTACAAGGAAGCGGCCTACCAGGAGGTCGAGGGCGTGGCGTTCCGCCCGGCGCTACCGCGCGACACGCTCGACCGCGGGTCTTGGTGGACGATTTACGGCGATACGACGCTCGATCGTTTGATGGCCGAGGTCGATGTCTCGAACCAGACGCTCAAGGAGAACGAGGCTGCCTATCGCCAGGCTGTGGCGCTGATCCGTCAAAGCCAGTCCGCGCTCTATCCGACCGTCGGCTATACGAGCTCCGTCACGCAAAACAGCTCAAGCGGCGGCCGCGTGAGCGGCAATGGTCTTGTCTCGGCGACGGGCGGCAATTCGTTCGGCGAATATTCCATCGGCGGCACGCTTTCGTGGGAAATCGATGTGTGGGGCCGCATCCGGCGCACGATCGAGAGCGACGCGGCGGCAGCGCAGGCAAGCGCCGCGGACCTCGCGTCGGCTCGCCTCTCTATCCAGGCCAGCCTGGCGACGAGCTACTTCTCGCTGCGCATTTCCGACGAGCGCCTCTCACTCTACCGGCAGTCGGTCGCGGCCTACCAGCGGTCGCTTGATATCGTGCGCAACCAGATGAATGCCGGTACGGCGTCGCGATTGGATCTCGCGCAGGCGCAGTCCCAGCTGGAGCAGACCCGCGCGCTCTATGCCGCCGAAGGGGCCAATCGCGCGCAGTTCGAGCATGCGATCGCCGCACTCGTTGGAAAAATGCCGGCCGAAGTCTCGGTCGAAACCGCCCCGACTCCGCGAACCGTGCCCACGCTCGACGCAGGGACGCCGACGCTCTTGCTTGAGCGGCGGCCCGACATCGCTTCCGCCGAGCGTCAGATGCAGTCGGCAAACGCGCAGATTGGCGTGGCGCAGGCGGCCTACTATCCCGACTTCACTTTCAATGCCAGCATCAGCTTCTTGAGCACCACGCTCAGCAAGCTGCTACAAATCAGCTCCGCCGTTTGGTCGTTGGGACCGCAGCTTGCCGGCACGCTGATCGACGGGGGTGCCCGCGCAGCCCAGGTCGAAGGTGCGAAGGCCAACTACGATAAGATCGTCGCCACCTATCGCCAGACGGTGCTCACCGCTTTCCAGCAAGTCGAAGATGCCTTGGCGCAACAGCGCTATTACGCGGAGCAGGAAGCCATCCAGCGCCGCGCCGTCGCCGCCGCGCGCGAGGCCGAGGAGCTGTCGCTCAACCAGTACACAGCCGGTACCGTGGCCTACACGACAGTTGTCACCGCACAGACCACCTCCCTCAGCACCCAGCAGACGCTGATCAACATCCGGCTGAATCGCTTCACAACCGCTGCCACACTGGTGACGGCATTGGGTGGCGGTTGGCGGGACTCCGACATTCCCGCGATAATGCCGACGATGCCAGCCGCCTTGCCCAAGCCATCACCGGTCAAGAAAGGTTGGTGGCCGTTTTAGTCATAGGAGCGCTCTTCCGGACCGCGCGCATCCTGCGCGCTCATTTCGCGCATTCATATGCGCTTGAAGCGAGCGGGACGCTCGCGGTCCAAATGACCATGAGCGTTACTTCGCCGGCCAGGGGATGCGGATTTCCTGCAAGGGCACGTGCTGCTGGGCGGCGTGCATGTCGGTCTCGCCGACACCGCCTTGCGGGCGTGGCCGCGGCAGCGTGATCTTCACGGCGTTGACGAGGTCGAAGAAGCCGAAGGTGATGATCGCCTGTGTCGGCACATTGTAGAGCTCGGAGACCAGCTCTTTAGTGATGACGCCGCTCTTTTTGACCGCCTCGTAGTCTTCCTTCGACTTGAAGATGATATCGAGCGTGATCTCGAACGGGCCGGCGTTCTTGCTGCGCACGACCTTGGCGATGTCGCGCAACGGCGTGGGCACGACCGTCGTCACGCGAGTTCCTCGTACTTGATCGGGAACAGGGCGGTGGGGCTGTCGACCGTCATCAGATGGTAGACGTTGAATTCGCAGGCCTGGCCAAGCGGAATCTCGAGCGGCGTGAAGGGCGAGGCGAGATTGCCTGCGGTGGCGATCCGACCGGGATAGGGCGCATGCATCAGGCTGGTGCGCAGCTTGCCGCAGATCGCGGTCGCCAGCGCCTGCGTCGCCGCGGCCACCTCGACGATGATGCAAAGCTCGTGCGCTGGCACCTTCACCGGTTCGAGATCGCCCATGATGCCGTTCTTGCCGTAGATATGCGGGATGATGCGGTAGGTCTCTTCCGGCACCTCGCTGAAATAGGCGCGGGCCCCTGCGATCACCTTGTCGAGGATCGAATCGATCTGGCCGATGAAGATCGGATCGCGGGCGCCGGCGATGAAGATGCTGCGCCAGCCCGCGGTCTTGGCGCCTTCGAGTTTCACAGTGTACCGCCGACCCGGATCGAAGCGGCTGCCGGAAACGCGCACCCGACGGTCGGTTACCTGCTCGTACTTGCAGTTCGAGAGATCGAGCGTGCCGCCGGGGCCGGCGAGCAGGAAGGGATGGGTTTTTTCGTAGAGCGTATGGGCCGCGACCGAGGCGGTGGTACAGCGCTCGGCAGGATTGAGCGGCTCGATCTCGAAGTGATCGCGCCGCAAGTAGCCGATGACGCAACGCCCCACGGGTTCGGCGCAGAGCGCGCCGCACTCCATGATCTTGCCCATGTGCCAGGCCAGTGCCGGGTCGAAGCCGGCGCGGATCGCCATCGCGGCGGTGGGCGAGGGATCGTAGGCGCGGCCGCTCACGATTACGTCTACGCCTTCACTTTCGTCGAGCGCCTTCAGGAATGGTTCGGCGCCCATTTGCGCCACAACGACTGTCGCGGACTCGACCTCGGCAGGATCGAGCGGCGGCACCGGACCCAGCGGCTCGACGCGGCCCGCTTTCAGTTCGCGGCGGATATGGTTCTTGTCGATATCGGCATAGATGCGAGCCAGCTTGAACCGCCAGCCGCGCTGGTGCGCGAGGTCGGCAATCATATCGCGGAAGGCATCGACATGGAGGTTGCTGCCGTCGCCACCGGCGGAGGAGATCAGGAGCGGTATGCGCGCCTCGTTCTGCGCTTCCAGCAGTACCTCGAGGTCCTTCAGGTAGGCTTCTCGGCTGCAGGTCATTTCCCCCAGGCCAAGCTTCTGGGGACCCGAGTCCGTCGAACCGGAATCGATGGTGATGGCATGCGGCTTCTGCGCCAGGCCGAGCCGGAAATGATCGAGCGGGAAGCCGTAGCCCAGCATGCCCGAGGGTGTGAGGATGCGGATCTCGTCGTTGCTCGGCGCGGGCATGAGGTGCCTTTGTTCGCAGGGGACTGCGCTGGTTTTGGAGCGATCGTCGTCCGCAAGCAAGCCCTGAAAGGCGTGGAGGGAGCCCTGGGAAGGTCGTAGGCTCAGGCGTCATGGCTGAGGCGGACATCCGCAAGATCATCCATCTCGATATGGATGCCTTCTATGCTTCCGTGGAGCAGCGAGACGATCCCGACTTGCGCGGCAAGCCCGTTGCTGTGGGGGGAAGTCGCGAGCGCGGCGTGGTGATGGCGGCGAGCTACGAGGCCCGCCGTTTCGGCGTGCGCTCGGCCATGCCATCGACGACGGCGCGCCGGCTCTGCCCGGAACTCCTGTTCGTGAAGCCGCACTTCGAGGTCTACAAGCAGGTTTCGCAGCAGATCCGCGCCATCTTCCTGGAGTACACGCCGCTCGTGGAGCCATTGTCGCTCGACGAGGCCTATCTCGACGTCACGACAAACCTCAAGAACATGCCACTGGCCTCCGAGATCGCGCGTGAGATCCGCGCCCGTATCCTGGAGGAGACCGGGCTTACCGCCTCGGCTGGTATCTCCTACAACAAGTTCCTGGCAAAGCTCGCCTCGGATCATCGCAAGCCCAACGGACAGTTCGTGATCCGGCCTGAGAAAGGGCCAGCCTTCGTGGAAACCCTGCCGGTCGGCAAGTTCCACGGCGTGGGGCCCGCGACCGAGGCCAAGATGAAGCGGCTCGGCATCCAGACCGGCGCCGATCTCAAGGTGCAGTCGCTGGATTTCCTGCAGCGCTATTTCGGCAAGTCGGGCGGTTATTACTATGCGATCGCGCGCGGACAGGACGATCGTCGCGTCGTGCCCGACCGGCCACGCAAGTCGGTCGGCTCGGAAACGACCTTTGCGCAGGACCTCGGCCGGATGGTCGATATCGAGGAGGGCGTGTTGTCGGTGCTCGACGACGTCTGGGGCTATTGCGAGCGCACGGGCATCGCCGGCCGCACGGTGACCGTGAAGATCAAGTACGCCGACTTCCAGATCGTCACGCGCAGCCGCACTCTACCGGCGCCGGTGGCAAGTCGCGCCGAACTCGAACGGGCAAGCGTCGAACTGGTGCGCACCATCTTCCCGCTCGAGAAAAAGGTCCGACTGCTGGGGGTGTCGCTGTCGAACATGGCAGAGCGGGTGCAACCGGTTGCGCCACAGCTGACATTGGGCCTTTAGGATGGCGGGCCTCTAGGATAGAGGGATGATCGACAAGCTCGAATATCTGCTGGCGCTGGCGCGTGAACGCAATTTCGGCAAGGCGGCCGAGCAATGCGGAGTGTCGCAACCGACTTTCTCCGCCGGCATCAAGCAGCTTGAGGACACGCTGGGTGTCATGTTGGTGCAGCGCACGTCGCGCTTTCTGGGCTTCACGGCCGAGGGCGAGCGGGTCCTCGACTGGGCCCGCGGCATCGTCGCCGATGCCCGCGCCATGCGCCAGGAAGTGCAGACGCTGAAGAAGGGCCTCGCCGGCCATCTCAAGATCGCGGCGATCCCGACGGCGTTGCCGATGGTCTCGGCACTCACCACGCCTTACCGCGCACGCCATCCCAACGTGAAGTTCACCATCCTGTCGCGCACCTCGATCGAGGTCCTGTCGATGTTGGACAATCTCGAAGTCGATGCCGGCCTCACCTACATTGACAACGAACCGCTCGGCCGCATGCGGGCGGTGCCGCTTTACAATGAGCAGTATCGGCTGTTGACCTCGGCCGAGAGCCCGCTCGGCAACCATGATCGAGTCACCTGGGCCGAAGTCGCCAAGATCCCGCTTTGCCTGCTCACGCCGGACATGCAGAACCGGCGCATCATCGACGGCCTGCTGCACTCCGCCGGTGGCGCGGCCGAGCCGACGCTCGAATCAAATTCAATGATCGTGCTGTTCTCCCATGTCCGTACCGGCCGCTGGGCGAGCGTCATGCCCGAAAAGCTCGCCGAGACGCTGGGGCTCACGGAACGTCTGCGCTCCATTCCCATTGTCGAACCAGATGTGGTTCATCAGATCGGATTGGTGGTGCCGCCACGGGAGCCGATGACGACTCTGGTATCGGCCCTTGTCACAGAAGCGCGAGCACTGGCGAAAGCGCTGGCACAATAGCTTGTGTCATCCCGCTTGAGGCACAAGATATAGTATACGACTATATTCGTATAAGTGGCTATTTCAGGGAATTAATAGATTTGTTCTATTGCAGCATTAGACAGCTTTATTGAGGTCTGCCGCCCAGGCCGTTCATTGTTACTGCATTCGTCGTCGTGGGGACGGCCAACCAACAACCAAGTCCGAGGGACGGAGAGGCCGATGCACTCGGCGTGGAACGAAACGCTGGCTCTGGAAATCGTCCGTCGTTACGACGGTCGCGAAGGGCCGTTGCTGCCCATCCTGCATGATGTGCAGGCAACGTTCGGCTGTGTGCCGGTCGAAGCCATCCGCCTCATTGCCACTGAACTGAACCTCACGCGCGCCGAGGTGCATGGCGTGGCGTCGTTCTATCACGACTTCCGTGACCGACCCGCCGGCCGCCACGTGCTGAAGGTGTGCCGGGCCGAAGCCTGCCAGTCGATGCAAGGCGAGGCGGTTGCCGAGCAGGTGCTGAAGCATTTTGGCGTGGGTTGGGGCGAGACCACGTCGGACGGCGCGTTGACCATCGAAGCCACCTATTGCCTGGGCCTTTGCGCCTGCGCGCCGTCGGCAATGCTCGACAACACGCCAATGGCGCGGCTCGATCCGGACGCGATCGACGAGATCGCTCGCGAGGTGGGGCAATGACGCTGCGCCTCTTCGTGCCCCGCGATGCCATTGCCCGTGCTGTCGGGGCGGACCGCGTCGCTGCGGCATTCGAGGTCGAGGCAAGGCGGCTTGGCCGCAAGATCGTGATCGTGCGTACGGGCTCGCGTGGCCTGTTCTGGCTGGAGCCGATGATCGAGGTCGAGACGCCAGCCGGGCGCATTGCCTTCGGTCCCGTCTCGCCGCGCGATGTGTCTGCGTTGTTGGCGTCCAGTTTCGGTATCGGCCATCCCTTGCACCTCGGGCGTCCGGAAGAACTTCCCTTCCTGAAGCGGCAGACTCGCATCACCTTCGCGCGCTGCGGCATCACCGATCCACTGTCGCTCGCCGACTATCGCTCGCACGGTGGATGGCGCGGATTCGAGCGCGCGAAGAGTCTGGGTGCGGCGAAGACGATCGAGGAAGTGACCAAGTCCGGTCTGCGTGGCCGCGGCGGTGCGGGCTTCCCGACCGGCATCAAGTGGAGGACCGTTGCCGACACAGCGGCAGATCGCAAGTACGTCGTCTGCAATGCCGACGAGGGCGACTCAGGCACCTATGCCGACCGCATGATCATGGAAGGCGATCCCTTCCTGCTGATCGAAGGCATGGCAATCGCAGGCTTCGCGACAGGCGCGACCAAGGGCTACATCTATATCCGCTCCGAATATCCCGACGCCGTGCGGACAATGGAGCGTGCCGTCGTCCTCGCTGAAGCCGATGGCCTGCTGGGCGCTGAAGCGAAGTTCGATATCGAGGTGCGAGTCGGCGCTGGTGCCTATGTTTGCGGCGAGGAGACGTCGCTGCTCGACAGCCTCGAAGGCAAGCGCGGCCAGGTGCGCGCCAAGCCGCCACTGCCTGCGCACAAGGGCCTGTTCGGCAAGCCGACCGTCGTCAACAACGCTGTATCACTGGCCTCGGTGCCGGCGATCCTGGCGGACGGCGGCGAGGCCTACGCGGCGCTGGGTATCGGCCGCTCGCGTGGCACTATGCCGATCCAGCTCGCCGGCAACGTGAAATATGCCGGCCTGTTCGAGGCGCCGTTCGGATTGAGCCTGGGCGAGCTTGTCGATGAGATCGGCGGTGGTTCGAAGAGTGGCCGCCCGATCCGCGCCGTGCAGGCGGGCGGGCCGCTCGGTGCCTATTTCCCGCGCGCCCTGTTCGACACACCTTACGACTATGAAGCCTATGCCAATCGCGACGGGCTGATCGGCCATGGTGGCCTGGTGGTGTTCGACGACACGGTCGACATGGCTCACCAGGCGCGCTTTGCCCTCGAGTTCTGCGCCATCGAATCCTGCGGCAAGTGCACGCCCTGCCGCCTGGGGTCGACGCGCGGCATGGAAACCATGGACAGGATCATCCGCGGCGAGCGGCGTGAGGCCAATCTCGCCCTGATCGAGGATCTTTGCCAGACGCTGAAGTTCGGCTCGCTCTGCGCCCTGGGCGGCTTCACGCCCTATCCCGTGATGAGCGCCATCAAGCATTTCCCGGAAGACTTCAACCGCCCGCCCCTTGCGGCCGCGGCGGCGGAGTAGAGGACAGGACCATGTCACTTCTTGTCGAAACCGATTACGGCACGCCGGCCAGTCCTACGGACGAGCAGGTCACGCTGACGATCGATGGTCGGGCCGTCGCCGTGCCCGCCGGCACGTCGATCATGCGCGCCGCCATCGAAGCGGGCATCGAGGTCCCCAAGCTCTGTGCCACCGATTCGCTGGAGGCGTTCGGTTCCTGCCGCCTCTGCCTGGTGGAGATCGCGGGCCGCGCCGGGACCCCGGCTTCCTGCACCACGCCCGTGGCGGCGAATCTGGTGGTGTCCACCCAGAGCGAGCGACTGGCGCAGATCCGGCGTGGCGTGATGGAGCTCTACCTCTCGGATCATCCGACCGATGCCAGCGACTTGCAGGAGGTGGCAGCGACGGTCGGTCTCGCCGGGATGCGGTATGGCGATGGCGGCGCCAACCATCTGGCAGACGCCAAGGATGAGTCGAACCCCTATTTCGTCTTCGATCCGGCCAAATGCATCGTCTGCTCGCGCTGCGTGCGGGCCTGTGAAGAGGTGCAAGGCACCTTCGCGCTCACCATCCAGGGTCGGGGCTTCGAGTCGAAAGTCTCGGCGGGAACGCCGGTCGACGATTTCCTGAGCTCGGAGTGCGTGTCGTGCGGGGCCTGCGTGCAGGCCTGCCCGACCGATGCGTTGACCGAAAAATCGGTGATCGAGCTCGGCGAGCCCGAGCGTTCGGTGGTGACGACCTGCGCCTATTGTGGTGTCGGCTGCAACTTCAGCGCGGAGATGCGCGGCGACGAACTGGTGCGCATGGTGCCGTACAAAGACGGCAAGGCCAATCACGGCCACTCCTGCGTCAAGGGTCGCTTCGCGTGGGGCTACGCCAATCATCGCGAACGCATCCTGAAGCCGATGATGCGCGAAAGCATCGACCAGCCCTGGCGCGAGGTGAGCTGGGAGGCCGCGATCGATCGCGTCGCCTCGGAGTTCAAGCGCCTGCAGGAGAAGCATGGCCGGCTTGCCGTCGGCGGCATCACCTCCTCACGCTGCACCAACGAGGAGACCTATCTGGTGCAGAAGCTGGTGCGCGGCGGCTTCGGCAACAACAACGTCGATACCTGCGCGCGTGTCTGCCACTCGCCGACTGGCTATGGCCTGAGAACGACCTTCGGCACATCGGCCGGCACGCAGGATTTCGATTCCGTCGACCAATGCGACGTCATCCTGGTGATCGGCGCCAATCCTACCGACGCCCATCCGGTCTTCGCCTCGCGCATGAAGAAGCGGTTGCGCCAGGGTGCGCGGCTGATCGTGGTCGATCCACGCCGGATCGACCTCGTGCGCACGCCTCATGTGAAGGCCGACTATCATCTGGCGCTGCGGCCGGGAACAAACGCCGCCGTTCTGAATGCGCTGGCCCATGTGATCGTGACCGAGGGACTGGCCAACGAGCGCTTCGTGCGCGAGTTCTGCGATCACGACGCCTACGACTTCTGGGCCGGCTTCGTGGCCGACCCCAAGAACAGCCCGGAAACCGTCAGCGCGATTTCAGGCGTTCCTGCCGAAACGATTCGCAGCGCGGCGCGCCTTTATGCGACCGGCGGCAACGCAGCCATCTACTACGGCCTCGGCGTCACCGAGCACAGCCAGGGCACGACGGCGGTCATGGCGCTCGCCAATCTCGCCATGGCGACCGGCAACATTGGCCGCGAAGGCGTCGGTGTGAATCCGCTGCGTGGCCAGAACAATGTCCAAGGCTCGTGCGACATGGGTTCCTTCCCACACGAGCTCACCGGCTATCGCCATATCTCCGACGATGTTATGCGCGGGACATTCGAGGTGCTGTGGGGCCGCAAGCTCGACGCCGAACCGGGCCTGCGGATTCCCAACATGTTCGATGCGGCGATCGAGGGCACCTTCAAGGGCCTCTACGTGCAGGGCGAGGACATCCTGCAGTCCGATCCCAACACCAAGCATGTGGTGGCAGCCCTTGCCGCGATGGAATGCGTCGTCGTGCAGGATCTGTTCCTGAACGAGACGGCGAACTACGCTCACGTCTTCCTGCCCGGGTCGACCTTCCTCGAGAAGGACGGCACCTTCACCAACGCCGAGCGGCGCATCAATCGCGTGCGCAAGGTGATGGCGCCGAAGAACGGCATGGCCGATTGGGAGATCACGCTCGCCATCTCGAAGGCAATGGGCTTCGAGATGCACTACGACCATCCGTCCGAGATCATGGACGAGATCGCGCAGCTGACGCCGACCTTCGCCGGCGTCTCCTTCGATCTGATCGACCGATTGGGTTCGGTCCAATGGCCGTGCAATGAGAAGGCGCCAGAAGGCACGCCGGTCATGCATATCGGTGGCTTCGTCCGTGGCAAGGGCAACTTCATGGTCACCGAGTATGTGGCGACCGATGAGCGCACAGGCCCGCGCTTCCCGCTGCTGCTGACCACCGGCCGAATCCTGAGCCAATACAATGTCGGTGCGCAGACCCGCCGTACCGAGAACGTCGTCTGGCATGACCAGGACGTGCTGGAGATCCACCCGCACGATGCCGAGCAGCGCGGCGTGCGCGACGGCGATTGGGTGAGGCTCGACAGCCGGGCCGGCGGCACGACTTTGCGCGCGCAAGTCACCGATCGCGTCGCCCCGGGGGTGGTCTACACCACCTTCCATCATCCAGAGACCCAGGCCAATGTCGTCACGACCGAGTATTCGGACTGGGCGACCAACTGCCCTGAATACAAGGTGACGGCGGTGCAGGTCTCGCCGTCGAATGGGCCGAGCGACTGGCAGCGCGATTACGAGCGGCAGGCCGATCACAGCCGCCGGATCGCAAAAGTGGCGGCGGAGTAGCCCGTGGCCGACGGCAGGCTCGTCATGATGGCCAACCAGATCGGCAAATTCTTCATGCCGCAGCGGCTGGCCGATCCGGTCGCCGCCATCACCGACCATTTGCAGAAATTCTGGGACCCACGCATGCGCGCCGCGATTGTCGCGTATCTGGAGAAGGGCGGGACGGATCTCGACGATCCCGTCCGCCAGGCCGTCCGCCGGCTGAAGGAGGCGGGAGAGAAGAAGTAAACAGAGAGAACGATTCACTGGGGAGAGACAGGCAAATGACAGTCATCGAAAGAACGATGGCCGCCGCGCCATTGCATACGAGAGTGCGTTCTTCATCCAGCCGTAGAGGAGAATGCTCATGAGTTTCCTCGCTCGCGAACGGACAATCGCCAAACCTGGCTTCAGCCGCTGGCTGGTCCCGCCGGCAGCGCTTTGCATCCATCTGTGCATTGGCCAGGCCTATGCCTTCAGCGTCTTCAACCTGCCGATGACCAAGCTGATCGGCATCACCAAGTCGGCATCCGACGACTGGAAGCTCACCGAGCTCGGTTGGATCTTCTCGATCGCCATCGTCTTCCTTGGCCTCTCCGCCGCGGTGTTCGGCCGCTGGGTCGAGGAGGGCGGACCGAGGCGGGCCATGTTCACGGCAGGCCTCTGCTGGAGCATCGGCTTCCTGGTGTCGGCGATTGGCGTCTATGCCCATCAGCTCTGGTTGATCTATTTCGGTTACGGCGTCCTCGGCGGCATCGGGCTCGGCATTGGCTACATCTCGCCGGTGTCGACGCTGATCAAATGGTTCCCCGATCGGCCCGGCATGGCGACTGGCATGGCCATCATGGGCTTCGGTGGCGGTGCCTTCATCGCCTCGCCGCTATCGGTCTGGCTGATGCAGAAGTTCTCGACGCCAACCCATGTCGGCGTTGCCGAGGCCTTCATTGCGCTCGGCTGCATCTACCTCATCTTCACCATGATCGGCGCCGCCATGGTGCGCGTGCCACCGGCCGGATGGATGCCGGCAGGTTACGCGCCGCCCAAGGTCGCGCAGAAGCTCATCACCAAGAACGACGTCTATGTCTATGATGCGCTGAAGACGCCGCAGTTCTGGCTGATCTGGTGGGTGCTCTGCCTAAACGTGACGGCGGGCATCGGCGTTCTCGGCCAGGCTTCGGCGATGAGCCAGGAGATGTTCCCGGGCCGGGTGACGCCCGTCGCGGCGGCGGGCTTCGTCGGCCTCATCAGCCTGTTCAATATGCTGGGTCGATTCTTCTGGGCCTCGACCTCGGACTTCATCGGCCGCAAGAACACCTACTTCTGTTTCTTTGCGATCGGAACGGTGCTCTACATCCTCGTGCCGCATACCGGCGCGATCGGCAGCGTGACGCTGTTCGTGCTGTGCTTCGTCGTCATCATCAGCATGTATGGCGGCGGCTTCTCGACTGTACCGGCCTACCTCAAGGATATGTTCGGCACGCGCTATGTCGGCGCCATCCACGGCTGGCTGCTGACCGCTTGGTCGGCGGCGGGCATCTTTGGTCCGGTGCTGGTGAACTACATCCGCCAGTATCAGATCGACAATAACGTGCCCAAGGCCGAGGCCTACAACACGACCATGTACATCATGGCCGGCCTGCTGGTGGTCGGCTTCGCCTGCAACGCGCTCGTGAGAGCCGTGCACGATCGCTATCACATGAAACCGGAACAAGAGCCCGCGCGAGCCTCGGCCGCCGGCGCCCGGGCCTAAAGGGAGACATGCGATGAGCAACTCAAACGAAAACGGTGCCACCACCCTCTATCTGGTGCTGGCCTGGGGCTTCGTCGGCATTCCCCTGGTCTGGGGTGTGTTCAAGACCCTCGAGAACGCGATGAAGCTCTTCCAGTAACCACCCGAATAGGTGGCGGGATTATCTTTCGCGCAGGCTGTCGTGGCTGTAGCGGGCCAGCGGGGAGAGCGGGTAGCTGATGATGCTGCGTGAACCGGTCTTGATCTCGACGGTGACGGCCATACCGGACGAGAGATTGACCGTCTTGTCTTCGATCTGCATCGAGGTGCGGTCGAGCGACACGCGCGCGGCGTAGACCAACTCCTGTCCCTTAGGTTCGCTGCTGCTCGCCTCGGCGCTTTGCGGCCTGTCGGTCGATTTGTCTTGCGGCTTTTCCTGCGTGATCGCGTCGTGTGACACACTGAGCACCTTGCCGTGCACAAGGCCGTAGCGCGTGAAATTGAAGGCATCGACCTTGATCGCAGCGTCCTGTCCTATCTGGACGAAGCCGATGTCTCGATTGGGGATCATGGCCTCGATTTCCAGGAGGCTCTCGGCCGGTACCACGATCATCAGCGTCTGTGCCGGCTGCACGACGCCACCGATCGTATGAACGGCGAGTTGCTGGACCACGCCATCAACCGGCGCAGTCAACTTCTGGAGGCTGGTGCGCTGTTCGGCCTTGATGATGTCCTGGACGAGGCCTGCCGCCCGCTGCCGGGCCTTGGCGAGATCGTCAAGCAGGCCGCGTTCGTACTCGGATATGGTCTTGCGCCGCGTCTCGGCCAGGGAGGCAATCGCCGCTTCCGTTTCGCCGAGCCGGCTCTCCTGCACGGGAACTTCTTTCTGCTGACCGACGAGCTCTTGCAGATCGGTTAGGTATGTCAGTCGGGAACCCAGCTCCTTACTGGCCAGATGCTTGCGGACGCTGACTCGCTCCTCCAGGGGCGGAATGATTGCCTTGAGCTTCTCGATGGAGGCCTTGGTTGTGGCGCGCTCGGCCTCCTTCTGCGCAACCTGCGAGTCGATGGCCGCGAGCTTCGCGTTCTGTTCGGCGATCTGGCTGGCAAGGAGCCGGCGGTGCATCTGGACTAGGTCGGATGATGCGCCCTGGGGAGGCTCGAGTTCCGCATGCGGATCGTTCTTCGTTGCCAGCGCAGCTTGTAGCCGGGCGATATCCAGCTGAGCCGAGATCAGATCGCCCTTCAGATGCCCGAGCTCGGCACCGGTTATGGTCGGATCGAGCTCGATCAGGATGTCGCCGGCTTTGACGCTCTGGCCGTCCCGGACGTGGATGGCGCGGACGACGCCTGTTTCGAACGGCTGGATTGTCTTCGTCCGGCCATTCGGGATGATCTTGCCCTGTGCCACCGCAACAATGTCGACGACGCCAATCGATGCCCAGACCAATGCCGCAACGAACACGCCGATGATGGTGTAGGCGATGGCACGACCGAGCGGTGAAGGAGGCGTCTCGACGATCTCGAGCGCCGCCGGCAGGAAGGCGAGTTCGTCCCGGCGGCGCTCCGCACGCCGGTCCGGAAAGGCAAGGATATTCCTAGCGGACCTCATGAAGACCTGCCTGGAGGCGATAGAGGGCCGCATAGCGGCCGCCGGTCTTGATCAGGTCGTCATGGGTGCCATCCTCGATCACGCGGCCACGCTCGATGGTGATGATTCGATCGGCCAGTCGCAGCGCGGAAAGGCGGTGGGCAACGACGAACACGGTTCGGCCGCGGGCAATCTGCGCCATGTTCTGCTGGATGATCCGCTCACTTTCGTAGTCGAGCGCGCTTGTTGCTTCGTCGAAAATGAGGATGCGCGGGTCGGTGATGAGGGCGCGGGCAATCGCTATGCGCTGGCGTTGGCCACCGGACAGGCTGTCGCCGCGCTCGCCCACGATCGTATCGTAGCCCTCGGGCAACTCGAGAATGAAATCATGGGCACCCGCTAGCTTTGCCGCGGCAACAACCCGTTCGGTCGGCATCGCGGGATCTGCGAGCGCGATATTGTCCCGGATCGAGCGGTTGAACAGCACGTTGTCCTGCAGCACGACGCCGATCTGGCGGCGCAGCCAGGCCGGATCGACTTGCGCGAGATCGACGCCGTCGACCAGCACCCGGCCACTTTCGGGGACGAACAGCCGCTGGATGAGCTTGCCGAGCGTGCTCTTGCCCGAACCTGAAGGCCCGACGACGCCAACCAACTGGCCGGCCGGCACCTTCAGGCTGACGTCGTGCAGCGTTGTCGGTCCGTCGACGCGATAACGGAAGGTCACATGCTCGAAAGAGACATCGCCGCGGATCGGCGGCAGCGTCGTGCGACCGGGATTGTAAACAGGTTCAGCCGGAGTGTTGAGGATGTCGCCGAGCCGCTCGATCGACAGACGCGCCTGGTGAAAATCCTGCCAGATCTGCGCAAGACGCAGCACTGGCGAGCTGACGCGACCGGCCAGCAGATTGAAGGCAACCAGCTCACCCACGGTAAGGTCACCGCCGATGACCAACCTCGCTCCGAAGTAGAGGGTTGCCGCCGTCACCAGCTTGCTGACCAGCTGCACGGTCTGGCTGGTCGTATTGCCGAGGTTGGTCACTCGGAAACTCGCCGCGACATAGCCTGCGAGCTGCTCCTCCCACCGGCGTTGCATCTGAGGTTCGACTGCCATTGCCTTGAGCGTCTCGGCGCCGGCCACACTTTCGACCAGGAATGCCTGGTTCTCCGCACCGCGCTTGAATTTTTCGTCAAGCCGCCGGCGGAAGAGAGGGGTCGCCCCGGCAGAAATCGCGATATAGAGCGGCAGTGCGGCGACCACGATCCAGGTGAGGAGCGACGAGTAGACGAACATCACCGCGAGGAAGATGAACGTGAAGAACAGGTCGATCACGAGCGTCAGTGCCGAGCTCGTCAGGAAATTCCGGATGTTCTCCAGCTCGCGCACCCGGGCGACCGAATCGCCGACGCGCCGGGCCTGGAAGTAGGCGAGGGGCAGTGCCAGCAGATGGCGGAACAGGCGGGCCCCCAACTCCACATCGATGCGATTGGTCGTGTGGGAGAAGAGGTAGGTCCGCAGGACGCCGAGCACGGTCTCGAAGACGGCAATCGCGACGAGCCCGAACACCAGGACGTCGAGCGTGCTCATGCTCCGGTGCACCAGCACCTTGTCGATGACGACCTGGAAGAACAGCGGCGAGACGAGGGCGAAAATCTGGAGGAAGAACGAAGCGACCAGGACCTCGCTCAGCAGGCCGCGATATTTATGGACCGCGCCCAGGAACCAGGTGATGTCGAACCGCCTGCCGAGATCCGTCAGGGCCGCTCGCCGCGTCATTAAGACAAGTCTGCCGTCCCAGACCGCCTCGAACTCGGCCCGTGTCATCAGCTTGGGGCGGGGAGAGCCGGGCATCTGGACGAGGATTTTGTCGTCGCTCGCCTTGCCGAGCAGCAGGAAGCCGCCGTCGCGCAGGACGGCGATCCCTGGCAAGGGCGTGCGTATCAGCCGGTCCCACCGGGTCCGCACCTCCCGGGCCTTCAGGCCGAGTTGCCGCGCACAGCGCAGCATTTCGGCCACGCCGATCGCGTCGCTCCCGAATTGATGCCGGATCTGCGCCGGATCGACGCCGACGCCATGGAAGCGCAGCAACATCACAAGGGCGCCGAGCCCCTGCTGGCTGGAACTGCTGCCACCGCCGTTCTGCATCGTCGCGCCCGTTCGTCCCCGAGGATCAGCCGATCGGCTTGGCGAGGAGGGTCTCGGGTGGCGGTATCATCGTGGTGATACCAGTGGCGGCGCTGGTTGACGTCGCGAAGGTCGACGAAATGCTCTGCGTCAGCACGGCCACATCGCCTATTGGTTGTCCGCTGCTGCCGTTTGAACCCTGCAACGCATTCGCCTGCAACGAGCTACTTTCAACAGCGCTGCCGCCATAACCGGGAAGGTTATAAGGATCCGCCGCGGAATAGTTCACCCGATAGCCGAGGTCTTGAAGAGAGCCGACCGTGACGATGCTGAGCGGATCGGGAGCCCCGGCGATATAACCGGTCATCAACTCGTTGCCGAAGGCCGCTTCTGACCAATGGACTCCGGCCGTGCCTTGACCGCCCTGGGTCTCGACCGGCACCGAAGTGGCGTAGGGGTTGCCCGTCAGCAGCCGATAGGCATTGAGGGCGTTCTGTCCGAAGTATCCGGATCCGCTCGTCAGACCATCATAGTTCCATAGCGATCCGATGCCGAGAACATGGCCCATCTCATGCAGAATGACGTAATAGAGTGTTCCGTTGGCGTACATGGAAGCCAAGTCCGCCGAATCGAACTGCATGATGCCGGCCGAAGGAACTCCATCCACGAGGGCGGTCGGTCCGGCTTGGCCTAAGATTCTTCCCGGGCCATCGATGGGCCCCACCGACGCAGATATCTGTACGTTGTCGTAGTACCCGGGCATGTTGGTTACGCCGGTAACGACCTGTTCCCATCGTGCCGCGGCCTGGTCGAAGACGAAGCGATAGTTTGGATCGCCTGAGTAATTGACCGAGATGTTGAACATGCTCGTCGGAACGCCAAGCGTCCCGTCACCGTTCAGATCCTGGTGCATGAAAGGCTCGTACGCTTCCAAGCCTGAGCTTTGACCGAACAACACACCGGTACTGGAGACGTAGTTGCCGTAGGCGTCAGTGTTCCACACCGTGTACTCACCGACACCGGAGAGTTTCCAGGCGACCGCGTAGCCGTTGGCCGCGCGCTCGGCGCTGATCGGCGTCCAGCTGCCGCCAACCGTGACGGGGCTGCCGCCGTAGCTGAGCTGAGGTCCTGATGGGCCACCAAGCAGATACGCCCCCGCGATCTGAACGAGACTTGTCGATCCATTTGCTTCCAGTGTCGTCACCGGAGCAATAGAGCCGTCGCCGTTCAGATCCTGCTGGAAGCCCGGCTCTAGGGACTGCAACGCAGCACTTGACCCGGACACCGCACCGAACGCGCTCGATATGTAGTTGCCGTTGGTGTCGGTGTTCCACACGGTATACTGATTCGTTCCGGAATTTTTCCAAGCGACCCGATAGCCGTTTGCGGCCTGCTCGACGGCGATCGGTGTCCAGCCGGCGACCTGCCCTGCGATGTACGGACTGCCGCCGTAGGAGAGCTGGGGGCCTGATGGGCCGCCAAAGGCGTATCTGTCGGCGATCTGCACCAGGCTCGTGCCGCCATTGGCTTCGATCACCGTCGTTGTCAGCCCAGTGGTGCCGTCGCCGTTGAGGTCCTGCTGGAGCGTGGTCTCACGTGATTCCAGGGCGTAGCTGGTGCCGGAAACCGTGGTGAAGCTGTTCGAAAGATAGTTGCCATTAGCATCGGTATTCCACCCCGAGTATTGGCTTCCGTTCTTCCAAATGACCTGGTAGCCGCCAGCCGTGGCCTCGACGGCGATTGGCGTCCAGCCGACGAACTGGCCGAGAGTGACGAGACTGCCGCCGTAGGAGAGCTGGGGACCAGCCGAACCGCCCGTTGGATAGAAAAAGAAGTTGTCTCCGTCCAGGACCAGGCTGGTCGCACCGTTCGCTTCAATTACGGCCAAGAAACCATCTCCCCATCCGCGAGCGCGTTCAGTCGAGTTCGCGGTTACTCCATGCCCCGATGGCAAAATACATCACTCTACAACCGATGGGTAGAGAACCGTTGTCGCGTGCGGGGCTTTCAGGAGGCTGTCGCCTAACTGGAGACAGCTAAAGGATTTCAATGATTTAGGCCGGACGATCGTACACCGTCTGATCTAGAGGCCGTCGTTCCAACGACGCGCAAAAATAAACGACACAAAAAGAACATCGGAGGTTGTAGGGGGTTGACGGCTCTCTTGGCCCGCTTAAGCCGCAATCTCTGCTGTCATGCGCTTGAGCAAGGCAGCGTCGGGGAAGGCACCAAGCCCCGCCTGGGCGTTGTCGCGCATATGCTCGGGCTTGCTGGTGCCGGGGATGGCGCAGGTCACGGCCGGATGGGCCAGCACGAACTTGAGCAGGATCTGGGCCCAGCTGGTGCAGCCGATCTCGCCGGCCCATGACGGCAGCTTGCGGCCGGCGAGCTTGCGCAACAGTCCGCCGCCACCGAACGGCTGATTGATCATTACGGCGATGCCGTTGTCGCGTGCGAAGGGCAGCAGGCGCCGTTCGGCGCCACGGTCGTCGATCGCGTAGTTGATCTGCAGGAAGTCGAACTTGGCGCGCTGCAGGACGGTCAGCACCGTGTCATGCGCGCTTTCGGCGTAGTGGGTGACGCCAATCAGGCGAACCCGGCCCTCCTTCTTCCACGCCTGCAGGGTCGGCAGATGCGTTTGCCAGTCGACCAGGTTGTGGATCTGCATCAGGTCGATACGATCCGTGCACAGCAGATTCATGGAACGCTGCATCTGGTCGATGCCGGCTTGCCGGCCGCTGGTCCAGACCTTTGTGGCGAGGAATGCCTTGTTGCGATCGCCGGAAGCCGCCAGCAGATCGCCCACGACTCCTTCGGCACGTCCGTACATCGGCGAGCTGTCGATGGCGGTGCCGCCCGCGTCGAACAGCACGCGCAGCACCTCGGCGAGCGGCGCCCGCTCGCCAGAGCTCGCGCCGACGTCGAAGGTCTGCCACGTGCCGCAGCCGATCACCGGCAACTCCTCGCCGGTGGCGGGAATCTTGCGTCGTTGCATGCGGGCTCCTGTTTGTGCAGCGACGGGACCGCTCAGGAGAGCGGCGCCGGCGAATTGGAGGAAGGCTGCGCGCGTGAGAGGCTGGGTGAGAGGCATGGGATCACAGGGTTGGGAACTGGAAGGTGGCCCCGACTTTTCGGCAGTCGACGCTGCGTCCATTCACGGTAACGCGCGGTGCTGCCTCTAGGCCAGAGACGCTGAACGTCCTCGCGAAATCTTCAACTCGTTGATCGGGCTTCAGGGCGTGGGTGATGTCGAATTCATGCGCCCATAGCCGATACTCTGCGCGCAACAAGCCGACATTGCCATCGGCGCGCAAGGTGACGCCATCGTGTGTCGTCAAGGTGAATGCCTGCGGATCGGGCAGGGGGTTGTAACCGACGACAGCGCCGCTCTCGGGATCGGCGAGGAGATAGGCTTTGCGTCCGGGCTCGGCCGTGAGGACCGCGCCGTTCTTCTCAAGACGTCCCGTCGTTCCCTGCTGAGACCACGTCGTGTCGCGTTCCAGTCCTTCCGGCAGATAGGGCCACTGGCCGTTCAGCCGGCGATAGGGAATGGCCTTCTCCTGCTGACCCGGCTCCAGTGCGAAATGGCGTTCGGCGGGCTGTGCGAAGTCGGGGCTGAAACCGGCCTCCATCAGGTCGTTGCCGCTCCTGTAGGACACTTGCATCAGGCGGTGATCGTTATTCCAGACGGCGGTGAGTTCGTTGGCCCCGATGTAGCGGACGAACGCCTCGAAGCTGCCATGCTGTTCCTGATCACCCATCTCCAGCACGAAGCCGCCGTAGGTACGGCGGGCGATCGCGTCGAGATCGAGGTCGCTCGCCGCAATCGGCCTCTCGCGCTTCAGGTTGAAGATCGAGACGATAAGCGCCGGCGCGATCTCGGCGCCGGTCGGATCGGCCTTGCCGCCACCGCCGGGACCGATCTCGATCTCGGCGTCGCGGCCGAGGTCGCTGGCTGGCAATGGCAGGAGCGCGAGATAGGTCACGCCGTCGCGAATCAGGATGCGCTGTTTGCCGTTCAATCGTGCCGGAAAGGAATCGATCCGGCGACCATCGGCATAGATCTCCCAGTCTCTTGTCTTCGCAAAGTTCCAAAGGCCGATCACGGTCGCGAGCTGCGAAAGCCCTGATTTGCCGATCGCTTCCATCAGGCGATCGCGGTTGGCATGCGGCGTGGCGAAGACGATGGCGCGGTTGCGGCTTTGATAGGTGAGGAGCAGGCCTGCTTGCGGAAGTATGCCTTCACGTGTGGTCGCGAGATCGAGCTGGTTTGCGGCATAGAGGGCCGTGAGGGTGCCGAGATCCTCAAGCGTGGTCGATCTGCTTGGACTCCGCACCCACTGACCGATCAAGTCGACGGTGCCGCCGCGGATATCGGTGCTGGCAAGCCCATGCCAGCGGCCGAGAAAGCTGCGGCGCCAGAGAGGCGGTCTGAAAAGACCGCGGGTCGTATCCGTCGCCGTTTCCTCGAACGGCACCGGTTTGTCGTCAATCAGGCCCGAAACCCAGGACGGCGCCCACGGCTGATGCGAACTTTGAAGCGCCACGCGCCCCGGCGGAAAATCGTAACCCCAGACCGGCAGGCCTTGCACCGTCGCATCTGCCGGCTGGTCGGCATACTTCACAGCGCCTTCCTTCGAGACGGTATGCAGTGCGCCATAGATACCGTCCTGCTCGACCAGCACACCGGCAAGCCGTGCACGATTGGATGACGACACGAAGCGGCGCAGGCTCGGATGGTAGAGGGTGATCAGCATCTCCATGGTGCGGTCCACCAGGATCCGACCCATCAGCCGATCTACCGGCAGCGGCGCGAAATCGGCGAACATCTTCTGGCCGCTGAGTGTGATCGACAGATAGTAGTGATCGAGGATCTCTTGAGTGCTGCCGTCCTGGAAACCCCAGAAGCGCAACGGCAACATTTCCAGTCCATGCCGGCCGTCTGCCATCGCACGTTCCGACTCGATCATGGCGCCACCCAGCAGAGCGCCCATCGCCGCGGTGTGATTGAAGTTCTGGGTGCTGACCGCGAAATTGTAGCCGTCACGGAAGAACGAGGCGCGGCCGCGCCAGTCGCGATTGCGTTTCCAGTAGTCGATCGCATCGGCGCTTTGCGGATGAACGAAGGCGTCGGTGGCGAGGTCGGGCTGCAGCCAGGCGCGCCAATAGGCCTTCAGATGGTCTTGCATGGGCGCCGGCAGCAGGTCGCGCAGCTGGTACCAGATCAGAAGATAGTCCGCGATTTCCCATCCCACCCAGTAGCGCGGCGGCATGGCAAGCAGCGCACGAAGTTGATCGAGATAGCCTCTGTAACTCTTGTCGTCCTGGGATTTGGTAAGTGCAGTGACATTGTCGCCGCCTGCATGCTGCAACTCCGCGATGTGCTTGATCTGCCACTCGGGGCGGTCGCCCTGAAGCTGCATCGCGTAACGTCCACGTTCCACGGCCTGCTCTGCCGTCAGCATGACGGCGGACGGCGATGAATTGTCGGGTGCGAAAGGTTTCCAGTCCGGGGGCAACACGATCGAGACGGCCGCATCCGTGCGACGTCCGGTCAGGATCAGACGCGGTGCGGTAAAGCGAAGTCCGTGGCCGCCCGTTGGCATGGCCCATTCGTAGGCGCTGCCGAGTTCGCGATAGCGTGTGTCGTAGGTCTCGACCTTGCGCAGCAGGAAGCCGCTGTGCTGCAGCCAGAACAGCCGCGCTCCGGGCTCACGCTCGACGATGGCGGTCGCGAGAAGTGGCGTGATATCGAACCGAGCCTCGCGGGCTCCTGTTGAGAGCTCCTGCGGTTCCAATGCTCCGAATAGGCGATCGTGCGTCCCGTCCGTCGCGCCAAAACGGCCCCAGTAGTGCCGGCCATTCTCGCTGGCGTTGAAAGTGGGACCAAGCTTGCCATCGGCGACCCACGGACGAAGCAACGGGAAAGCCTCGACGTGCCAGCTCGGCGGATCTTCTGTCCAGAGTTTGCGTCCCAGGCTCTCCCGGCAAAGGTAGCCGTCAGGCACGATCTCGTAGCCGCCATAGGCGAGCAACAGCTCGGTCCGGACCAGAACCCGGCCTGCGCGCAGGAAGTCACCGATCTCGTTGGCCGCCGTGGGGAAGCGCAGAAGCACCGAGCGGTGGACCGCGTCGACTGTGTTGCCGCCGACGATGGGTGTATCCCACTGCCGGCCATCGATGGTCGCGGCTTCGGCTGCCCCGATCTCGAGCGTGTCTTCGCGCCGCTGTGCGCGCGCGGCCACGGGAGTCGTAGCCAGAGCCGTTCCCGCGGTGAGAAACTTGCGTCGATAGAGGGCGAAGGACATGCGACCCCATCATGTTACGCTGCGACCGAGGAGGAAGCATGATGATCCAGCGCAAGCAGCGTCTTTCGATGCGCGATCTTTCGACCCTGACGGCCGAGGACCGCGAAACGGTCGAGAAGAACGCCATGAACGGCCGTGTCTTCAATATCTTCAAGGTCCTGGCCCATCACCCCAAGCTGGTGAAGCGGTGGACGCCGTTTGCCGGCCATATCCTGGGCAAGCAGACGCTGCCGTTCCGCGATCGCGAGCTCCTGATCCTGCGCATCGGCTGGCTGAACCAGGCCGAGTATGAATTTGCCCAGCACGAGCTGATTGCCAAGCGCGGCGGACTAAGCGACGCCGACATCGCGCGCATCAAGGAAGGACCAAAGGCCGCGGGCTGGGACGAGAAGGAAGCGGCCCTGATGCAGGCCGTCGACGATCTTTACGAGAATTCCGTGGTCTCGGACGCGACCTGGGCCACGCTCGCCAAGAGCTATTCGACCGAGCAGCTCATGGACGCGGTCTTCACCGTCGGCCAGTACAATCTTGTCTCCTGGGCGCTCAACAGCTTCGGCGTCCCGCTCGACGATTTCCTGCCGGCGGCCAAGGGGCGCTGAAAGCTATGTTTTTCCGCTGACGCCGGCCTCGGCAAAGGTGGCCATGCCATTGTGGCAGGCCGCCGCTGCCTTGAGGATCGGCACGGCAAGCGCCGCGGCGGACGCTTCACCCAACCGCATGTCGAGCTCGAGCAACGGGCGTTGGCCGATCGCCTCGAGCAGGCGCGTGTGGCCGGGCTCGACGGAGCGATGGGCGACGCGGCAATGGTCGAGCGCTCGGCGGTCGATCGCATGGAGCACCGCTGCCGCCGCCGTGCAGGCGTAGCCATCGAGCAGCACGGGAATGCGGCCTCGGCGCGCGGCCAGCACCGCGCCGGCGATGGCTGCAAATTCCTCGCCGCCGAAGGCCGCCAGCAGCATCAAAGGATCGTGCGCGTCGATCGCTTGCTTGTGTCGCGCAAGTGCCTCGTCGATCACAGCGATCTTGCGCGCGAGGGTCGATCCGCTGACGCCGGTGCCAGGGCCTGCCCAATCGGCTCCCGTCCCGCCGAACAACGCGGCGCACAGAGCGGCGGCGCTGGTGGTATTGGCGATGCCCATCTCGCCCAGGCACAGCACATCGATGCCAGGCTCGGCCGCCATCATGCCGTATGCCATGGCTCGGGAAGCACGCTCTTCGCTCATGGCGGGCGCCTGGGTGAAATCCTCGGTGGGATGCTCGAGGTCGAGCTCGTAGATGCGCAGATCGGCATCGATGGCGGCGGCAAGCTGGTTGATCGCAGCACCTCCCTTGAGGAAGTTCTGCACCATCTGCTGCGTGACTTCCGGCGGGTAGGCGGAAACACCGCGCCGTGCCACACCGTGCGCTCCGGCAAAAACTACCACGCGTGGCCGCTCGATCCTGGGATGCGCGCGGCCTTGCCAGCACCCCAGCCATTCCGCGATTTCCTCGAGGCGACCCAGCGATCCCGTGGGCTTGGTGAGCACGGCCTGCCGCTGGACGATCTCGGTTTGCGCGTCGAGGTCGGGTCCCGGCAGGTCGCGCAGGACGCGGCGCATTTCGTCAAAAGTAGCGGGGCAGGCGTTCATTGAGGGCGCGGACCATCCTATATTTGCTTTGCCATGACCAGCCCCAACGAGTCCCCGGACCCCATTCCGGCCGGCCGCCCTTCGTCGTTCGACGACTGGCTGCAGGCCTTCAAGGAGCAGGTGTCCTTCTTCACCGGTGTGAGGCTTGTCACCGACGCGCCCCGCTGGCCGCTGGCCGAAGTCCTGCCCGTACTGCCGTTCGTCGGCGCCGCGGTCGGTCTTGCGGCGGGGCTGGTGTTCGGGGTCGTGCGCGGCATCGAGGGGCCGAGTTGGCTCGCGGCTGTGCTTGCGGTGGGAGCGGCTGTGCTGCTTACACGGGCCCTGCACGAGGACGGCTTGGCCGATACTGCCGACGGGCTTGGCCCGCATGCCCTGGAACCGCCGCGACGGCTCGAGATCATGCGCGACAGCCGCAACGGCACCTTTGGCGTGCTGGCATTGGCGCTTTCGGTACTGATCAAGGTGGCGTGCCTTGCTCAATTTTCGGGCGGCACGGGCCTGGTGGTGCTGATCGCCGCGCATGCTCTTTCGCGCGCCGTGCTCGCCTATCCGCTGCTGGCCTATTCATCGGTCCGTCAAGATGGGCTAGGTGCCCAGGCCGGCAAACCCACCGACAATGACGTTTGGCTGGCGATCGGCGTCGGCGCGGCGCTGGCTTTCGTGCTGCTGGTCGGCAAGGGGTTGGGGGCGGCGATTTTGGCCCCGGTGGCGGCCGTTGCCGTGACTTGGTTTGCCTCGCGCTGGATTGCCGAGCGCATCGGCGGTTATACCGGCGATACGCTGGGCGCGATCCAGCAGATGGCTGAGCTTGCGTTTCTGGTGGTGGCGGCACTGCTGATCGCCCATTAAGAAGGCCGCGACGCAAGCAAGCAGTATCGAGGAGTAGCGATGGCGACAGGAGCCCAGATCACCGGATCGATCACGCGCTGGTGGTGGGTCCGCCACGCGCCGGTCCCCAATCCCGAGGGCCGCTGTTACGGCCAGACCGACAAGGATTGCGATATCAGCAACGACGCGCTGTTCAAGCACCAGGCAGCGCTGCTGCCCAAGGGAGCCGTCTGGTATTCGTCCAATCTTCTACGGGCACGCAAGACGGCGGAAAACCTCGGTACGCATGGTGCGGACTTCGGCGAGGTGCTGATCGATCCCGACCTCGCCGAGCAACATTTCGGTTCCTGGCAAGGTCTCACCTATGCCGAGATCGCGGAAAATCACGGCAGCAATCATCTCTTCTGGCTGGGACCACCGGAGATGCGGCCGCCCGGCGGCGAAAGTTTCGTCGACCTGCGCGATCGCACGGTGCGTAGCATCGAGCGCCTCACCGAGAAGTATCGTGGCCGAGATATCGTAGCGACGGCTCACGGCGGCACGATCCGTGCGGCCCTCGCCCACGCCTTCAATATGCATCCCGAGGCGGCCGTTCGCTTCGAGATCGAGAATGTCTCGATCACGTTGATCGAGCATTTCGAGCAAGCCGATCCGGCCCACGCCTGGCGCGTAGCCTTCACCAACTACATGCCGCGCCAGGTCGTGAAGGCGCATGCTGCGGCGAGCAAAGCATGAAGACGCGTGAAGAGCTCGCAGCCGAGCAGGCAGCCTATTGGAACGGGCAGGGCGGCCAGGCCTGGCTCGCGGCCTTCGAACGGATCCAGCGCAGCATCGCGGGATTCAGTGACGATGTGCTGACCGCAGCGGCGGCAAAGCCTGGTGAGAAAGTGCTCGACGTCGGTTGCGGCACCGGTGAGACGAGCGAAGCGCTGGCACGAGCCGTTCGGGATACGGGTCATGTGCTGGGCGTCGACATCTCGGAGGTCCTGGTTTCCGCCGCACGTGCGCGCACGCTTGCCAATGCCACGTTCGAAGTCGGCGATGCCGCGACCTACGGCTTCGAGACAGCAGCCTTCGATCTCCTCTTCTCGCGTTTCGGCGTCATGTTCTTTGCCGAGCCGGTGCAGGCCTTTCGCAATCTCCGCCGCGCGCTCCGGCCGATGGGTCGCCTGGTGTTCCTTTGCTGGCGCACGCCGCAGGAGAATCCCTGGGGGCTGGTGCCGATGCGTGCCGCGATGCCATTCCTGCCGCCGATGGAGCGTCCGGGGCCTGAGGATCCCGGCCAGTATTCCTTCGGCGACCGGACGCGGGTCGAGCGCATCCTGACCGAGGCGGGATTTGCGAGCCCCTCTTTTCGTCCGCTCGACCGGACCGTGCCGCTTGGTCCCGATATCCCGACCGTGCTCGACAATATCGGCAAGTTCGGGCCGATCGCGCGTGCGTTCGCCAACGCCGAACCGGCTCAGATCGAGAAAGCCAAACAGGCGATCGGCGAAGCGTTGCGCCCCCATGCGACGGCAGAAGGCGTGCGCCTGGGCGGCGCCTGCTGGCTCGTCAGCGCGCAGCCCGGCTGATGGAGCACGCGCCGTCTCTCTCGCTGCCGCCGGTCAGTCTGGTGCTCGGGGGGGCACGTTCGGGAAAAAGCACCCATGCCGAAAAGCTGGTGGCCGGCACCCTATTTGGCGCGGCACCCCGGCCCGCCGTCTACATCGCCACGGCTGAGGCCGGCGATGTCGAGATGGCGACTCGGATCATGGCCCATCGCACGCGTCGTGGCGGGACATGGACCACGATCGAGGAGCCGCTGAAGCTCGGCGAGGCAATCCAGGGATGCGTCGCCCGCGGCGAGCCGGTCCTTGTGGATTGTCTGACCCTCTGGCTCTCGAACCTCATGCATGCCGGCGCGGACGTCGACCATACGGTGGACGAACTGGTCTTGGCGCTGGAGGGAATTGCCCCGCCGGTGGTTTTCGTGAGCAACGAGGTGGGGCTGGGAATCGTGCCCGAAACGCCGCTCGGCCGGGCTTTTCGCGATGCCCAGGGGCGATTGAATATGCGGATGGCCGAGCGAGCCGACCGTGTGATCCTGATGACCGCGGGCCTGCCGCTCACCCTGAAGGATCGGCCCGCTCGACGCGGCTGAGGGCCGCAATTCCGCCCTGAACCGTGCTATGATTGCTCTGTTGTGGGCCTCAAGGCGCTTCCTCGGCGTCGCCTGCCAACCAAGGAGCAGAATATGAAGCTCGATCGCCGATCCGCCTTGGCGGGGACTGCGGCCGCCTTTGCCGCCTCGTTCGTAGGCACCACTGCTGCCCGAGCCGATGCCAAACGCCAGTCGCTGGTCGACCAATGTCTGCAATCGGCGCAAAAGGTCCTGAGCGGCAAGGATTTCCCCGACGCGCTCAAGCACATGGGCAACGCCAAGGGCGTGCTGGTCATTCCCGAGCTGGTTCAGGGCGGCTTCATCCTGGGCGCGGCCGGCGGACGTGGCACATTGCTGGCCCGCAGCAAGCCGAACGACTGGTCCTACCCTGCCTTCTACGGCATGGGGTCAGGCAGCCTCGGCTTGCAGATCGGCGGCAAGGTCTCCGAGATCGTGTTCATCATCCTGACCGAGAAGGGCTTGAACGCCATCCTGGATCAGAAATTCAAGTTTGGTGCCCAGGCCGGCATCACGATGGTGGCGATCGGCGCTGGCATCGAAGGCGCGACCACGGCCGCGGTCGGCACCGACATCATCGCCTTTTCGAATTCCGCAGGCCTGTTCGCCGGCGTGTCGCTCGAGGGCTCTTACCTCGATGCCGACGACGATTGGAACGCCCTCTACTACGGTCCCGGCGCGACCGCTCGGGCGATCGTTATCGATCGGCGCTTCACCAATCCGGGCGCCGAACCGCTGCGCCAGTTCCTCGCGAAGTGGTAGCGAGGCATAGCCGGACTTGATCACGGCAATCGTGTCATCCCGAGCGTAGTGAGGGATCTTTCACGGTGCCGATCAAGGATCCCTCGCTTCGCTCGGGATGACACGGCAGCAGCGGTGACGGCGCGCGGCTAAGCCGCCTTCACGCCGGCGCCGATCGCGAGCTTCGCCTTTGTCTTGGCTTTGACCTCGTCGATGGTGACGCCGTCGGCGAGCTCGAGCAGCGTGACACCGCCTGAGCTCTTCTTGTCGATGCCGAACACGCCGAGCTCGCTGATCACCATATCGACCACGCGCCGGCCGGTGAGCGGCAAGGTGCATTCCTTCAAGAGCTTCGACTGACCGTCCTTGGAGACATGCTCCATGGTGACGATCACCCGCTTGACGCCGGCGACGAGATCCATCGCGCCGCCCATGCCCTTCACCATCTTGCCCGGGATCATCCAGTTGGCGAGATCGCCGTTCTCGGCCACTTCCATGGCGCCCAGGATCGAAAGATCGATATGGCCGCCGCGGATCATGCCGAAGCTGTCCGCCGAGCTGAAATAGGCCGTGCCCTTCACCTCGGTCACGGTCTGCTTGCCGGCATTGATGACGTCGGCATCGACCTCGTTGTCGAGCGGGAAGGGGCCGACGCCCAGCATGCCGTTCTCGCTTTGTAGCGTGATGTCGACGCCTTCTGGAATGTAATTCGACACCAGGGTCGGAATGCCGATGCCGAGGTTCACGTAGAAGCCGTCCTTCAGTTCCTTGGCGGCGCGCGCCGCCATCTGTTCGCGGGTCCAGGCCATTTTGCGGTCTCCTAGGCTTTGCGAATGGTGCGTTGCTCGATCTTCTTCTCGTACGGCGCGCCGCAGAAGAGGCGCTGCACGAACACGGCGGGCGTGTGCACATGGTCGGGATCGATCTGGCCCACCGGCACCAGTTCCTCGACCTCGGCGACGCAGACCTTGGCCGCCGTCGCCATCATCGGATTGAAGTTCCGCGCCGCCTTGCGATAGACGAGGTTGCCGGCGGTATCGCCCTTCCACGCCTTGATGAGCGCGATGTCACCGAACAGACCGCGCTCCATCACATATTCTTCACCGTCGAAGACCTTGGTCTCCTTGTTCTCGGCCACCAACGTGCCGACGCCTGTTTTGGTGTAGAAGGCCGGGATGCCCGCACCGCCGGCGCGCACGCGCTCGGCCAATGTTCCTTGCGGATTGAATTCGAGCTCCAGCTTGCCCTCGAGATAGAGCTTGGCGAAGGTCTTGTTCTCGCCGACGTAGGACGAGATCATTTTCTTGACCTGGCCGGTCTCCAGCAGCAGCCCGAGACCCGCGCCATCGATGCCGGCATTATTGCTGACACAGGTGAGTCCTTTCACGCCTGCGTCACGCACTGCCTGGATCAGCTTGTCGGGAATGCCGACCAGACCGAACCCGCCGCACATCAGCATCAGGTCGTCGCTCAGCAGTCCCTCGAGCGCCGATTTCGCATCCTTGTAGACCTTGTTCGCCATCGCCTCGTTCCATGCAAAGCTCGTCTATCGGCATATGCGGGAGCGGGTCGCGCGCTGTCAATGCGACGCAGGTTCGACCTTCGCCAAGCGCTAAAACAGCGCCATCAGCTGCCGAGTCAGGACGCCGTCGGCATCACGCAGCTCATGGACAATGGTGAAATGATTGGCGCCGGCCACCGGGATCAGCGCACCTGGCAGATGAGACGCAGAACGCGCGACGTGGAGGTTGCGGCTGTCGTTCACCAGCGCGGTCAACTCGGTGCTTCCATAGGTGATCGCCAGAGGTTTCCCCACCATGGGCAGGCGCAAGGGTGAAAGTTGTTCGATCTCGGCATCGGTGAGCCGGAGCTTCTCATCGAGATATGTGTCGCGGATGGGGCCGAGCTCGAAGATGCCGGAGATCGCGAGGCCCGCACTCACACGCGGATGGCCGAGACACATCGCTGTGAGATGGCCGCCCGCCGACCAACCCGACAGGACCACCTTGCCCTTGATGCCATGCTCCGGCCCGTGTGCGCCGAGCCAGTCGAGCGCTGCATTGATCTCGGCCACGATCTCGGTGAGCGAGGCGTCGGGCGCCAGCGTATAGCCGGGCAGAGCTGCCGCCCAGCCGCGCGCGTAGGGGCCACCGATCAGGTTCGCGAACTGGTCCTTGGCGTTGCGCTGCCAGTAGCCGCCATGAATGAAGACGATGCAGGGCGCGTCCGGATTGGCGGCGGGAAACAGGTCCCAGCTATTGCGCTCGCGCCGTCCGTAGCGCAAGTCGAGATGCTCCGGATGGGCCTTTCGAAAGGCGGCGGAAGCCTGCTCGCGAGCCGCGTGCAGCTCGGCGGCGGCGTTTCCGACAGCCAGCGTGTTGTTGTACGCCGCGTCGCGCGCCGCGCGGCTCATCGCGCCCCAGTCCATTCGCGTCCTCCCTCAATCAGTCCCGATAGCGACATAGAACGAGATATACTGGGAGGTCCGAGAAGGGCCAAGTTCTGACCGTTCTCATCCCGTCACAAGCTCAAGAGCAAACAATGCCTGAAGCAATGCCCCGTGCACGCATGCGCGATCTCGGTCTCAAGGTTGGGACTCTCCCACCCGGACCGCTCAACGCCATCACCGATGTGGCGGGCGTCAAAGTGGGCTACTCGACCGTCATCCAGGATAAGCCACGGATTGCCCGGACGGGGGTTACGGCCATCTGGCCGCGTGGACGGGAAATCTGGACCGACTATGTCTTCGCGGGGACGTTCTCCTTCAATGGCAACGGCGAGATGACCGGCCTTCCTTGGCTCGCGGAGCAGGGCCTGCTTGGTGCGCCGATCGGGATCACCAACACCTACCAGGTCGGAATCGTCCGCGACGCCATCACGGCCATTGCGGTTCGCGATGGCGCGTCCCAGGACTTTCATCTGCCCGTCGTCGCCGAAACCTACGATGGCTGGCTGAGTGACATCCAAAGTTTCACCCTGACGCAGGAGCACGCATTCGCGGCGTTCGATAGCGCGGTCGGCGGCAGCGCCATTGCCGAAGGCAACGTTGGTGGCGGCACTGGCATGATCTGTCACGAATTCAAAGGCGGGACGGGCACGGCATCGCGCATCGTCGTCGAGAATGGCGAGCGCTATACGATCGGCGCGTTGGTGCAGGCGAATTACGGCACTCGCGGTCTGTTGCGCGTCGATGGCGTGCCGGTCGGCCGCGAGATCGGACCTGACGTGGTGCCGGCGCATCGCTCGGGCAAAGGTGCCGTCCCACCACAGACGACGGAAGGTTCCATCATCGTTGTTCTGGCGACCGATGCGCCGCTCATTCCGATCCAATGTCAGCGGCTTGCCCGTCGGGCCACCACAGGGCTCGCCTGGGTTGGCGGCATTGGGGCAAACGGAAGCGGCGACATCTTTATTGCGTTCTCGACGGGCAATCATATCGATCAGAACAGCAAGATCAGTACCGTGAAGATGCTTGCGCCCGACGCGATGACGAGCCTCTTTCAGGCGGCGGCCGAGGCCACCGAAGAGGCGATCCTCAATACCATGTGCATGGCTGAGACCATGTCCGGCCGGGACGGCCGCACCGTCCACGCGCTGCCGCTCGATCTCCTGCAAAAGGTGATGCGGAAGTATAAGCCCGAGCAACGCGCGTAAGTCCTGCGTCAAGAACCCGCCGCTGGCTCCTGTCGATGATCACGACCCGTTTCCAGTCGATCGCGTTGTTCCTCTCAAGCCCTGGCGCGATTACGATGCCGGACCATGTACGCAGCAAACGCCGGCGGCGAGCGCCATGTGTTCGAGAGCCTGGCCAAGCTCATGGCGCACGCGACGCCTGCGCGCAGTGGTGACCGGCTCGCAGGCCTGGCGGCGCCGACAGCCGAAGCGCGAGTCGCTGCCCAGTTCGCGCTCGCCGACCTGCCGCTGAAAACCTTCCTCGAAGACTTGCTGGTGCCGTACGAGGCCGACGAGGTCTCGCGGCTGATCATCGACAGTCACAATGCGGCCGCCTTCGCGCCGATCGGCCATCTCACGGTCGGTGGCTTCCGCGACTGGCTTCTGTCGGATGCGGTGACGTCATCGGTGCTGGCGAAGATTGCGCTGGGCATCACGCCCGAGATGGCCGCTGCCGTGGCCAAGCTCGCCCGCGTACAGGACCTGATCGTGATCGCGGCCAAGTGCCAGGTGGTGACGCGCTTCCGTGGCACGATCGGGCTTGCCGGCCGTCTCTCCACCCGACTGCAGCCGAATCACCCGAACGACGATCCGCGCGGTATCGCGGCCAGTATCCTCGATGGGCTGCTGCTGGGATCGGGCGATGCGACGATCGGGATCAATCCCGCGACCGACAGCCCGAACCATATCCTGGCACTGCTCCGACTGCTCGACGAGATCCGGCAGAAGCTCGATATCCCGACGCAGAGCTGTGTCTTGACCCATGTCACGACGACGCTCGACCTGATCCGCGGCGGGGCGCCGGTCGATCTGGTGTTCCAGTCGATCGCCGGCACCGAGGCGGCAAATCGCAGCTTCGGCATCAATCTGGCGATGCTCGCTGAGGCGCGGGAGGCCGCCCTGTCGCTCGCTCGGGGCACGGTCGGCGACAACGTGATGTATTTCGAGACCGGCCAGGGCTCGGCGCTTTCGGCGCTGGCGCATCACGGCGTCGATCAGCAGACGCTCGAGGCGCGCGCCTATGCGGTCGCCCGTCACTTCCAGCCGTTGCTCGTCAACACGGTCGTGGGCTTCATCGGGCCGGAATATCTCTACAACGGCAAAGAGATCATTCGCGCCGGACTAGAGGATCATTTCTGCGGCAAGCTGCTGGGCCTGCCGATGGGCTGCGACGTCTGCTACACGAACCATGCCGAGGCCGATCAGGACGACATGGACACGCTGCTCACCTTGTTGACCACCGCCGGCGTCAATTTCGTCATGGGTGTGCCCGGCGCCGACGATGTCATGTTGGGCTATCAGAGCACGTCGTTCCACGATGCGCTCGCCATGCGCGACCTGATGGGCCGCCGCCCCGCGCCGGAGTTCGAGGCCTGGCTCGGCGCACAAGGCCTGCTGGACAAGGCCGGCCATGTCCGGCCGCGCGACCTGCCCGAGCGGCTGCGCCAGCTTCTCCCGATGGCTTGAGCGATGAACCGGGAGAAGCCACCAACTCTGACAAGTGATGCTTGGTCGACGCTGCGGACGCTCACAACGGCGCGCATCGGACTCGCCCGTAGCGGCGCTTCGCTCGCGACGGCACCGCTGTTGGATTTCCGGCTTGCCCATGCGCGAGCGCGCGATGCCGTCAATCAGGCTGTCGACTTTTCGGCATTCGCGGCCGCGGTTGCGGGCTTCGACCTTCCGGTACTCACGGTCGATAGTGCTGCGCCGGACCGGCCGACCTACCTGGCGCGGCCCGATCTTGGTCGGAAGCTGGCCGACCCGGCGCGCGCAATGTTGGCGCCTCATGCGGTAGCCACCGATCTGGCGATTGTCGTGGCGGATGGACTGTCTGCCCAGGCTGTCGAACGGCATGCGCTGCCGCTGCTTCAGGCGTTACTACCGATGCTCAAGGCCGCGCATTGGGATCTGGCACCGCTGGTCCTGGTTCGGCAGGGCCGCGTCGCGATCGGCGATGCGGTCGCGCCCGCTCTCGGCGCCCGCTCGGTCGTCGTGCTGATCGGCGAGCGTCCGGGTCTCTCGGCGCCGGACAGCCTCGGCGCTTATGTCACCTGGCGTCCGACCTCCGCCACGACGGATGCCGGCCGCAACTGCATCTCGAACATCCGGTCCGAAGGTGTGAGGTATCCGGAGGCGGCGGCGAGACTCGCCTACCTCCTGCGGGAAATGCGCCGGCGCGGCCTCTCGGGCGTCAGCCTGAAGGATGAGTCACTCGGAGACAGCGCGGCGCTGGACGCGCCGCACGACTAGGTCGAGAGCACCTCCGCCCGAGAATCAGGCGATCTTTTCCGCCACGATGGTGAGTGGCGCGGGCAGGCGCGAGAGCATCTCCTTGGGCACAATTTGCCAGAAGCGCTCGACCTCGCGGTTCCAGTCGTTCAGGAGTCGCGCGCCCAGCGGCGACTTGGTCTCCGCCACATGCTCGGCCACCATCGCCTTCAACGCCGCATCCCAATGCGGATGGTCGATGCGCTGCCACACCACGGTGTCGGGATTGACCTTGAGGGCAAACACGTCCTCGGGGTCGTAGACGAACGCCATGCCGCCCGTCATGCCGGCCGCGAAGTTGACGCCGACCGAGCCCAGCACGACGGCGGTGCCGCCGGTCATGTATTCGCAACCGTTCGAGCCTACGCCTTCGACCACCGTGTTGGCGCCCGAGTTGCGCACGGCGAAGCGCTCGCCGGCGCGGCCCGACGCGAACAGCTTGCCGGCCGTGGCGCCGTAAAGCACCGTGTTGCCGATGATGGCGTTGGCCTCGGGCACGAGATGGCTCGACACTGTCGGCTTCACCACGACGGTGCCGCCGCTCAGGCCCTTGCCGACATAGTCGTTGGCGTCACCGAACACTTCGAGCTTCATGCCTTGCACAGCGAAGGCGCCCAAGGACTGGCCGGCGGTGCCGCGCAATCGCACGGTCACGGTATCGGGCTGCAGGCCCGCCATGCCGTATTTGCGCGTGATCATGGCGGCAAGTCGGGTGCCCACTGCGCGGTGCGTGTTCCGGACGCTGTACTGCAGCTGCATCTTCTCGCGATGTGTGAAAAGCGGCTGCGCATCGCGGATCATCTGTGCATCGAGCGTATCGGGCACCTCGTTGCGGCCCTCGAGCATGCACCGCACCGCACCGCGGCCGCCGTCGGCGCGGGTCAGCAGGGGGCTGAGGTCGAGGTCGTCGAGATAGCGCGCGCCGCGGCTCACCTGCTTCAGGAGATCGGAGCGGCCGATGATCTCGCTCAGCGACCGGTAGCCGAGCTGGGCCAGGATCTCGCGCACCTCTTCGGCCACGAAGCTGAAGAGATTGACGACCTTCTCGGGCGAGCCCTCGAACTTGGCGCGCAGCTTGGGGTCCTGCGTGCAGACGCCGACCGGACAGGTGTTGGAATGGCACTGCCGCACCATGATGCAGCCCATGGCGATCAGCGAGGCGGTGCCGATGCCATACTCCTCGGCGCCCAGCAGGGCCGCGATCACGACGTCGCGGCCGGTCTTGATGCCGCCGTCCGTGCGCAGCAGCACCTTCTCGCGCAGCCGGTTCAAGGTCAGGACCTGGTGCGTCTCCGAGAGTCCCATCTCCCAGGGAATGCCCGCATACTTGATGCTGGTCTGCGGCGACGCGCCGGTGCCGCCGCTGTGGCCTGAGATCAGGATCACGTCGGCCTTCGCCTTGGCAACGCCGGCGGCGATGGTGCCGATGCCTGAGCGCGCGACCAGCTTCACCGTCACGCGCGCCTCGGGATTGATCTGCTTCAGGTCATAGATGAGCTGCGCCAGATCCTCGATCGAGTAGATGTCGTGATGCGGCGGCGGGCTGATCAAGGTGACGCCCGGCGTCGAATGACGCAGCCGCGCGATCATTTCGCTCACTTTGATCCCTGGCAGCTGGCCACCTTCGCCGGGCTTGGCGCCTTGCGCAACCTTGATCTCGAGCTCGCGGCAGTTGTTGAGGTATTCCGCCGTCACGCCGAACCGGCCCGATGCAACCTGCTTGATGGCCGACGAGGCATTGTCGCCGTTGGACCGCGGCTTGTAGCGTGCGGGATCCTCACCACCTTCGCCCGAGTCGGACTTGGCGCCGATGCGGTTCATCGCGATCGACAACGTTTCGTGCGCTTCGGGACTCAGCGCGCCCAGCGAGATCCCGGGCGCTACCAGGCGCTTGCGCAGCTCGGTGATCGACTCGACCTCGTCGATGGGCACGGGCTTGCGGTCTGACTTGAGGTCCAGAAGGTCGCGCAGGTTGATCGGCGGCAGGCGACGCACCGCCTCGCTATATTTGCGAAACTTGGCATAGGACTCGGTGGTCACCGCGTCCTGCAGCATATGGATGAGGTTGCCTTCGAAATTGTGATGATCGCCGCCGCGGCGGTACTTGTAGAAGCCGCCGATCGGCAGCGCGATCACCTCTTCGTCGAAGGCGCGCGCATGTTGCTGCGAGATCTTCTCCTGCACGCCGCGCAGCCCGATACCCGAGATGCGCGAGGGCATGCCGGGGAAGAACTCCTGCACCAGCGAGCGCGAAAGGCCCACGGCCTCGAAGTTGCAGCCGCCGCGATAGGACGAGAGCACGGAGATGCCCATCTTGGACATCACCTTCAAAAGCCCGTCGTCCAGCGCCTTCTTGTAGTTGGCGAGACACTGGCCGAGCGTGAGCTTGCCGAACAGGCCGCGCGCGTGGCGGGCCGCGATCGTCTCCTCGGCGAGGTAGGGGTTCACCGTGGTCGCGCCGACGCCGATGATGACGGCGGCATAATGCACGTCGAGGCATTCGCCAGAGCGCACATTGAGCGAGGTGAACGTGCGCAGCGACTGGCGCACCAGGTACGAATGGACGCAACCGGCGGCCAGGATCATCGGCAGCACCGCATGATCGGGATCGACATTGGCGTCGGTCAGGACGACATGCAGGCAGCCGCTGCGGACAGCGTCCTCAGCTTCCTTGCAGATGCGGTCGAAGGCCTGACGCATGGCATCGAGCCCGCCCTTGGGATCGAACGAGCAGTCGATGCGCGCGGCTGACTCGCCCATGAACTTGCGCATCGCCTCGAACTCGGCGTTAAGCACGATCGGCGACTGCAGCGAGAGCATCTCGCTCTGCTCGGGCGATTCGTCGAGGATATTGCCGAGATTCCCGAGCCGCGTGCGGATCGTCATGACCTGACGCTCGCGCAAGGAATCGATCGGCGGGTTGGTCACTTGGCTGAAGTTCTGCCGGAAATAGTGGTGCATGCCGCGGTAGGTGTCGCTGAGCACCGCGATCGGCGCATCGTCGCCCATCGAGCCTATGGCTTCCTTGCCGTCCTCGACCATGGGATGGAGGATCATCTCGAGATCCTCGATCGACCAGCCGACCGCGAACTGGCGACGACGCAATTCCTCGGCGCCGAAACGCTGCTCGTGCGGCGCGTCCTGCTTGATCAAGGAATCAAGCTCGACCGTGCGCTTGACCCAGTCGGCATAGTCGTTGGTCGCCGCCAGCATGTCCTTCAGCTCGCGGTCCTTGAAGAGCTGCGGCTGGTCCATATCGACCGCCAGCATCTCGCCAGGGCCAAGCCGGCCCTTCTCGATGATCTTGGCCTCGTCCTGCGGCACCATGCCGGCTTCGGAGCCCGCGATGAGGAGCTCGTCCGAGGTCAGTACATAGCGCATGGGGCGCAGCCCGTTGCGGTCGAGCCCGACCAGCGCCCACTTGCCCGCGACGGCGGCAATGGCAGCCGGTCCATCCCACGGCTCCATGACGCCGTTCACGTAGTGATAGAGCGAGCGATGATGCGCCGGCACATTGGGGTTCGTTCCCAGCGCTTCGGGGATCATCATCGCCTTGACCATCGGCAGGTTGCGATGGCCGCGCACCAGGAGCTCGAAGACGTTGTCGAGCGCCGCGGAGTCGGAAGCGCCGGGCTGGATGATCGGCTTCAGGTCCTCGATGAAGCGGCCGAAGCCGTCGTGGGCGAGACGCGCCTCATGGCTGCGCATCCAATTGACGTTTCCCAGCAGCGTGTTGATCTCGCCGTTATGCGCCAGGACGCGGAACGGCTGGGCGAGCTTCCATTGCGGGAAGGTGTTGGTCGAGTAGCGCTGGTGGAAGATCGCGAAGCGTGAGGTAAAGCGCTCGTCGAGCAGGTCGGGATAGAACTGCGACAGGTGCTCGGCGAGGAACATGCCCTTGTAGATCAAGGAGCGGCACGAGAGCGAGCAAACGTAGAACTCGGCGATGTTCTCGGCGATCGCCGCCTTCTCCATGCGCCGGCGCAGGATATAGAGCTGCTTCTCGAACTCGCGGTTGTCGAGCTTGGGATCGCCGCGGCCGATCAGGATCTGCTCGATCTCGGGGCGGGTCTCGTTTGCCTTCTCGCCGATCACCGAGATATCGACCGGCACCTGGCGCCAACCCAGGATCATGTGGCCGAAGCGCAGGATCTCGGTCTCGACGATGGTGCGGCAGCGCTCCTGCGCGCCGAGGTCGGTGCGCGGCAGGAACACCGTGCCGACGGCGATGCGGCCGACCTGCGGTTCGTGACCGCTGGCGTCGCGGACATAGTCGCGGAAGAAATCCTGCGGGATTTCGACATGGATGCCGGCGCCGTCGCCGGTCTTGCCGTCGGCGTCGACGGCGCCGCGATGCCACACCGCCTTCAGCGCATCGATGCCAGCCACGACCACGTCGCGACGTCGCTTGCCGTCGAGCGCCACGACCAGGCCAACGCCGCAGGAATCCATTTCTGCGGCGGGATTGTAGCCGTAGGCCTCGGTCAGTCGCGCGACGCCTTGCTGGTAGTCGCGTACGAATTGCCGGGCATCGAAGGGCTTTGACATGGCGTATTCCTTGCCTCCCGCTCGTTTGGGAGAGCGACTGGCTAATCTGAAAAGAGCTTCCCGGCGTCGGCCCAGTTCTCTTTCTTGACGTCGGTCAGGATCACCTGGACGGCATCAGGCGTGCAGCCGAGCGCGCGGCAGGTCGCGTCGGTGAGTTCCTTGGCCAGTTTGCGGCGCTGTTCGGTGGTGCGGCCCTCGAACATCTGCACATTGATCATCGGCATCGTTTTCTCCCTTTCATGCAGGCTTGTGGTCCATGGTGATGTATCCCGGCTGCTCGACCACCCGAGACAGCCAGCCATTGATGTGCGGATAGCGCGCGAGATCGAATCCGCCTTCGTACGCGACGTGCGTGTAGGCGTAGAGCGCGATATCGGCGAGGCCATAGCGCTTGCCGACGAAAAAGGGCCGTGTCTCGAGATGCCGCTCCATCACCTCCAGCGCGGCATAGCCCTTCGCGACGCGCTCGGGGAGGTCGAGTTCCTGGAGCGGCGTGAGCTCATCAAAGAAGTGACGCCAAAAGCGTACGACCGCGATGTAGGGTTCGTGGCTATACTGCTCGAAGAACATCCACTGCAGGGTCTCCGCGCGCGTCTTGCGGTCGGCCGGCGCGAAGGCCGTACCTTCCGCGAGATACCAGAGGATCGCGCCTGACTCGGCGAGATGGCTGCCGTCCTCGAGCTGCAGAGTCGGGATGCGGCCGTTGGGATTCTTCTGCAGGAACTCTGGCGTGCGAGTCTCGCCCTTCAGGATGTCGCACTCGACAAGCTTGTAGGGGAGGCCGAGTTGCGCCAGCAGCAGGCGTACCTTGTAGCCGTTGCCCGAGCCCATGAAGTCGTAAAGCGTCAGCACGGCGCTACTCCGCAGCGACGGCGAGCGTCGCCGTCTTGTTTGAAAGATAGGAGTGGATGTGGTCCGCGGCGTCGCGGCCGTCACGGACGGCCCACACCACGAGCGAGGCGCCGCGCACGATGTCGCCGGCCGCGAACACGCCATCGAGACTGGTCATCATGCTGCGCCAGTCGATCTTGAGCGTGCCCCAGCCGGTGACGCCGAGATCCGGCGCCTGCATCATCGCCGGCAGATCCTCTGGATCGAAGCCCAACGCCTTCAGCACCAGGTCGGCTTCGACATTCATGTGGCTGTTCGGGATTTCCTGCGGCGTCTGGCGGCCCGAGGCATCCGGCATGCCGAGATGGATGCGCACCGAACGGACGTGGGTGACACTTTCTGTGCCGAGAAAGGACTGTGGCGCGGTGAGCCAGACGAACTCGACGCCTTCTTCCTCGGCGTGCTTCACCTCGCGCTGCGAGCCCGGCATGTTGGCGCGGTCGCGCCGATAAAGGCACTTCACCGACCGAGCGCCCTGGCGCACCGCCGTACGCACGCAGTCCATCGCCGTGTCGCCACCGCCCAGCACCACGACATTCTTGCCACGGGCGTCGAGGACGCCCGACTCGAACTCGGCGACGGTGTCACCGAGACCGGCGCGGTTCGAGGCGGTCAGGTAGTCGAGTGCCGCCACGATGCCGAGCACGCCTATGCCCGGCGCCTGGATGTCGCGTGCCTTGTAGACGCCGGTCGCCAGCAGCACCGCGTCGTGTTGTTGGCGTAGCTCCTCGAGCGTGACGTCGCGGCCGACCTCGCAGTTCAGGTGGAACCGGACCTTGGAATCGCGCAGCAGCTTCTCCCGCCGCTGCACCACATCCTTTTCGAGCTTGAAGTTGGGAATGCCGTAGATCAGCAGCCCGCCCACGCGGTCGTAGCGATCGTAGATCGCGACCTGGTAGCCCTTGCGGCGCAATTGCTCCGCTGCGGCAAGGCCCGCCGGACCCGCCCCCACGATGCCCACACTCTGGGGCTTCTCGTGGCGCGGCCGGATAGGCTTGATCCAGCCCTTCTCCCACGCCGTGTCGGTGATGAACTTCTCGACCGATCCGATCGTGACCGAGTCGAAGCCCTTCTCGATGACGCAGTTGCCTTCGCACAGGCGGTCCTGCGGGCAGATCCGACCACAGATTTCGGGGAAGTTGTTGGTGGCCGAGGAAAGTTCATAGGCCTCGTCGAGCCGCCCTTCGGCGGTGAGTTTCAGCCAGTCGGGGATGTTGTTGTGCAGCGGGCAATGGACCTGGCAGAAAGGCACGCCGCATTGCGAGCAACGCGCAGCCTGCTCGGCGGCCTTTTCCCGGGCATAGCGTTCGTAGATCTCCTGGAAGTCGCGGCGACGCTCGGCTGCCGGCCGCTTTTCGGGCAAGGCCTGGGGCGTTCCGACGAACTTCAACATCCTCTCGGCCATGCCGGTCTCTCAGGATTGAAATTATATTGCGCTTCGATCACCTGCCAGGGGCAAAAGCTGCGCGATGGATGGTATTCAGCACTCTTGAAAAAGAAAGTCAATAAAGCTGACCTAATTCCAGCAAGAAATTTCCACGTCACAAGGATGACGATCAGAATGATCGTGAGACATTCATAATTAATACCAATATGAGACTATATTGTCGAACCGAACAAAAGCATCTTCTGAAACAGGGTGTTACTCGCTAAGCGGAGACGTGCAGGCTGTAGCGGCCGCCGGCGCGGAAGCGGTCGAGATAGGTCGGCAGAATGGCTTCGACTGCTGTCGGCCGAATACCCAAGGTCTCGAGTGACAGGGCTCCCGCCCTAACGACGTTGTCGTGGCACATCAACTCGACCTGGTCGGCAGTCAGGGGCGGCCTGAGGCCGACGATGGCGATCTGCTGGGCAAGGAAGCCCGCGATCTTCATCAGCCCCTCCGGCACGCCAACGATGGGCCGCCGCCGACCGATCTCGCGCAGCACCAAGGCTGCAAGTTCGCGGTACGTATAGACAAGCGGGCCGCCCAATTCGAAGACGCTTCTGGCGGTGTCCGGCCGGGCCAAAACCGCAACGGCGGCGTCGCCGACATCGCCCACGAAAACCGGCTGAACGCGGGCCTTGCCGCTGCCGACCACCGGCACGATTGGCGCCGTGGAGGCGATCCCGGCCATGCGATTGAAGATCTGGTCATTGGGCCCGAACACCACGCTTGGGCGCAAGAAGGTCGCCGTCTCGAACTCGCCGATGACAGCCTGCTCGGCATCGCCCTTCGACCGGATGAACGGATTTTTCGAGCCGCGCTCGGCGCCGATGATGCCGGAAACATGCACCAACCGCTCGACACCGGCCGCGCGGCAGGCGGCGGCGATGTTCCGGGCCCCGTCGACATGGACGGATTGGTAGCGTTGCCGTCCGCGCTGGAACGGAATGCCCGCCGCGTTGACCACGGCCTGGCTGCCCGCCACGGCGGCGGCGACCGATCGTGGCATCCGGATGTTGGCGCGCATCAGCATCACCTGGCCGACGTTGCCCGCCGTGGTGACCGAATCGGCAAGGTCGGGGCGTCGCACCGCGACGCGGACCTGATAGCCCTGGCGCGCGAGCGCCTGCACGACGACACGGCCGATGAAACCGCTGCCGCCGAAGACGGTGACTTGCTCTATGCTCATGGCCTGCTGCCTATAGCCGAACACCGTTGGTTGGCAAAGGGCGCCGCAGCCGCGCTGCGGTTGACATCGGCTGTGGGCCGCCCTAACTCACGGCCCGCACTAGCCCGCATGCCGTGCCCAGGTGGCGGAATTGGTAGACGCACTAGTTTCAGGTACTAGCGCCGCGAGGCGTGGAAGTTCGAGTCTTCTCCTGGGCACCATGCAGGCGTGCGAGGCATCCGATAAATGACCAACAAGCTTCATCACGGCGATCTTCCCGCCGACCTCAAGTTCGGCCCGGTGGTGGCGATCGATACCGAGACGATGGGGCTCAACCCGCATCGCGACCGGTTGTGCCTCGTCCAGCTTTCCGCCGGCGACGGCAACGTGCACCTGGTTCAGATGCCGCGCGGACGGATCGCGGCGCCAAATCTCGCGGCGTTGCTGGCTGATCCCAAGGTTCTGAAGCTGTTCCATTTCGGCCGCTTCGATATCGCTGTCCTCGAGCACGCGCTCGGCGTGCGCTGCGAGCCGGTCTACTGCACCAAGATCGCGGCCAAGCTGACGCGGACCTTCACTGACAGGTTCGGCCTCAAGGACCTCTGTCGCGAGCTTTTGGGGGTCGATCTTTCCAAGCAGCAGCAGACGTCGGACTGGGGCGCCGATACGCTCACGGAGGAGCAGCTCGCCTATGCTGCCTCCGACGTCCTGCACCTGCATGCCCTGAAGACCAAACTCGATGCCTTGCTCGAGCGCGAAGGGCGGACCGAGCTGGCGCAGGCCACCTTCCGCTTTCTTCCCACCCGTGCCCGTCTGGATGTCGCTGGCTGGCCTGACGTCGATATTTTTGAGCACTGAAACCAGTTGAGTCTCGAATCCTGCGGTGCCGGTTGTGCGTCGGGCTGAGGATTGGCACGGATTTTGCTTAGCTCTGTCTGGAGGCTTAGTATGGCCTTCCAGGTGAGGGTAAATGCGTATTGGTCCGAGCCTCCTTCTGACGTCCCGCCAGACGCTGGCGATGACGCCGCAGCTCCAGCAGGCCATCAAGCTGCTGCAGTTCTCGCATCTGGAACTTGCCGCCTTCATCCAGCAGGAGCTCGAAAAGAACCCGCTGCTTCAGGAGCAGCCGTCGGATGACGGCTCGATAGACGAGCACGAGCCGGCCGTCGCCGAAGTGTCGGCCGATACCGCTGAGGTGCTGGCAGCCGCTGCCCCGGCCTTGGCCGATGCCGACGACCGGTGGACGGGTGACCTCGCGGATCGTGGCGGCGATGGATTGGCGAGCCGAACAGGTGCCCGCGAGGAAGTGGCCGACGCTCTCAACTTCGTGGCCGAGCGGCCGGTCTCTCTCGCGTCGCACGTGCTCGGGCAGATCGATTTGATTTTCGGCGATGCAGACGAGCGGCGCATCGCGCTCAAATTGGCCGAGGGCCTCGATGAGGCGGGCTATTGCCGGATGGAAGCCGGCGCTGTCGCGCAAGCTCTCGAGGTCCCGATCGAGACTGTCGAGCAGGTATGGGCCAAGCTACGCGCGATCGAGCCGTCGGGCCTTTTTGCGCGCACACTGGCCGAGTGTCTCGGGGCACAGCTCGCGGAACGCGACCGGCTCGATCCTCTCATGAAGACCTTTCTCGCCCATCTCGATCTGGTGGCGGCCGGCGAGCTGAGTCAGCTTCGTCGTCGTTGCGGCATTGACGAGGAAGATCTGCGCGACATGCTGGCGGAGCTGCGCACACTCGATCCTCGGCCGGGCCAGAGGTTCGAATTCGAGCCCATCCAGCCTGTGACCCCTGATCTTTTGCTGACCCAGGTGAAGGACGCGGAGACCGGCGAGGAAGGCTGGCACGTCGAGCTCAACAGCGAGGCGCTGCCCAAGGTACTGATCGACCGGAACTATCACGCGACCCTGATGAAGGGCATCCGTGCCAAGGCCGATCGCGAGTTCGTCGCCGAACGCTTCCAGTCCGCCAACTGGCTGGTGAAGACGCTGGAGCAACGCGCGACGACCATTCTCAAGGTGGCGCGTGAGATCGTGCGTCAGCAGGACGGTTTCTTCTGCCATGGCGTGAGCGTTCTCAAGCCAATGGTGCTGCGCGACATCGCGATCGCCACCGAACTGCATGAGAGTACGGTGAGCCGCGTCACTTCGAACAAATATATCGCCGCGCCGCACGGCATTTATGAGCTGAAGTACTTCTTCACGTCAGCGCTGCCGGCGCGCACGCCAGGTGTGATGGTTTCGTCCGAAGCCGTGCGCTCGCGCATTCGCCATCTCGTTGGCGGCGAGAATGCCAGCCAGCCTTTGTCGGACGATCGCATCGTCGCCCTCTTGAAAGACGAGGGTATCGAGATCGCACGACGCACCGTCGCCAAATATCGTGAAGCGATGCGGATCCCCTCATCCGCCGAGCGGCGGCGCCTCGGCCGCCTCGGTCTCGTTCGTGTGCCACCGCCAGCTCTGCAGCCTGCTTTGGCTGGCCCGGCCGACTGACCTACCCCATTCGAGCCATTCCGAGTGGGCTTGACCGGTCCGGTGGAGGCGCTTATAGGGGCGCACTTCGCGCCGGGCGAATTACGGGCCCGAGCAGCTAACCTGTTGGTGAGATTGTGGAAATCGCCGATTTACTGCCCGGCCCGGACGCTGTCCTGGCTTGCGTGAAGGCGTCCGGCAAGAAGGCGTTGATCGGGGAATTGGCAAGCCGTACCGCCACCCTGTTCAAGCTCGACGAGCGCCGCCTGTTTGATCGCCTGCTGGAACGTGAGCGGCTGGGGTCGACGGGTATCGGCAGCGGCATTGCCATTCCGCATGGGCGGATGCCGACCCTTTCGGCCCCGGTAGGACTATTTGCACGGCTCGCACAACCGGTCGACTTCGACTCGATCGACGAGCGCCCGGTGGACCTTGTCTTCCTGCTGGTCGCGCCTGAGGGTGCTGGCGCAGACCACCTGAAGGCGTTGGCCCGAGTCTCACGTCTGCTGCGCGACCGTACCTTGGTCGAAAAGCTGCGTGCCACCGACAAGGCCGACGCGCTTTACGCTCTCCTCGTCGAGGCCGTCCAGGCGCAGAGCGCCGCCTAAGGCGCTCTGCTTCGCATTGTGATCAGTGCACCAGCGCTGGCTCGAGATCGTGCTGGCGCAGAAGCGCCTCGGCGACCTCGAATGAGGGCGCCGCTGCCATCGGTTTGCCGTCGGCGGAAAAGATCGCCACGGCATGTGCACCGTCAGGCAGGTTCACCGACTTGATGTAGGCGATCTGCTGCGCACCGAGGCTCAGGAAAGCGTCGTCGGCGAGGGGCGTGAAGGCGCTCGGCTTGTTGATCTGGCTATTGACCATAATGACCTCCTAGACTCACCGCGGTCCCACACGGCGTGCGGTGATGTCGATTGTCTGGTTCGCAGTGCTCTCCTTGCCCGAGTCGATGCGAATCGTGCGCACGCGCGGCTCGGCTAGGGGCCGCACGAGGTCGATTTCCAGTAGTCCATTGTCCAGCCTTGCGCCTGTCACCTCGATGCCATCGGCCAGCATGAAGGCGCGCTGGAATTGACGCGCGGCAATGCCGCGGTGAAGAAAGACGCGGTCGGAATCGTCGTTTTGCCGACCCCGCACCGTGAGCTGGTTTTCCACCAGTTCGATCGCGAGGTCATGGGTGGAAAAACCCGCGACTGCGAGCGTGATGCGCAGCCCATGCTCGCCGATCTTCTCGATATTGTAGGGAGGGTAGCCCTCAGCGCTCTTGGCCAGCCGATCGAGGGTACGCTCGAACTGATCGAAACCAAGCAGCAGAGGCGAATTGAACATCGATACGCGACTCATAATCTTCACCCTCCTCCGTAGAGCGAGTGGCTCGGAAGCCATGCCGGCCTTCCTTGGAACGAATCTGGGGATTTCAGGGGGGCGTTCAAGTCCCACGGAAGGACCTTCCCGGGACAAGATCGGGGCTAAATTGCGACCAGCCAAGGCATCGCCATGGCCATTCGGGTCGGTTAGACTGCAGCTACTCCTCACCGCCCGGCGGCGTTCGTCGGGCCAAAAGAACAAACGACGATGACACTGGTCGCCTCAGACTCCCGACGGCCGGGCGAGCCCTTGATGGCTGGCTCGCGGCCCGTTCGTTCCACCGCCACCCAGGCTCCCGGCCTCACCGACAAGCTTACACGGTGGGGTCAGGCCGTCGTCGCGGCTCCGCTGCATCTGATGACGTTGGGTCATCGCACGCCCGGTTCCTTCTTCGCGGTTGCTCCTGATTCTTGGCCGGGCGATGCCGTGTCGGGTCAGCGCCTCTTGTCCGGGGCGCTGGCGGCCTGCGGTGAAACAGGGTCGATCGCCCCCAGCGACCAGGATCCGGCATGGCAGCGGCCGAGCGCGAGCGATCTCTGGCTCGGCGCGTTGAACGGTTTCGCTTGGTTGCGCGACCTGCGCGATTGCGGCGATCCGGCCGGTGCAGGACTGGCGGTGCGCCTGGTCGACGACTGGATCGAGCGCGAGGGCCGCTGGTCGGCGGTGACCTGGCGCCGCGATGTGCTGGCCAGCCGGATTGTCGAATGGATCCGCCACTACGATTGGCTGGCGACGGCCGCCGATCCCGCGTTCGCCGGCCGCTTCGTCCATTCGCTGGCGCGCCAGCGGCTGCACCTCAAGCGCGCCTCTCGGACCGGCCTTGCCGGCCATGAGGCGGTGGCCGCGCTGAAGGCCGTGATCTTCGCCGACCTCGCTTTCCTGCGCGAAGGCAAGAACTACGAAAAGAGCCTGGAGCAGGCCGTGTCGCGGCTCGCGCGCTTCGTGAAGCGTTATGTGCTTCATGATGGTGTGATCGCCGAGCGCGCGCCTCATCTGCAAGTCGTGGTGCTGCGTCATCTGCTCGATGTCCGCGCCGCACTCGCGTCGGCCGAGCACAAATTCCCGGCGGAGCTCGGCGCGGCGATCGATCGGCTGGCGCCGATGCTGCGTTTCTTCCGGCATGGCGATGGCGGGCTCGCGCTGTTCAACGGCACCTGGGAAGGTGATCGTGCCTTGATCGATCTCGCGCTGGCGCGTTCGGGTTCGGGCGAAGGCGCCCCGGCGATGGCGCTGGCCAGCGGCTTCCAGCGGCTCGCGGCCGGTACATCGCTCGTGATCGCCGATACGGGCAGCCCGCCCGGCCGCGGCATGGATGGCCAGGCCCACGCCGGCACGCTCTCGTTCGAAATGAGCGCTGCGCATGAGCGCCTGATCGTGAATTGCGGAGTCTTTCCCGGCGCGCCAACCGAATGGCGGCGCTTCATGCGTTTCACGGCAGCGCACTCGACGGCCGTGGTCGACGATACCAATTCGAGCGAGATCACCGATCACGGCGCACTCGAGTATCGCGCCGGCAACGTGCTGGTGGATCGTGCCGAAGACCAGGGCGCGCAATGGCTCGACATGAGCCACGATGGCTACCGCTCGCTGTTCGGCATCATCCATCGTCGCCGCCTGTGGCTCTCGCCGGACGGCGGCGATCTGCGCGGCGAGGATATGTTCACCGGCCCCGAAGGGCGGCTCGTGACCAGTCCCGATAAGCGCTTCATCGTGCGCTTCCATCTGCATCCCGCGGTCAAGGCGACCCTGGCGCAAAGCGGCCAGGCGGTGTTGATGCGCTTGCCGAGCGGTCGCGGATGGCGCTTGCGCGCGTCAGGCGCTGGCATTGGTCTCGCCGAGAGCATCTATCTGGGCGAGGAGGGCCGCCAGCGCCGCACCGAGCAGATCGTGCTGGTGGGCCAGATTCCGGCCGAAGGCGCCGCCGTGAAATGGGCGCTAACCCGGATGGAGGGCTGACAACCGGCGCGACGGCCGCCATTAACGATGGCGGCGCCTTCAGGGGCGCCCGAGGACTGAATTTGACGCCCGCCCAAGGAATTGCCGCGCCGCCTCCCGCGGCGCAGGTCTTCACCTTCTCCGATCCTGAAGCGTATGCGCTGGCGACCGTCAATCTCGCCGGCGGTGCTGCTGCGGCCCGCTTCGTTGGCGCGATCGGCGGCACCTTTCACGCGAAGATCGCGCGAGTGGGTCTCCATCGGCTTGGGATTGGCCTGGGCCATGCTTCAGTGCCTGTGAGTTTCACCGCGGGCATTCCGAACTCGCACGTCTTTGTCTTCGCCACCGAGCCCGCCGCCGCGCGCCGCATCTCGGGCTGGACGGTCGACCGCCGGCACATCTTCCACCATCGGCCCAACGAACAGGCTTTCGCCACGTCGCCCTCCGGCCAGCCCTGGCCCTATGCGGCCGTGGTAGCGCCCTTCGATCTGATGGCAGTGCAGGGGCCGGGCGTGACGGGGCTCGATCCCAAGATCCCGTTGAACGATGACCGGCTGTTCCTCGCCCCCAAAGCGGCGCTGGCCCGGCTCGTCTCCCTGACGAGGGACGCAGCTCGCATCGCCGAGGAAAGTCCTTGGGTCATCGCCTCGCCGGAATCGGCCAAGGCGTTGGCCGGCGCGATCACGGAGGCACTGCTTGTTTGCCTCACCCAGGGTCAGGCCAGCCGCGATCGCGCGGCATTGCGGCGTCATCGGCAGATCGTCACCCAATTCGAGCAGGTGATGCTCGAGCGACCGGCCGAGATGCTTTCCATGCCGGATATCTGTGCGGCCCTGGGTGTTGCCCGGCGAACCCTCAACCTGGCCTGCCTGGAGTTCCTCGGCCAGGGCGCCACGCAATATGCCCGCGCCCGGCGGCTCGATCATGTTCGCGAGACGCTATTGAACGCCGATCCCGGAACAACACAGGTCACCCGAGTGGCCCTGGGATATGGCTTCTGGGAGCTGGGCCGTTTCGCGCAGGCCTATCGCCAACGGTTCGGCGAACGGCCTTCCGATACGTTGCATCACAACCGAGTGAGAAATCATCGGCGTATAGAGCTCGGCGCATTTCATGCCCAAATCGCATAGTGATAAGGCGGATCGGTCTGCTACGGCAGCGCCCGAGTGCTCCAAGAGGAGATTAGAGTCATGACACTACGCATCAATTCCACGGCGCCTGACTTCAAGGCCGAGACGACACAGGGTCCGATCGAGTTCCACAAGTGGATCGGCGAGGGCTGGGCGATCCTGTTCTCGCACCCCAAGGACTTCACCCCGGTGTGCACCACCGAACTCGGCTACATGGCCGGCCTCAAGCCCGAGTTCGACAAGCGCAACACCAAGATCGTCGGCCTCTCGGTCGACCCGGTCGCCAACCATTCGAAGTGGGCCAAGGACATCGAGGAGACGCAGGGACATGCCGTCACCTACCCGATGATCGGCGATCCCGAGCTCAAGGTCGCGACCGCCTACGACATGCTGCCCGAGGGCGCCGGCACGACTTCGGAGGGCCGCACCGCCGCCGACAACGCCACCGTACGCTCGGTGTTCGTGATCGGCCCGGACAAGAAGATCAAGGCGATGCTCACCTACCCGATGAACACCGGGCGCAACTTCGACGAGGTGCTGCGGGTGCTCGATTCGGTTCAGCTCACGGCCAAGCACATGGTGGCGACGCCCGTGAACTGGAAGAACGGCGGCGACGTCATCATCCCGCCGGCGGTGACCGACGAGCAGGCCAAAGCCAAGTATCCCAACGGTTGGAAGACCCTGAAGCCCTACCTCCGCATCGTCCCACAGCCCAAGGGCTGAGCTGACGCCGAATAACGACCGTCAGGAGGGCACGCGACCAACGTCACGTGCCCTTCCGATTCACGGCCTCAGGAAGCCTACGGTCTTGTAGACGTCGGCCAGGATGGGCGCGGCCAGCGCCCGGGCCTTTTCGGCGCCGGCTTTCAGCACCGAATCGACGTGGCCCGGATCCTTCATCAGGCGCTGCATCTCGGCGCCCACGGGTCCGAGCTTGGTGACCGCAAGATCGGTGAGTGCAGATTTGAACTCCGAGAATTGCTTGCCGGCGAACTCAGCGATCACGTCGGCCTTTCCGCGGTCGGCCAGCGCGGCATAGATGCCGAGAAGATTGTCGGCATCGGGCCGCTTCTCCGCATCTTCCAGTGTCTCGGGCATGGGATGCGGATCGGTCTTGGCACGGCGGATCTTCTGCGCGATGGCGTCGGCATCGTCGGTGAGGTTGATGCGCGAAAAGTCCGACGGGTCGGATTTGCTCATCTTCTTGGTGCCGTCGCGCAGGCTCATGACGCGCGTCGCGGCGCCGAAGATCAGCGGCTCCGTCACCGGAAAGAAATCCGGCACGTTGAAGTCGTTGTTGAACTTGACGGCGATGTCGCGCGTCAGTTCGAGATGCTGCTTCTGGTCCTCGCCGACCGGTACGTGCGTTGCCTTGTAGATCAGGATGTCGGCCGCCATCAGCGCCGGGTAGGCGTAAAGACCGAGCGAGGCGTTCTCGCGGTCCTTGCCGGCCTTCTCCTTGAACTGGGTCATGCGGTTCATCCAGCCGAGGCGCGCAACGCAATTGAAGATCCACGCAAGCTGCGCATGCTCGGGCACGGCCGACTGGTTGAAGATAGCGTTCTTCGTGCCGTCGACGCCGGCGGCCAGGAAGGCCGCGGCGATCTCCCGCGTCTGCGGGATCACGTCCTTCGGCTCTTGCCATACCGTGATGGCGTGCATGTCGACCACGCAATAGAGGCATTCGTAGTCGCTCTGCAGGCGCGCGAAGTTGCGGATCGCGCCGAGATAATTGCCGAGGTGGAGATTGCCGGTGGGCTGCACGCCCGAAAGGATCCGGCCCTTGAGACCGCGCGCCTGATATTGCGCGAGATGCGGATTGGGCGCGGCCGAGGGATTATTGGCGTCGGGCATGGATGTGGACTCCGCTTGCTGTTCGGGAACGCGGGGTGTGGACCTCCGCGTACCTCGCCGGTGGAAGGCAGGGGCGCGCGGGTATCGCTCACCTCGCCGGCGGAATCAAGGCGTCGGCCGCGGCCCGCCGGTCAGAAGCGCAACCTCTTTCCGACCGCGAGGGGCGTGAGCCTCGCGTCGCCGAATTCATTGGCGAGCGCCGTCATCGCCCGCCAGCCGGTGCAATGGCCGGCCGCGATGACATCGAGGTCGAAGGTGTGCAGCGCCTTCACGGTCTGCGGAATGATGCGTTCGTTGATGCCGCTGAGATGCAATCCGCCCAGCACCGCGTGAAGCTTCACACCGGGGAAGCTCTCGCGCGCATGCGTCAGCACGTTGACCACGCCGGCGTGGCTGCAGGCCGTCAGGACGACCAGCCCTTTGTCGCGCACGTTCACGGCAATGAAGCGTTCGTCCAACAGCAGCTCGTCCGGCTCCCAGCCCATCCCGTCTTCGGTCCGGCGGTGTTGGCCTGGCAGGCCGGGCTCGAAGCCGCTGACTCGAGGGATCTCGCCGCTCACGAACACCGTGTCGCCGGCGATCGTCTGAGGCATGCGGGACGAGACCACGCTTCCGCCGTTGGCTTCGAGGTCGGCCGCTGAGGGCACATCCTCCATCGGCCGGAACGAGCCGTCCGTTAGCTTGGCGGCTCGGCTCCTGAACATGTCGGGATGCATGTAGCAGGGAACGTCCCGTCCGCCGTTGCGGTCGCGCACGAGCTGCAAGGCGCGCAGCATCGCACCGGCGTGATCCCAGTGGCCGTGGCTCAGCACCATGGCTTCGACCGGCCCGAGATCGACACCGAGCCGCGACACGTTCTGCTCGAAGGTGCGGTCCTCCGGTCCCGAATCAAACAGGATGGTGTGGGTCCGGTCGCCGCTCCGCAGGGTGAGCAGACAGGAGAGCCCGTGCGCGGCACAACAGAGGCAGGCGCCGCCCAGCACCCAGGCGGCGCCGCGCCGCCGGCCGAGGCCGGCAAACTCGGTCTCGATGAACGAGGGCACCGACGACAGTGAGTCGGTGACGTTGTCGACCAGGATCTGGATGTCGAGCGAATCGACAACGGAAAGGGCGCCCATGGTGTTGACGATCCTGCCACAGGACAGCCGGTACCGGGAGAGCGACAAAAGTCAGCATACTTCCACTCGGCAAGGCTGCTAGAAGAGAGACCTAGGTGCTGATGAAGCGTCGCTGTCGCGGCTCCTGCCGAAGTGTTCAAGGTCTCAGAGGTTCGCTGCCTATGCAAAACCCGCCCATCGAATTCGCCTTTCCCGAGCTGCGTCGGTGGGAGAAGGGAACGGCGCCCTACATCCATGTATTCGAGAGCGGCAAGCCGGGACCGGCCGTGATGGTCGCGGCGCTGACCCATGGCAACGAAGTATCCGGCGCGGTGGTGGTCGATGCCCTGCTTGCAAAGGGGCTGCGGCCGCGCCAGGGAACGCTGATCTTCTCGTTCAACAATATCGAGGCCTACCTGAGCTTCGACCCGCGGACGCCGTTCAAGTCGCGTATGGTCGACGAGGATTTCAATCGCACCTGGGGGCGACTCGACCAGCCCGCCACAACGGTGGAGACACGGCGGGCGCAGGTCGTGAAGCCGTTCATCGAGCGCGCCGACTTCCTGCTCGACCTGCACTCCATGCACGACGATGGCGTGCCGTTGATGCTGGCGGGGCCGCTCGACAAGGGTGTCGCTTTTGCCAAGAAGCTCGGGACACCCGTCGATATCATCCGCGACTCCGGTCATGCCGCCGGCATGCGCATGCGCGACTATGGTGCGTTCGGTGACGCCAAAAGTCCCAAGAACGCTCTGCTGATCGAGACCGGCCAGCATTGGCGCGCCAGCTCGGTCGTCGTCGCCAAGGACGTCACGGCGCGGTTCCTCGCCGTGACCGGCGTCGTGGAACCGGGCGACCTTCCGGGCGACTGGAAGCAGCCGTCGCCGGAACGGCAGCGTGTCGTCGAGGTGACGCACGCGATCGCCACCAAGCGCGGCAACTACACGCCGGCGCGTCACTTCGACGGCCAGGAACTGATCGCCAAGGCCGGCACCGTGCTTGGTCATGACGATGGCGAGCCCGTGACCACACCCTACGACAATTGCGTGCTGGTGATGCCTTCGTCCAACCGGCCGCTGCGGCCGGGCGTTACGGTGGTGCGCCTGGGTCGGCTGGCGGCGTAGCGCTGGCGGGCTGGCGCCGCAGGAAACGCAGGTCGGCGAGGTTCAGCACGCCGAGCACCATGGCAAGGCCCGCATAGGCGAGAGCGCCAGCGACACAAACGCCGGCGAGAGCCGCGACGCCCTTGAGATCGGGGTAGGAGAGCGGCGATTTCAACGCAAGTCCTGCGATCCAGAGGACGACGCCCATACCCGCGCTGGCGAGGAGCGTACGGACAAAGCGGGATATCAGCCTCCGGTCGGGCATCCATTGGCTGCGGTGCAGCAAGACGGCGGCCAGCAGGCCGGCGTTGAGCCAGCCCGCGAGCGACGACGCGAGCGCGATGCCAACTTGGGCAAGCGATGTGCCGTAGATGAAGGCCGCATTCATCGCGACATTGACGACAATACAGACGATCGCAACGTAAAGCGGCGTGCGCGTGTCCTCGCGAGCGAAGAAACCGGGCGTCAGTGCCTTCACCAGCACGAATGGCGGGAGGCCGATCGCGTAGGCGGCCAGGGCGCCGGCGGCACGCACCGTATCGTCCGGGCCGAAGCGACCATGCTCGAAGAGCACGCGGATCATGGGCTCGGCCAATTGCCAAAGGGCGAGCGCGGAGGGCAGGCTGAACAGCAGGCCGAACTCGATGGCCCGGTTCTGGTTCGCCATCGCCGCTGCGGCCTGGCCAGCGCGCAGCTGCCGCGCCAACAGAGGCAGCAGTGCAGTGCCAATGGCGATGCCGACGACGCCGAGCGGTAGCTGCGCAAGGCGGTCGGCATAGTAAAGCGCCGAGATCGATCCGGCGGGCAGCAACGACGCCCAGACCACGTCGAGCAAGGTGCTGATCTGCTGCGCTCCACCGCCGATCGCCACCGGGGTCGCGAGCTTGACCAGACGAGCCACGCGCTCGGTATAGCGCGGCCGCACCAGCTTCATGCCGACCCCGTCGCGACGACAGGAGAGCAGGAGCCACAACCATTGCAACAGTCCCGCAAGGGCGACGCCGATCGAGGCGGCGTAGCCGCCATTGGGCAGGAACGGCGTCAGGCCGAGCATCGCGCCGATCATGGCGATGTTGAGCAAAACAGGCGTCACTGCGACCTCGGCGAACCGGTCGATGCTGTTCAGCACGCCGCCATAGAGCGAGGCCAATGAGATGAAGACGAGATAAGGGAAGGTGATGCGGCCGAACTCGACGGCGAGATCAAAGGTGGGGCGGTCGTCGGAAATACCGGGCGCCATCAGCGTGACCACGCCCGGCATGGCGAGGATCATGAGCACCGAGAACGGGATCAGGATCAGCAAAAGGCAGGCGTGCGCCTGGCGCGCGAAGGTGACGGCGGCCTCGCGTCCATGCCCCTGCAATTCGCGCGAAAACAGGGGCACGAACGCGGCCGAGAAGGCGCCTTCGGCAAATAGGCGGCGGAAGAGGTTGGGCAGCTTGAAGGCGATGATGAACGCATCCGCCACGGGACCTGATCCGAGCAGGGCCGACTGAACGACGTCGCGCACGAAGCCCAGGACGCGGCTGAGCAACGTGAAGCCGCCGACCGTCGTGATGGAGCGGCCAAGACTCATCGAATCGCGCTTCCCACTGCCACAATCCCGTCATCGTTCGCTGGCATAGTATCTCCCGGTGGCGGCCGGCGATGTAATGGTCGGTTTAAACCGCTGCCACGGCCGGTCCCGAAAAGGGGCCGGTTTCTTTTGGGTCCTCTCCTAGATCTTGGCGGCTGCAAGCTTCAATAGCGTCTCGCGATCCTGGGAGGCGAGCTTCTTGTAATCGGCGACGATCTTGTCGAGCTCGCCTGCCGGCAGCACTGTCTCAAGATCGGTGAAGCCTTGAGGCGCGCGCTGTTCGACGATATCGAGCATGATGTCGATGCCCTTGCGGCGATTGCTTTCGACGATGCGTGCCATCGGCGGCAGGCGGCGCTGCTCGTAGCGTTGCAGCGCTTTCTCGGGATCGCCGCCGGCCGCCAGCTCCTGGGTGATCGCCTCGCCGTCGATGATCGCCTGCGAGGCGCCGTTGGAGCCAATCGGATACATGGGATGCGCGGCATCGCCTAGCAGCGTGACGCGGCCGTGGCTCCAGCGCGGCAGCGGGTCGCGATCGACCATCGGGAATTCGTAGATCGCGTGCGCGGCCTTGATTACCTCGGGCACATCGAGCCACTCGAACTTCCAGTCCTTGAAGCGCGGCAGGAAGTCGTCGAGCTGACCCGGCCGATTCCAGTCCTCGCGTGGCAGCATCGCCTTCTCGCCCATGTGTAGATCGCAGATCCAGTTGATCAGCGACTCGCCGCGCTCGGCATGCACGCGGCTGATCGGATAGCAGACGAACTTCTGCGTGTGGTGTCCTGCCTGCACCATCGTGGCGCCGCTGAGGAAAGGCTTGCCCACGGTGACACCGCGCCACATGAGGATGCCCTGCCACTTCGGCGGCCCTTCGTCGGGATAAAAGTGGGCACGCACGGCGGAGTGGATGCCGTCGGCGCCGATCAGGATATCGCCTTCGGCCTGTCTGACCGCCTTGCCATCGCGATCGACGAACTGCGCGAAAACCTTGTCGCCCCTCTGCTCGAAGCCGACGATGCGATGGCCGAACTTGATCCGTCGGTCACCCAACCTCCGCCGGGCAGCGTCGAACAGCAGCATCTGCAGCTCGCCGCGATGGATCGAGAACTGCGGCCACGGCAGGCCGGCATGACGGCCTCTCGGATCGGCCCAGATCGTTTGGCCGTGGCGGTTGGCATAGCGCAACTCGCGCGTCTCGATGCCTGATGCGGCCAGCGCCGGTTCCAGGCCAAGGTCGGACAGGATCCGCACTGCGCCCGCCTGGATGTTGATGCCGACACCGAGCGGTTTCAGTTCACCCACTGCCTCGAACACATCGACCTCGAAGCCCGCGCGGTGGAGGCACATCGCTGCCGTCAGTCCACCGATCCCCGCACCCGCGATGATGATCTTCATGCGGGTCAGGGATCCCGGCTCAGGCCTTGATACAGGAGTGCTGCCTGGTATTGAGCCCAGCGTTCGGTTTGGGTCTCGCCCAGTTCATGAAGATAAGACCAGCTGTAGATGCCGGTATCATGCTTGTCGTCGAACACGATACGGACGGCGTAGTTGCCGATCGGCTCGACGGCGACAATCTTCACATGACGCCGGCCGCCGACAATCTTCTTGGTCGCGGGTCCGCCGTGGCCCATCACCTCGGCAGACGGGCTCTCGACCCGCAAATATTCGGCCGGCAACACGTAGGACTTGCCGTCGGAGAAATCGACCTCGAGCCGGCCTTCTCCCTTGAATACGCGCAGCTCGTTCGGCCAGGGCGTGTTGCTCGCCTCGTAAGAGCCCTCGTCAGGCACCGACTTGGGAAAATGATCCGACGCGCTCACACGCTGTCCTTGAGCGCCCGCGCCTCGCTCACCAGCATGATGGGGATGCCGTCGCGGATCGGGTAGGCAAGGCCCGCCTTGCGACTGATCAACTCGCCGGCCTCGGCGTCGTATTCCAGCGGCCCGTGCGTTGCCGGACAGACGAGAATTTCCAGAAGCTTCGGGTCGACTCCGCCGCGGCGGGGTGCGGGTGGGTTTTCGGCCGTCATGATGGCTCTTATACCACGCCGGTCAGTTGGCGCGCTGCGGCGTGGTTTCCGGCGGTTGGCCGAAGGCGCCCATCTCGAGGAAGCCAATCAGAAGCTTGGCGCGTGCCGTGGTGTCGGCCGCCTCCAGGAGTGCCTGCTTCTCGACCGGCCCGAACGGCAGCACCATGGAAAGGGATGTCACGAGATTGCGGTCGGCGGCTTGCTTCACGGCCTCCCAGTCCGTCGAAAGGCTGCGACTGCGGAAGAAGGCCGCCAGGGCCGTCATCAACTGCTCGCGGTCGAGCTCGACCAGCTCGTCGGCGTGATCGAGGTCGGCGCGATACGGGGCGAACAGCGAAGAAGCACGACGATAGCCGCCCTGCGCCGGATCGAGCTCGCGGCCGACCTCGAAACGGCAGACGCCGGACAGCGCCAACAACAGGCGGCCATCTTCGGTTTCGCTGAAGCTGGTAATGCGGCCAGCGCAGCCAATACGATGGACCTTGGGCGGGGTGCCGTCGTCGGCTGGCAGGCCATCACCGGCGAAACCACCCGGCTGCGACGGCTGGACCATGCCGATCAGGCGATGGCCGGCCAGCGCATCGAACACCATCGAAAGATAGCGCGGCTCGAAAATATTGAGAGGCAGCTTGCCGCCCGGCAGCAGCAGAACGCCCGAGAGCGGAAAGATCGGCAGCGTCTCGGGCAGTTGCTCGAAGCTCGGTTCAAACGGGCTTCGTCCCGGGATGCGGTCTGAAGGGCGGTCGGTCATGGTCGCACCGGCCGCGCGCGATCAGGCGAAAAGGATCGACGACAACCGCTTGCGGCCGTCGACCGCCAGCGGATCGGTGAAGCCCAGCGCCTCGAAGAACTTCAGGAGCTGCTGCCGTGCCGCACCCTCGTTCCAGTTGCGATCAAGCTTGATCATGGCGAGCAGCTCGTCGATCGCCTCCTGCTTCTGATCACCGGCCCAATAGGCGAGCGCCAGGTCGAGGCGAGCCTGGAAATCCTTCGGGTCAGCCGAGGCCTTGGCCTTGAGATCGCCGATCGGGCCCGCTTCCTTGGCCTTCTCGGCGAGGTCGATGGCGGCCTGCACCGCGGCGATGTCGGCGCCCGTGCGCTCCTTGGCCGGAATCTGTTCCAGCAACTCGCGGGCCTGCTCGAGATCGCCGATCTGGACCTGGTAACGCGCCATCCCGGCGAGCGCGGTCACATTGGTCGGCTCGACCCCGAGGATCTCGCTGTAGATTTTCGCGGCGAGTTCGGGGTCGTTTTGTGCAACAGCGGCCTTGGCATGCTCCAAAAGCTCGGCGATCTCGTTGCCGCCTTCGCCAGGCGCACCGCCGGCCGCCTGCACCAGCCGGTCAACGAACTGCTTCACCTGGCTTTCCGGAACGGCGCCCATGAAACCATCGACCGGGCGGCCGCCGAAGAAGGCGTAGACCGCCGGAATCGACTGGATGCGCAGTTGCTGGGCCAGCATCTGGTTCTGGTCGATATTGATCTTGACCAGCTTCACTGCACCGTTGGCTTCCTTGACCACCTTCTCGATGGCTGGCTGGAGCTGCTTGCAGGGCCCGCACCAGGGCGCCCAGAAGTCGACGATCACCGGCACGGTGCGGGAGGCTTCGAGCACATCCTTGGCGAACTTGGTCTGGTCGCTGTCCTTGATGAGGTCGGCGGGGGCAGCCTGCGGCGCGGCGCCCTTCAGCATCGTTTCCATGGGCCCTCAGAAGTGGGGAATTTTGCGTTCCCGGCAATGTGGCCTCCGGCCCGCACCGGCGCAAGGGGCGGTTCCCCTGGGGCGTCAGCGGTCGTCGACCCTCCTGACGATGCCGGCAATCTCGGCTGGCGTGAAGACCGGCAGCGAGCAGGCGCCGTTGCTACAAGCGAAGGCCGCCGCCTGGGGCAATTCTGGATAATCGATGTCGGCTGCAGGCAATGGACCCTCGCGCCGGTCAAGCCACTCGATTCGCAGGTAGCGTGTGGGATAGGCACGCGCCGCAGCATAGAGCGCCTGCGCTGCCGGATCGTCCTTGGCGCCCACGACCGTGGGATGGGCAGGTTCGCGGCCAAGCTCACGGTCGGCCAGCAGCGCGCCCGGCACCACCAGGTCATCTTCGGCCAGGGCGATCAGGTACCGCATGCCATGCTCGGCGTCTGCGCGGAAGGCAGCCTTCCCGGTGTTGCGCGCGAGCAGATTGAAGAAGCGCGTGGCAGCCACATTCTCGTCGATCTGCTTCACCGGTTTGGCGAGCACGCCTTTTGCACCGGGCACGGGCCTGCGCACCCAATAGCCAGCCGAAGGGTCGCGATGATCGCGGGCGATGACCTCGCCCAGTTCGGCGGCGAGCGCGAGGTAGCGTCGCTTGGCCGTGGAGCGATAGAGCGCCATTGCCGCTTCGGCCATGGCGAGCGTGTCGCCGAGATGCGTGTCGTCATCGGCGGCTCGAACATGGCCGAAGCCGCCATTCGGCGCGCGGCGATGGGCGAGCGTCCAGTCGAAAGCGCGCGTTGCTGCATCGATCAGCGCCCGGTCGCTTGTTGCATTGTAAAGCTCGGCAAGGCTCGCAACGGCCCAACCATTCTCGCGTGCATAGAGGTGGCGATCGATCGGCGGTTGCGGCCCGGCGCGCCGTTCAGCGTCGGTCCGGGCGTAGAAATCGGAACCGTGAAGCGTGCCGGCATCGGCGTCCTGGCTGGTGTAGAAGGCGCCCTCCGGATCGCGCATGAAGTCCATCAGCCAGCGGCCGATGTCACGGGCGGCCGCGAGATCGGCGGGATCGCGGCCGATCTCATAGGCAAGGACATAGGCGCGAATGCCGTCGCGCTGGATGTTTAACAGCTTCTCGTAGTGCGGGCTCGACCAGTCGATCTTGTCGGAATACTGGAACATGCCGCCCCACACCGGATCGATCAGACGGCGCGCACCTTCGAGAGTCCGGGTCGCGACCTCGTGCCAGGTATCGGCATCGATGTTGCGCTTCAGTGGGCGGCTGCGCTCCAGTGCCCATTCGATCGTATCGCCCTGGATGAAGTGCTGGTTGGTACCGAAGCCACCATGCTGCTTGTCGTAGGCAGCGAGCATCATGGTTTCGATCTTGGTTCGCCGTGCCGGTGAAAGGGCGACCGCATTCGGATCGACGGATGCGCCGACATTGAGGTTGGGCAGCGCCGACGGATCGTCGATCACTGCGGCGAGCAGCTTCTTGAACAGCTCCGGCGGAAGATAGCCTTGGCGCTTCAGGATCTCGTTGCCGTCCTGATCGAACATGATCGTGGCCGGCCACCCCCAGTTCTCGTAACGATAGGAAAGCTCGGGATCGGCGTCCTGGTCGACGCGGACCGGGATGAACCTGGCGAGGATCGCCTTCTGGATCTCGGGGTCGCGATAGGTGGTCTCCTCCATCACATGGCACCAGTGGCACCACACCGCTGCCATGTGCAGCAGGATGTATTTGTGCTCGCGCGCCGCCCGATCGAACAGCGCGGGCTCCCACTTCTGCCAGGGCAGCGATGGCGTCTCGGCCTGCGCGGGCGAAACGAGGATCAGCAGCAGGCAAAGAGCGAGGAGGCGTCGCATGCCTCTCCTACGCGGCTGGGTCAGCCGCGGATTTGATGCCTCATCAATTCGTGACCAAGCCGGCCGGTCAGGAACAGGCCGCACATCCGATAGTCGCTGATGAGCGACCAGAGCGGCGCCTGGAAGGTGGCGGGCTTGTTCTTTTCGATGAAGAAATGGCCGAACCAGGCAGGGCCGTAGCCGAACAACGGCACGGCGAGAAGCCACCACCAGTGCGCGGTCGCAACCGCCGCGATCAGCGCCACGATCGAAGCGATCGTTCCGAAATAGTGAACGACACGCGTCGCCGGCCGGGCGTGCTCCCTGAGGTAGAACGGCCAGAACTCGGCGTAGGTCCGGTACACAGAGGCCATGGGTCGTATTTAACCTAGCGCGCCAGTCTTTTTGAGGGCAGCGATCTCGGTCTCGCTATAGGCAAGCTCGCGCAGGATTTCGGCCGATTGCTGGCCGACCGCTGGCGGCGGGCCTGCCGTGCGGGGCGTGGCAAAGCCCAGCCGGATGGGATTGTTGACCGTGCGCGGCACTTCCGGATTGCCGGTATCGGCGAAGATGCCGGCGTGGCGGGCCTGCTCGTCCACGACCACGTCGGCCAACCGCTCGATCACGCCAAAGGGGATGCCGGTCCCGGCCAGGATGCGTTCCCACTCCCCGTAGGTCTTCGAGGCGAAGATCGGCGCCAGTTCCTTGAAAAGATCAGCAGCGCGGCTCTTGCGTTCCTCGCGATCGGTGAAGCGTGGATCGGCCAGCAGGTCCTCTCGGCCGATCAGCTTGCAGAACGGTGCCCACAGCCGATCGTCGCGGACCATCAGGAGTTGCAGCCAGCGATCGTCCCCGGTGCGGTAGAGGTTGGTGAGCGCATTGCGGGGCTGATCAGGCGACCGGCGCGGCGGCAGCTTCGCACCGACCAGTGCGCCGGCAGCGGATGTGCCGTTGGCCCACACGCCATTGGCATAGAGCGAGGTGCCGACCCAGCCACCCTTGCCGGTGCGGTCGCGGCGGCGCAGTCCGAGCAGGATCGCCGCTACCAGCGTCATTGCCGTCGCCCGGTCGCCTTGCGCGGGTAGCGAGAGACCTGGCGGGCCACCTTCGTAGCGCGCGGCATCAAGGATGCCGGAGCGGCCGAAGTAGGCTGTAATATCGAAACCGGGGCGGTCGCGATCGGGTCCTGTCTCGCCGTAGCCGGTGAGCGAGCAATAAACGAGGCGCGGATTGATCGGCTCGACGTCTTCCCACGTGAGCCTCAGGCGTTCGCGCGTAGCGGGCGGGAAATTCACGATCATCACGTCGGCCCGTTGGATCAGGCGCTCGAGCACGGGCCGTGCATCTGCATTCTTGAGGTCGAGTGCCAGCGAGCGCTTCAGTCGGCCGTCGAGTTGCCAGGGAAAGTTCACCTGCTTCTCGGCGCGAGGATAGTTCGCGCTCCTGTAGTTGTGGCGATGCGGATCGCCCTCGCCCGGAGGCTCGATCTTGATCACGTCAGCGCCGAAGTCGGCCAGCGTCACGGCTGCCGCGGGCGCCGCGATGAATGAACTGATGTCGAGCACCACGAGGCCAGCGAGCGGCAGCGGCTCGGGCGCTTCGCTCATCGGATCGCCTCGGCCGCGCGCAACTGGCCGATCTCGTCGGCGGAGAGCCCAGCTTCACGCAAGATCTCCTCGCTGTGCTGCCCGAGTGCAGGGGCAGGATAAGCAACGCGTTGCTCGGCGAAGGAGAGGCGAATGGGATTGCTGAGCGTGCGCGGCACCTCGGGAATGGCGGTCGCGACGATGGCGCCACAGGCGACGGCCTGCGCATCGTCGGGCACGTCCTGCGGTCGGCTGATGACGCCGAAGGTGATCCCCTGCGCGGCGAGCACTTTCAGCCAATAGGCATAGTCGTGGGCGGCAAAGGCCTCGCGCATGATGGTGGCCAGCGCCGCCGAATTCCTGCGCCGCTCGTCCTGCACGGCGAAGCGCGGATCGTCGACGATCTCCGGATGGCCGATGGCGGCACATAGCGGCTCCCACATCTTGTCCTCGCGCACGATGGTGAGCTGCAGCCACCGGTCGTCCGAGGTGCGATAGATATTGCCCAGCGCCGACCGCGGCCGATCCGGCGGCGGCCGCGGCGGCAGGAAAGCACCGACCAGGGCAGCCTGGGCGATCACGCCACACGACCAGAGCCCGTTGCCCAGCAGCGAAGTGCCGACCCACGACCCTTCGCCCGTCTTCATGCGATGGATCAGCGCCATCAGGATCGACGAGACGAGCGTCATCGCCGTCGCGCGGTCGCCCTGCGCTGGTCCCGGGACGCCGGGCGGCCCGCCTTCGTAGCGCTGGGCGTCGAGAAGGCCGGAGCGGGCGAAATAGGCGGTCGCATCGAAGCCCGGCCGATCGCGATCGGGTCCTGTCTCGCCGTAGCCGGTGAGTGATGCGTAGATCAGCCGGGGGTTTGCCGCTTTCACCGCCTCATAGCTTAGGCCGAGCTTCTCGCGCACCAGCGGCGGAAAGTTGCAGATCAGGATGTCCGATCCCGAGATCAGCTTGTCGAGCGCGGCGCGCGCCTGCGGCTTCTTGAGGTCGAGGACCAGCGAGCGCTTGTTGCGGGAATCCATCTGCCAGGGGTAGTTCACCTCGGCTTTCGGGTAGTTTCCCGAATCCTTCATGATGGTCCGGTTGGGGTCGCCGTCGGGGCTTTCGATCTTGATTACGTCGGCGCCCCAGTCGCCGAGAACCACGGCTGCCGCCGGAGCGGCGATGAAGGAGCTGATATCCAGTACGCGCAGACCTGCCAGCGGCAGGGAAGAGTCGGCCATTGTCGATCCTCGAAACACTAGGATTCCACGTCGCCGCGAGCCTCGACGCGGCGCGTGCGATGGTCAAGCATCGGTTGCCAAGAGCGCCCGTCACGCCTATCTCCAGCACGTCTTTCACCAGAGGAATGCGCGCCCAATCGCGCAGGACGCCATGGGTTTCAGAGTCGCCGTCGTCGGGGCGACCGGCAATGTCGGTCGCGAAATACTGCAGATCCTGGCCGAGAGGAATTTCCCGGCCGACGATGTCGTGCCGCTCGCCTCCGCGGCGTCGGCCGGCCGTCAGGTGTCGTTCGGCGAGAACGGCGTGCTGAAGGTCCAGGATCTCGCCAAGTTCGATTTCAAGGGCATCGATATCGCGTTGAGTTCGCCCGGCGCCAAGGTCTCTGCCGAACACAGCCCACGCGCGGCCAAGGCGGGCGCGATCGTGATCGACAACACGTCGTACTGGCGCATGGATCCGGACGTGCCGTTGGTCGTGCCGGAGGTCAATCGCGCCGCCATTGCGGGCTACAAGCGCCGCGGCATCATCGCCAATCCCAACTGCTCGACGATCCAGATGGTGACGGCGCTGAAGCCGATCCACGATGCGGCAACCATCAAGCGCGTCGTGGTCGCGACCTATCAGTCCACATCGGGCGCCGGCAAGGAAGCGATGGACGAGCTTCTGAACCAGACCAAGAGCTTTTTCGTCAACCAGGACCTCGAGCCCAAGAAGTTCGCCAAGAACATTGCCTTCAATGTCATTCCCCAGATCGACGTCTTCATGGAGGATGGCACGACCAAGGAGGAATGGAAGATGGTGGTCGAGACCAAGAAGATCCTCGACCCCAAGATCAAGGTCCACGCCACCTGCGTGCGCGTGCCGACGTTCATCGGCCATGCCGAGGCGCTGAATGTCGAACTCGAGAACCCGCTCGACGAGGTCGAGGCGCGGCGTGTCCTCGCCGCTTCACCCGGTGTGCTCGTGGTCGACCGTCGCGTGCCGGGCGGCTACGTGACGCCAAAGGAAGTGACCGGCCAGGATGCGGTGTTCGTGAGCCGGGTGCGGGTCGACCCGACGGTCGAGAATGGGTTGTCGCTCTGGTGCGTCAGCGACAATTTGCGGAAAGGCGCGGCACTGAATGCAATCCAGATCGCCGAGGAGTTGGTGAAAGGCTACATCTAGTGTCGACGAAGCATCTTTCTCACTATAGGAAGCCTTCGCAATTTCGCCTTAAATATCAGATGCTTAAGATCAGTGCTTGAGATAGGATCGGAGCCAGTAGCCTCTGTCCGAGCCAGTGCCTGTGAGCGATTTGTCGACCATTCATCCGTTGAGGCACGAGTCCCGGGCCTCGATCACGCCGACCCCGTTGTTCGGCCGGGCCGTCGATACCTTCGTCCAGCAACTGCGGCTGGCGGGCCAGGCGTTGCGCGCCGGTCGGCTCGACGAAGCGATCGCCTCCTATCTCCGCCTGCTGGCGCAGCGGCCCTACCACGCCGAGCTGCACAACAGCTTGGGCGTCGCCCTGCGGCAAGTAGGGAAGCTCGAAGCGGCCGTGTCGCATCATCGGCTCTCGCTCGCCGAGGATCCGCAAAATCCGGCACTGCATACCAATCTCGGGAATGCCTTGCGGGCCGTGAACCGGCCGGAAGAGGCCGTGAAGCATCATTTCCGGTCGATCGCCCTCAACCGCGACTATGGTGACGGCTTCTTCAATCTGGCGCTGTGCCTGCGTGACCTGGGTCGTATCGAGGAAGCGGTCGGCTGCTTCACCCGAGCGCTCACGCTCAATCCCGACAGCAAACGCGCGCGGACCGAGCTTGCCATCGCCCAGCTGCTGCGCGGGGACTTGCGCGAAGGCTTCGCCACCTACGAGGCGCGCAAGCGCCTGCCCGAGACGCCGACGCCCGACTTCGCACAACCGGCCTGGGACGGCGGACCGATCAAGGGCAAGCGGATCCTGCTTTATCCCGAGCAGGGGCTGAGCGACGTGCTGCTGTTCGTGCGCTTCGCGCGCGAACTGAAGCGCCGCGGCGCGAAGGTGCTCGTGCTTTGCCAGCTGCCGCTCAAGGAGCTGCTCGCCAACGTCGACTATATCGACGACGTCGTGGCCGAAGGTGAAAGCCTGCCGGCGTTCGACGTCCATGCCTCCATGGTCTCGCTGCCGTATCTTTGCGAGCCCGATTTCGATGCGGTGTCGGATCCCTATCTCGCCGCCCCGTCGGACCGGCTGATCAAGCTCGGTCGGCTCGACAAGGCGCGTCTGCGCATCGGCATCTATTGGGCGGCGAATGGCCTGCAGCCATTGGACCTGCTGCGCTCGGTGCCCTTCACCCAGTTCCTCGCTTTCACCGGCGACCCGGAATTGCTGATCTTCAGTTTGCAGGGCGGCGCTCGACAAAAGGACATCCAGCAGTTCGGGGCGACGGGTCTCGTCCACGACGTCGGACGCGGTATCTTCGACTTCGCCGAAGCGGCGAGCGCGCTGTCACAGCTCGACGTCCTGATCTCGATCGATGCGCCGATTGCGCATCTCAGCGCGGCAATGGGGCTCAAGACCTGGGTGCTGTTGCCGGCGCATCCGGACTGGCGCTGGCAACTCGGTGGCACGCGTGCGCCCTGGTATCCGACGGCTCGGCTGTTCCGCCAGCCCAAGGTCGGCGATTGGGATTCGGTCTTCACCGTCATCCGCAACGAAGTCGAGCTCCTGAAGCTGCAGATGCCGCTGTCCGCTTCCGGCGAGTAACCAGCTTACGAGGCGGTCGTCTCGACCGCGCGCTCGGCCTCCTTTACTAGGGTCCGCGTCATTCTTTCATCGGACGCCAGGGGACCCGAATGCTCGACGATCGCTCGCTCGACGTGCTCTTTCGCAATGCGCGTGTTCACAATGGCTGGCAGGACAAGCCGGTCTCCGACGATCAGCTTCGCGCGATCTACGATCTGATGAAATGGGGGCCCACCTCGGCCAATTCCTCGCCGGCGCGCCTCGTCTTCGTGCGCACCCAGGAAGGCAAGGAGAGGCTGAGGCCCGCGCTAAGTTCAGGCAATACCGAGAAGACGATGACGGCGCCGGTGACGGCGATTGTCGCCTACGATCCTCTCTTCTACGAGCATCTGCCGAAGCTCTTTCCCCATAACTTGACGGCGAGCGGCTGGTTCAGCGGCGAAAAGAACAAGGCCGTGGCCGAGGCCACCGCGTTTCGCAACGGCTCGCTCCAGGGAGCCTATCTGCTGATCGCCGCCCGCACGCTGGGCCTCGACGTCGGCCCCATGAGCGGCTTCGACAATGCCAAGGTCGATGCCGCGTTCTTCCCCGACGGCCGCTTCAAGAGCAACTTCCTGTGCAACATCGGTTACGGCGATCAGACGAAGCTGTTCAACCGCAATCCGCGTCTCTCTTTCGAGGAGGCCTGCACGCTCGTTTGAGCGGTTGGCGGCATTCGCCGCTATAGCCCGAACGCAATGGCGATTTTCCGCCACGGCAGCGGCAGCAGGGACACCAGCGCCACGGCGCCGAACGCCAGAATGATGCCGCCGGAGATGCGGTTCATCCACAGCATGCCGGAGTGATTGAACTGCGTGCGCAGGGCGGCAGCGATCGAGCACAATATGGCCCACCAGGCGAGCGCTCCGCAGAACACGCCTGCGACCAGCAACCCCGCATCGGGCAGGCTGGAGCCCACACCTGCGAGATTGCGGCCGGCAAAGGCAGCGCCGAACGCCATCACGGTAAGCGGATTAAAGACCGTGATGAAGAAGCTTGAGCTCGTGTAGTGGAAATGTGTGGCGATCCTGTGCTCCAGATCGTCGGTCACCGGATCGCCCACGGTGCGAGTCTTGAGCCGCATTGTTGTCACGCCCATGATCAGGAGGATCACACCGCCGATGCCGCGCAGCCAGGCCTCATGCCGCGCCACGAACTGTTCGACGAACGAGAGGCCGAAAGCGGCGACGGCACCGAACACCGCGTCGCCGAGTGCCGCACCCACACCCGTAAGATAGCCGGCCACCGCGCCGACTGTGATCGCACGCCGGATGCAGAGTGCGGCGGCGGGTCCGACCGGCAGGGCGATGACGAAGCCGATCACCGCTCCCTCGATTGCGAGCGTGACCGGGTCGAAGGCGAAGCCAGGCACGTGCATTGCGCGGCTAGACCTTCTCGGCGATGAAGCGTTGCGGCGGAGCGACCATGCGGTCCTGTGCGGCGACGAGCTGGAGTTCGCGCTCGCCCATGTCGCGGGTCGCTTCGAGCACGGTATAGACGGCGGCGGCGGCGCACCCCAGGGCATCGGCCACATCGCCGCTCTCCAGCCAGTGCGCGGTGAAAAGCGCCGAAACCATGTCGCCGGTACCGTTGGGCATGATCTCGAAGTCGATCAGCGGTGTCGTGACACGCCAGGCCGCTTCGTGCGTCACGGCAACCATCTCGATTCGATCGGATGGTGCATCGACGCGGCGCAGGCTGGTGACCAGGGCAAGCCGCGGCCCCTTCAGCAGGCTGCGTGCTGCATCGAGCGCCTCGGCCATGGTGCCGATCTTTCGGCCGGTGAGATGTTCCAGCTCGAAATGGTTGGGCATTACTAGGTCGGCGGCAGGAATCGCCCGCTCGCGAAAGAAGGTATCGATGCCAGGCTTCACGTAGATGCCGGTATCGGTATCGCCCAGCACCGGATCGCAGCACCATACCGCCCGTGCGTTGGCGGCCCGCACCTTGGCGGCGGTGCTCAGTACGACATCGCCCAGCGCCGCGTCGCCGACGTAGCCGGTGAGAAGAGCGTCACATCGCGGCAACACGCCCAAGGCCTCGATACCGTCAACGATGTCGGCCACCTGCTCTGCTGGCGCGGTCCGGCCGCGCCAGGCGCCGTAGCCCGTATGGTTGGAGAATTCGACCGTGTTCACCGCCCAGACCTCGTGGCCCAATCGTTGCAGGGGAAAGGTCGCTGCCCGATTGCCGACGTAGCCATAGGCGACATGGCTCTGAAGCGAGAGAAAGCGCATGGCCGATGCCACCTTGCCACAAGGAGACCCCTCATTATAGTCCGCCGCGTCTTTTAGGGGTCTTGATATGCCGATCAACGTTCGTCCGCGCCGCAGCGTCCTTTATATGCCGGGCGCCAATACGCGCGCGCTGGAAAAAGCGCGCACTTTGCCTGCCGATGCCCTGATCTTCGATCTCGAGGATGCGGTCGCGCCCGACGCCAAGGAGGCCGCGCGCGCCAACGTCGTGGCGGCGGCAAAGAGCAAGGCCTACGGCAAGCGCGAGATCGCCATCCGTTGCAATGGCCTTTCGACGCCCTGGGGCAAGGCCGACGTGGCGGCCATCGCCAAGTCCGGTGCCGATGCGATCCTGGTGCCGAAGGCCGAAAGCAGCGCCGACGTTGCCAGCATTGTCTCGCTGCTCGATGCGTCGGGCGCGCCGCCGTCGATGGCGGTGTGGGCGATGATGGAGACGCCCAAGGGTATCCTGCGTGCCGAGGAGATCGCGGGCGCCCACAAGCGGCTGCAGCTTTTCGTCATGGGCACCAATGACCTCGTCAAGGATATGCGTGCGCGTCATACGCCCATGCGCCTGCCGATGGTGACGGCGCTGGGGCTCTGCATGCTGGCGGCGCGTGCCCATGGCCTCACCATTCTCGACGGCGTCTACAACGACCTCCAGGATGCCGAAGGCTTCAAGGACGTGTGCCGGCAGGGACTGGAGATGGGCTTCGACGGCAAGACGTTGATCCATCCGAACCAGGTCGAGCCGTGCAACGAGATCTTTGCGCCTTCGGCAGTCGAGCTCGAGTCGGCCGGCAAGATCGTCGCAGCCTTCAAGACTGCACAGGCGGAAGGCAAAGGCGTCGTCACCGTCGACGGCCGCATGATCGAGAACCTTCATGTCGAGCAGGCCGAGCGCGCGCTGGCCCTTGCCACCGCTATCAAGGAACTACAGGCGACATGACAAGCAAGAGCAAGACCGAAGCGGGCAATTTCTTCGAGGACTTCAAGGTCGGCCAGGAGATCCGCCACGCCACGCCGCGCACCCTGACCGAAGCCGATGCGGCTTTGAACGTCGCGCTTTACGGCTCGCGCTTCGCCATCAACTCGTCCGACGAATTTGCTCGCGGCATCGGGCTGCCGCGAGCGCCGCTCGACGACATGCTCGTGTTCCATGTCGTGATCGGCAAGACCGTGGCCGACATCTCGGTGAACGCCGTTGCCAACCTGGGTTATGCCGAATTCCGCTGGGGCGTACTGGTCTACCCCGGCGACACGCTCTCGGTGAGCTCCAAGGTGCTGGGCCTGCGCGAGAACTCCAATCGCACCAGCGGCGTCGTGTGGGTGCGATCCACCGGCGTCAATCAGCGTGGCGAGATGGTGCTGGACTATGTTCGCTGGGTGATGGTGCACAAGCGCGACCCGGCGGCTCCCACTGGTGCGCCGGTCGTGTCCAAGACGGCCGCCTCGGTCGCGTCGGCCGATCTTGTGGTGCCGGCGGGCCTTTCGATCGAAGGCTACGACGACGTCGCGGCCGGTTCGCCATACCGCTGGGAAGACTACGAGCCGGGCGAGCGGATCGACCATGTGAGCGGTATCACGCTCGAAGATTCCGACCATATGCTGTCGACGCGGCTCTATCAGAATACCGCGCGCGTCCATTTCGATGCCTTCGCCGGCAAGAACACGCGTTTCGGCCGACGGCTGGCCTATGGCGGGCACGTAATCTCGCTGGCGCGAGCGTTATCATTCAACGGCCTTGCCAACGGTTTTCGCGTGGCTGCCGTCAATGCCGGTAGCCACGTGGCGCCGACCTTCGGCGGCGATACGGTCTATGCCTGGACCGAGGTGCTCGAGCGTTCGCCCGTACCCGACCGGGCTGACGTGGGCGCGTTGCGTGTGCGCACTATTGCGGCCAAGGATTGCCCCTGCGAGGGCTGGCCAGGCAAGGGCGCCGACGGCAAATACCACCCCGCCGTCGTGCTCGATCTCGATTATTGGCTGCTGATGCCGCGGCGCATTGCCTGAAGCCATCGGTAAGCGAATTTCGCTGGAGAATCCGAGGCTTAACTGTCGCGCAAGGCTGAGTTTCATTGACTTGGGGGCAGCGGGCGTTAAAAAAGTTCCACTGCCTGCCCAAATTAGCAGGGCAATAGAGGTTCCACGCGATGAGCGTCGCCAATCGGCCGTCAAACCGGCCTCTCTCCCCCCATCTGCAGGTCTATCGGTGGCAGCTCACCTCGGTCCTGTCCATCCTGCACCGCGCGACCGGCATCGCACTCTCGGTCGGCGCGCTCTACCTCGCGACCTGGGTGATCTATGCCGCCGGCAGCTCGCGCGGCTATGCAATGTTCCAGGAATTCAACGGCTCGATCGTGGGCCGTATCGTGTTGGGCGGTTGGCTGTTCAGCGCCTTCTATCACCTCTGCAATGGTATCCGGCATCTGTTCTGGGATGCGGGCTACGGCTTCGAACTCAAGGACGCCTATCGCAGCGGATGGATCGTCGTTGTCGTCTCGCTGGTCGCCACGGCCCTGTCATGGATCGTCGGCCTGAGGCTGGTGTGAGGAGGCAATGATGGACGATCGCAGAACGCCTCTCGCCCGCGCTCGCGGCCTCGGTTCGGCCAAGGACGGAGTTGGCCATTGGTGGGCGCAGCGGCTCACCGCCATCGCGCTCATTCCGCTGGTTGTCTGGTTCGCCGTGTCGCTCGTCATGCTGAGCGGTGCCGACTACGCCACCGCGCGGGCCTGGATCGGCTCGCCGCTTGTCATGGTGCTCCTGATCCTGGTGATCGGCATCGGCCTGCATCACGGCCAGCTCGGCCTGCAGGTGGTGCTCGAGGACTACACCGACGGCGCCTGGCGGGTCGTCTGGATCGTGCTGGTGAAGTTCATTGCCGCGGTTTTTGGCCTCGCCGCCATCGTGGCCATCCTGCGTATCGGATTCGGAGGCTGACATGGCCGAGAAAAGCAACGGCGCTGCCCCGGGGACAGTCAACATAGGTGGACGCGCCTACACGATTATCGATCACGAATACGACGTCGTGGTGGTCGGCGCCGGCGGTTCGGGCCTGCGTGCCACCTTCGGCATGGCCGCAAAGGGGTTGAAGACCGCCTGCATCACCAAGGTCTTCCCGACACGCAGCCATACGGTTGCAGCACAGGGCGGCATCTCGGCGGCGCTCGGCAACATGGGCCCCGACGATTGGCGCTGGCACATGTACGATACGGTCAAGGGCTCCGACTGGCTGGGCGACCAGGACGCGATCGAATACATGTGCCGTGACGGCATCCCCGCGATCATCGAGCTCGAGCATTTCGGCGTGCCCTTCAGCCGCACGCCCGAAGGCAAGATCTACCAGCGCCCGTTCGGCGGCATGACGACCGAGTACGGCAAGGGCATCGCCCAGCGCACCTGCGCTGCCGCCGACCGCACCGGCCATGCCATCCTGCACACGCTCTACCAGCAGTCGCTCCGGAACCACGCCGAGTTCTTCATCGAGTACTTCGCGCTCGACCTCATCATGGACGAGGGCGTGTGCCGCGGCGTGATGGCCTGGAATCTCGACGACGGCACGATCCATCGCTTCCGTGCCCACAAGACGGTGCTGGCAACGGGCGGTTACGGCCGTGTCTACTTCACTGCCACGTCGGCCCATACTTGCACGGGTGACGGCGGCGCCATGGTGCTGCGCGCCGGCCTGCCATTGCAGGATATGGAATTCATTCAGTTCCATCCGACTGGCGTCTATGGGGCGGGCTGTCTCATCACCGAGGGCGTGCGCGGCGAGGGCGGCTACGTGACCAACGCTAGCGGCGAACGCTTCATGGAACGCTATGCGCCGTCGGCCAAGGATCTCGCCTCGCGCGACGTGGTCAGCCGTTCGATGACCATCGAAATCCGCGAGGGCCGCGGCTGCGGTCCCAACAAGGACTACATCGAACTGCACGTCGAGCATCTCGACCCGAAGGTGATCCACGAGCGCCTGCCCGGCATCGCCGAGACGGCACGCATCTTTGCCGGCGTCGATGTCACGCGCCAGCCGATCCCCATCCTGCCGACCTGCCACTACAACATGGGTGGCATCCCGGCGAACTATCACTGCGATGTCATGACGGTGAAGGACGGCGATCCCTTCACGCCGGTGCCGGGCCTGATGGCGCTGGGCGAGGCCGCCTCGGTCGGCGTCCACGGCGCCAATCGCCTGGGCTCGAACTCGCTGCTGGAGCTCGTGGTGTTCGGCCGCTCGGCTGCCAATCGCGCCGCCGAGCAGCTCACACCGGGCACACCGCACAAGGACCTGCGCCATGCCGGCGAGGAGGCGATCGCCCGCCTCGACAAGGCGCGCCATGCCTCGGGTGGCACGCCGACGGCGGAATTGCGCACGCGGATGCAGCGCACGATGCAGAACGATTGCGCGGTGTTCCGCACCTCCAAGACGCTCGAGGAGGGCTGCGCCAACCTCGACAAGGTGTTCGAGGGCAAGTCGGACATTCGCGTAAAAGATCGCTCGATGATCTGGAACTCCGACCTGATGGAGACGCTGGAGTTCGAGAACCTGATCCTGCAGGCGGTGGCGACGATCCGCTCCGCCGCCAACCGCAAGGAAAGCCGCGGCGCCCATGCGCACGAGGACTATCCCGAGCGCGACGACAAGAACTGGCTGAAGCACACCGCGGTCTGGGTCGATCCCGAGACGGGCAAGACCCGCATCGACTACCGGCCGGTCAACCTGCAGCCGATGAGCAACGACGTTCAGTCCTTCCCGCCCAAGGCGCGGGTGTACTGACCGGTCGTGACGGACGGAAGAGGAAGCGATGGCTGAGTTTACACTGCCCGCCAATTCCAAGATCGGCGTGGGCGAAACCTACAAGGCGGCGGCGGGCGTCAAGAACATCAAGACGTTCAAGGTTTATCGCTGGACGCCGGACGACGGGCAGAAGCCCAAGATCGACACCTACGAAGTCGACATGGATACCTGCGGCCCGATGATCCTGGATGCCTTGATCAAGATCAAGAACGAGACCGACAGCTCGCTCACCTTCCGTCGGTCCTGCCGCGAGGGCGTGTGCGGTTCGTGCGCGATGAACATCGACGGCACCAACACGCTCGCCTGCACGAAGTACATTTCCGACGTGAAGGGCGACATCAAGATCTATCCGCTGCCGCACATGCCGGTGGTGAAGGATCTGGTGCCGGACCTCAACGTTCCCTACGCCCAGCTCGCCTCGATCGAGCCGTGGCTGAAGTCCGCGACCCAGCCGCCGACGCGCGAGCGCCTGCAGTCGCCGGAGGAGCGCGCCAAGCTCGACGGCCTGTGGGAATGCATCCTCTGCTTCTGCTGCTCGACCTCATGCCCCAGCTACTGGTGGAGCGGCGACCGCTATCTCGGCCCCGCCATCCTGCTGCAGGCCTATCGCTGGCTGGCCGACAGCCGTGACGAAGCCAAGGGCGAACGGCTCGACAATCTCGAGGATCCGTTCCGGCTCTATCGCTGTCACACGATCATGAACTGCACCAAGACCTGCCCCAAGAGCCTCAATCCGGCGAAGGCGATCGCCGAGATCAAGAAAATGCTGGTCGAGCGGACGATCTGATCAATCGGGGCTGATCGATCGGCATTAGCCGATCGGCGGATGCTTCTTGTCCACGCCGGACGCTTTTTCCCAGGCGCGCGCGACGCGAAACAGCATCGCCTCGTCGAAGTAGCGGCCGACGAATTGCACCGAGAGCGGCAGGCCGGTCGAGGAAAGGCCGGCCATCATCGCGAGCGCCGGGTGGCCCGTGACATTGAACGGCGTGCGGGCCTGGCGCGTGTAGGTGCGGTCGATGTCGTCCGGCCGGTCGATGCGGCAGGCCGGATCCATCGAGCTTGCACACAGCAGCACATCGACTTCGGCGAGTGCTGCGTTGATGTCCGCGATCATCTCGCTGCGTCGCCGATTGGCCGCCACATAGTCGCCCGCGTTCAGGAAGGCGCCGGCCATCAGGCGCCGGCGCGCCAACCGGCCATAGTCTCCCGGCCGCTCGCGCAACCAGCGCGCGTGCACCGACCAGGCCTCGCTTTGCAGGATGATGCGGTTCACGGCCGAGAATTCGCCGAGAGAGGGCAGGCGGATGTCGCGCAGGTCGGCGCCCATCGTCTGCAAGGTCTGCGCGACGTTCTCCAGCGCGGCCGCCACTTCCGGCTCGGCCGGCATGTCGGTCTCGTGGAAGTGGCGCACGAAGCCCACGCGTAGCCCCCGCGCGCCGCGGTCCATCGCCGCTCTGTAGTGGCCGTTCGGCGCGGCGGCGCTGCCAGGATCGCGCGCATCGTGGCCCGCGATCGTCTCGAGCATCAGCGCATTGTCTTCGACGGTGCGCGTCATCGGGCCGATATGATCGAGCGTGAAGGAGAGCGGAAACACGCCGCGCCGCGAGACCAGGCCGTAGGTCGGCTTGAGGCCGACGATGCCGCAGCAGCTCGCGGGATTGCGCACGCTGCCGCCGGTGTCGGTGCCCAGCGCCATCGGGAACAGCCCGGCGGCGACACCGGAACCCGAGCCCGAGGACGAGCCGCCGGGATGATGGTCCGGATTCCAGGGATTGCGCGCCGGCGGCCAAGGCAGGTCGAAACTCGGACCGCCGATCGCGAACTCATGGGTCGAGAGCTTGCCGACCACGATGGCGCCCGCCTCGCGGAGCTTACTCACGCAAACAGCGTCGGATGTCGCGACATTGTCGGCGAGGACCTTGGAATGGCACGTCGTGCCGAGGCCGGCGACATCGATGATGTCCTTGATGCCCACCGGCACGCCATGCAGGGGGCCGCGCAGGCGGCCCGCCGTCGCTTCGGCTTCAGCCACGCCCGCGGCCTGCAACGCTGCTTCCGCGTCGAGGCGGATGAAGGCATTGAGCTTCGGATCGAGCTTCGCGATACGATCGAGATGCGCTTTCATCAGCTCGACGGGAGAAAGCTCGCGCGCGGCGATCGCCTGCGCGGCGGTCGTGACCGACAGGAAATGGAGCGGCCCTTCCACGCGATGCCTTTCCACCTGGCCGGCACCCGCGTTCACAGCCCGTCCCCCGGCCGCATGGCGGGCCACGGTTCGACACGCGGATCGGTGGGCGCGTTCAGCTTCTGGGTGACGGTCGCTGTCTGGCGGGCGGCGGCCAGCACGTCGTCGCGAAATTCCGCAAGCGCCTTGTCCAACCCGGCCCGGCGCGCGAGCAACTCGACAATTTCCTCATCCATGCGTGCATCCCTCCCGAACTTCGGCCGTTGTTGAGGTCAGCACGAATCGCGCCCGCCCGTCTATCGGACGATTCGCATGGGGGCTCTTCCTGATGTTCAACCACACGCTGGCGACGTTCGCCGCGGAGTTGATCCTTCTGCTGCTGGTGGGGCGCTTGCTGGGCGAAGGCATCAGCCGGTTGGGCCAGCCGGCGCTCTTCGGCCAGCTCCTGGCCGGCGTGCTGTTGGGCCCGTCCGTGTTTGGTGCGCTCCTGCCCGAGCTGAGGCAGATCGTCTTCCCCGATTCGAAGACGTTGAAGAGCATGATCGATGCCATTGCCCAGATCGGCATCCTGTTGCTGCTCCTGCTCACCGGCATGGAGACCAATCTGGCGTTGGTCCGGAGCCGGCGGCGTGCGGTGATCTCTTCGTCGCTGTTTGGCATCGCTGTCCCCTTCGCCTGCGGCCTGGCGTTGGCCTACGCACTGCCGGAAGAAGCAGTGCCGGCGCACAATCGCCTGGTGACGGCGCTCTTCCTCGGCACCGCGCTCTCGATCTCGGCGGTGAAGATCGTCGCCATGGTGCTGATGGAGATCGGCGCGATCCGGCGCGATCTCGGTCAGCTCATCCTCGCTACCGCAATCCTCGACGACACGATCGCCTGGATCATCATCGCCGTCATTTCGGGAATCGCCGCGCACGGCCGGGTCGATATCGCGAGCATTGGCGGCAGCCTCGCCGGCACCGCGCTGTTCCTCGCCTTCTCCTTCAGCATCGGCCGTCGGCTGGTGGCGGCGTTGATCGTCTGGGTGAACGACAACCTCACCATCGAGGTGCCGGTGCTCACCGCGATCCTGATCGTGATGCTCTCCATGGCGCTCACGACCGAGCTGATCGGCGTGCACACCGCGCTCGGCGCCTTTATCGCGGGCATCCTGATCGGCCATTCACCGATCCTCAGCGAGCAGATCGAGGGCCAGTTGCGTGGCTTCATCATGGCCTTCTTCAGCCCGGTCTTCTTCGCCGTTGCCGGTCTTGGCATGGATCTCCGCACCTTGCTCGACCCGACCTTGGCGTTGTTCACCCTGGCCGTCGTGCTGGTGGCGAGCGTCGGCAAATTTTCCGGCGCGCTGGTTGGTGGCCGGCTGGGTGGGCTCACGACGCGCGAATCGCTGGCGCTGGGCGTCGGCCTGAACGGCCGTGGCTCGACCGAGGTCATCATCGCCAGCATCGGCCTGTCGATGGGCGCGCTCGGCAGCCAGCTCTACACGATGATCGTGGCGATGGCGGTGATCACCACCATGGCGATGCCGCCTATGCTGCGCTGGACGATGGCCCGCGTGCCGCTCGGCGAGGAGGAGGCCAAACGGCTGGAGAAGGAGGACGCCGAAGCGGCCGATCACCTGCCCAAGATGGAGCGGGCGCTGGTTTATGTCGACGACAGCCCCAACGGCCGGCTGGCGGCGCGTCTGGCCGGCTTGTTCGCTGCCCATCAGCAGGTCTTGACCACGGTCATCAAGCCGGAGTCCGCCGAGGAACGGGGAAGCGAGGAAGCCGCCGCCAGCAAACATGTGGCCGAAGCCGCGAAAGCGACGAGCGAGCTGCACGAGCCCAAGCGCGCGGCGGCGAAAAGGCTCGTGACCGAGCGACCGCCGACTCCGGAGGACGCGCTGGAGAGGGAGATCAGCCGTGGCTACGACATCGTCTTCGTGGGAATCGATCGACCGACCACGGAAGAGGCCCATCTCGACGAGCGGCTGCAGCGATTGATGGCGAAGTTCGAAGGGCCCGTCGCCATCGCGATAAACGGTGCTGGTGCTGCCGGCCCCGCCGACGTGCCGCTCGACATTCTGTTGCCGGCGGCCGGCACAGGGGAGACCCGCCTCGCGATGGAAGTCGCCCTCGCGCTTGGCCACGCCAGCAAGGGAAAGGTGACCGCACTGCACGTCTTCGATCCGCACGGGGATGTGGCGTTGCTACGCGGCCGGGCCCGCCGCCTCGGCATGTCGGTGCTCGTCCACATCCATCGCGCGGGCAAACGTGTCGGCGTGCCGGTCAAGGGCATGACCGCCACGAACATCAGGCCCGAGATCGAGATCCGACGTGCCTTGCGGGGCGGGCGGTTCGACCTTGTCGTGCTGGGCATCTCCTTGCGCCAGGGCGAGACCAAGTTTCTGGGGCCTCGCACCGCCGCACTGCTGCACGTTCTGCGGACGCCAGCTCTGCTTATTACCTCGTGATCTCCATTCGGCTCGGGTGAAAATCGCGGTTGGTTGCAGCGAACAGTCTGTTGCTCGTTCAACCGATCGCGTCATAATTCCGACATCTGGCATGAAGGGGAGCTTGGTCGCATGGGTAGCAAGTTCACTCGATACATCCTGATCGCCATGGTGCTTGGCGTGATCATGGGTGCTCTCACCTATGAGTATCTTCCACAGAATCGCGCCGATATCGCATCGAGTGTGAACTTGATCGCCATGCTGTTCCTGCGGCTGATCAAGATGATCATCGCGCCGCTGGTCTTCGCCACGTTGGTCGGCGGCATCGCCCATATGGGTGCGGGCTCCAAGCTCGGCCGCATCTTCGCCAAGACTCTGGGCTGGTTCGTGTCGGCCTCCTTCATCTCGTTGCTGCTGGGGCTCGTGATGGTGAACCTCCTGCAGCCCGGCGCCAACTTCCCGGGAACCTTGCCGGACAAGGCGCAGTCGACGGGTCTGCCGGTAACAGCCTTCTCGATCGAGAAGTTCCTCACTCATCTCATCCCGACCTCGATCGCCGACGCGATGGCGCAGAACGAGATCCTGCAGATCGTGATCTTTGCGGTGTTCTTCGCGGTGGCCATGGGCGCCATGCCCGAGCGTGCCAAGCCGATCCTCGGGCTGATCGAGGACCTCGCGCACATCATGCTCAAGGTGACGAGCTATGTGATGCTCTTCGCGCCGATTGCGGTGTGGGCGGCGATCATGGCGGCGGTGGCCAAGAACGGCCTCGAAGTCCTGTGGAAGCTGATCGTCTTCATGGGTGGCTTCTACGTCTCGCTGCTCATTCTGTGGGCCATCCTGGTCGTGGTGGGTTTCGTCGTGATCGGGTCGCGCTACCGTCACCTCCTGCGCCTCATCCGCGAACCGCTGATGATCGCTTTCTCGACGGCAAGCTCGGAGGCGGCCTATCCGAAGACCCTGGAGGGATTGAATCGCTTCGGCGCCTCGCCGCGGATCTCGGCGTTCGTCCTGCCGCTCGGTTATTCCTTCAATCTCGACGGCACGATGATGTACTGCACCTTCGCCAGCATCTTCATCGCCCAGACCTACAAGATCGATATGCCGATCGGCACGCAGCTTGCGATGCTGGCGACATTGATGATCACGTCCAAGGGTGTGGCCGGCGTGCCCCGCGCCTCGCTGGTCGTGATTGCGGCCACCCTCAGCCAGTTCAACATCCCCGAGGCCGGGTTGTTGATGATCATGGGCATCGACACCTTCCTCGACATGGGCCGCAGCGCAACCAACGTGATCGGCAACACGCTGGCCACCAGCGTGGTGGCAAAGTGGGAGGGCGAACTGGCGCCCGAGCACGAGATGCAATTGGACGATGCCGTGCCGCCTGGCGCCGTGCCGGGCGATCCGGTTCGGGCCTAGGCGGACGACATGCGCCCGCTGGCCCGCCCGTTGTCTACGTGTATTGCAGGCGCTGCCCTGCTCATCGCGGCGGCACCGGCTCTCACGGTCGAAGCCCAGGAGGTCGGGCTGAGCCCGACCCTGGCTAACATCAAGAGCACACACACGGTGCGGCTCGGATATCGCGAGGCCTCGCCGCCGTTCTCGTTTCTCGACCAGGCCGGTCGTCCGATCGGCTACAGCCTCGAGCTCTGCGAGGCCATCGTCGAGGAGATCGGCGCCGCGGTCGATGAACCCGAGCTCAAGATCGAGTATGTCAAAGTCACCTCGGACGACCGCATCGCCGCCGTGCTCGACAAGAAGATCGACCTCGAATGCGGCTCGACCACGGCCAACGCCGAGCGAGGCAAGCAAGTCGCCTTTTCGCCCCTGATGTTCGTGGCCGGCACCAAGCTCATGGTGCCCAAGGGATCGAGCGCCAAGGGCATCGCCGATCTGCGCGGCAAGACCATCGTCGTGACCAAAGGCACGACCAACGAGCAGGCGATCCACGCCGCGGACAAGAAGCTCTCGCTCGGACTCAACGTCGTGACTGCAGCCGACCATGAACAATCGTATCAGATGCTGGCCGAGGGCAAGGCCGATGCCTTCGCCACCGACGACATCCTGCTCTATGGCCTGATCGCGCGGCACAAGGCGCAGGACAAGATGAAGGTCGTGGGCGACTATCTGTCCTACGATCCGTACGGCATCATGTTCCGCAAGGGAGAGCCCGAGGTTGCCGCTCTGGTCGAGCGCACCTTCCGCAAGCTTGCCACCAATCACGACCTGGTGCCGCTCTATCAGAAATGGTTCCTGGCGCGGCTTCCCACGGGAGAAAAGCTCGGGGTCGATCTTTCGCCCCAGCTAGAGGAAGGCTTCAAGGTCCTCGACGACTCCGCCGGCGCCAGCAATTAGTGAATAAACCTCACCCTGAGGAGGCGCGGAGCGCCGTCTCGAAGGGTGGGATCGAGCGCCGTGTTTGTTCCCATCCTTCGAGACGCGGCCCGTGGCCGCTCCTCAGGATGAGGTGAATTGCCCTTACTTCACGGCATCGGCCGGTGCGGCAGCCGAAAGGTAGCTGCGGATTTTCCAGACACCGTTTTGCGGCTCGAAGACCACGAGCTGGTTGGAATAGCTCGTGCTCTCCACGCCGTTCGATAGGAGCTTGAGATGGGCTTTGGCCGTGGAGCGCGACCATCCAACTTCGGCATATTTCGCTGCTTCCCGGATGTCGAATTCCAGATCGATCTTGAGCGTGGCGAGGAGTCGTTGATGGGCGGCGCGCACGGCGTCTGAACCGACGGCGGCCTTGCTGCCGGGAGCCATGTAGGATCCGTTGGGCATGAACAGGCCGACGGCGGCCTCGACGTCGGCGGCCCGCAGCGCGTCGGCATACTTGTCCAGGATCGGGCCAAGCTCGATCGACGGCTCGGCCTCGGCGCTGGCCGAAAGCGCACCAATGCCCACGGCGGCGACGAATAGGCGGCGTGATAGACCGGTGGTCACTGGGGTTCTCCTTCGATGGAGTATCAATAGTCCCATTCCATCTTGGCGCCGACCTTGTCGTTGGAGTCGGTGCCGAATGAGCCTTCGAGCTTGGTGTGCGGCAAAACCTCGATCTCGACGATGCCACGGCTGGAATCGCCGCTCGCTCCCTGTTGCGCACCGACATAGATACCGGGCGCCACATAGCGGCCGCCCTGGATCGATGTCGTGCTGCCGGACGAGGCATTCGCCGCGTTGCTCGACGAGGAGTTGACTGAAAGCTGGTCGAGACCCAGGCCTTTGCGCAAATTGCCGAGGAAACCAGTGCCGCCGCCGGACGCCTGTCCCGTCAGCTCGGCCAGCGCCTGTGCGGCACTCAGGATCTCGAAGGGGCTGAGGCCCGACGCCGGCTTGCCGAACAGCAGCATCGCCATCGCCTCGTCCTGCGGCAGGGACGGTATAGAGCTGAGCGTGATCTTGGGCGCGCGTGAAGAGCCCGTGATATCGACTTCAATCGTGGTCGAGTTCACGGTGGTTGTGGCGGCGAAGTCGAGCTCGGGATCGATCTCGTTGGCGTTCATCAACGCGACATTGCCACGCGTGAAGTTGAGCTGATGCCCCGCCAGGTTGAAGGTCCCACGCCGCAACGTGAGATTGCCCAGGACCGCCGGCGCCGAAGGATCGCCTGTCACCGTGAACTTGCCGCCGACCTCGGCATCGAGGCCGCGGCCACGGACGAACACCGCCTGCGGCGCGTTGATGTCGAGCGCAAGCCGGATGCCATTGGCCTGCGGCGGCTTGGGCGGCGTCTTGCCCGCCGGCGGCGCGGGCTTCGGTGGGGCGGGATTGGGAGCGGCATTGCCGCCGTTGATCTCGGTGACCGCGATGGTGGGATAGTTCGCCACCTGCGTTCCACCGATATTGATCTCGGCGCGGTCGACGGTGATCGGGCCGGTGACGTCGAACCCGCCGAGCGTCGATCCCCTGATCTTGATGTCGCTAGAGACGCTCGCGATCATGTCGGGCCGGTTGGCGACCAGCGCATTGCGCGTGGTGATGCTGAGGTCGACAGGGAAGCCCTGCGCCGGATCGAGGCGCACGTTGCCGGTGCCCGAAATTGCCCCATGGCGTGCGGTCTGGAAGCTGAGGCTCTGGAGCTGCAGTGTGTCGCCCTGGAGTGCCACGTTTGCCTGCCCGTCGGTGAGCCGCAGTCCGCTTGCCGGCAGGAAGAGCGTCGTCTTGCTGAGCACGACCGTGCCGCTGCCGCTCATGGCGTTGCCGTTCAGGGTGAGGGTGAGATTGGGGCTGAGCGTGCCGGCAACATTGCGGATGCTGTCACCGAGCGCAGCTGAGAACGGCGCAAGATCGATGTTGCCGGTAAGGCCCACCGTCGCGCCAAGCGGCGCGTTGCCTTGGGGGAGCGATGCCTTGCCCTTGATGCCGAGCCGCGTGTTGTTGCCCGCCGTCACGGCCGAATCGAAGGTCGCCTGCCGCTCGACCAGCGAGGCGGTGCCGCGCATCGCGATCGCCGGCAGCAGCGCCGTCTCCGGCCGTTTGACGCGCACGCCGTCGGCCGAATAGGTCGCCTCGATGCGAGGATTGGCCATCGCCCCCGTGACGCGGACCTTGGCCTGCATCGTGCCCTGAATTCCGGTTCCGGGTGCGAAGGCCTCGACCAGGGAGAGCGGCAAGGCGGCGATCTCGACCGAAAGGTCGCTCGCAGCCTCATCGATGGTGCCGCCCACGCCGAGACGGCCGCCGCCCAGCCGCAGCGATGCGGGCTGAAGGGTCACGCGCGCGCCCGCGACGGTAACCTGCGTCGGCGCATTCAGCACCACCGGAATGCCTTGGTAGCGCGCATCGAGGCGCTGCAAGCCGACGCGGATGGCATCGGTTCCGGGTTCGACTTTGGCCGCCAGTTTGGCGTTCGTCGCCTGGCCTGCGACCTGAAGTCCGATATCGAAGGCGCTCCGGTCGCCTTTTACGGTCGCGGTCGCGCTGCTCAGGTCGGCCACGCCCGCGAGCCCGGTGGCTTTGACCGTCGCATCGGTGCGGGCTGTGCCGAACGGATCGGCGACGGACGCATCGAGCTGCAGGCCGCCCACGCCAGCGACGCCGGCGCGCAACTTGTCGCCACGCAGGGCAACGGTCACCGTCCCGGCGGGATTGTCCGAGGCGGTTGCGATCTTGAGGTCGAGAGCGCCTGCGAGCGGCGTGCCGACGAGAGGCGCGAGATCCTCGAGGCGAGTCATCTTGAGTTGTCCGCTACCGGTGGCGCCGCCAGGCGTGACGGCGAGGTCTTTGACGTCGACCGTGGCGCTGGCCCAGCTCCCCTGAAGGGTCGGCACCTGCAGCCCGCCGTCGGCATTGCGTGAAAAGTTCCCCGAGAGCGTGAGCGGCTGGCGGGCGAGATCGCCCTTGGCGGACACGCTGCCCTTCGCCGCTTCGCCTTCGAGCGACGTGTCGATGGTGAGGGCGAGATGTTGCGAGGTAAGCGCCGCGCGGCTGAGATCGGTGAGGTCGACCGTGAGATGAACGTCGCCTCCGTTGGGCTTCAGCGTTACCTTGCCTTTGGCCGAAGCCGCGCCACTCATGCCCGCCTGCAGCAAGCCGAGCCGCGGCAGATCGAGCGAGAGATTGAGCGCACCGGTCTGATCCTGGCCTTGGCCGGAGACCGTGAAGGTTAATCCCTCCGCGCCGACTCGCACGCCGTCGAGTTGCCAGGATCCGTCTCTTTGCAGCGCGGCAGCGCCGCTCAGCTTCACTGTCTGATGCTGCAGGTCCGGCGGCATGTTGGGCACGTGCAGATCGTCAAAGGTCCCGCGCCAGGTGATGCGCGATGCCTGCGTCTTCGTCGACAGGTCGAGATCGAGGTGGCCGTGACCGCCGATCTCCGTGCCGGCAAGGCCCGACAGCGGTGCGAGATCCGGGAAGTCGATCGCGATCTTGCCATCGCCCGCCTCGGCCGAGGGCTGGTAGCCTGCATTGCCCTTGAGCGAGACCAGCGGCGAGGAGAGGTCGAATGACTGGATCACCAGACGGCCGTCCGGCTGGGCATCAAGCTTCGCCGAGAGTTCCACATGCTGTGGCGGCGGGGCGCCCGGGCCCAGGCTCTTTGCCGCAAGATCGTCGAGTGACGCGGTGAGTGTCGCAGCACCTTGCGGCCGCTTGGCCAGATTCGTGAGGTCGGCCTTGAGCTCGGCATGGAGGTTGCGCCAGTCGACGCCGCCGGCGAGATCGGCCAACTGCCCCGCTTCGCCCGCCTGCACCTTGACCGTCGCCTGCAGGTGATCTTTTTGCTGATCGTACTGTCCCGTCGCGTCGACCTGTGCCGGCCCGACCACGAGGGCTAGCGACTGCACGTCAAGGGTGCCGGAGGGGGCGAGGGTGGCATTGCCCTTGAGCGTCACCGGGGAGCGCAGGAGGCGGGCGATCGGGCTGTCAGGCAAGCCGGGTGCGGCGGCCGACATGTCGACGGACATCGCGGTCGATCCGTTCTCGCGGTGCCAGCGCGCCGTGCCATTCGAATGGATGGCGTCGCCTGCCGAGGCCTCGAGCACGGCATTGCCGTTGGCCTCGTCGCCCTTGGCCGAGAGCTTGAACGAAACCTGCTCGAGATCGGGCCGGCCTATGAGGGCCGCAACCACACCGCCCTTGCTCGACTCGTTGACGCTGACGTCGCCATCGACCGTGAAGGGCGCGAGATTGAAGTCGATGTTGGCCGCCACGCGCGCCGCCGGTCCGTCGGTCCGGTTCATGTCGAGCTTGGCGTGGCTCTGGCCATGACCCGCAACAGCGGCATTGCCCTCGAGCTTCCAGCGCGAATCGACGCCGCCCAGCGGTGCGCCGACGTGCAAGTCGCCGACCGCCAGCCGATTGAGATCGATGCCGAACGGCAGGCTGACGCTGCCCGAAGACGATGCCGGAGGGGAAGGAGCTTTCGCGGGCAGCGGCGGCCGCAGCGCGTCGATCTTGGCGACGCTCACCTCGTCGATCTTCACCTGTCCGCTGAAGAGCGAGGTGAACGACCAGGCGACGTGCGCGTCCTCGATGCTGAGCCACACGCCCTGCGGGTCGGAGAGCGCGATCTTAGCCACCCGAAGATCGGTCGGGATGAAGCCGCTGATGCCCGAAATCTCGAGCCGGCTGTCGTCTGAGGACGCCACCGACGAGACAAGGCTCGCCAGCACTTGCTTGCCCGGCGCGGTCTGAATTGCGGCGAACAGCAGGATGACGACACCGACGATGCCACCCAGGATCCAAGCGATGAGTCGTCTCAAGCGCATCAGAATGCCTGCCCAATGCTGACATAGATGCCGAACGGTGCATCACCGGCGCGCTTGTTGAGCGGAAAGCCAACATCAAGGCGCGCCGGTCCGAAGGCCGTATAATAGCGCACGCCGAGGCCGGTGCCGACTCGCGGCGTCATTTCGGAGAAGTCGGGCAGGGTGTTGGTATAGGCGCCGCCGGCATCGACGAAGGCGACCACACCGAAGGACTTTCCGATGCGCTGGCGGAATTCCAGGCTAGCCTCGACCAGGCTCGCCCCGCCGACCGGATTGTTGAACGAATCGCGTGGTCCTGCGGACTGGTAATTGAAGCCGCGAACGGAGCCGCCGCCGCCGGCGTAGAACTGTTTGTCCGGCGGGACCGAAGAACTTGTGCCGCCCTGGATGGTGCCGAATGCGGCGCGGCCGGCGATCACGCTGCGGCCGTTGCCGCTTACGTCGAGATAGGTCGTGCCGACCACCTTGGCGATCGCGAACAGGTCGTTGCCGTGGTCGAGATCGGCGTAGGGCGTGAGGTTGAGGACGACCTTGTAGCCCTTCGTCGGATTGAGATCGTCGTTGGCTTCGTTCAGCGTTGCCGAGAGCGGCACGCCGAACAGCTGATAGTTGGCCGTGATGCCCGACTTTTCGATCTGGGAGGCTTCGTAGGCGAGTCCGGCGGATACGCGCCAATGATCCGAGATCACGCGGTTCAGTCCGGCGCCGAACAAGACGGCCTTGCGCGTATAGGCGGGATAGACCTCACGCAACGCCTGCGCCGAGCCGGTGGCATCCTGGCCGGCCACCCACCAGTCGGGCTTGAGGAAATCCGCGCGCAGCCCGTAGCCGAGGTCGTTCAACGACCCCTGGCCAATATGATTTACCATCGCCGACAGGCGCAGGCTCTCGGCCTCGCCGAACAGGTTGCGGTGCAGCCAGTACGCATTGGCGCTGAAACCAAGGATGGTCTCGTAGGCGGCGCCAAAGCCGATGGAGCGCCGCGCCCGATCCTCGACCTCGACGTCGATCGGCAGCTCGCCTTTGGCGTCAAGACTCGTTGCCGGCTTCACGCGGACCACGTTGAAGACACCGAGCGCGGTCAGCCTGTCGCGCAGTTTGCTCACCTTCTCCGGCGTGTAGGGATCGCCCGGCTTGAACGGCACCCGCTTCTGCAGATAGGTCGTGTTGACCGTCTGAGTGCCGGAGAACTGGACCGGGCCCATGGTCGCCACCGGTCCTGTCTGCAGGTGATAGGTGACGTGGGCTTCGCGCGTGGCGTGGTCGATCACGACCTGGCGTTGGTCGACCTTGGCCAGCGCATAGCCGTGACTGCGCACCTGATCGAGGATCTCGTTCTCGGTATTGATGATCGTGGCTGCATCGGCCGGCTGGCCCGGCTGCAGCGCGAGCGTGCTGCGATCGAGTGCGGGCGGATCGACGACATCCTTCGGTCCGTCGATCTTGAGGTCGACCACCTTGTAGACGGGACCCGTAGCGACATTGATCTGGAAGTCGGTCTTGGCCGACTCAGGCTGATTGTCGATCGCATCGAGCGCGCTTGCCTCATCGATCGGCTGGCCGCCGACGGTCGCGACCACGCGTGCATCGTAATAGCCGCGGGAGCGCAAGGCGGATGCAAGCCGGCTGCGACGGGCCTGGGCGGCCTGCAACAACGACAGGGAATCGCCGGTCATCGGCTGGTCCTTGTCCAGGCCCTCCGAGAGCTCCTTCAGTTCGTCCGACATCTCCTTGTCGCCAACGATCGTGAGCGAGATCTGTCCGGTGCGCGCCTCCGCGACGCCGCACGCCAGCAGGAGTGCCGCCATTGCCGTCGCCAGACGGCCGGACCAGAGGACACCGGTTCGTCGCTGCATGATCTTTGTTAGGGAACCGGCGAGCATGGCAACAGTATGAAGCCTAACGCAGAACGCGGGCACTGGATGCAACTTCAGCGGCCGAATACCTCTTTCCAGCTTTGCGCAGCGCCAAGCGTCCTGGCGTGATACACACCGCGCGCAACAGCGCGCGCCAGGCAATCGGCCGCCAGCGTTCCGATCTCGCCCAGCGCCAGCGGATCAGCACCAAGGTCATGGCGGCCGGTGGCGATGGCGAACACAGTATCGCCGTCCTGCGGTGTATGAACAGGACGAATTGCACGCGCGAGTCCGTCCTGCGCCATCATCGCCAGTCGCTGCGCCGAGGCCTTGTCGAGACGCGCATTGGTGGCGATGACAGCGATGGTGGTGTTGGCGCGCGGATCGTGGCGAACGGCATCGGCCGGATCGTGGGTGAGATCGGCGCGCGCATGCGACACCGCAAGCCCGACACCGCGTGGCGGCGGCTCGAGACCGCCGAACTCGCCGGCCTGCTCGAGCGACCATGCCCAGAAATGCGGCAGGCCATTCATCGTCGTGTAACCGCGCGCATTGACGGCAACCAGCGCGCCGACCTGCAAGCCGCTCTGCGGATCGACTGCCGAAGCGCTGCCGAGCCCGCCCTTGAGGTCGCCCGCCTTGGCGCCGAGGCCCGCGCCCGCATTGCCGAGGGCGAAGTCGTGGGCCGCGCGGCCGCTCGCCTGGTAGCCGAGCTCGCGATAGGGCGGCCACTCCCACTTCTTGTCGCCGCCGTTCAGCAGATCGAACAGGATCGCGGCGGGCACGATCGGCACCACGACGTCGCCGATCGCGATGCCTCGGCCTTGCTCGCGCAGCCAGCGCATCACGCCGTCCGCCGCCGAAAGACCGAAGGCCGAACCGCCGGAGAGGCAGATCGCATCGACGCGGTCGACCCAACAGGAGGGATCGAGCAGATCGGTCTCGCGCGTCCCCGGCGCGCCGCCGCGCACATCGACCGACGCAACGGACGGCGTCTCGCAGAGAACGACGCTCACGCCGGAGCGCAGCGTCGCATTCTCGGCATTGCCGACCAGCAAGCCATCGACATCGGTGAGGAGATTGCGCGGTCCTGCCTGGAACATCAGTCGAGCTGCAGGATGAGCGCCTTGAGATAGGCGGTTTCGGGCAGGTTGGGATGCACCGGATGATCGAGCGCGGCGCCGGAACTCCTCAGGATGCGGCCGGTGCGCTCGCCATCGCGCAGGCCGCGGCGCACCTGTTCGGCGAACAGCGTTGGCTCGACGAGATGCGAGCAGGAGGCGACGAACAGGAAGCCGCCGCGCGAGACCAGCGGCGCCGCAAGCCGCACCAGCTTGCGATACCCTTGAGCGCCTGTCTTGAGATCCTTGCGGCTTTTCACGAAGGCCGGCGGATCGCAGATCACCACGCCGAACTTGCGGGCCGACGTGCCGCCGAGCTTTTCGAGCGCCTCGAACGCCTCGCCCTTCTGGAACGAGACGGCCTTCTCGACGCCGTTCAGTTTCGCCGCCTCGCGAGCCGCGTCGAGCGCCGCCGCCGAGCGGTCGATGCAGATCACCGACTGAGCGCCTTGCTTGGCGGCGAGCACGCCGAAGCCGCCGCTGTAGCTATAGACATCGAGCACGCTTGCATCCTTCGCGAGCCCGGCCATGAAGCGCCGGTTGTCGCGCTGGTCGTAGAACCAGCCGGTCTTCTGGCCACCCGACAGGTCGGCCACGAACCTGGCACCATTCTCGACCAGCTCGATCGCGCCTGCCGCCTCGCCCTTGGCCACCACGACCTCGCGCTTCAGACCTTCGAGCTCGCGCACCGGCGAATCATTCTTGAGCACGATGGTCTTGGGCGCGAGCTCTGCCTCCAGCGCTTCCAGCAGCACGGGCGTCAGCGCGTCCATGCCGGCGCTGTTGATCTGCACCACTAGGGCATCGCCGAAGCGATCGACGATCACACCGGGCAGGCCGTCGGCCTCGGCGTGGATCAGCCTGTAATAAGGCACGCCGATCAGCCGGTCGCGCAGTGCGGTGGCCTGCGCCAGCCGCCGGCCGAAGAAGAGCGCATCGACCGTCGCTTCCGGGTTCGACGTGATAAGCCGCGCCGCGATCAGCGAATGCGGATTGAAAGTGACAAGGCCCAGCGCCTCGCCGCCCGGCGCGCGCAGGACGGCAAGCGATCCCACCGGCAGCGCCTTGGTCTCGGCGTCCATCAGGATCTCGTTGGAGAAGGCCCAGGGATGGCCGGCACGGACGCGGCGATCCTCGCCGGCGCGCAGCAACACGCTGGGCAATTTCTTGGCCACTCTACTCTCCTTTGGCGATGCCATCGCGCCGTGGATCGGCAGCGCCTTCCCAGCCATCACCCGCACGGCGAATGGCTGTCAAGCCGCCTTCAAGACGGCTGACTTGTACTTCATGGCCAAGCGCACGCAAGCCGTCCGCCTGCGCCCTGAGTGCCGGAACATCCTCCAGGATGGTCGGTCCGTTCATGTTGAGGATGCGCGGCAAGGCCAGCGCCTGCTGCGGCGAGAGGTTCCAGTCGAGCATGCCGATCAGCGCCTGCAGCGTGTCGCCGATGATGCGTGCACCGCCCGCCGAGCCCACGGCCACGACAAGCGCGCGCTCCTTGTCGAGCACGAAGGTTGGCGACATGGAGGAGCGCGGCCGTTTGCCGGGCTGCACGCGATTGGCCACTGGTTGGCCATCCATTTCAGGCAGCCACGAGAAATCGGTGAGCTCGTTGTTCAGGATGAAGCCCTGCACCATCATCTGCGCGCCGAACGGCGCTTCGATCGTCGTGGTGAAGGAGACGGCATTGCCCCAGCGGTCGACGATGGTGATATGGCTGGTGCCGTGCTCGGGATAGCTGGGATCGCCCGGTGCTGCCTTTCCTATGCTCTTGTCGGGCGAGATCCGCTTGCGGCGCTGGTCGATATAGGCCGGCGCGAGAAGCTTGACGACAGGCACGTCGACAAACGCCGGATCGCCGATGTAGCGGTTACGGTCGGCGAAGGCGAGACGACTGGCCTCGGCAATGAGATGCAGCGAGCGCAGGTCGTTGGGTTGATCCTGGGCGAGCTTGAACGGCTCGATCAGCGCCAGCGCCTGCAGGATCGCAACGCCGCCCGATGATGGCGGCGGCATGCCGCAAACGATCCAGACCTGATAGGGCCCGCACACCGCCTCGCGTTTGATCGGGCGATAGGCGGCAAGGTCGGTCACCGACAGCGTGCCGGGACGCACATTGCCCTGCGCGCGCGCCGCGATCTCGGCCGCGACCGGCCCTTCATAAAGCGCCTTCGGCCCTTCGTCGGCCAGCCGGCGCATCATGTCGGCGAGCGCCGGATTGACGACGTGGTCGCCGACCGCCTTCGGCGAGCCGTCGGCGTTGTAGTAGATCTCGCGCGCCGACGGATCGTCACGGAACGACTTGATCGTCTTCAGCCAGTCGGCAAGGCGCGGCGAGACCGGATAGCCGTTGCGCGCGAGCTCGATCGCCGGCGGAAACAAGTCTTTCCAGGCGAGCTTGCCGTGTTCTTTGTGCGCAAGGTCGAGCAGCGCCACCGCACCCGGCACGCCGACCGACAGGCCCGAGGCGACAGCCTCGCGAAACGGCATCGGCTTCTTTTTGCCCGATGGGTCTGTCGCCAGGAACATGTCGGGCGTGGCACCCGCTGGCGCCGTCTCGCGGCCGTCATAGACGCTGATCGTGCGCGAGGCGGCATCGTAGTAGAGCAGGAAGCCGCCGCCGCCGATGCCCGAGGATTGCGGCTCGACGACACCCAGCGCCATCTGCACCGCTGCAGCGGCATCGACTGCTGTGCCGCCCTGGCGCAGGATTTCCAGCCCGGCCTCGACCGCCAGCGGATGGGCCGCCGCGACTATCGTCTTCGTTGCGGTCTGCCGCTGTGCCAAAGCGGGCAGCGCCAACACACAGCCTGCCGCCAGGGCCAGCGCAGCGAAAAGCGGCCGCAGGGTCATGCGCGGCGTGCGACGATGAACAGTCGCCGGAAGGGGAAGAGCGTGATGCCGTCGGGCCGCGTGGGATAGGCCTCAGCCGTCAGGCGGGCGTAGGTGTCGGAGAAAGCCGTGCGCTCGGCCGCGTCAAGCGCTTCGAGGAACGGCCGCAGACCGGTCGATGCCGTGTATTGCGCCACCGGATCCTTGCCCGTGAGCACCTGCTGATAGATCGTCTCCCAGACTTCGAGCTCGGCGGAGAGCGGCTTCAGCACATCGTAGTAGCGCGCGGGTTCATGCACGCGCGGAAGGCCGCCGATCCCCGCGAGCTTGTCACGCCATGGCCCGGCCTCTGCCGCCGTGCGCATCAGCGCATGCGAGGGCGCATCGTGGTTGCGCGGCATCTGGATCGCCAGCTGTCCACCCGACGGCAGCAGCTTCATCAGCCCGGGGAACAGGTCGATATGGCCCGGAAGCCATTGGTAGGCGGCGTTGCTGTAGAGAATGGACGGCGGCACCTCGGGCTTGAAGGCCGCAAGATCGCCTTTCGCGAAGGTGACCCGTTTGTCGGCTGTCTGCGATCGCGCCTTGGCCAGCATCTCTTCCGAGGAATCGATACCGATGACACGGCTTGTGGCAAACCGTTCGGCGAGAAGGCGCGAGATGTTGCCGGCGCCGCAGCCCAGGTCGTAGATCGCATGATCCGGTCGCGCGCCGTTCGCCGGATCGAGTCGCCCCATCAGATCGATGGCCGGCCGCATGCGGGCGTCGGCGAACTTGAGATAGAGGTTGGCATCCCACACGGTCGAAGCTTCTTGCGGCACGATCATGCCCCCTCGAACGCGGCGTCGACGGGAACGCGATAGGCCGTCGCGATCTTGTTGCCCTTTTGCGCCGCCAGCACGACAGCCATGAATTCCTCGTGCATTTCCTCGGTCATGCCCTTGCGTCGTGCCATCGTGCCGTGCGAGGCGATGCAATATTCGCACTGATTGGTGACGCTCACCGCGAGATAAATCAGCTCTTTGGTGAGCGGATCGAGCTTGCCAGGAGCAAAGGCCACCTTCATTTCCGCGGCAAACGCCTCCATCACCGAAGGGTGGCGGGCCAGCGCCTTCCAGACGTTGTTGATGCTGCCGGGATCGATGCCGCGCGCGGCGGCGATTGCCTCGACCACGGCTTTGGCGCGCGGATCCATGTCCTTGTACTCAATCAGCTTGGGCATTGCGGACTCCCGAACAAAAAGGGCCGGCGACTGGGCCGGCCCTTATCTTATCCATGACGCAGTCGCTGCGTCAGTACATGTGCTGCCCGCCATTGATCGACAGCGTCGAGCCGGTGATGAAGCCTGCGTCATCGGCGATCAGGAACAGGACGCCACGCGCGATCTCGTCGGCTTTGCCGAGGCGTCCCACGGGAATCTTGGCGATGATCTTCTCCAGCACGTTGGCCGGAACGGCCGAAACCATGTCGGTGTCGGTGTAGCCCGGCGCGATCGCATTGACGGTAACGCCCTTGGCCGCGCCTTCCTGGGCGAGCGCCTTGGTGAAACCATGGATGCCCGACTTGGCCGCGGCATAGTTCACCTGGCCGTACTGGCCGCCCTGGCCGTTGATCGAGCCGATGTTGACGATGCGGCCGAAGCCGCGCTGGTTCATGCCGTCCCACACTGCCTTGCTGACGTTGAAGCAGGAGCCGAGGTTGGTATCGATCACGGCGTCCCACATGCTGCGGTCGAGCCGGCGCATGGTGCCATCGCGTGTGATGCCGGCGTTGTTGACGATGATCTCGATCGGCCCGAGCTCTTTTTCGATCTGGGTTATCGCTTCCTTCACCGCGGCATAGTCACCGACATCGAACTTGTAGACCGGAATGCCGGTCTCCTCCTTAAAGGCGGCGGCGGCTACATCATTGCCGGCGTAATTCGCGGCGACCGCATACCCTCGTAACTTCAGCATCCTGGAGATGGCCGCGCCTATGCCACGCGTTCCGCCGGTCACCAATGCCACTCGTCCAGCCATTGTTTCCTCCCTGACTCTGGCACCGATACTGTAGCCGGAGTCACGGGGTCGGAGGCAAGTAAAGCGATCAGTCGGAGACCATTTCCGGTTGACGAAGGAGCGCGACGGCTTGTGACATGAGGATGACGAGTGCCTGGGCAGCAAAGCCCGCCATCGCGAGATAAAGACAGGCTTCGGCACCGAAAGCGCCGCCGACAGTGGCGCCCAGCGCCGCGCCCAGCGGCCGCGCGCCGTAGGCCATGATGTTGATGGCCGAGACTCGGCCGAGCAGACGCGGCGGCGTCACCGACTGGCGCAGCGTCGTCGTGCTGATGACCCAGATGATAGGACCGGCTCCCAGCAGGAAGAAGCTCAGTCCTGCGAGGAGGGGCGTGGGAACGACCGTCGTCAGGGCCATGACACCCGATGCGACAAAGCCGGTGACAGGGCCAAGGCCGATCACGGTGCCGAAAGCCAGGCGGCGCATGATACGCGTGGCCAACAGCGCGCCCACGACCATGCCGACGCCATACATGCCGAGCACGATGCCGACACCGAAGGCCGTGAGGCCGAGCCGATGCACGGCATAGGGCACGAACACGGCCAGGATCACGAAGGACGCCGTGTTGAAGATGAACTGGGTGACGAAAACCGGCCGCAGGAGATCGTGCCCGAAGACGAAGGCCGCGCCTTCCTTGATCTCTTGCAGCGGATGCCGGCGTGGGATGGGCGCGCGCGCCGGTTCGAACAGGCCGGCCAGCAGGGCAACGGCTATGATCGAGAGGGCCGCGGCGCAGCCGAAGGCTGGCGCCGCGCCGATCCAGCCGACCAGAAGGCCGCCCAGCGCGGGTCCGCCGGCGAAGGCGACGGTGCGGGCAAGCTCGATGCGCGCATTGGCGGCCGGCAATGCCGAAGGCTGAACCAGCGACGGCACCAGCGAGGGGGCGGCGACACTGTAGACCACCGTGCCGCACACCGCGACGAAGCCCAGCAGGGCAAGCAGCGGCATGCCGAGGAGGCCGAACCACAAGGCGGCGAGAATGCCCAACAGGGCCGCCGCGCGTAGTGCCTCGGCGCCGGCCATCAGCCAGCGGCGAGAGAGACGATCGGCCATCAGGCCGGCCGGAATCGCGAACAAGACAAATGGCAGGGTGAGTGCGGTTTGCAGTGCGCCTGTTTCGGCTTCGCCGGCGCCCAACAGCAGCACGGCCACGATCGGCGCCGCCGCCAGTGCCACTTGTTCGGCCGACTGCGCGGCGAGGTTCGACCACGCCAGTCGATTGAAGGTCGGAGGAAGCGCTTCGCTAGGGGACGAAGACATGAGGGGCTCCTGGGTTCACGTTGCCGCAAACCTAGGAACCCGATCGTCACCGCTCTATCCGCAAGCGGCGTTCAATTGTCTTTTAGACCGCGAGCGTCTCGCTCGCCCATGAGCAAAGAGCGAGCGAGACGCCCGCGGTCCGGAAGAAGATCAGTCGCGCTGGACGCACATGGCGATGCCCATGCCGCCACCGATGCAGAGCGTGGCGAGGCCCTTCTTGGCATCGCGCTTCTGCATCTCGTAGAGGAGCGTCGTCAGCACGCGCGCGCCCGAGGCGCCGATCGGATGGCCGAGCGCGATCGCGCCACCGTTGACGTTGAGCTTCGCCGGGTCGAGGCCGAGTTCCTTGCCGACCGCGACGGCCTGCGCGGCGAACGCTTCATTGGCCTCGACGAGGTCGAGATCCTTCACCGTCCAGCCGGCCTTCTTGAGCGCGGCCTGCGAGGCGGTGACGGGACCGATGCCCATGACCGACGGATCGACGCCCGTGGTCGCCCACGACACGATCTTGGCCAAGGGCTTCACGCCACGCTTCTTGGCCTCGTCAGCGGTCATCAGGACGAGCGCCGCCGCGCCGTCATTGATGCCCGAGGCGTTGCCCGCGGTGACCGAGCCGCCTTCCTTGGTGAAAGCGGGGCGCAGCTTGCCCAGCGCCTCCGCCGTCGTGCCGTGGCGGGGGAACTCGTCGGTATCGACCACGACCTCGCCCCTGCGCGTCTTGACCGACACCGGAATGATCTCGTCCTTGAAGCGGCCGCTCTTCTGTGCCGCCTCGGCCTTGTTCTGCGACGAGGCCGCGAAGGCATCCTGTTCGGCGCGGGTGATCTGGTACTTCTGCGCCACGTTCTCCGCCGTGTTGCCCATGTGATAGCCGTTGAAGGCGTCCCACAGACCGTCCTTGATCATGGAATCGATCATCTTCATCTCGCCCATCTTCACGCCGTCGCGCAAATGGGCGACGTGCGGAGCCTGGCTCATGCTCTCCTGGCCACCGACCACCATGATCGAGGCGTCGCCATTGCGGATCGCCTGCCAGCCGAAGGCGACGGCCCGCAGGCCCGAGCCGCACAGCTGATTGATGCCGAGCGCTGTCTTCTCGACCGGGATGCCTGAGTTGACCGCGGCCTGGCGCGCCGGGTTCTGGCCCTGACCCGCGCTCAGGATCTGGCCCATGATGACCTCGTCGACCTCTTCCGGCTTCACCTTGGCGCGCTCCAGCGCACCCTTGATCGCGGCCTTGCCGAGGTCGTGGGCGGGGACGGACCCGAAGGCACCATTGAAAGAGCCGATGGGCGTGCGCGCCGCGCTCGCGATGACGATATCTGTAGCCATGAGTCCCTCCTTACAGGCCGCCCTGCAGCCCATGTTATAGGCCGCTCATCGCTGCCTGCAAGGCGTTGGCTAACCGCTATATCGGTGCTGATTGATTCGTCTGTCTTCTGGCGAACCTGGGGAGGTGGCCGGAAAGGCCGGAGGGGGTCACCGATGCGGGCACTTCCCCATCGCGGGCACCGCGATGGTCAGCGTGTTATGGACCGCACCGTCGGACAGCGCAGAGTAGAACAATGGCAGCCTCGCAACGGCCAATGCGTTGAGACGACATGGGTAGCCGCCGCCCGATGTCCGAATTCGACCCTTCGGAGCCCTGCTGGGTCCATGATCGGTCGAGCGATACGACATTCGCATGGGAACCAGCATGGGAGGACGCTTATCGCCGTAACGCCAAATTTGGGCATCAGGAACAGGGCATCGTCAATTGGGACGGCCTGTTGCTCGACGGCTGGGAGCCCCTGGCGGGAGCTCGAACGATAGAGGGAGTAATCCGATGAGCATTCAGACTCGAGAACTCTACCAGAGTGCCAATGGGGATCGTTGGTCTCTCGCCCACGATCCGGTGGTTACGTGCGTATTCATCAGACATGAACCCAATCTCGCTTCAGGCGGCAAGATTTCCGATATCGACATCGGAGCCTTTCTCAGCCGGAGCGGCCAAGGTCCGGAGAAGCAAGAATTATTGCGATTGATCGGAACACTCGTCTAGGTGAGGCGGGTGAAGCCGTCGGGACTCCAGTCCTCGCTGCCGACGCCATGATGGACGAAGAACAGCCCTTCGGGATCGTACTTGTCCTTCACGGCCCGCAGTCGCGGATAGTGGGCGCCCCAGTAGGCCGCCTGCCAGTCGGTCTCGAAATAGCTGCTTTCAGCGACGTAGGCGCCGGGTGCTGGCGCCACTTTGCGAAGCTCGGTTGCGGCCTTGCGAACCTTCGCGGCATTGCACCGCCCCTGCGCAAGATCCGGCTGATGGCCACGAAGGCCGGGATAGGCGGGCGGTGCCTCGCTCGCCACGATCGCAAGCGCAAAGGCTTCGATCACTGCCGGATTCATCGCCGTGTCACGTGCGGCGGCGATTGCCTCCTCGGCGCCGCCGGCGAGCCCCTTCTGGAAATGGATCTCGATCGTCGAATGGCGCGCCGCCGCAACCAGCGCCTCGACCAGCTCGCTGCGGCGGCCGGACTGCAGCAACGACGCCGGCAGCCAACGCGATTCGAAGTCTTCGATAACGTGCCCGGCCTCGCTGACGTTGGCGGCCCAGAAGATATTGTCCGCCGAGGCACCGACCCGGTCGTCGGTTCGGACGGCAGCGGGCGCGAAGCTTTTTAGGAAGGCTGGATCCCAACGATGCCGCGCCGGCGCGACTCGCATGCGCGGCGCCTTCTCGAACGTGAAATCCTGCGGAGCTGCCTTCACGCCGTCGAGAAAGGGTCGCCATACGGCGTCGGCCTCTTCGAGGGTCAATCCCTGGAACGACATCTCGATGTCGAGTCGATTGCCCGGCCGGACGTTTGCGATCTCGCCCCAATGTCGATTGGCGAGGCTCTCTGCGTAGAAGGCGATGAAGCGGCCGATCAGCTCTCGAAAAGCTGAATCGGATGACGCCTTGATGGTGACAGCGATGCCGCCGAAGAACGACGGCAGCTCATGGGTGCGCAGGGTGACGCGCGTCACGACGCCGAACGTGCCGCCGCCACCGCCCTTCAGGGCCCAGAACAAGTCAGGATGGGTGCAGGCATTGGCCAGGCGCACGACGCCATCGGCTGTGACGATCTCCGCCTCGAGGAGGCTCGCCGCGGCAATACCGTAGTTCTTCGTATAGCTGCCAAAGCCGCCACCCTGCACGAGACCGGCCACACCGACCGTGCCGCAGCCGCCGCCTTGCACGTAGCGCCCGCCGTCCGTGGTGACGGCGTTATAGGTCTGCATCCAGAGCGCGCCCGCACCGACCGATACGGCCGGTTGCGCCCGCTGCTGGCCGGCACAGCCTCGTGCGACGAAAGCGTCGTGCAAGACGACCTCGTTCATCGCGCGCGTCCAGACCATGAGCGAGTCGGGCGCGTTGGAGGTGCCGAGGTAGCTGTGGCCGCCGCCGCGCACGACCAACCGCAACCGGTGTGTGCGGGCGAAATTCACCGCAGCGACGACATCCTCGGTTCGACGCGCGGCCACCGCATAGATGCTGGGCTGCGACGTCCAGGCATCGACCCAGCCCAGCGTCTGGGTCAGGCTTGGGTCGTCGCCGATGAAGTAGGGATTCTTCAATTCCCTGAAGAGCTCGCGACATGCCGCGGCATCGGGATCGACGCGGCACACATCGAGGGCTGGCTGCACTTTGACGAGCCGATCGTCGACGCTCTTGCGCAAATCCTCCCACGTCGTGACCGATGGCCATCCGGGTTCGCCCGGTCGGACGCGGGAGAATTTCGGTGCCGCTGGAGTCTCGTTGGGGAGACCAGCGACGGCGAGGGCTGTCAGGCCTGCGAGCAGGGAGCGTCTTCGCATGTGGTCACCATCGGACGTCCACTCAAGGCGGACACAGAATCACTTCACCCTGAGGAGCGGCCACGGGCCGCGTCTCGAAGGGCGGAAACGAGCACCGTGCTTGTTGCCCACCCTTCGAGACGCCGTGTTCCGCACGGCCCTCAGGGTGAGGCTGGGATGGTTTCAACATTTTGGAATCTGCACTAGAGACGAGTGAAGCCGTCGGCGCTCCATTCTTCGCTGCCCGCGCAATGATGGGCGAAGAACAATCCGTCCGGGTCATACGTCTTCTTCACGCCCTGCAGACGGGCGTAGTTGCCGCCCCAGTAGGCGCGCTGCCAGTCCTTCTGGTGGTAGCTCGATTCGGCGACATAGGTGCCGGCCTCAGGCGCCACCTTGCGTATCTCGGCCAGCGTCGCCGCGACGTTGGCCGCTTCCTTGCGCGCCCGATCGAGATCGGGTTCGTGGCCCGGGATGCCGGCAACGGCCGGCGGTCCACCAGCCGCAGTGATGACCAGTGCGAAGGCATCAACCACGTCGGGATTCATCGGCGTGTCGCGCGCCGCATCGAGAGCCTCCCTGGGCGCGCCGGCCAGGCCCTTGTTGAAATGCAACGTCAGCGACCAGGTACGCGAAGCCTTGAACAGCGCATCGACCAGGCGCGCCTGTGCGTCGTCCGCCAGCAGCGACTGCGGCAGCCAGACCGATTCGTAGTCGTGCACATACCAGCCCGCTTCGCCGACGTTGGCGGCCCAGTAGACGGCGTCCTCCGGCGCGCCGGAGCGATCGTCGGAGCGGATGACCTGCGGCAGGCTCTGCTTGAGGAAGGCCGCATCCCAGAAGAAATGCGCAGGCGCGGCAAGCGCCATGACGGGCGCCACGATGGTGTAATCGGACGGCGATGCGGCGACCCAGTCGAGGAACGGCTTCCAGGTCGCGGCGGCTGTTGCCTGGTCGAGGCCTTGGAACACCATGCTGATCTCCAGCACGTTGTTACGGCTGAAGCGTACGGTCTCGCCCCAGTGCGGATTGAAGAGCCGCTCGCGATAGAAGGCGACGAACCGGGCGATCAGGCGCCGATAAGCATCGTCGGAGTGAGCCCGGATCGCGCCGAAAGCGCCGCCCAGGAAATTCGGCAGCTCATGCGTCTTGAGGGTGACCCGGGTGACAACGCCGAAGTTGCCACCACCACCGCCTTTCAATGCCCAGAAAAGATCAGGATGCGTGCAGGCATTGGCGATCCGGACCTGGCCATCGGCGGTGACGACCTCCGCTTCGAGAAGGCTGGCGCCGGCCAGGCCGAATTGCTTGGAGAAGCTGCCGAAGCCACCACCTTGGATCAGGCCCGCGACGCCGACCGTGCAACATCCGCCGCCCTGCACATAGCGCCCGGCCTTGGTCACGGCGGCATAGGCTTTCAACCAGACATTGCCCGCGCCCACGGAAACGGCAGCTTGCGGCGCTGTGCTGCAGCCTTGGGGCACGAACGCATCGTGCGTCACGATCGAGTCCATGGCCCGCGTCCAGACCAGCAGCGAATCGGGGGCATTCGAGGCGCCGAGGTAGCTGTGGCCGCCGCCGCGCACGACCAGGCGCAGCTTGTGCTCGCGCGCGAAGTTGACGGCCGCGGCGACGTCGGCGGCGTTGCGGGCAGCCACGGCATAGGCACTGGGCTGCGAGGCCCAGGCGTCGGCCCAGCCGGTGGTTTGCGTCAGCGCGACATTGTCCCGGATGTAGTAGGGGTTCTTGAAGCCCTTGAAGACGGCGTCGCAGGCGGCGGGATCGGCGCCGTTACGGCAGGCGTCGAGCGGCGACCGGACGACCGTAAGCTGGCCGCCGACGCGGTCGTTGAGCGCCTGCCACTGTGCCTGCGAGGGCCAGCCGGCGTCACCGGGCCTTACCCGCCGGAACGCGCCGCCGCTCCCCTGGGCGCCGGCATCCGCCGCCATTACGGAGAAAGCGCCAGCCATTTTGAAGAGATCGCGTCGCATCATCGGGTTCTCCACCACCAGGTCGATGGTCTCTTTCGTAGCCCTCAAACCCTTGATGCGGCGTCGAATTGTGACGACCGGCAGCCGCCTTGGGACGACCGGCGCGCCCCTCAGGACGACCGGCGGGCGGCCTCGGCTCCGCGATCAACTTCGGACAGGCGCCAAGGCCTCGAACCGCTGGCGATAGCGGCGGCTGAGGTTCACCTCGGCGCCATCCTGGAGACGGATGCGCCAGTCTCCGCTGACCCAGGGCGTCACCTCAGCGACCCGACCGATATTCACGAGATGGGATTTGTGCACGCGCACGAACCGTTTCGGGTCGAGCTCGCCTTCAAGCTTGGTGAGCGAGGAACGGATTTCGTAGGTCTCGCCGCCGACATGGAGGATGGCGTAGTTGCCCGCCGCCTCGATCCAGTCGATGTCGGCCACCTCCACCACGACCTCGTTGCCGCCGCGCCGCCGCACCGTGAACCGTTCGGGCCGCGCCGGCTCGCCTGCCGCCGGCGGGGAAGGCGGCTCGACGGCAGTAGGGACCGGTTGCTTCGCCGCGTCGGCACGATCGAGCAGGTAGCGAATCCCCAGCACGGCTCCGCTTAGCAAGGCGTAGTTCACGATGTCCTTGCTGAGCTCATAGAGCAACCGGTCGAGGGTGAGGGGAAAGGAATAGGACTCCCCCAGGATCCCCACGAACCACAAAAGCCTGAGGCCTGCCATCCCGGTGGTGCGGATGAAGCTGAAGGGCACCAGCGCCGCGACATGGATCGCGAGATTGACGGGACTGCCCGAAATCGGCCGGTGGCGATGAAGCCAATAGATGGCGGGCAACATCGCCGCGACCATGATGTGGCTCGTCGTTTCCAGCGCGACAGCCTTCGCCAGGGTGACCTGGTTGTCGGCCATCTCGACATAGGCATGGGCGAAGACCGAGATCGCGAGCATCACCGCCCAGATGAGCGGGACTCGCCAATCGAACGAGGCCTTCGGTTGCAATGTCATATTGATTTCAACCACTCGATCAGTGGCATCCAGCAAAGCTCTTTTGCTCGTCCGCTCACAACCATGCCGATATGGCCGAGCGGCAAATCGCGACGAATCACATTCCGGAACCCGCGTTCCGGATCGGCGAGCGCGGCAGCGGAGAGCGGCGGCACGATGCGATCGCCCGAGGGGATCATCACCAACGACGGAGTCTTTATCTTGCTCGGCACGATGCGGCGCCCGCCCACGATCCACTTGTCGGTGCCGGGGAGGTTGTCGCCATACCAGCCGACCAGGCATTCGCGCGCCACAGGTCCCGCGAGCGGTGCGCCCTCGTTCAGCCAATCCTCGAGCAGCACGAATTCGCGCGCCTGCTCGCTTTCCTGGTCGAGGCCCAGGAAGCGGCCGAACTTTTTCACCGCGAGCCAGGGATCGAGCGACCAGAAGAGCGTCTGCAGGATATCGACCGGCAGCTCGCCGGCCTTGTCCGCGAGCTCGGCCAGCATGGGGCCCATCGACAGCAGGAAGGCGTGGCCGGTCTTGTCGGCATGGAAGTCCCACGGCGTTGCCAACAGTGCGAGACCCGCGATACCGCGCGGGCGTGCCGCCGCCAGTGCCACGGCGAGTGTGCCGCCCATGCAGTAGCCCATCACCGCGGGCTTCCGGCGCGCGCGCTTGGCGACAAAAGAGAGCGCGCGGTGGAGACGCGCGACGTAGGCGGTCAGATCGAAGCGGCGTTCGTCGGCGTCCGGCGTGCCCCAGTCGACCAGGTACGGCCGCAATCCCTCTGCCGCCATGGCGCGCAGCAGGCTCTTCTCCGCAGTGAGATCGAGGACTTCCCAGCGGTTGATCAGCGAGGGCACGACCAAGACAGCGCGCGCGCCTTTTTCGCGAACGGCGCCCGGCGTCGCACCGAAATCGAGCAGGCGCGTATTGCCTTCCTGCCAGGCCACCGGCGGATCCTCGAGGGGACGCCGGAAGGGATGCCGGCGATAGGCCAGCACGCCGTCGGCCAGCCGCTCCATCCGGCGCCCGATCTCACGATGAAGTGACCTCTCGAATTGGCCGTTGCCCGCCCGCTGCTCCAGTGCCTCGGCCTCGGCGATCAGGGCCGCGATCGACTCAGGCGGGGGGGAGCTTGGCCTCGAGTTCGGCGATCCGCGCTTCCAGAGCTGCCAAGCGCTTTCGCAGCTCGCCCAGGTCATCAGCGCCGTGCTGAGATGCAGCGGCAGAGGACGCGGCCCCAGGCGCGGAGCCCCCAGGAGCCGAGCTTGGGTTGGCGCTGCTGGCGGCGGCGGAAGTGGCATGGGTGCCAGCTTGGGCGGCCTGTATGGCGGACGCAACCTGTGCGTTCGCGGCCGCGAACAGGCGGGCGATCTGCTCGGTCAGCGCCGGATCGGCCGACAACCCGGAAAGCTGGCTTTGCCACAAATCGAGGTAACGCCGGGCCAAGCGGTCGAATTCGCCCGACAGCGCATCCTTGTCCGAACCCATGTCATCGGAGCCCATGCCGCCATTATAGCGCATTGTCCCGCCCGGCTTCTTCGCAGTTGCCCAGGTTACTTGTCGCACTGCGGTATCGGCGCTAAGGTCGCCTGACTGGGAATGAACGAGCGTTCAGCGTACCGCAGAGGAGCGCAGCGTATGGCCGATCAGGCAGCACCGGAGAGCGGTCCCAAGCCGGCCCCCGTCGTCATCAAGAAGTACGCCAACCGGCGGCTCTACAACACCGCCACCTCGGCCTATGTCACGCTCGACCATTTGTCACAAATGGTGAAGGACAAGACCGATTTCGTGGTCTACGACGCCAAGACCGGCGACGACATCACGCGATCGGTCCTGACCCAGATCATCTTCGAGGAGGAGAGCAAGGGCGGCCAGACGCTGTTGCCCATTCCCTTCCTGCGCCAGCTGATCTCCTTCTATGGCGACAGCCTGCAAGGCGTGGTGCCGCAATATCTCGAAATGTCGATGACCCAGTTCGCCCGCAACCAGGAGCAGATGCGGCGCTATATGCAGAATGCCTTCGGCTTCAACCCGTTCCAGCAGTTCGAATCGATGGGCAAGCAGAACATGGCGATGTTCGAGCAGGCGATGCGCATGTTCAATCCATTCGGCGCCGGCCAGGGCCAGGGTCCGGGTCCGGCGGCGGGTACGCCAACACAGGCCAATGGCGCCGAGGCCAAGCCGGCCTCCTCGGTGACGCCTGCCGACAATGCCGAGGCCATCGACGATTTGAAGCGCAAGCTCGATGAGCTGCAGAACCAGCTCGCGGAACTCGGCAAGAAGTCCTGACGCGGCATGCGCAAGATCGCGCCGCCGCCCCGGCCGCCGCGGGTGATCTCGCCTTGCATCGGCATATGCACGATCGAGCCGCGCAGTCCCTATTGCATCGGCTGCAAGCGCACCATCGACGAGATAGGCCGTTGGGTGATCATGGACGACGCCGAACGCCGACGGATCCTCGACGAACTGCCGACGCGCGTGCCTAGCGCCCCTTGAAGCTTGGCTTGCGCTTCTCGCGGAAGGCGGACGTTCCTTCCTTGTAGTCCTCGGTGAGTCCGGTCAGCACGTTCTGGTCGGCATCCATGTGCGCGGCAAGATCGTCGAGTGCGTGGGTAAGTCGATTGACCGAGAGCTTGGTCATGCGCACCGGGATCGGCGGCTGACGGGCGATGCGTTCGGCGAACGCCATGGCGGCGGAGAAGGCCTGGCCGTCGTCGACCACTTTCTCGACCAGTCGCCATTCCAACGCTTCGGCTGCGCTGATGCGATCGGAGGCCAGGATCACCGCCTGCTTGGTCCGCGCCGGTCCCATCAAGGCCAGCATGCGCGGGATCGAGCCCCAGCTCATGTTCATGCCGAGCTCGATCTCGGGAATGCGGAAATGCGCACCCTTGCCGCAAAAGCGGAAGTCGAGCGCGACGGCCAGCGCCGCACCGCCGCCGATGCAGTGGCCTTCGACGGCGGCGATCGTCACCTGGTCCATGTCCTGCCAGGCCTTGCACAGCTTGGGGCCCAAGCGTTGACGATGGCGGCGCTCGCCGATCGGCAACGGCTTACCCTGCCACGCCTCGGGATCCTTAAGATCGAAGCCGGCCGAAAAGGCCTTGGCCGTTCCAGTGAGGATCACCACCGAGGTCTCGAGATCATCCTCGAAATCGCGTGGCACGTCCTTGAGCTCGCGCATCGCCTGCTGGCTCAAGGCATTGATGTTGTCGCCGCGATCAAAACGCACGACGGCGACGCGACCCTGCGGTCCCAGCCCTTTCTCGACCTTGACGAAGCCCCGCTCCATGCGTTCCTCCTGTGTTCGCGCGAAAGTAGCGCCCTCGCTTTACAAGAGCGAGGGGCTCGGGCTTCACTGCATCTCATGCCGAAATCGATCGAGACCATCGCCCTCGAACGCCGCATCGATGCGCTGTTCGCCCGCTACACTCTGCCTGGCTCGCCGGGCGCCGTCGTCGCCGTCATGCGCAACGGCGCGGTCGAGATCAGCAAAGGCTATGGCCTCGCCAGCATCGAGCTCGGCGTGCCGATCACGCCGCAAACGCGCTTTCGCATCGCCTCGGTCAGCAAGCAGTTCACCGTCACCGCGGCGCTGCTGTTGGCGGAGGAAGGCAAGCTCAAGCTTTCCGATCCGCCGCACAAGTATCTCTCGGAGCTTCCGTCGCTGCCGGTCACGATCGACCAGATGATGCGCAACTCGAGCGGCCTGCCCGATTTTCTCGAGCTGCTGCGGCTGGGTGGCCATGGGCTCGACAAGCCGGCCCGGCCTGAAGATCTGTTCGCCGCCTGTGTGCGCAACCGCCATCTCAACTTCGCTCCCGGCAGCCGCTTCCTGTACAGCAACAGCAACTTCCTGCTGCTCGGCCGCATCATCGAGAAGCTCACCAAGCAGAAGCTGGGCGAGGTTCTGGCCGAACGCATCTTCAAGCCGCTCGGCATGAACAACACCATGCTCGCGGCCGAGATCGATACCGTGATTCCCGGCCTTGCAACGGCTTATCTCGGGGACGCGACCACCGGCTTTCGCCGCGCCGGCCATGCCTATCCGCAGGGCGGCGAAGGTGGCCTCACTTCGACGGTCGAGGATCTCCTGATCTGGTCGCGGCACTTCGATGCGCCGGTGCTGGGCAAGACGCTGCCGACCCAGCTCGCCGCCGCCCAGCCGCTTACCGGTGGTCACGCCAATGCCTATCGTCGCGGCGTCGCAGTCGGCGACGTGCGCGGGATGGAGACGGTCGGCCATGGCGGGCTGTGGCCGGGTTTTCGCACCGAGTTCCTGCGCGTGCCATCGGCGGGGCTCGTGGTGGTGGTGATCGCCAATCTCGGCAGCGTCGATCCCTGGCGTCTCGCCCACACGATCGCCGCAGAAGTGCTTGTCGGCGACAAGCGCCTTAAGCCGGCCTCGGTGCCGCTCGAGCAGAAGGAGATCAAGCCGATCGCTGGCACCTGGTTCAACGCCGAGGAGCCGTCGCTGTTTGAACTGGCGTGGCGCAACGGCGAGGCGACGGTGACGCAGAACGGCATGCCCTTTGTGCTGGCGCGCCATGCCGACGGATGGTTCGCCGCCGAGCGGGGCTCGTTCGAATTCAAGCTGAAGCCCGGCCGAAATGACACGCTCAGGGTCGATCTCGGTGCAGGCCGCGTGCTTACTTTCCACAAGCTCGGCAAGCGCAAGGCCGTGCCGGCAGCGATCGCCGGGACTTATCTCTCCGCCGACACGGGGGCGACATGGCGGATCGAGCGTCAGGGCGACGGTTTTGCGGCCCATGTCGGCGGCCCCTTGATCGCCGGTGGGGCACTCTGGCCGATCACCGGCATCGATGCCGACACCGTCGATGTCGCGACGCCTGGCAACTGGCTGAACGTCACGCAGCTGGCGCGTCTCGAGCGCGACCGCGCCGGCAAGGTCGGGGCCCTGATCGTGTCTACCGGCCGGATCAAGAATATGCGCTTCGAACGGACGGGCTAAAAACGGCCGACTACGCCACAGGTAGTTGACAGGGCGCGGCGGCCTTTCTAAAGCTTAACCACATCGTTAAGTATACCCGGAGAGCGCCAGTGTTGAGATTCGTCGCCATTCTGGCCGCGCTTGTCGTCGTCGTTGTTGCTGGCATTCTGATCTATGCCGCGACCAAGCCCGATTCGTTCAGCGTCCAGCGCTCCGCCAACGTCAAGGCACCGCCGGACAAGATCTTCGCCTTGATCGCCGATCTGCGCGGTTGGTCCGCCTGGTCGCCCTACGAAAAGAAGGATCCCGATATGAAGCGGACCTTCAGCGGGGCGGCAAGTGGCAAGGGCGCCATCTACGAATGGACCGGCAACAAGGATGTCGGCCAGGGGCGAATGGAGATCATCGACGTCACGACGCCATCGAAGGTCACGATCAAGCTCGATTTCCTGAAACCGTTCGAAGCCCACAACACGGCCGAGTTCACGATGGTGCCGGCCGGCGACAACACGACCGTCACATGGGCGATGTATGGTCCCAGCCCTTATGTCGCCAAAATCATGGGCACCCTGTTCGACCTGGACAAGATGATCGGCAACGATTTCGAAGCCGGTCTCGCAGCCCTCAAGACCGTTGCCGAGAAGTAGGGTCGGGAGAGTTCATGGACACCATCCACCAACCCTCGCAGCCTGAACTGCTGATCACGCGCGACCTCAAGGCATCGCGCGAACGCGTCTTCGCTGCCTGGACCGATCCGCGTCAGGCGTCGATCTGGTGGGCGCCGCAGGACTGCACGCCGCTCTCCTGCGAGATGGACGTGCAGCCAGGTGGCACCTGGCGCCGCCGGATGCGTATTCCCGATGGAATGGTGATCACCAAGCACGGTGTCTACCGCGAGGTCGTGGTGCCTGAGCGTCTGGTCTTCACCTACATCACGGAATATGCCGACGGCAGAGTCGATCCGGAGACATTGGTGACGGTCACGCTCGTGGACATCGGCGGCCGCACCAGGCTGACATTGCGGCATACAGGCTTCCAGACCGACGCCTCGCGTGCCAGCCACGAGGGCGGCTGGACGAGCTGCGTGGAGCGCTTCGCGGCATTCATCGAGCCGGCATAAAGGCAACGCATGGCGAAGGGCGGATTCTCCGAGACACGGCTTGCGCGCCTGCACGCGGCGCTTGCAGCCCACGTCGCCGCGGGCGACATGCCCGGCGTGGTGGCGCTGGCCAGCCGCGGCGACGAGGTCGTCGTGGAAGCAATCGGCGCCCAGTCGTTTGGTGGCACGCCGATGAAGCGTGACACCATCTTCCGTATCGCATCGATGACCAAACCCGTGATTGCGGCGGCGACCCTGCTGCTGGTCGAGGAAGGCAAGCTCCGCCTCGACGATCCGGTCGATTCCCTCTTGCCGGAATTCGCCGACCGGAAGGTGTTGAAGAGCCTGGAAAGCGAGATCGGCGACACGGTGCCGGCACGTCGGGCCGTTACAACGCGCGACCTGCTGACCTTCACCTTCGGAATGGGCGCGCTGATGGTCTGGCCGCCCAAGTATCCGATCCAGAAGGCGGCGGCCGAACTCGGTCTCGTAGCCGGACCCAATGCGCCCGAGGTCGACGCCGACGAGTTCATGCGGCGGCTGGGGACGCTGCCGCTCAGCCATCAGCCCGGCGACCGTTGGCTCTATCACACGGGTTCCGACGTTCTCGGCGTGCTGATTGCGCGTGCGAGCGGCCGGTCGCTCGAGACCTTCCTACAGGAACGCTTGTTCGCGCCGCTCGGCATGCGCGACACAAGTTTTTACGTGCCATCGGCCAAGCTCGATCGGCTGCCGAGCGCCTATATGATGGATCCAGCGAAGAAGGCGCTCACCTTCTTCGACGACGCGCGTGCGAGCCGCTGGAGCAAGCCGCCGGCTTTCGCGGCGGGCGGGTCCGGCCTCGTTTCCACCGTCGACGATTTTCATGCCTTCTACCGCATGCTCCTGAACAAGGGTCGGCATGGACGCGAACGAATCCTGGCACGACCGACGGTCGAGCTGATGATGTCGGATCAGCTCACCGAAGCGCAGAAGCAGGGCACCGAGCTCTTCTTCGGGCACGGCGCGAGCTGGGGTATGGGCGGCTCCGTGGTGACGCGTCGCACAGACATCTTCACCACGCCCGGTCGCTTCGGTTGGGATGGTGGCTACGGCACCTCGGCCTATCTCGATCCGGCGGAGCGGATGATCGGCATCCTGATGACCCAGCGCACGATGGACTCGCCCGTGTCGCCCGAGGTGTACCGAGACTTCTGGACTTCGGCCTATCAGGCCATCGACGACTAACCAGCAGGAGGAGAGTAACAATGCATGTGGAAGCCTATCTGAATTTTGACGGTCGCGCCCAGGAAGCAATCGACTTCTACAAAAGCGCAGTCGGCGCGAAGGTCGAGATGGTGATGCGCTTCAAGGACGCACCGCCCGAAGTGCAGGGGTCGATGTCGCCCGAATCCAAGGACAAGGTGATGCATGCCTCGTTCAAGATCGGCGACACAACGATCCTCGCATCCGATGGCTATTGCACCGGCAAGGCATCTTTCGCCGGTGTATCTCTGGCCCTCTCGGCCGAGAGCCCGGCAGAGGCCGAGAAGCTTTTCAAGGTCTTGAGTGACGGCGGCCAGGTGACGATGCCGATGACAGAAGCATTCTTTGCCAACCGCTTCGGCATCTGCACCGACAAATTCGGCGTAGCCTGGATGGTGATCCATCCCAAGTCGATGGGCTGAGCGTGCCGCGCTAACAACCAAGCGGCGTCATCCCGAGCTGTAGCCGCTCGGGATGACGCTGTTTTACTTCTTGTCGACGTTGGCGCTGCGCAGGGGAACGCCGAACTCGCGGCGGCAGACCTCGGCCAGCACCTCGACGCCCTTGCGAATCGTCTCCGGCTCGGGGTTGGCGAAGCAGAGTCTCAACCGGCAACGGGCGTAATCCTTGGCGGTCGACCATTCCGGACCGGGGTTGAGCGACACTCCGGCGGCCAGCGCCGCCTGGGCAAGCTTCACCGTGTCGACATTGTCGGGCAGCTTGATCCAGAGATAGATGCCGCCCGGCGGATCGCCGAACTCGGCCGCGGTGCCGAACTGCTCGGCCAGTGCCTCGCGCAGGGCCTGGAGCTTGGCATGCAATACTTTGCTGAGCTTCGGCACATGGTTCGCAAAGTGCCTGGCGCAGAACTCTGCCAGCACCATCTGCTCCAGCGAGCCCGAGCCTGCGTCTTGCTTGAGTGCCAGGATACGCGCCAGCACCTCCCATTTGGCGACCAGGTAGCCGACACGGAGCGCTGGCGCGATCGATTTGGAGAAAGAGCCGATGTGGATCACGCCTTCGCCGCCTGCGAGGGCATGCAGCGATTTCGGTCGCTTGCCGCTCCACACCAGGTCCGAGTAGCACTCGTCCTCGAAGATCATCACGCCGTGCTCGGCCGCAAGCTTGATCAGCTCCTTGCGCCGTGCCTCGCCCATGATGGCGCCGGTCGGGTTCTGCACCGTCGGGATGGTGTAGATGTACTTGGGCTTGATGCCTTTGTGCTTCAGCTCTTCGAGTTTCTGCTTCAGCACGTCGAGCCGCAACCCTTCGGCATCGAGCGGGATGCCGACCGCGTTGACGCCGAGCCGCGTCAGCTTGGTGAGTGCGCCACCATAGGTCTCCTGCTCGATCAGCACCGTGTCGCCTTTGGTGAGCAACAGGCTGTTGACCAGGTCCAGCCCCTGCATCGAGCCCGACGTGATCAGGATCTCGTCAGGCGAGCAGGCGATGCCGGCATGCCCCTTGAGCTTGCCGGCCAGGAACTCACGCAGCGGCCGGTAGCCGAGCGGTCCACTATTCAGCCCGTAGGTCGCAAGCGTTGCGCCCTCGCGCTTCAGGACTGTCGTGGCCGCCTCGATCAATGCCTCGACCGGCACATGTTTGGCGTCGTTGTGGCCACCGATGAAATTGTATTTGGGGAATCCGCTCCATTTGACGGCAGGCGCGGGCGTACCGGGCGCGAGCAAGGGCGCGAAATCGAATGGTGCGGTCATGGCGTTTCCTCAGGTCTTGCTTGGTTTCGATATTGCTGGAGCAAGACCTGGCGCCGCGCAACTTGTTTGGTCGATCTAGGTCACGGCGCGGAACGACTGGGCGCTGGCCATCTCCCACGGCACTTTCCAGCGAGCCGTCCTTGCACCCGTGAGCAACTCCTTCTCGCTGAGCGCCGGGTAGAGGTCGGCGAAAGTTGCGACCTCGCTGGGCGAAAGGCGATGCGCGATATGGAACGGGTGGAACTCGTTGGGATGCGCGAGGCCGGCTGCCGCAGTGAGCTCGGCGAGCGCATGCAGCGTCGCGCGATGGAAGTTGGCGACGCGCTCGCGCTTGTCGGTTACGACCAGCGCGCGCTGGCGGCGTTTGTCCTGGGTAGCGACCCCGGTGGGGCAGCGGTCAGTGTGGCAGCTCGGCGATTGGATGCAGCCCACTGCAAACATGAAGCCGCGTGCAGAATTGCACCAGTCGGCGCCCAGCGCCATGGCGCGGGCGATGTCGAAACCACTCACGATCTTGCCGCTGGCGCCGATCCTTATGCGGTCGCGCGCACCGATCCCGACCAGCGCGTTATGCACAAACGACAGCCCTTCGCGCAGCGGCTTGCCGATATGATCGATGAACTCAAGCGGCGCGGCGCCGGTGCCGCCCTCCTTGCCGTCGACGACAATGAAGTCGGGGTAGAGGCCGGTTTCCAGCATCGCCTTGCAGATCGCGAGGAATTCCCATTCGTGACCGACGCAGAGCTTGAAGCCTGTCGGCTTGCCGCCCGACAGCCGCCGCAGATCGGCGATGAACTGCATCATCTCGATCGGCGTCGAGAAGGCGGAATGGCGTGAGGGCGAGATGCAATCCTGGCCCATCGGCACGCCGCGCGTCTGCGAAATCTCCTCGCTCACCTTGGGTGCCGGCAACACGCCGCCATGACCAGGCTTGGCGCCCTGGCTCATCTTGAGCTCGATCATCTTGATCTGCTCGTTGGTCGATGCCGCGGCGAACTTCTCGGTCGAGAAGGTGCCGTCGGGATTGCGGCACCCGAAATAGCCCGAGCCGATCTCCCAGATGATGTCGCCGCCGCCCGCGCGATGATAGGGGCTGTAGCCACCTTCACCGGTGTCGTGGGCAAAGCCGCCGAGCCGCGCGCCTTCATTCAAGGCGCGGATTGCATTGGCTGACAATGCACCAAAGCTCATGGCTGAAATGTTGAACACCGAAGCCGAGTAAGGCTTGGTGCAGTCCGGTCCACCGACGGTGATGCGGAACGGCTCCTTGCTCATCGGCGCCGGTGCCATCGAATGGTTCACCCATTCGAAGCCCTCGCGATAGACGTCATAGGTGGTGCCGAACGGCCGCACATCGAGCACCATCTTGGCGCGCTGATAGACGACCGATCGCTTGTCGTGACTGAAGGGCAGGCCGTCCTTCTCGTCCTCGAAGAAATACTGCCGGATCTCCGGCCGGATTCCTTCCAGGATGAAGCGCAGATGCGCGGCGATCGGGTAATTGCGCAGCACAGAGTGACGCGTCTGCACCAGATCGTAGACGCCGATCAGGAAAAGAAAGGCGACGATGCCGAAGCCGATCCACAGCCAGGCAGCATAGGGATAGGCCAGAAGCGCAAGCGCGAAGGCCACGCTCAGCAGGAAAGCCATCAGGAATGGCAGGAAGCGGATCTCGAAGATCGGGAAGGTGATAGGCATCGGTCGCGGGTCAACTCGTTGGGATCGGGAGGCGTTCGGTCGCGCGCGGCGGCACGGCAGATCCCAGCATCCAGCGCCGTCAAAGACTGATACCAGCGAACCGGTGTCACGATCGTGACACCACAGGATAGCGCCTAGCCTCGCCTGGGGCTGCGGGAAATCGCCTGCAGGGCCTTCAGATGCGCTGCGGTTGCCGACAATGCCTTGCGCTCGATGGCGCGATAGTGGCGGATCAACTCCTGACCCCGTTCGGTCAGCGCTGCCCCGCCGCCCGACCGGCCACCGGTCTGGGCCGTCACCAGGGGTTCCTCGAAACTGCGGTTGATGTCGGCCACCAGCTCCCAGGCGCGCTTGTAGGACATGTTCATCGATCGGCCCGCAGCCGAGATCGACCCTTCCTGGGCGATGCGCTCGAGCAGCGTCACCTTGCCGGGGCCGAGCCGGCCCTCGTGGTCGAAATCGATCCTGATGCTGAGATGCGGCATCGCAAGACTCCTAGCTGCGTTCGAACGAGACGCTCTTGATCACGGCGTAGACCGGCCGGCCCGGCGCAAGCGCCAGGCGCTGCACCGACTTGGCTGTGAGGCGGGCCGTCAGCACGGCGCCGTTGCAATCGAGGCGGACGTCGGCCTGCGCGCCTGATGGCGTGATCTGCGCGACCTTTCCCGCTAGCACGTTCAGCGCGCTGATCTCCTGCGGCGGCTGCAGCGACAGCATGACATCGCGTGCCCGGATATAGGCGCGGACGGATGTGCCACGTGGCGCCGATAGCCGCGGCACCTGCAGCTCACCCGCGGCGGAGGCCAACGTGGTGAGCTGGAATCCTTCGTCGTGGCGGGCGACCACGGCATCGAGCACGCTGCCGCCGTCGCTGGTGTCGGCGAGCGGCAGGATGTCGAGCACCGACCCGACGGCGGTGACCTTGCCATCGGCCAGGATGACGACGGTCGTGGCAAGCCGCGCGACCTCGGCGACGGAATGGCTGACGTAGAGGATCGGTACGCCGGCCTTGTCCCGCAGTCGCTCGATATAGGGCAGGATTTCCGCCCGCCGCGCCTCGTCGAGCGAAGCGAGCGGCTCATCCATCAGCAGGAGCCGCGGATGGGCCAGCAGCGCGCGGCCGAGGGCGACGCGCTGCTTTTCACCGCCCGACAGCGATTCGGGTCGCCGGTCGAGCAAAGCGGCAATACCCAAGAGTTCGACGACCGCGTCGAACTCCGCGACCGCCCCGCCATTGCCGCGTGTGAACCAGCGGCCGTAGAGCAGGTTCTGGCGCACGCTGAGATGAGGGAAGAGGCGGCTGTCCTGGAACACGTAGCCGATGCGACGGCGATGCTTGGGAACGAACAGACGGCGTTCGGTGTCGACCAGTACCTGGCCGTCGACCGTCACGCGGCCACGGTCCGGCCGGATCAATCCGCCCACGATATTGACGAGCGTCGTCTTGCCGGAACCGGAACGACCGAACAATGCCGTCACGCCGGGCTCCGAGACGAAGCGCGCCGAGAGATGAAAAGCGCCGTGACTATGCTCTATGTCGACATCGAGGCTCATGTCGCGACACGGCGAGCGCCGATGCTGCGGGCCAGCAGCTCGGAGCCGAGGAGAGCGGTCATGGAGATCACGACCGATATCGCGGTGAGGCGCAGCGCGCCAGCGTCGCCGCCGGGCACCTGGGTCAGCGTGTAGATGGCCGACGGCAGGGTCTGGGTCTCGCCTGGAATGTTCGAGACGAACGTGATGGTGGCGCCAAACTCGCCCATCGACTTGGCAAAGCACAGGATCGCGCCGGCGATCACGCCCGGCAGACTGAGCGGCAGGGTGATGGTGGCGAACACGAACAACGGATGGGCGCCCAACGTTCCCGCCGCACTTTCGAGCCGCGTATCGATCGCCTCGATCGACAGCCGGATGGCACGCACCATCAGGGGAAAGCCCATCACCGCGCAGGCAAGCGCCGCTCCGGTCCAGCGAAAGGCGAAGACGATGCCGAAAGTGTCGTTCAGGAATTCGCCGATCGGGCCGCGCTTGCCGAACAGGATCAGCAGCAGGTAGCCCGTCACGACGGGCGGCAGGATCAGCGGCAGATGGACGAGCGTGTCGACCAGGCTCTTGCCCCAGAATCGTCCGCGCGCCAGCAGCCAGGCGATGGCGATGCCAAAGGGCAAGCTCGCAGCAGTCGCGGTGACCGCAACCAGCAGGCTGAGCCGGACGGCCGTCCATTCCTCCGCCGTCATGTCGCGGAGTTGGACTTCACCAGCACCGTGAAGCCCTGCTTCTCGAAAGCGGGCCGTGCCTTCGGGCTCTTCAGGTAATCGAGGAACGGCACGGCGTCGGACGATTTCGTGTCCTTGGTCACGGCCGCGGGATAGATGATGGGCGGGTGCGAGTCGTCCGGGAAGGTGCCGACGATCTTCACGTTCGGCTCGGCCGCGGCATCGGTGCTGTAGACGATACCAAGCGGTGCCTCGCCGCGCGCGACCAGCACGAGCGCGGCCCGCACATTGTCGGCCTGCGCGATGTTGTCCTTCACGCCATCCCAGGCGCCGAGCTTCTGCAGGGCCGCCTTGCCGTACTTGCCGGCGGGCACGGCGTCGACGTTGCCCATGGCGAGCTTGCCGCCAGCCAGCGCCTTGGCGAGGTCGAAACCCTGTTTCACCTCGACCTTGGCCGTCGAATCGCGAGGCGCGATCAGGACGATCTTGTTGCCCAGCAGATTGATGCGCGTGTCGGCCTTGATCAGGTCCTTCTTGGCGACATAGTCCATCCAGTCGAGATCGGCCGAGATGAAGAGGTCGGCGGGCGCACCTTGCTCCAACTGCTTGGCGAGCGCCGAGCTCGCAGCATAGGAGATCTTGGGTGCTGATTTGCCCGAGGATTTGACCCAGTCGGCGGCGATCTCGTCGAGCGCATTCTTGAGGCTCGCCGCGGCGAAAATCACCAGGCTCCCCCCTTGCGCTCGCGCCGTCGCGAACGGCGCTGCCGCCGACGCCAGGGCCAAGCCCAGCCAGGTACGGCGTCTCATCGTACGGCGCCTCATCGACCCATCCATGCCAACCTCCATTACGAGGTCGGTATAGTCGTCCGGATATATCGTTGCGTCCAGAGGCGTTTCAGTCCGGCCGTGCCGCGCCATGCGGCCACGAGCGCGATCGCTGCCAGGGAGGCGACGAACACCTTGTGCACGGGGCGGGGGAACAGGTCGGGATCGATATCGGCATTGAGCAGGCGCATCGGATTGATGCCGTTCACCAACCCATACCAGGCCACCTCGAACAGGAAGGCCGAGAGCGTGGCGCCGATCGCCAGAAGGAACAGGCCGAGGAAGCTGGCGCTGAGTTTCGCAGGCATCAAGCGCCACAGCATCAGCCAGGCGAACAGCCCTGCCGCGACCGTGGGCTCGCCGACATTGGCCTTGGACTGGATGAAGAAGTGCAGCAGCGCCAACACTGCGGCGGGATAGATCAGCCAGTGCAGGCGTTTCCAGTTGCGCTTCAGCCGGCGCTGCCAGCCGTTGGTCGAGGTAATGGCGAGTGCGGCGAGCATCAGCAGCGTTACGAAGCCGATGGTGAGGTAGAAGCGCTTGACGATCTCCAGCGCCACCACGACCAGGTCCCATTTCTGGTCGGCGACATAGATCAGGAAATGCAGGCCGGCATAAAGCGCTGCGGCAACGCCGATGCGCCGACGGATCTGCACCAAGGGCATCCAGCCCAAGGCCGCGCGCGCCGGCGTCAGCGCCAGCGAGCAAAGCAGGAACACGACCGTCCAGTCGCCGGTGACGTGCGTCGCCTCGGTGACCGGCCGCGCCCCGAGATCGTCGGCATACCAGCGCCAGGCAAGATGGAGTGCCGGCAGGCACAGCAGGACCAGCGTCGCCTGACGCAGCCAGAAGATCAGCCGTTGAGTGGACACGGCACCAACTTAGCGACTCGCCGCCTCACCGACAGGTCAAACTTGCGTTAGCGCTGGTTGCCATAAAGAAGCCGATATGTGCCGATCACTGGTGTTGCCTCGACGCCGAACGGCTTCAGCGCCGACGGCTTGAACAGGAGCCGTGCAGTGGCGCTGGTCGCTGCGGCTTCGGCGCCCTCGAGCAGAACCACCCATTCGACCTCGTCGGCCCTGGGATGGTCCATGCTCTTCTGCTGCATTGGCGCGTTGGCGATCTCGAGGTCGTTCTCGCCCGCCGCGGCGCCCAGCATGCCGGGCCGCTTGACGGCGCGCGGCAGCGCCGTCCCGCGTAGCCACTCGAGGAGTTCGCGGCGTCGCGCCGGGTCGGGCACGAAGCGCACAACGGTGATCGCGCCGCCGACTCCGTGCGTCTGGTCGATCTGCATGCGCAGCGTCATGCGGTTGAAGTGCGTGAAGCGAGCCATCACCGCCTGGGTCCACGGTGTCTGGTTGGCGAGCAGGGCGAGATAGCCCGGCGCTGCGAGATCGCTGACGCCGTTGCATTCGTAGGTCGCGAGATATTTCGGCGTGGCGCGCACCGCGACGTAGCGCCGCGCGCGGTGGAATCCCGGCAGGTTGACGCGCTCGTCAATATGTTCGCGGTTGTACCATTCGTTGAAGTCGCGCTCGTCGCGTGGTTTCACTTCGTTGAACACGACCAGCATTCCCTTGCCGCGAAGCGCCATGTTTCATCTCCCCGAAGCGTGGTTCCAGTCTATGCTGGCCGCCGCTGCGGAGGAAACAGCATGAAAATCGCCAAAATCGAGGATCTGCACTGCGACGCCGGCTGGCGGGACTTCTCTTTCCTGAAAATCACCACCGATGACGGGTTGATTGGCTGGTCGGAATACAATGAAGGCTACGGCAGTGCGGGCCTCACCGCTGTGATCCGTCGCATGGCGGGTGGCCTGATCGGTCAGGATCCGCGCCCGATCGAGCGCATCATGACGACGCTCTATGCCGTCACGCGTCAGGCACCGGGCGGATTGAACCAGCAGGCGATGGCCGCGATCGAGAATGCACTGCTCGATGTGAAAGCGAAGGCACTCGGCATTCCCGTCTACGCGCTGTTCGGTGGACCGGTACGCGATCGCCTGCCGCTCTACTGGTCGCACTGCGGCAGCTACCGCTTCCGCAACGCCGACATGATGAAGGTCGAGCCGGTGCGCTCGCTCGACGATCTCGTGAAGCTTGGCAAGCATGTGAAGGAGCGTGGCTTCAAGGCGCTCAAAACCAATATTTTCCGCTTCGATCTCAATCCGCCCAACATGCATCAGCCGGGCTTTGGCCGCGGCACCGGCGGGCCGGAACTCAATGCCGACAGTGCCACGCTGACCGCCATCGTCGAAGGACTGGCTGCCTTCCGTCAGGGCGCGGGCTCCGACATGGGTATCCTTCTCGACACCAATTTCAACTTCAAGACCGAGGGTTACATCAAAGTCGCGCGGGCCTGCGAGCCATTCAATCTCTTCTGGCTCGAGATCGATACCTACGATCCCGAAGGGCTGCGCCTGATCCGCGACCGGGCGGCGATGCCGATTGCTTCCTGCGAATCGCTGTTCGGACGACGGCAGTTCCGGCCCTATTTCGAGAATCGATCGATCGATGTCTCGATCATCGATACGCCGTGGAACGGGTTGATGGAGTCACTCAAGGTCGCCGCCATGGCCGACGCCTACGAGATCAACTGCGCTCCGCACAACTTTTACGGTCACATGTCGACGCTCATGAGCGCCCATCTTTGCGCGACCATGCCGAACTTCCGCATCATGGAAATAGATATCGACGATGTGCCCTGGAAGGACGATCTGGTGACTCATCCGCCGGTCATCCAGAATGGTGAATTGATCGTGCCCACCCGGCCGGGATGGGGCGCCGACATCAACGAGGACGCGGTGCGCGCGCATCCGCCTCGGAACCCACATCCCTGAGAGGAGAGGTCATGGTCTACGAGTTACGCTGCTACACGCTGTTTCCGGGCAAGATGCCGGACTATCTCAAGGCTGCCGAAACGATCGGTCGGCCGACGCGCGGCAATAATTTCGGCATCAATCACGGCTACTGGTTCTCCGAGTTCGGTGCGCTGAATCAGGTCTGGCATCTTTGGCAATTCGACAGCTTGAACGATCGCGAGCGGCTGCGTGGCGAGCTCGCCAAGGTCAAGGCCTGGACTGATAGCTACGTTCCGGCCGTCCGGCCGCTGATCCAGCGTCAGGATCTGCGCATCCTGAAGCCCGTGGTCGACATGCGGCCCTCGGATGGCACGACGGGCAACGTCTATGAACTGCGCATCTACCGCACGGTCATGGGCGGCGCGGCGCAATACGGCGAGAACTTCAAGCAGGTCCGTGCGGCGCGTGAGAAATATTCGCCGATCTGGGGCGCCTGGACCGGCGAGTTGCCGCAGCCCAATGAATGGGTCCATCTGTGGCGTTACAAGAATCTGCAGGAGCGGACCGAAGCGCGCGCCGCGGCAATGAAGGACCCGGCGTGGCTGGCCTACATCGCCAAGGGAACGCCGCTTCTCGCAGAGATGCAGTCGACGCTGCTGATCCCGGCGAGCTTCTCGCCGTCGAAATAGAGTGTCGGCAAAACCTCACCCTGAGCAGCGGTCCTCAGGGTGAGGATGTGTGTTGAGTTGCGAGGTCAGACATGGACGCATTGAGTGATACCGATCTTGCGTTGATGAAGTTCGGCGTCGGCCAGCCCGTATCGCGCAAGGAGGATCCGATGCTCCTGCGCGGCGAGGGCCGATATACCGACGACATCAACCTTCCGGGCCAGGCTCATGCTGTCATGGTGCGCAGCAAGGTCGCACACGGCAGCGTCAAGGGCATGGACGCCAAGGCCGCGCTTGCGATGCCTGGTGTGCTCATGGTGCTCACGCACGCGGATCTCGAAGCGGCGGGGTTCGGACCGCTCATGTGTCCCCTGAACATCCCGGATCGCGACGGCAAACCGATGAAGACGCCGCCGCGGCCCTGCCTGGCAAAGGACAAGGTGCGCTTCGTCGGCGAGCCGGTCGCTTGTGTCGTCGCCGAGACCGCACTCCAGGCCAAGGACGCGGCCGAGCTGGTCGAACTCAGCATCGACGAGCTCCCGGCTGTCACCAACCCGGCCGATGCACTCGAGCCCGGCGCGCCGCAGCTTCATGACGATGCGCCCGGCAATCTGGCACTCGACTTCCACTATGGCGACGCAGAGGCGGTGAGGAAGGCTTTCGCTGAAGCAGCCCATGTCACACGCTTGGAGATCGTCTCCAACCGCATCATCGTCAATCCCATGGAGCCGCGCTCGGCGATCGGTTCCTACGATCCCGGGTCCGGGCGCTGGACGCTCCATGTCGGCTGCCAGGGCGTGATGGGGTTGCGGGGCGGGCTAGCGCGCGACGTCTTGAAAGTGACGCCGGATAAGGTGCGCGTGCTGACCGGCAATGTCGGCGGATCGTTCGGCATGAAGTCGCAGGTCTATCCCGAGTACGGGCCGTTGCTGCTGGCGTCGAGGCTTCTCGGCCGTCCCGTGAAGTGGACCGACGAGCGCTCGGAAAGCTTTCTCAGTGATCATCACGGTCGAGACCACCAGCGCATTGCCGAACTGGCCCTCGACAAGGACGGCAACTTCCTTGCCGTGCGGCTCACAGGTTACGGCAATGCTGGTGCCTATATCTATCCGCCGATGCCGCCCACCACGAATGCCGTGAAGAACCTGATCGACGTCTACAAGACGCCGGCGATGGAGGTGAACTCCAAGGTGGTGTTTACCAACACGACACCGGTCGGTGCCTATCGCGGCGCGGGACGCCCGGAAGGCAATTACTATATGGAGCGACTGATCGACATGGCGGCGCGCGAGATGGGCATCGACTGCGTTGAGCTCAGGCGGCGCAACCACATCCAGCCTCAGCAGATGCCCTACAAGGCACCGTCTGGCATGAACTACGATTCCGGTGATTTCACGTCGATCCTCGACAAGGCGTTGGCCGTCGCCGACTGGCAGGGCTTCGAAAATCGGAAGCAGGAGAGCGCCAAGCGCAACAAGTTGCGCGGGCGCGGCATCGGCTCCTATCTCGAGGTCACTGGACCGCCCAGCAAGGAGTACGGCGGCATCCGCTTCGAGGAAGACGGAACCGTGACCATGCTGAGCGGCACGCTGGACTACGGCCAGGGCCATGCCACGCCCTTCGCCCAGGTGGTGAGCGAAAGGACCGGCATTCCTTTCGATCGGCTCCGGCTGCTGCAGGGTGATTCGGACCAGCTCAAGGTCGGCGGCGGGACGGGCGGATCGAAGTCGGCACTAGTCGGCAGCCAGGCCTTCATCGAGGCCGCCGACAAGCTGATCGAGCAGGGCAAGCAGATCGCCGCCCACGTGCTCGAAGCGTCGGCGGTCGACATCGAGTTCGCGCGCGGCCGCTTCACGATCGCTGGCACCGACCGCGGCTTGGGCGTGATGGAACTGGCCGAGAAAGTACGCTCGGGGCTAGAGCTGCCGCCCGATGTTCCGCAGTCGCTCGATGTCAGCCACATTTCGGACAATCCGCCGTTCTCATTCCCCAACGGCTGTCACATCGCCGAGGTCGAGATCGATCCCGACACCGGCGAGGTCGAGGTCATGCGTTACTTCATGGTCAACGACTTCGGCACGGTCATCAATCCGATGCTGGTCGAGGGCCAGGCGCATGGCGGCGTGGTGCAGGGCATCGGCCAAGCGATCTTCGAGCGCACGGTCTATGACGAGCAGGGCCAGCCGCTCACCGGCTCCTACATGGACTATGCCCTGCCGCGGGCGTCGGATGCGCCTTTCTTCACTGTTCAGAACCATCCCGTGCCCTGCAAGACCAATCGTCTGGGTGTGAAGGGCTGCGGCGAGGCGGGCTGCGCAGGTGCGCTGCCCTCGGTCATGAACGCCGTAGTCGATGCACTTTCGGGCTTTGGCGTCACCCAGATTGACATGCCGGTGACGCCGGAAAAGGTGTGGCGGATGCTGAACCGCAGCTAGCGCCTTCCGGCTATTTGTCCAGCCAGAAGGTGTCGAAGCGGACGCAATCATAGATGCCGAAGTATTCGTAGGGATTGTGACCCTTCACGTAGTTGAACCAGACGTCGTTTATCTTCTCCCACGAGACCGGCAGCACGGGAGGATCCTGTTCGCAGATATCTTCGGCCTTGCGGATCAGGGCAAGCCGCTTGGCCGTGTCGACTTCGGTATCAATACCTGGCAGCAGCGCATTGAAGCCATCGTTGTTCCAGAAGCCGTAGTTCTGCGGCCCGTCCTTTTTGTACCAGGCGTTGAAGTAATCCGACGGGTCGAGCAGCGTCGACACGATCGCACCGATAGCCAGATCGTAGTTGCCTGACTTGATGTCGTCGAACCACACGGACTCGACGACCGTCCGCAGTTTGATGTCCAGGCCAAGGGCCTGTTGCAACATTGCCTGGATGGCCTGCGACCACAGCTTGAAGCTCGCCACCTCGCGGACGAGATAGTCCAATGTGCCCTTGTAACCGTTGGCGTAGCCGGCGGCGGCCATCAGAGCCTTGGCTTCCTTGACCGCGGCAGTCGTGTCGGACTGATAGCCCAGGCGCTTGGCGAGCTGATCCTTTGGCGTCGCAAAGTCGGAGAAGGGGTAGATAAATCCCCCCATCATCATCGGCGCCACGTCCTTGACGACGTCGACCAATACCGGCCGGTCAAGGCAGAGATGGATCGCGCGGCGCACCCGCGGATCGTCGAAGGGCTTCTTCTTGTCGTTCATCCAAGTGCCTTGGATGACGCTCTGGTAGAAGTTGGTCGACGACATGCCGGGCGTGTCCTTGGCCTTGCGCGCCGTGACGGGATCGACGATGCGAGCGTAGTCGACGCGATTGGACAGGATCGCCGAGCCGAGCTCGGGCGAAAACGGCAGAGCGTGATAGAACTCTATGCCGTCGAGATAGGGCAGGCCCTTGTTCCAGTAGTCCTTGTTCTTCTCCATAACCCAGACTTCGTTCTCGACACGACGCTTGCTCTTGAACGGCCCGGTTCCGGGAATGTCGACGACACGACGCAAGTTGTACTGGTTGTCCTCCAACGTCTTCTTGCGGACGATGCCGTTCCAGCCGCTGGCGAAGGCCGCCATCATGAAACTGGCTGGCCGCGGTTCGGAGAGCTTGAACTCGATCGTGTACTTGTCGCGCGCCTGGATCTCGCTCACCGCGGTGAAAAGGGTGCTGCGCGGGATGCTGACTCCGGCCGGCGGCTTGACGATGCGATCGTAGGTTGCCTTCACGTCCTCCGACGTGAACTCCGCCCCGTCATGGAACATCACCTCCTTGCGCAGGTGGAAGGTGTAGGTCTTGGCGTCCTGAGCGACCTCCCAGCTATGCGCCAGGTCGGGGATGATCGTCTTGCCGCTGTCGCGCGGATCGCGCCGCACCAGATTGTCGAACATGCAGCCCTGGCAGCCCAGGCTGTTGATCGTACCCGATTGGTGGAAGTCGAAGTGCGGCGGCCTGGAGGTGATCGCGTAGCGAAGGACGCCGCCCGCCTTGGGATTGGGCTCCGGTGCCTTGAGCTGGAATTTCGAGCCGTCAAACTCGTTGGGCACGTTGTCGGCACGGGCATGCCACGGCATCCCGAATACGGTTGCGCCTGCCGCGGCGGCTCCTTTTACGAACTTACGACGATTTACGTGCGAACGCTCCTCACGGTTGTCCATGGCGCTGCCTCCCATTTGGTCTTTTGAAGACCGAGCACAATGTGCTGTGATGGCTTGTCCATCATCATGGACCAAAAGCTAACACGGCAAATTTACGGGAGTCTCGCGTGAATCATCGCCAAGTGGCGCCTGGCGCCTCGGGCGAACCGGCCATTGCGCCGGCGCGCACGGTACTCGAGATCGACGGGCTTCAAACGCACTTCTTCACGGCGGTCGGCGTGGTGCGCGCCGTCGACGGAGTTTCTTACTCATTGAAGAGCGGCGAGACCCTGGGCGTGGTGGGTGAATCGGGTTGCGGCAAGAGCGTTTCGGCGCTTTCCGTCCTGCGCCTGGTCGCCGATCCGCCGGGACGCATTGTCGGCGGCGCCATTCGCTTCGAGGGCCGTAATCTGCTCGATCTTCCCGAAGCGGAGATGGAGACCATCCGCGGCAACAAGATCTCCATGATCTTCCAGGAGCCGATGACGTCGCTCAATCCGCTCTTCACGGTAGGCCGTCAGATCGCCGAAGCTGTTGCGCTGCACCAGGGTCTGTCGCGACGTGCTGCCTGGGATTGCGCTGTCGAGATGCTGCGCCGGGTCTACATCCCCGAGCCCGAGCGGCGCGCCCATGCCTATCCGCATCAGCTCTCGGGCGGCATGCGCCAGCGCGTGATGATCGCCATGGCGCTCTCCTGCAATCCCAAGGTGCTGATCGCCGACGAACCGACCACCGCGCTCGATGTCACCATCCAGGCGCAGATCCTCGACCTGATGCGCGACCTGCAGGAGACGTTTGGCACTGCCATCATCCTGATCACGCACGATATGGGCGTGGTCGCCGAAAATGCCGACCGTGTCGTAGTGATGTACGCCGGCCGCAAGGTCGAGGAAGCACCAGCCGACGAGCTATTCGATGCACCCGGCCATCCCTATACAAAGGGGTTGCTGGGCTCGATCCCGCATCTCGATACCGCGGCGCGTAGCGAAGCGCGGCGGTCGCGGCTCAGCGAGATCAAGGGCATGGTGCCATCGCTGTTCAACCTGCCACAGGGCTGCAGCTTCGCGCCTCGCTGCGGTCTTGCAACCGACCGCTGCCGCACCGAGGCGCCGCCGCTCGAAGAGCGTCGACCCGCCCATTTCATCGCTTGCTGGAATGCGCCATGACGGCCGCGCCGCTGCTCGAGGTCGAAGGGCTGAAGAAGCACTTCCCAATCTACAAGGGCGTATTTTCCAAGGTCTCGGGTTACGTCCACGCAGTCGACGGTGTGTCGTTCAGGATCGGTCGCGGTGAGACATTGGGGCTGGTCGGCGAAAGCGGTTGTGGCAAATCGACGGTCGGCCGCACGTTGCTCAAGCTCCTGGAGCCGACCGACGGCACGATCCGCGTGACCGGCGAGGACATCACGCGTCTCGCCGGTGAGAGCCTGCTGCCTTACCGCCGGCGCATGCAGATGATCTACCAGGATCCCTATGCTTCGCTGAACCCGCGCATGACGGCGGGCGAGATCGTGGGCGAGCCGCTGATCGTTCACCAGATCGGCACGCAGGAGGAATGCCGGAAACGCGTCGCCGCGTTGTTTGAACGGGTGGGGCTTAGGCCCGAGGCGGTCAACGCTTATCCGCACGAGTTCTCTGGTGGTCAACGTCAGCGGATTGGCATCGCCCGCGCCCTGGCGCTCAATCCCGAACTCATCGTTGGTGACGAACCGGTGTCGGCGCTCGACGTCTCGATCCAGGCGCAGATCATCAACCTGCTGATGGATCTGCAGGACGAATACAAGCTCTCCTACCTGTTCGTCGCGCATGATCTCGCCGTGGTCGAGCATATCAGCCACCGCGTAGCCGTGATGTATCTCGGCCGCATTGTCGAGATGACCGACAAGCGAAGCCTGTTCGAGATGCCCTTGCATCCCTACACCGAGGCGTTGCTGTCCGCGGTGCCGATTCCCAAGAGGAGCGCTCGCAACCGCAAGCGTGTGATCCTGAAAGGTGACGTGCCGAGCCCGATCAACCCTCCGTCAGGCTGCCACTTCCATACGCGCTGCCCCTACGCCATGCCGCGCTGCCGGCAAGAAGTACCGACCCTTCGCGAGGTGACGCCGGCCCACTGGGCTTCGTGCCACCTGCACGATCAGGGCGTCAAATTTCCCTTGGGGCCTTCCTAAACTGACCCGCGCAGGCGAGGGTCGAGCATGTCGCGGACGCCGTCGCCCAGCAGGTTGAACGCGAGCACCGTCAACGTGATGGCGACGCCGGGAAAGAGGACCAGCCACCACGGCGGCACCAGCCCGGCGTTGAGCGAATCTGCGAGCATGTTTCCCCAGGTCGGCGTCGGCGGCGGAATGCCAACGCCGAGGAAGCCCAGCGACGCCTCGATCACGATCGCAACACCGAGATGCGTCGTTGCAAGAATGAGGTACGGTGCTACGCATTGCGGCAGGATGTGGCGGAACATCAGGCGCCGGTGCGAGGCTCCGATGCCGCGCGCCGCCTCGACATACTGCATTTCTTTAAGCGACAGCACGACCGCTCGGATCACCCGGCCACCGAACGGGATGCGCGTGATGGCAATGGCGACGATGACCGTCGCCATGCCGCCGCCCAGCGCCATGGCGATGGCCATGGCCAGTATGAGGTCGGGGAAGGATTGCAGGAACTCGATGAGACGCTGGCTTGCCATGTCGAAACGGCCGCCGAAATAGCCGCATGCCAGCCCCCAAAGCGCGCCGAGAGTGGTGCCGCACAGGACCGCGCCCAGGGCCACCGTGAGTGAAGCGCGGCTGCCGTAGATCACACGGCTCAAAGTGTCGCGACCGATCTGATCGGTGCCGAACCAGTGCTTTGCGTCGGGTGGCTTCTGCATGGCCCGGAAGTCCGACTTCAAGGGCGGATAGGGCGCGATGGCTGGCGCGGCGATCGCCATGGCGACGATCACGGCTGCGACGATCCCCCAGAAGGCCGAGAACGGTGCGCGACGGATGAACCTGCCGAGGCCACGGAGGACAGCGCGCAGGCGGCTGGGCGCAACGGACAGCGGCTGGGAGACGGTTGTCGTCATGAGCGCATACTCATTGCAGCCGGATCCTGGGGTCGAGGACGGCGATGGTCACATCGACCAGGATATTCAGCAGGACGAACACGGCGGCATAAAGAAACACCAGGTTCTGCATAACGAAGACGTCTCGCTCGCTCACCGCCGTGAACATCGCAAAACCCAGCCCAGGTGTACCGAAGGCGCGTTCGACGGGCACCGATCCCGCCAGCACCAGACCGAGTAGCACGCCCGATAGGGTGATGACCGGCAGAAGCGCGTTGGGCAACGCATGGAGCGAGATCACCAGCCGCCCGTTCAAGCCTTTGGCGCGGGCCGTGCGCACGTAATCTTCACGGATCACTTCCAGGAGGCTGGACCGCCCCATCCGCGCAATGTAGGCCGCCTGGCCCAATCCAAGAACGATGGCCGGACCGACGACGAGCTGCAGGTTGGCGAAGGGATCAGAGAATAGAGAGGCACCCGCCAGCGGTGCGCGATAGCCGAACCAGAACAGCAGCGCCAACACGATCAGCATGCCGACCCAGAAACCTGGCACCGCCAGGAACAGGATGCTGAGAAAGCGTGCCGCGCTATCGGCAATACTGTTGGGTCGAAGCGCGCTCACGATCGCCACGGGAATGCCGACCAGCCAAGACAGAACAACCGAAAGCAAGGCGATCTCGGCCGTTAAGGGACCGCGCCGCAGGATCATGTCGGCTACGCTTTCAGAGCGGAAAAAGGAGTGACCAAATTCTCCCTGCGCGATGCTCTTCACCCAGGAAAGATATTGCAGCCACAATGGATCGTTCAGCCCGAGCTGGGCCATATAGCCGGCGCGCTCCTTGTCCGTGAGCTTGGTGAAGCCCTCCGGTCCGAAGATCGCAACCAACGGGTCACCGGGCAGAATACGCATGATGACGAAAACCGTGATCGACACGCCGACCACTGTCAGCGCGCCGAATGCCAGTCTGCGGGCGATGTAGCTATACATCTCGCCTCCAGCGCAGCCTCCCTAGGCCGTCTATTGCGGGCCATTAGGCCCGTTCTTGTTGGCGGTTATCATAGGGCCGGATAAAATAACGACCAGCCTTATTGCAGAGGAAAGTCAGGGTCATGAGGGCCAAAAATATTGCCATCGTGGGTGCTACCGGAGCCGTCGGGGTCGAGATCCTGCGCGTGCTCGAACGCCGGAGCTTTCCGGTCGGTAAACTGAAGCTTCTCGCTTCGGAGCGCTCGGTCGGCAAAACCTTGGACTTCAAAGGCAAACCCGTGAAAGTCGAGCTCTTGGAGCGCGACGCCTTCAAGGGGATCGACATCGCCTTCTTCTCGGCAGGCGCCACGCGCAGCCGTGAGTTCGTGCCGGCTGCCAAAGCCGCGGGCGCTGTCGTGGTCGACAACTCGTCGGCGTTCCGCATGGACCCCAACACGCCGCTGGTGGTGCCGGAGGTGAATGCGCGCGACCTCAAGCGTCATAACGGGGTGATCGCCAACCCGAACTGCACCGCGGCGATTCTCGCCACGGCGGTATGGCCCATCCATCAAGCGGTCGGCATTCGCAAGATCGTCGTCTCGACCTATCAGTCCGCCTCAGGCGCAGGTGCGGCGGCGATGCGCGAGCTCGAGGATCAGGTGCATCAGTACGCCGAGGGCAAGGAGGTCACCCACACGGTGTTCCCCCACCAGATTGCCTTCAATCTCTTTTCGCACAACACCAAGGTGGCCGAGAACGGCTACAACGAGGAAGAGAACAAGGTGATCGAGGAGATGCGCAAGATGTTCCATGCGCCCGATCTCCCGGTCCTGCCGACCTGCATTCGCGTGCCGGTGCTGCGCGCGCATTCGGAGGCGGTCGCGCTCGAGCTCGAAGCGCCGATGTCGCCCGAGGAAGCACGGGAGATCCTGCGCCGGTCACCCGGCATCAAGATCGTCGACGATCCGGCCGCCAACCACTTCCCGATGCCGCTGGAGGCCAGCGGCGATCTCGACGTGCACGTCGGCCGCATCCGCCGCGACCTCACCAACCCGAACGGCCTTGCGCTGTTCGTGGCAGGCGACCAGCTCCTGAAAGGCGCGGCCTGGAACGCCGTGCAGATCGCCGAGGAGCTGGCGAAGCTTACGGTCGAAGTGGCGTAACGCGCTTCGGACTTCATAAGATGGTTTCAACGGCGGCAGCGATGCCGCCGTTTTTACTGGCATCGGTCGCGGGCGGCTGGCCGCCGTATCGTCATCGTGGCAGGCTGCGGCCTCGATCAGAGGGGGAACCGCCATGGATCTTGGATTGAAGGGCAAGAAGGCCGTTATCACCGGCGGCAGCAAGGGGATCGGCCGCGCGATCGCCGATGGGTTTGCTGCTGAAGGTGCCGATGTGGCGCTGTGCGCGCGCAACGAGAAGGACGTGACGGCCGCCGTCACCGCCCTCAAGGGCAAGGGCGTAAAAGCCTCCGGGCGTGCGCTCGACGTCGCCGATGGTGCTGCCCTAAAGACATGGATCGCCGACGCGGCCAAGGAGCTGGGCGGGATCGACGCGTTGGTCTGCAACGTGAGCGCGCTCGCCGTCGGCGACACCGATGAGTCGTGGGAGAAATCCTTCAAGACCGACATGATGCACACCGTCAATGCGGTGGCCACCGCCGTGCCGTTTCTCGAGAAATCGAAAAGCCCGTCAATCGTGCTGATCTCCAGCGTTTCTGGCTTCGAGGTCGATTTCGCGGCGGGTTCCTACGGCGCGATGAAGGCGGCGCTGATCCACTACGCCAAGGGCCTGAGCCGCCAGCTCGTCGGCAAGGGCATCCGGGTGAACTGCGTGTCGCCTGGCAACACCTATTTCGACGGCGGCATCTGGCAGAACATCGAAAAGAACATGCCCGATCTCTTCGCCTCGACGCTGAAGGTCAATCCGACCGGCAAGTTCGGCACCGCCCAGGAAGTGGCAAACGGCGTCGTCTTCATCTCGAGCCCGCTGGCCAGCCGCATCTCCGGCACCAACCTCGTGATCGACGGCGCCCTCACGGTCGCGGTCTAGAGGAGCGGACATCATGCACGATCACGCCAAGCATACGATCCATCGCAATCACATCCATCACGGCTGGAACAACGCGTTCCGTCCAGTCCTCACCATCGCTCCGGGCGAGACCGTGCAGTTCGAGACCAAGGATGCGTCGTCGGGACAGCTGTCGAAGACGTCGACGGCGGCCGATCTCGCCAAGCTCGATCTGGCGCTTGTCAATCCGGTCACCGGGCCGATCTTCATCGACGGTGCCAAGCCGGGCGATGCGCTGAAGGTCACGGTCCTGTCGTTCAAGCCCTCGGGCTGGGGCTGGACCGGGAACATTCCGGGCTTCGGCCTGCTGGCCGACCAATTTCCGGACGCACGGCTGCATCACTGGAACTACGACCCGGGGCTTGCGCCCGCGATGTACGGCCCCGGGGGCCGAGTGCCGCTGCGGCCTATGACCGGAACGATCGGCGTCGCGCCGGCGGCGCCGGGGCTGCACAGCATCATTCCGCCGCGCAACGTTGGCGGCAACATGGACGTGCGCGACATCGGCGAGGGCGCGGAGCTTTATCTCCCTGTCGAGGTGGCCGGAGCCCTGTTTTCCGTGGGCGACACGCATGCCGTTCAGGGCGACGGCGAGGTCTGCGGCACAGCAATCGAAAGCCCGATCGATGTGGCGTTGAAAATCGACCTCGTGAAAGGCGCCAACCTGCGCTCGCCGCGCTATGTCACGCGCGGTCCGGTCACCGATCATTTCGACAAGAAGGGCTACGAGGTCACAACCGGAATCGGCCCCGACCTGATGGCCGGCGCGCGCATGGCGGTGTCGGAGATGGTCGAGCTCCTGAGCAAGCGCCACGGCTATTCGCCGATCGACGCCTACATGCTCTGCAGTGTCTGCGCCGACCTGCGCATCAGCTCGATCGTCGATGTACCGAACTGGGTGGTGTCGTTCTACTTCCCGAGGATTGTGCTCGACTAGCCGCGACGTGCCGCCTGGATCGCGGCGACGTCGATCTTCTTCATGTCCATCATTGCGCCAAAGGCGCGCTTCGCTTCAGCGCCGCCGACCGCCAGCGCCTCGGTCAGCACGCGCGGCGTGATTTGCCAGGAGACGCCCCATTTGTCCTTGCACCAGCCGCACGCACTCTCCTGGCCGCCATTGCCGACGATCGCGTTCCAGTAGCGGTCGGTCTCGTCTTGGTCGTCGGTGGCGATCTGGAACGAGAAGGCTTCGTTGTGTTTGAACACCGGACCGCCGTTGAGGCCGAGACAAGGGACGCCGGCAACCGTGAATTCGACCGTCAACACGTCGCCCTGCTTGCCCGACGGGTAGTCGCTGGGGGCACGATGGACGGCATGCACCGCACTGTCGGGAAAGGTCTCGGCGTAAAAGCGGGCAGCAGCCTCGGCATCCTTGTCGTACCAGAGACAGATCGTGTTCTTTGCCATGACGTACCTTTCGCTTTGCAGAGAAGCCAGCTTACCTCAGCGCCGACGCAACGCCACGGAGAGCGCGATGGTTGCCGCGAGACCGAGGCCAGCCATTACCAGGATGGCGCCGCGTGGACCGAGCGGGCCCGCGAGCAGGCCGATCGTCAGGACGCCGAGCGGTCCGGTACCGATGCAGACCGTGACGATGCCCATCAGGCGCGAGCGCATTTCGGCCGGTGCCTCGGTGAGCATCAGCGTCGACTGCATGTTGCCGAATCCGGCCGTGCCGAAGCCGCCTGCGATCAGGACTGCCAGCGCGAGCCAGTAGGAAGGTGAAAGCGCCATCACGATCAGGGCACACATGAAGAAAGCGGCGCCGCCGGCGAAGGCGATCCGGCGGTCCATGCGCACCAGACCGGCGGCGATCATCGCGCCGCCGATCAGGGCGCCGATGGGTTCGCCGGCCGCCAGCAGCCCCACCAGGCTGGGCGAGACGCCGAATTCGCCGAGGCCCAGGGGGGCGATCAGCGAGGAGTAGGCAAAGGCGAAGGCATTGGTGACGATGGTGATGGCGAACACCAGCAGGATCACCGACTTGGTCCGCGCGAAAGTGAAGCCCTCGGCGATATCGATCAGGATATTGCCAAGTGCGAGGCGGCGCGTGGTTTGCTTGTGGGCGAGGCCTGCCATGGCGATCGCACCCAGCAGCTGCACCAGCGCGGTCATCGTGTAGGTGCCGCTCATGTGCAGCCATTGGAAGGCAGCACCACCCAGCAATGGGCCGATCATGCGCGTGGCCGCTGAGGTGGTGGAATCAAGTGCGATGGCCGGCACGACGCGCTGGGGCCCGGCGACTTCGCCCACCATGCGCCGCCGGGTCGACATTTCCGTCGACCACATCGCGCCGGAAACGAGATTGCCGAGTGCCACGTGCCAGAGCGCGAGATGATCCATGGCCGCGAGCGCCGCCAGCGTCGCCGAAACGCACGCGGGTACCATGAGCGAGAGCAGCACGATCAGTTTGCGATTGACCGCTTCGGAGACCGCACCGACGAAGGCGCCGAAGAAAAGCTGCGGCAGCTGGCGCACGGCGATGACTGCGGTGACGGCGAAGGCCGAGCCGGTCGCCTCGTAGGCGAACAGGCCCGACGCCAGAAGCTCCAGCCAGCGCATGGCATTGGCAAAGGCGCCCACCAGCCACAGCCGCAGGAAGTCCGGCGACGCCAAAAGATCGCGTGTCGGCGATCGCGACGCCGCTTTGTCCCCCGTCGAATCCATTGGCGTCGAATCCATTGGGCGTCACGCTAGCGGTACCGCTATCCTCGGGCAAAGAGGAAAGCGAGGAGGGGCGCATGAAACGCCGTCATCTGTTGCTGGGCAGCATTGCATCCGTCGCACCGCTTACCGTCACACGGGCCGAGACGGCGTGGCCCACGAGGCCGGTTCGCTTCATCGTTCCGTTCGCGCCGGGTGGCGGCACGGACACGGTGAGCCGGCTGATCTGCGATCAGCTCGCGCGTCGCTTCGATCAAACGTTTGTCATCGACAACAAGGGCGGTGCCGGCGGCAATATCGGCACCGCGGAGCTCTCGCATGCCGTTCCTGACGGCTACACCATCGGCCTCATCTCGGTGTCGAGCCATACGCTCAATCCGATGCTCTACACCAAGCTGCCGTACGATCCGGACAAGGATCTGGTCGCAATCTCGCGCGTGGCGTTGCTCGCCAATTTCCTGGGGGTTACGCGCTCGTTGCCGGTGGACGATGTCGCGGGCCTCATCGCGCTCTGCAAGAAGGAACCGGGCAAATATGCTTTCGCATCATCGGGGCCGGGCACGTCGCTGCATCTCAGCGGCGAGCTGTTCAAGACCATGGCCGGCGTCGACATCCAGCACGTGCCATATAAGGGCGCCGGCGCCGCCTACGGTGATCTGATCGCCGGAACGGTGCACATGATGTTTGCGAACATGCCGTCGATGCTGCCGCAGGTGCGGGGCGGCAAGCTGAAGGGACTGGCTGTCACCTCGGCCGAGCGGTCGAAGGCCGCGCCTGAGGTGCCGACGATTGCCGAGACGCTGCCGGGTTACGTCGCGACCTCGTGGTACGGCATCGGAGCGCCGGCCGGCACACCCGAGCCGATCCTCGCCAAGCTGGAGGCAGCGATCGGCGCTGCGCTCGCGACGCCCGATATCCAGAAGCGCTGGCAGGACGATCTCGGCCTCGACATGCCGCCGGCCGGCCGCGCGGGCTTCGCCGCATTTTTAGCCGCGGACCGCGCCCGTTGGGCGCCGGCGGTGAAGGCGTCGGGCGTTCGGCTCGACTAGAGAACGAGCTGTAGCAGGACGAGGACGACCAGCGCCGCGAGAGCGATCGCGAGGCTGCCGAGCGAGATCGTCCGGAGCGCCCGCGCAGGGGAGAATTCTGCAATGTGCGCGGCAATCCAGAAGAAGGGATCGTTCACGTGGCAAATCGCGATCGACCCTGCGCCTGTCGCCGCGGCAGCAAGCGCCCGACCGGCGGCGCTGTCCAAACCAAGGGCCGGCAACATGGGTTCGACCATGCCGGAGGCGGTGAGCACAGCTGACAGCGAATTGCCCTGCATCGTCTTGACGATGGCGGCAGCGAGGAAAGGCACCAGCAGGCCGAGACGCGGATCAAGCACGCGCTCGGCCAGCAATTCCGCCATGCCTGTTTCGTCGAGCACGCGGGCGAAGCCGCCTGCCGCGCCCACCGTGAGCAACAGCGGCGCCCAGCTCGTGTCGGCGAATGCCGTTGGCTGCCAGCGCCGCGACAGCAGCACGGCGAGGGCGACGGCAAGAACCAGCAGAATGAGAGGATGGCTGATGCCCGTATAGAATTCCCGCGCACCGCCCTTGCCCAGCGGTTCGGTCGGCATCTGTGCGACGGCCTGCACAACCAGTAGCGCGAGCGGGACGATCACGGCCAGCCATTTGACAGAGAAGTGGCCGCGCTCGTTATCGCGAGCACTTGAGGCGGCGAACAGCCAGCCGATGATCGCGGCAATGGCGGCGGCAGGAAGGGCCACCCAGAAGACAGTCGCGCCAGTCGCCTTAAGAACGGCTTGGGCGGCAACGGCGAGTGGTGCGGGGAGGATCAAGGCGTGGACGGCAAGCAAGGTGAGCGCGAGGCCGACCGCGCGACGTGGCGCGCCGATGCCGGCGGGTTGAAGTAGCGCGAGACCGCCGGCAGCCGAGCCGCCCAGCCCGGCCAACACGCCCGTTAGCGCTGCCGCCGGGCCGGTTAGGGGCTGCTTGAGGAGGAGCGAGCGCAGCAGGCCGCCCGCCACAACCAGCAGACCTGCCTGCCCCAGCGCCGATGTGAAGCCTAGGCCAAAAGCTTTGCCTATCGACTGGTAGGTCATCTGGGCGGCAATGCCGTAGCCCACGATCACCGCCATCAAGGCAAGGAAAACAGGAAGCCGGAAGCGATGGACGCAAAGGAGAAGAACGGCAACGGCTACGGGTAGAGGCAGGGCGGCGAGAATCATGCGGCCCGACCTTATTCGTCTGTTAGAGTGCCGTCATGCGCCTCTTGTCGGCGATCATCGCCGTCCTGCTCACCTTTAGTCTGCCTGCGTGGGCACAGAGCCGCCTCGTCCGCATCGAAGGCAAGCATTTCATCGCGCCCGATGGCAGCCCACTGCATCTCAAAGGCATCAGTCTCGGCAACTGGCTGATGCCCGAAGGCTACATGTTCAAGTTCGAGGTCGCGAAGGCGCCACGCCAGATCTACGGCGCTTTCGACCGTCTGTTGGGTCCCGAGCGCGCATCAGCCTTCTGGCGCACCTATCGCGACACCTACATCGATCAGGACGACATCCGCTTCATCAAGTCGGTCGGCTTCAACATGGTGCGGATCCCGTTGCATTGGCGGCTCTTCATGACGGCGGACGGCCACATCGATGGCGATGGCTGGGCCTTGCTCGATCGCGTGGTGGGTTGGGCGCGAGAGGCTGGCCTCTATGTCATCCTCGACCTGCATGCCGCGCCGGGCGGCCAGACCGGCATCAACCACGACGACGGGCCCGGCTATCCGTTGATGTTTTATGTGCCTCGCGATCGCGACCTGACGGTGAAATTCTGGCGGGCAATCGCTGAGCACTATGCCGGCAACCCCGCGATCCTGGGTTACGATCTCCTGAACGAGCCGATCGCGCCCTACCACGACACGGCGACGCTCAATCCGCGGCTCGAACCCTTCTACAAGCGACTGACCTCGGCGATCCGCGCCGTCGATCCTGATCGCATCGTCTTTCTTGCCGGCGGCCAATGGAGCTCGAGCTTCGATATGTTCGGCCCGCCGTTCGCACCCAACCTCGCCTACACCTATCATTCGTTCTGGGCGAGCACGAAGCGCGATTCGATCCAGCGGCATCTGAACTTTGCCGATCGCTACAACGTGCCGTTGTTCCTGGGCGAGACAGGTGAGCTCACTGACCAATGGAACGAAGGCTTCCGCAAGCTGCACGAAGCGCACGACATCGGTTGGTCGTTTTGGACCTACAAGAATCTCGACTCGCCATCGACAGTGGTGTCGATCCCGCGCCCCGAAGGCTGGAACGACATCGTCGCCTTCGCCGATGGCCAACGCCGCGACCGGCCATCGGCCACCGTCATCGACCGCGCCGTCGCGCAATATCTCGAAGGCATTCCTCTTGCCCGCACGACGATCCGCTGGAGCTACCTCGCCTCGCTCGGCCTCAAGTCAGGTCCGGATGCGCCGGCGTCGCGTTAGTTCGTCTTGCCGGCGTAATAGTCCGCCAGGGCGGTAAGGGCGGCGGCGCCGTCGCCTTCGAAGGTTGGGCCATGCATCAGGGCGATTGTCTTCGGTGCAAGCGCTGCGAGCCGACGGATGGTTGGCGCGGCCATCGGCGTGGACGGCATGAACGGCACGGCCTTGTCGGTTGCGATGGCCGGCGCCACGACGTCTGAGGTCGTGGTGGCGGGGCAGGCGCCGAACTGGGTGAAGAGGTCGCTGCTGAAGAGCGTACCCGTCGTCTCCTCATAGAGGAGACCGGCATCCCAGTTGTGCGGCACATGAGGCGTGTCGAGCCAACGCACCTTCTTGCCGCCGAGATCGATCGTCTCGTCGTTCTTCAGCACGCGCGGCTTGCGGTCGGCCATGTCGGTCAGCCAGATGTTGCAGCCGACCTGTCCATGCGCCGGCGTGGCGTTGGGTGCCGCAGCCAGCCACTGGTTGAGCGCGCCGCTTTCGTCGGCCTCGACGTGACTGCAGGTCGTCCAGCGCAACCTGTCGAGCGGGATTACGCTCTTGACCGCCTCCGATACCAGAGGAAAGAGCGACCGCTGGCCGTAGTGGAATAGCAACGGTTCGTCAGCGTCGATCAGGAACTGATTGAAGGTGAATCCGCTCGGCCCAACTTGGGGCACGAAGGTGGACAGACGATAGATCTTGTCGGCGATCTCGGTGACGTCGGTTTTCATGTCAGGCTCCGGACTAGCGGGCGAGAACTTCGATCAACTTCGCATTGAACGCCTCGGCTGCCTCGTAGGCAACCCAGTGGCCGGCGCCAGGAATGACGTTCATCTCGAAGTCCGGCTGCAGGGCGTGGAAGAGATCGATGCGTTCCTGGATATAGGGATAGGTGGTCGAATCGAACTCGCCCCAGATGCCGGTGAGCGGCGTGCGTACCTGCGGCAGTACATTGCTGAGCGCGCCCGCGATTCCCATGTCGCGGCTGCGCGTCTTGGCGCGCGTGGTGTTCATGATCTGCATGTGGATCGCCACGCCATCGACGTTCTTTGGGTCATGCAGCATCAGGATCTCGAGATTGCGTCGCGCCTCCTCGGCCAGCGTCTCGGCCGGCATCTCGGGCAGGAGCTTGCGCAGCTTCGGCCCGGGCTTGCGCGTCGCCTTCAGCCCGCCGGCGCCCACCAGCACGATGCGCCTGACGCGCTCGGGCATCAGGGTCGAAAGATGACCCGACACCATGCCGCCGAAGGAAAAGCCGGTGAGCAGGAACGGCTGGTCCTTCGGCAGGATCCCGTCGACTGCGGTCCTGACGCACTTGGTGACCGACCAGATGTCGCGCACGTCATCGGGCGGATCGCTGTCGCCAAGCCCTGGTAAATCAGCGGCGTAGACGGTGTAGTGTTGCGAGAGCGGCACGACGTTGCGGATCCAATGGATCCACGACCCCGAGCCGCCGTGGAACAGCAGCAGGATCGGCTTGCCGGAACCCGCACCCCACACATGCCACATCATGGTGCCGCCATTGCCCATCGGCACGCGGGTGGCCTGGGAGAGGGCAGCAATCGATTCGATATGCTCAAGCGCCGTGCGGCCGTCCGGCATGCGCGGGACGGCGGAGTAGTCGAGACTCATTTCTTGAGGGCACCCAGCAGACGTTCGACGAAGCCCGGCGCCTGTTTGCGGTCGATCCAGCGCAGCACTGTTACGAGGTCGTGGTCGGGATCGATCCAGACGATGTGGCTGCCCCATCCCAGTGCGAAGTAGCTTCGCTCCGATGCTGCCGCGAACTGGCGCCGGTCGGTGTTGAGCCACCACAGCAGACCGTAGAAAGGCGCCACGGGACAAGGCTTAACCAACTCCGCGGCCCAGCCTTTGGGCAAGATCTGCGCGCCGTTCCAGACGCCGCCTTGCGCGACCAGGAGGCCGACCAGCGCGAGATCGCGGGCGGAGATCACGATGCCGCCGCCCCAATGGCCGCCGCCCGGCACCGAGACCATCGACTTGCCGTCGATGGTGACCGTCGAATTCCGGTAGCCGTCCCATCGCCAGCCCGACGAGGCGCCGATCGGATCCATGATGCGGCGCTTGAGGACCGACGGCAGCGGCTCCTTGAAGACCTGCAGCAACGAAAGGCTGAGGCGATTCACGCGCACATCGTTGTATTCATAGAAGCTGCCCGGTGGCTTGAGTGCGCGGCGCGTTCCCTTGGGCGCTTCGGCGATGGCGAGCCCGACCACGCGATTGTGGTCGATGCGATCTTCCTTGCCGAACACGCTGCCTTGCCATTCGCTGGTCTGGGTCAGGAGGTGGCGCCAGGTGATCGCTTTGTTCTGCTCGTTCTTGAAGCCGTCATCGAGTGCGGTGTCGCCAACCTTGTCGTCGAGGCTCTTGATCAGCCCATCGCCAACCGCAAGACCTGCCAGCAGCGCGAGGAAGCTCTTGGCGACGCTGAAGGTCATGTCGGCGCGGTCGGTGTCGCCCCACTCGGTCAAAAGCTTGCCGCCTTGGTAGACGATGCCCGCCGCGCCGCCGCGCGGTGTGACCGGCCCCAGCACCTCGTTGTCCGGCGGTCTCTCGCCCGAATCGTAGGTCATCACGAATTGCCCGTCGGGCATGTGCATGCTGCGCGGCCATTGGCACTCGGCCGCCTGGGCGAAGGCGATAGCCTCTTTGAGATCGATCATGCCCGCAATCAACATTGGAGCCCGCCCGGGAGCAAGCGTAGAAAACACCGATGTCCCAGCCCACGACGCTTTCGATCCGCCGGCCCGACGACTGGCATGTCCATCTGCGTGATGGGCCCATGCTTGCCGCCTGTGCCGTCCATACCGCCCGGCAATTCGCGCGCGGCATCATCATGCCAAACCTGGTGCCCCCGGTGACGAAAGTGGCCGAGGCCGCCGATTATCGCGACCGCATTCGCAGAGCGATCCCGGCTGGGCTGACGTTCGAGCCATTGATGACCTGCTATCTCACCGATTCAGCCGATGCGGCCGAGCTCGTCCGCGGCAAGCGTGAGGGCGTTTGGGTGGCGGCCAAGCTTTATCCCGCACACGCCACGACGAATTCCGCCCACGGCGTCACGTCGATAGATCAGATCGCGTCAGCGCTGGAAGCCATGGAGACGGCGGGCATGCCGCTCCTTGTTCACGGCGAGGTGACCGATCCCGAGGTCGACATATTCGACCGGGAGGCTGTGTTCCTCGACAAGGTGCTGGCGCCACTGCTCCAGCGTCATCAGGGCCTGAAGGTCGTCCTGGAGCACATCACGACGCGCGACGGCGTGCAGTTCGTCGAAGCGCATCCCGATCGACTGGGCGGCACCATCACGCCGCATCACCTCAGCTACAACCGCAATGCGATCTTCAAAGGCGGCATCCGTCCGCACTTCTATTGCCTGCCGATCGCTAAGCGGGAGGAGCATCGTCTCGCCCTGCGGCGTGCCGCGACGTCAGGCCATCCCGCTTTCTTCCTGGGCACCGACACGGCGCCCCATACCGCCGACACCAAAGAATGTGCCTGTGGCTGCGCCGGCGTGTTCAATGCCCCGGTGGCGATGCAGGTCTATGCCCAGGTCTTCATGGAAGAGAGCGCGCTCGACAAGCTCGAGGCCTTTGCCTCCCTGAACGGCCCGCGTTTCTACGGTCTTCCGGCCAACGAGGAACGCATCACTCTGCGGGCCCAGCCTCTCGAGGCACCTGAACGCATCGAGGTGCCGGGCGGCAACAAAAACGTCGTCGTGTTCCAGCCCGATACGCCGGTAGGCTGGTCGTTCTAGAGGCCCGGTCGGGACGACGGAAAAATTTCGCCATATGCGATCACGTCCCCCCAAGACGGGGGAGGCAAAAGATGTCGGATCGCTCTATCTTCCTGCCCATGACCAACAAAGCGATACCCGCCGGCGCTGTGGTGCGCGGCACTGACAAAGGTTACGACGATCCGACCCCTGCCCTGAAGCCGGGCAGCGAACGACCGGTCGAGAAGATCGACAAGACTTACCCGTACATGCGGCCGCGCGATGCGGCGACGCTGATCCTGGTCCGGATGAAGGGCAAGACGCCCGAGGTGCTGATGGGCTGCCGCGATGCCAAGCATGCCTTCATGCCCAACCGTTATGTGTTTCCCGGCGGGCGGGTCGACCTCGCTGATGCGCATGTGCCTGTCGCGACGCCGCTCGATCGCCACGTCAAGGCGCGTCTCCTGAAGGCGGCCTCGGCCAAGCGGGCACAGGCACTGGGAGTTGCAGCGGTGCGCGAGACCTTCGAGGAGACAGGCCTGATGCTTGCGAAGCCGCTCAAGGGCGGCGTTCCCAAAAAGGATTATGGCGAGCACTGGCACGGCTTCCTGGACAAGGGTATGGCGCCGGCGCTCGATTGCCTCGACTTGATTGCGCGTGCTGTGACGCCACCTGGTCGGCCGCGGCGCTTCAATGCGCGCTTTTTCATGGCGCGTGCCGACGACGCGAGCGGCGAGATCCGTCATTCGAGCGAGATGGGTGACATTCGCTGGGTGCGGCTTGACGAGGCGCGCGAGTTGCCGCTGCCGACCATCACCGGCCTGATCCTGGGTGAGATCGGACGATTGGTGAAGGAGCCGCCCGACCGCAGCAAGCAGCGCAAGATCCCGCTTTTCATCACGGTGCATCGCAAGCACCTGATGATCCAGGAGTAGCCTATGGCGGCGCCCGCCGGCACAGCTTCATCGCCTGCCGACCGCGCGCCGCTCGCCGCTGCCAGTCCGGCGCTGCCGCCACGTGGCGGCGTCCGACTGCGCGCCCTAGTGCTGATCCGCTGGGCCGCCGTTGCCGGACAGCTTTTCACCGCCGCGGTCGTTCATTGGGGCCTGGGCTTCAGCTTGCCGTTGCTGCCGGTGGGCGGCGCCATCGCGCTCTCGGCGCTGCTCAACATCGCCGTCAGCTTGGGGCGGCCGGCTTCGGTCCGCATCGATGATCGCGAGGCGACGATCTTCCTTGCCTTCGACATCGTGCAGCTGGCCGTGCTCCTCTATCTCACCGGCGGGCTCACCAATCCCTTCGCGCTTCTGCTACTGGCGCCGGTCGCGGTCGGCGCCACCATCCTGTCGTTGGCCAGCAACATTGCGCTTTCGCTGCTCACTATTGCCAGTATTGCCGTACTGGCGCTGGTTCATCAGCCGCTGCCCTGGCTCGGCGTCGCGCCCGACCTGCCTGAGATTTACCAGGCCGGACTGTGGGCCGGTCTCACTCTCACAACGCTCCTGATGACTCTCTACGGCTGGCGACTGGCCGAGGAAGCCCGCCAGATGAGCGACGCGCTAGCGGCGGCACAGGCAGCACTTGCACAGGAGCAACGTCTGTCCGCCCTGGGTGCGCTGGCGGCCGCGGCGGCGCATGAGCTCGGCACGCCCTTGTCGACCATCACCGTCGTTGCCAAGGAAATGCTGCGCGAGGTCGAACAAGACGACCCGCTGCGCGAGGATATCGAGCTGCTATCGAGCGAGTCCGACCGCTGCCGTTCGATCCTCGCCAGGCTCTCTGTCGACCCATCAGGCGATGTGTCGGAAGCCTATACGCTGGTGCCGCTGCCGGCCCTGATCGAAGCGGCAGCCCAACACTACAAGCGGGACGACATCGCCGTCGCCTTCGAAGCCGGCCCGATCGGCGACGGCACCCCCAGGATGGCGCCAATCCAGGTGCGTAGCCCAGAGATCATGCAGGGAGTGGGCAATATCGTGCAGAATGCTGTCTCCTTCGCGCGACAAGAGGTCCAAATCGCCACGCATTGGACCACCGAATGGTCCGAAGTCGAGGTATCTGACGATGGTCCGGGCTTCTCGGAAGCCCTGTTGGACGAACTGGGAACGCCTTTCATTTCCACCCGGCAAGGCGTGGAAGGCCATATGGGTCTGGGGGTTTTCATCGCCAAAACCCTGCTGGAGCGAACAGGCGCGTCGGTTAGTTTTGGCAACCGTGCTGGCGGAGGAGGTGGCGCAACGGTCGTCGTGCGCTGGCCAAATCCGGTCTTCAAGGCTACATAGCCGCCAGATAGGAGGACCGAGATGAATCAGGACACAGGCGCCAACCGTCCCGTCTCGCCTGTTATCGCCGGCACGACGAATAGCAAGGATCGCACACTGCTGATCGCCGACGACGATGCGGCGTTCCGGAACCGCATCGCGCGTGCGCTCGAGTTACGCGGCTTCATCGTGACGGCTGTGGGCTCCGTGGCCGAGGCGCTGGCCCAGACGGCGCGTCCGCCGGCCTTCGCGGTGCTCGACCTGCGGCTGGGCGACGGCAATGGGCTGGAGCTGGTGGGGCCCCTGCGCCAGGCGCGCCCTGACATCCGCATCGTCGTGCTGACCGGCTACGGCAATATCGCGACCGCCGTCGCGGCCGTGAAGGAAGGCGCGATCGATTATCTCGCCAAGCCCGCAGACGCCGATGCCATCGAGCAGGCGCTGACCGCGCACGGCCGCAAACTGCCGCCGCCGCCCAGCAATCCGATGTCGGCCGACCGCGTGCGCTGGGAGCATATCCAGCGTGTCTTCGAGCAATGCGACCGCAACGTCTCCGAGACCGCGCGCCGCCTCAACATGCATCGCCGCACCCTGCAGCGCATCTTGGGCAAGCACGCGCCGCGGGAGCATTGATCTGACGAAGGAGCGCCACTGCGTGTGGCGCGCTCCAGCATCAAGCCTTGCGGCTTTGAGCGTTCCAGTAGTGTTCGAGATTGGCGATCAGTGCCGGGCTAAAGTGGCACCAGGCCTGTTCGCGCGCATAGATCGCGGCATATTGCCGGAAGAGATCGAACGGCTCGACCGCAAGCCGCATCGCACGACGGTTGCCGATCGCTCCCACGACGCCTGAGGTCCCCAGTCGGTCGATCACGTGGGCGATGGTGGCATCGACCTCATCGGGCGCAACGACCTCGTCGCAGATCATGCGGCCGACATCGGAATCGCATTCGATCCGCCGCTCGTACATGATCGCCTGGCGCGTGATGCGGTCACCCACGAAACGGGACATGCGCAGGTTCGACATGCCCGGAATGATGCCTTCCTTGCGCGCCGGCAAGGTCATGTAGGCATCCTTCGCGGCAATGTTGAAGTCGGTGGCCAGCAGGATCTGGCAGCCGCCGCCGATGGCGAAAGTGTCGATCGCGGCGATCCAAAGCTTTTCGATCGAATCGCCCGACACCTCGTCAGGCGTGACGTCCGGACGGGCGAGCCCGCGGAACATCTTGTTCACGAAGCCCATGTCGCGGATCAGGAACCAGAGCAGTGGGATCTTGCCGTAATAGATATGCGTGAGATTGATGCCCGCGTTGAAGACGCGCCGTCCGGCATACTTGCCCGCTGGCACCACGTCGCCGCGCAGCACCGCCATCTGGCTCTGCCGGTCGAGAGTGCAGACATCGACGCCGATCTCGTCCGCGACCTGGGTGCCGTTGTCCTCGGCGTTGAGGAAGCGCCCGTTCGAGAACAGCAGAACGGCGGCCTTACCCTGCCGCTCGACTTTCGCCGTGCCGAGATCGAGCCGGCCGTCGCGCTGGAACTTTGCCAACGCCTCGGCCGATTCGGGTCGCGGCAGCAACATGGTATGGCAGAGATGCCGGCCGCAGTCGGGATCGGCCAGGAACTGATTGCAGAGAATGCCTTGGTCGATCTCGCAGCCGTCCTTCTCGCTCTGCCGCAACTCGGCCTCGGTCGCTACCTCGGCGCGCCTCGGGACGAGGCCCGGCACCAGGCCGGCTGCGTCATAGACGAGCTGTTCCAGCCGCACGAACTTGCCACGGCTGCCGGTCAGCTTGTCGTAGAGTGTGCGCGCATGGACGCGCAGGAAGGCAAAGCGGGCCTCGCGGGCCGCCTGCTTGATCGATTCGGCTGAATCGAACTCCGCTGCATTGCGCTTGGGTTTGGCAGGTAACCGCGTGAGCCTTGCGGCCTGCTCGCGCCAATAGGCGGAGAATGCGGCTGAGTCGGCCGCGAACTCGCCGGCCGTTGCTGCCGGCACCGAAACGACCGAGTCCATGCTAACGACGTGTCCTGCCCGGCAATTGAATTTTGGAGCGGGCGACGGGATTTGAACCCGCGACCTACGGCTTGGGAAGCCGACGCTCTACCCCTGAGCTACACCCGCACGATCGTCATTCTAGCCCGCGGTTGCGTCCAAGGTCCATTCGTGTATCTCACGAGCATGCTGGACGAAATTCTCACCCGGGAAGAGCGCGCGGTGGTGGCGCAAGCGCGAGACTTTGCCAAGGAGCATGTTGCGCCCCACGCCGCGCAGTGGGAATGGGACCGACACTATCCGTTGGAGACGATCAAGGCGGCTTGTGCGATCGGACTCAACACGATCGAGCTTGCCAAGAAGCACGGCGGGCAGGGGCTTTCCTTCTCCTGCAAGCTGCGCGCCTTCGAGGAGATCGCCAAGGCCGATTTCGCTTTCGCCTTCGCGCTGATCAATCATCACAATGCCTGTGCCCGCTTCGCGCGCGACGGCCAGTCGGGGCAAGTGGCAAGGCTCCTGCCACGCATGATCGCAGGCGACCTGATCGGCTGCGCGGGCTTGAGTGAACCCGGAGTCGGCAGCGACTTCGGTGCGCTGGAGATGAGGGCCGAGTGCGTCGAAGGCGGCTGGAAATTGAACGGCGCCAAGGCCTGGATCACCAACGCCGCTGTTGCCGGTCTTTCGATTGCCTATGCCCAGACCGACAAGGCACAGGGCTATCGCGGTATCGCCTGCTTCGCGATCGAGGCCGAGCGACCTGGCTTCCATCGCGAGCCACCGTTCGCGCTGCATGGCGGTCACGCCATTGGCGTCGGTGGCTTCCGACTGATCGACTATTTCGCGCCGGACGAATCGGTCCTGCATCCGCCAGGCCAGGCCTTCAAGGCGGCGCTCGCGGGCATCAATGGCGCACGGACCTACGTGGCGGCCATGTGCTGCGGCATGCTGGAGGCGAGCCTCGAGACGGCGGTGCGTTATACGCAGCAACGCCAGACCTTCGGTCAGCCGGTGATTGCGCACCAGGGTGTGCGCTGGAAGCTCGTCGATGCGGCGGCCGATCTGGAGGCGGCACGGCTGCTGACCTATCGCGCGGCGCGGCTGATCGACGAAGGCGGCGATGCCGTTCTGCCGGCCGCCTATGCCAAGAAGTTCGCAACCGAGATGGCCCTCGCTCGCATCGCCGACTGCATCCAGGCCATGGGCGCCAACGGCTTGCGCGCCGACTATCCGCTGGCCCGCCATCTCGCTGGCGCCAAGATCGCGGCCTTCACCGACGGCTCGATCGAGATGATGAACGAGCGGATCGGCGCGGCCCTGCCACAAGTCTTCGGGACGGACAGATGATCCTCTCCACTGTCGAGATGCATACCGGCGGCGAGCCGACCCGCATCATCGTCGAGGGCTGGCCAGCGTTCGAGGCGCACACGCTTCTCGGCAAGAGGCGTGAGGCCCGGGAGAAGTTCGATCATTTGAGGCGCGGCCTGATGCTCGAGCCGCGCGGCCATGATGGCATGTATGGGGCGCTGCTGGTCGAACCCGACCATCCCGAGGCCGATCTCGCGGTGCTGTTCATGCACAACGAAGGTTTTAGCACCATGTGCGGCCACGCCACGATCGCGCTCGCTCGTTGGGCGGTCGAGAGCGGCCGCGTGAAGCGGCAACCCGGCGAGACCACCGTGCGCCTACAATGCCCCTGCGGCCTCGTGATCGCGCGCGTGGCGAGGGACGGTTTCGTGCGTTTCGAAAGCGTGCCGTCATTCGCCTATGCGCTCGATTGCATCGCGCCGACGAAAACCTGGGGGCCGGTTACCGTCGATATCGCTTACGGCGGTGCGTTCTATGCCTTCCTGTCGGCCGATTCGATCGGGCTCGATCTGAACAGCTCGCTGATGCGGGCCATCGTCGACGCCGGCGAGGAGATCGCGCACGCGGCCGCCCAGGCCATACCGATCGACCATCCGGAAGAACCCGATCTTGCTTTCCTCTATGGCACGATCCTGACCGATGGCGGCGAGGGCGCGGACAAGCCCAGCCGCAATGTCTGCATCTTCGCCGGCCGGCAGATTGATCGTAGCCCAACCGGTAGTGGCGTGAGTGCGCGAATGGCCCTCCAGGTCGCGCGCCGGCAGACAAAGCTCGGTGAGTTGCGTCAGTTCGAAAGTTGCACGGGCGCGGTGTTCACCGGTTGCGCCCTGCGCGACGCTGCATCCGTCGCGTCACGCAAGGCCGTCACTGTGGAGGTCGGCGGCCTCGCACACTTCACTGGCGAGGGCCGCTTTCGCTTCGATCCCGACGATCCGTTGCGCGAAGGATTTGCACTTACGTGATTTAGGCGTTGTGCGCGCGCCGCAATGCCTGGTCGAGATCGTCGAAAAGATCGCCGCTGTCCTCGACCCCGACCGAGAGCCGCAGCAAGTCCGGCGGGCAGGGCGTGCCCGGCCCTTCGACGCTGGCGCGATGCTCGATCAGGCTTTCGACGCCGCCGAGCGACGTTGCCCGCTTCCAAAGATCGACGCGGGCCGCCGTGGCGATCGCGGCGCGTTCGCCGCCTTTTACCCGGATCGACAGCATGCCGCCGAAGCCGCCGTGCATTTGCCTGGCCGCAATGGCATGGCCGGGAAAGGAGGCGAGGCCGGGGTAGAGCACGTCCGCCACCATCGGATGGCCGGCGAAGCGTTCAGCCAGCGATTGCGCCGAGCGACAGGCCCATTGCACGCGCGGGAAGAGGGTGCGGATGCCGCGCATCAGCAGCCAGGCCTCCATCTGGCCCAGGATCGTGCCGAGTTGGGCCCGGATCGCTCGCAGCTTCGCCCAGTGCGCATCGTCACGGGCGCCGATCAAGGCGCCGGCGATAATGTCGGAGTGTCCATTGAGGTACTTGGTCGCCGAATGCATGACGATATCGGCGCCAAGCTCGATGGGGCGCGTCAGCACCGGCGTCGCCACTGTTGAATCGATGGCCAACAAGGCGCCGGCTTTGTGAGTGATCTCGGCCACGGCAGCAATATCACTGACGCTCCACGTCGGATTGGCCGGGGTCTCGAGCCATACGAGCTTGGTCGCGCCCGGCCGGACGGCGGCGGCGACAGCATCCGTTCGATCGGCGTCCACGAAGTCGATCTTGAGACCCCAGTGGGTGGCAAAGGTCGCAAGCCAGTTGCGCAGCGACCAGTACATCACCTTGGGCACGATAATGTGATCGCCGGGCGACATGGCGAGGAAGCAGGCGCAGGCGGCGCTCATTCCCGAGGAGAAGACCAGTGCCCTCGAACCGCCTTCGAGGGCGGCGAGGGTCGCCTCGACCTGATCAAAGGTTGGGTTATCCGCGCGGGCGTAGATGCGGCCTGAGCTGTAGTTGTTGTCTGTGTCTCGCTGGTACGTGCTCGACATGTGGATCGGCGGCACGACGGCCTTGGTGACGGGATCGACCCATCCCAGCGCCTGGGCGGCGAGCGAGGCCGCTGAAATACTTACATCTTTCATGGGGTGCCCTTAGCTTACGAAATACTTACGGCGGACAAAATGATAACCCATCCATCGCCTTAGTATTGGCGGCGGACCACAATTGTTTTATCGATTGTGAGGTTGATCGGCCGACAACTGAAAATTTATGTCTCTCCGCCGCGACACGAGAGACTACTTACAGGGGATGCAGAGTATGGAACTGGAACCGTCGGTTCAGGCGCCTCAAGTTCAGCATGCTGGCCGCGGCGATCGCGTTGCCCGCACGCGCGAGGCCATCGTCTCATCGACACTGACTCTGGCCATGGAGGGAGAGGTCGCGCCGATCGTGCGCGATATCGCCAAGCTCGCGGGCGTATCCGCGCGCACGGTCTTCCAGCACTTCGCCGATACGGCTGAGCTCTACGTCGCCGTGTTGGGTCGTGCCTTGGGCGGTTGGAAGTCCAGCAGCGCGGACGCTGAAGCGCGCAAGCCGCTCGACGAGAGGATCTCGACGGTCGTCAGCAGCCGGGCCGGCCGCTACGAAGCCCTGCGCCCCATGTGGACGTTTGTCGAGACGCTGTGCCGTCGCTCGAAGGAGGCCGCGGACAAGACGACGGAGATCTACGCGGACAATCGCGCGCAGATCGCCCACTCGTTCGGCCAGGAGCTGACGGCCCTGCCGGGCGAGAAGCGCGAGCGCACACTCAACGCGCTCGCTGCGGTGCTGGCGCCGGAGAGCTGGATCGTGTTGCGCGAACGGCTCGGCCTCACCGCGGAGCAGGCGCGCGACGAGTGGCGTTTCATCATCAACGCGATCTTCAAGGACGGCGTCGACCGCTAACGTCGCGGCCGGGTCTCGGCACGGCGAGCGAGCTCCTCGAGAGCGGGGTCGCGCAGGCCAAGCGCGACCAGGTGCGTCAGTGTATTGCGCACATAGTCGAGATTGCTGCCAGTTGCCCCGTTGCCCTGGCGGATGAGGCGTAGCGCCTTCGCCGGCGCAAGCTTGCCGGCAAATTGCCGATGTTTGCGGTCGGCGAGATAGACAAGGGCATCGACCGTCCGGCCGTCGGCAAGATGGATCGGCCGGATTTCCTCTTCGTAGACTCCATCATTGTCGATCTCGCGAACCTGCAGATACCGCCGGACCTCGTCGTAACCTTTCGCCGGCAGGCGATGGGCGAGGCCGCGACAACTCCCGCCGGGCAGCAGCCCGAGGATGAGGCCCGGCTTCCGGGGCGTGCCGCGGTAATGTTCGGAATAGATGCAGAAGGCGCGATGCCAACCCTGCAGGCGCGCCGCAATCGTCTCGGGCGTGGCGAAGCCGGGGTTCCACATCAACGAGCCGTAGCCGAAAACCCAGCGAGGACGCGTCGCACTCACGCCTGGTTGAGGTGGATCAGCGCGCGGCGGATTTCGCGGGTGCGTGTGAAGAGGTCGAACAGCTTGTCGCCCTCGCCCCAACGGATGGCGCGCTGCAGGTAGAACAGATCCTCCTGGAAGCGTGCCAGCACTTCGAGCACGGCGTCGCGGTTGTACAGGAAGACATCGCGCCACATGGTCGGATCGGAAGCCGCGATGCGCGTGAAGTCGCGAAAGCCGCCGGCCGCGAAGCGCAGCACCTCGGCATTGAGATGGCCGCCGAGATCGTCTGCCGTGCCGACGATCGTGTAGGCGATGAGATGTGGCAGGTGCGAGGTGATGGCGAGGATGCGGTCGTGATGCGCGGGATCCAGCCGATCGACCTGGCTACCGAGAGCCTTCCAGAAGGCCTCGAGCCGGTCGACCGCCTTGGGATCGCTTTCCGGCAGCGGTGTCAGGATGGTCCAGCGGCCGTCGAACAGTTCGGCAAAGGCCGCCTCCGGACCGGAATTCTCCGTGCCGGCCACGGGATGCGCGGGCACGAAGTGCACACCGGCTGGAAGGTGCGGCGCCATCGCGTCGACCACCGCCTGCTTGACCGAGCCCACGTCGGAGACGATGCAGCCTTTCTTGAGGACGGGCGCGATCGCCTTCGCTGCCTCGCCGCAGGCGCCCACCGGCGTGCAGACGATCACCAAGTCAGCATCTTCGCAGGCCGCGGCGAGGTCAGTACCGCAATGATCGACCAGCTTCAGCCGATTGGCCGTTTCGGCCGTCTCGGCACGCCGCGTCGCAGCCACGATCTTCTTGGCGAGGCCCGCGCGGCGGGCGGCGAGTGCGATCGAGCCGCCGATCAGGCCGATGCCGACCAGCGCGATCTTGTCGAACATCGCGCTCATTTGTGGGCGGCGACGAAACGGCCGAGCGAATCGGCCACGGCTTTCATCTCGGACTCGGTGCCAATCGTGATGCGCAAATGTTCGGGCAGTCCGTAGCCTGCGACCATGCGCGGGATCAGTCCGTCGTTCATCAGCCAGTCGTTGGCGGCCGAAGCGCGTTTCGCCGAGCCGAAGCCCACCAGCAGGAAATTGCCGACGCTCGGCAATGGCTTCAGGCTGAGCTTGGTGACCGCGGCACTGAACCACGGCAGCCAGATGTCGTTGTTGGTGCGGCTGGCGTCGGTGTGGGCGATGTCCTCCAGCGCCGCGATACCTGCCATCTGCGCGGCAAGGTTCACGTTGAAGGGCTGGCGCAGGCGGCTGATCGTGTCGATGACGTTCTCCGGCCCGTACATCCAGCCGAGCCTGAGGCCCCCCATGCCATAGATCTTGGAGAAGGTCCGGGTCATCACGACGTTCTCGGCGCGATCGACCAGCTCGACGCCCGATTCGTAGTCGTTGCGGCTCACGTACTCCGCATAGGCCGCGTCGACGACCAGCAGGACGTTCTTGGGCAGGCCGGCGTGGAGCCGCCGGACCTCGTCCTTGGTGATGTAGCTTCCCGTCGGGTTGTTCGGATTGGCAAGGCACACCACGCGCGTCTTGTCCGTCACCTTGGCGAGCATCGCATCAACGTCGGTGCGGTAGTCCTTTTCAGGTGCTGCGATGGGCGTGGCGCCGACGCCGAGCGCGTTGATGGGATACATCAGGAAGCCGTACTGGCTGTACAGCAACTCGTCACCGGGACCGCAATAGGCACGCACCAGGAGATTGAGCAGCTCGTCGGAGCCCGTGCCGCAGATGATGCGTGCGGGGTTGAGGCCATAGTGACGGCCGAGTGCGGCACGCAGCTTTTCGGCCGCACCATCGGGGTAGCGATGCAGCTCCGTGGCCGCTTTGGCATAGGCCGCCATGGCTTTGGGGCTTGGACCCAGCGCGCCTTCGTTCGATGAGAGTTTGGCGATGGGTTCCTTGCCATCTACCGAGTCCTTGCCCGGAACGTAGGGCGCGATCTTTGCGATGCCGGGCCGCGGTGTGGGCGCGCTCATGGCAGTTCTCCGTTACTTCGCAATCAGGGTCGGCTGCTCGCCGGAACCGCGTAGGCGCCGATCGCGGCCAAGCTGCCGCGGTCGAGCTCCAGCACCTTTTCGACGCCGCGCAAGCGCTCGTCGTCATCGGCGATCACGCCCGGCAACTCGAGCAAATAGTGATGCATACCGCCGGCAACCTGGTCCAGTGCCGATGTGAACGCGGGCAGGCCCGCCTTGGCGAGGGCGCCGGCGATACGGTTGCGGCTGATGCCCGAAGGCGCTTGCAGGACGAGGAGTGCGCGATCATCGCCGCTTTCCTCGGGCTCAGTGCGCGCCAGCATCAGCGCCGAGATATCGCGGGCCCGCGCATTGGGCATGACCAGGAACGGCAGCCGCGCCACCACGTTGGGCAAGGTCGCTTCGCCGCTGGCCAGCAACGGCCACCAGGCGGCGGCGTCGGACTCGATCGGCGCCGGCACCACGCCGACGGTGGCGGGGTTTGCCCGCACCTCGGCCAACACCTGGCCGGGCGATTCGTAGGCCACCATCGGGATCTGGCAGCCGAAATGATCGCGGGCGACGTCCCAGTAGCCTGGCTGGTCGGCCGGCCGGCAGACCGCGATCCTGAGGTTCTTGGTCTGCATCAACGCAAAGGCGCTGATCATCTCGCGCCACATGCGGTAGATGGCGGCGATCGGAAAGGCGCCGTCATGCGCCGCAAGGCGCTTGCGCAGGACCTGCGCTTCTCGGCCGGGCCGCATAGCGAGGCCGCCTGCGGTCTTGGCCGCGGAAATCTGCCCCACCAAGGATGCCCTGCGGCGAATAAGCCCGTGCAATTCGCCGTCGATAGCGTCGATTTCCTGTCGCAGAGTTTCGAGACTGGGTGCGTCCATGGAGCCACGAGAAACGGGAGCAGCGCGGATACTACGTTCGGCCGCCCTGCGTAAAGGTAAACAACAGCGCAAGGCTTGCACGGCAAGAGCGCAGTCCGTATAAAACCTTCCGTGGAATTTGAGCCGACCGGCTTGCGGCCACGTTAAACCTCGCTAAAAGGTCGGAGCGCTGAAAAAGCCCCCGCCCTCCCGGTCGGGGGTTTTTCGTTGTGCCTCGGCCATAAACCGGGGTGCCGGGAGTGAGACGTGTCTGTCGAGCTGGACGATCTGACCGACGCTGAACGCAAGGCCCTGGCCCGATGTCACCAGGCGATCCTGGGCCGCCGCAGGCCGTTGCGCCTCGATTGTGGCGTCGAGCTTGGCCCCTATCGTATGGCCTACCAGACCTATGGCCGACTGAATGCCGACAAGTCGAATGTCGTTCTGATCTGCCATGCGCTCTCGCTCGATCAGTTCGTGGCCGAGGAGCATCCGCTGACCGGCAAGGAGGGGTGGTGGGACACTCTGGTGGGGCCGGGGAAGGTGATCGATCCGGCACGCTACTTCATCATCTGCGCCAATGTGCTGGGCGGCTGCCTGGGCAGCACCGGTCCGATGGCTCACGATCCCGCGACCGGCCGGCCCTGGAACCTGCGTTTCCCGGTCGTCACCGTCGCCGACATGGTGCGCGCCCAGGCCGAGCTGCTCGACCATCTTGGCATCCCCGACCTGTTCTGCGTCATCGGCGGCTCAATGGGCGGCATGCAGGTGCTGGAATGGGCCGCGAGCTATCCCGAGCGCGTGTTCTCTGCCGTGCCGATCGCCTGCGCCGCGCGCCATTCGGCGCAGAACATCGCCTTCCACGAGGTCGGCCGACAGGCGATCATGGCGGATCCCGAATGGAAGGGCGGTGACTACCGCCTGCACAATACGGTGCCTGCGCGCGGACTCGCCGTAGCGCGCATGACTGCGCACATCACCTATCTCTCGGAGCAGGCGCTTCAGCGCAAGTTCGGCCGTTCGCTGCAGGACCGCGACGCGCTGGGCTTCGGTTTCGACGCCGACTTCCAGGTCGAAAGCTATTTGCGGCACCAGGGCTCGACCTTCGTCGATCGCTTCGATGCCAATTCCTATCTCTATATCACGCGCGCCATGGACTATTTCGACCTTGCCGCCGCCCATGACGGAGTATTGGCCAAAGCCTTCACCGGCACGCCGACGCGCTTCTGCCTGATGTCCTTCACCTCGGACTGGCTGTTCCCCACGCGCGAAAGCCGCGAGGTCGTGCATGCACTGAATGCCGCCGCGGCCAACGTCTCGTTCGTCGAAGTCGAGAGCGACAAGGGCCATGACGCCTTCTTGCTCGACGAGCCCGAGATGTTCCGCACCTTGCAAGGCTTCCTCAAGGGTGCGGCGATCGTGCGCGGGTTGGGGGAGGGGGCGTGAGCGCCACTCCAATCCGCGTCGACCTGCAGCTTATCGCTGACATGGTCGAGTCCAAGACGCGCGCGCTCGACGTCGGCTGCGGTGATGGCTCGCTGCTGGCCTATCTCGCGAGTTTCAAGCGCGTCGACGCGCGCGGCATGGAGCTGAGCCAGGCGGGGGTGAATGCGTGCGTGGCCAACGGACTTTCGGTGATCCAGGGCGATGCCGACACCGACCTCGGCGACTACCCCAACGATGCCTTCGACTACGTGATCCTGAGTCAGACGCTGCAGGCGACGCGCGAGCCGCGCGAAGTGCTGCGCCAGATGCTGCGCGTGGGCAAGCGGGCGATTGTGTCGTTCCCCAATTTCGCGCATTGGCAAGTGCGGCTGCGCCTGGTGTTCGGCGGACGCATGCCTCAAACCGTGTCGCTGCCTTATAAATGGTACGACACGCCCAACATCCACCTCTGCAGCATCGACGACTTCCGCGCGCTCTGCCGTGACATGGGTGTTCATGTGGAGCGCGCCATTGTGCTCAACAGCAAGAGCCATCCGATCCACATGCCACCCTTGCTCGCCAACCTGATCGGCGAGCAAGCTGTGTTCATGCTGCGCCGCGACTGACCTTTGGGTGCGTGGTTTGCCCTAACCAGGACATGCGAAGATTTGGAGCCGACGCGGGCAGCTATTTCCTGTGGTTGCCGGCGAACACTGCCGTCAGGCCAAGCCCGATGAACAACGTGCCGCTCACATAGCGCTCGATCTCGAGATAGCGCCGGCTGCGCTTCAGCCACTTGCCCGCCGTGCTGGCGAGAAGGGCGTAGCAGCCGTCGGTCATGAAGCCCAGGACGGCGAACAACAGTCCCAGGAACGCGATCTGCATCGCCAGATGACCGCGCTCCGGATCGACGAACTGCGGCAGGAAGGCGAAGAAGAACAGCGCCGTCTTGGGATTGAGCAGATTGACGATGAACCCGTCGCGGAACAGCCGCGCATGGCTGTGGCGGGGCAGCTCCTCGCCGTTTTCAGGCGCATCGACGCGACCGAAGATCTTCTTGAGGCCCAGCCAGACGAGATAGGCGGCGCCGGCGTATTTCACGATGCTGAAGGCGAGAGCGGAGGAGGCAAGCAGCGCCGAGAGGCCAAGGGCAGCCGCCAGGACATGGACCAGGGTTGCAGTATGGATGCCAAGGTCAGAGATGAAACCGGCAATCCGACCCTGCTCCGCCGAGCGCGCCACGATATAGAGCACGGCGGGCCCCGGGATCAGCAGCAGCACCAGCGCGGCGCCGACAAACAGGCCGATGTTCGAGACGCTGGGAATGACAATCTCCATGACCGGCCTCTCCTCTTCGAGATTGGAGCTGGATGTCTTTCGCTTGAATCACCGTCGGTTCCGACCGAAGCGAAGCAGATTGGTCGGACCGACGAAGAGGACCTAACTCATATTCGTCGGGGTGCTGACAAGGACATTCGTATCGAGAACGAGGTGGCGCGTTCGGGTGTTCTCACCTGTATCTCGGTCAGGATTTGCGTTCCGTAAGTGCTCTTTCCTTGGCGTCTAGCGCAGCGGCCGCTCGAAGCGGGCCTCGACGTCGTCTTCGCTGAGCTTCACGAAGCCGTACCGCTCATAAAAGCGCCCGGCGGGGCTGCCACGCAAGACCTCCAGTCGCACCGGCTGGCTGAGCGCGTCAGCTTCGGCCAGCAAGACCTGCAGGATCTCCGCTCCGAGGCCGCGATTCTGGTAGCGGCCGGCAAGATAGAAGGAGTCGATTTTTACTTCATCAATACCGACCCGAAAGGCGACGCAGCCGGCGCGTTCGCCGGCGACCAGGATCAGCCGCAGGCCGGGTTGATCGAAATGCTCCCGGAAAATGCGTCGTGCGCGGGATGGTTCATAGCGGAACACCCGCTCAAGATGTTCGCGCATGACGTCGATGCGTAACGCCAGCAGGGGCTCGAAGTCGGCTTCGCTGACGGGGCCGAAGCTCCAGGTCTCAACCACGGGAGTTTGATCTTACCGAGGGAATTCAGTCGACGTGACTAAATACGCGGGCGAGGCGGAAGGCGTGCGACCAATGCGTCACGTCAAACCAGGTGACGGCCGGATCGCGCGACAGCAGCAGGAGGTCGGCGCGGGCCACGAGGTTTTCCTCGGGCACGTAGCCGACGCCGCCCTCCATCTCGGCGACGCGGCTGTCGAGCGAATTGTCGCGATTGTCGCCCATCATGAAGTAGTGCTTCGACGGCACGACGTAGATCGGCGTGTTGTCGTAGTGGTCGGCGTCCGAGATTTCGACGATCTCATGCTCGCGCCCGTTCGGCAGCGTCTCCATGTAGAGCGTGGAGGGAATGATGTGGCCGCCGACATCGTTGGCAAAGCTGCCGATGGCGCGGCGGGGAACGACCGCTTCGTTGATGTAGAGTCGTCCCGCGCGCATCTGGATACGGTCGCCGGGCAGTCCAATGAGGCGCTTCACGTAGGTCGTCGACGGATCGCGCGGCAGGCGAAAAACGATCACATCGCCGCGTTCCGGCGGCTTGTCGAACAGGCGGCCGGAGAAATCCGGCATCAGGCCGATCGGCGACGAATATTTGCTGTAGCCGTAGGCGAACTTGCTGCCGATCAGCTCGTCACCGACGAGGAGCGTCGGCACCATCGACGGCGACGGTACAGTGTAGGGTTCCGCGACGACGGTCCGCACGACCAACACCAGGCCAAGGGCGAGCAGGGTGGGTTTCAGCTGCTGGGCCCAGCCGACGAGGCGGTGTTTAGGGGCCGGTGAGCTCTGGTCCATGGCGAAGGGCCTCGTGCACGACGATCAGGCCACTATACTAGTGCTGTAAAAGGCCTTTCCAAGGCCAAGCGACGGTTGCGTCACGCTTTCGCAGCGATCTTTGCCACCCGCGGCCGGGCGGCAGCGAGCCAGTCCTTGGTCGCAAGCTCCATGGATCGATCGAGGCGGCCTGCATTGAAGAACAGGGTCTCGTTGGCGAGCAAATCCTCCTCGACCACGATCGCCAGGTCGGGATTGAGGGCGAAGGGCGGCACCGCGCCCATGACGCAGCCGGTCAACGCCTGCGCCGTCTCCGGCGAGGCGAAGCCGCACTTTCGGGCCTCGAACAGCGCGGCGACGGCGTTGAAATCGAGCTTGCGATTGCCGGGCAGGATCGCAAGCACGCTGCGTCGACCGCCGCCTCCGCCGCGCACGTCGAGCACCATCGCCTTGGCGGCCTGATCGGGCCGATTGCCGCGGATGGTGCTGATCGCCGCTGACCGGCCTTCGGCTTCATGCTCGATTACGCGGAACTCCGCCCTGGCTTGCGTGAGCAGTGCCACGAGCCGGTCGAAGACGTCGCTCGACGCTTCACCGTCCACGGATGACCTTCTCCGACAGGATCGAGAGCGCCTCTTCCAGGCTCGGCACCTTGCCGCTGGCGGGCGCTATGCCGGCATCGACTGTACGGCGGTGGCTGCGCTCGATGGTTTCGGTCATCAGCGGCTCGACACCTGTCTCGCGCAGCGTCTGGGCCACGAGGCCCATCTCTTCCCAGCGGCGGCGGGCGTGCACGACATGGGTCTGCACCAGCATGGCGATGAAATCGCGCAAGGGCATGGAATCGGCGTCGGACAAGCAGTCCATCACTTCCTCGAGGATCCCCTGGCGCTGCGCGGCGACCAGGGATTCGACACCCAGCGCCTCAAGACCCTTCACCAGCGTGCTGCGCAGCATCTTCACGGACGACGCACTGCCGGGCTTGTCGCCAAGCCGCTTGGCCTCAAAGCCGTTAGAGTTCATCCAGGCGACCATCGGCGCGGCGTCCTTGCCTGCCACCAGCATCGGCGCCTTGATGCCCTGCTTGAAAAAGCCGCCCATGACCGCGATGTCGATGTAGCGTCCGCCGGCGACCTCGATCGGTGCGCGATCGTCGTCCGACATGCGGCCGGTCACCGTGCAGAGATCGAGATAGTGTGCACCCTTCTTGAGGAACGGTGCGGCAGCCGTCGCCGCCTCCAACGCGTGCTCGCCCTGCACCGCACAGATGATCAGATCGGCTTCGGAAAGGGCGGCGGTGTAGGTGCCTTCGATCGCGACATCGAGCCCTCGCGCTTCCTTGCCGAGGGCGATGCCGCGCGCATCCTTGTCGAGTGCCGTGTCGATCGCGATCAGGCGGCGGGGCGCATTGTCGCCTGGCCTCGGTTGCCCTCGCCAGCCGCCCTCGGCGGCAAGGCCACGCGCGATGGCGGAGCCTGCCTCGCCGAAGCCCAGCAGGGCGATGACACGAGGTAAGATCGGCATCAGGAGGCGGGCGCTTCGCCGTCCTTGTTGTGGCTGTTGCGCGCAGCGTGAGTGTCGCGCTGCGATGCGATGCGCAGCTTGGGTCGCACCACGGCGACTGCCGGCGTATGGCGCTCGGCGATGCCGGCATAAAGTTGCTTGCCGGCTTCGATGACGCTCACGCCCGCGAACCGGCCAAGCCAGCGGCGGCCGAAGCGCTCCATCGTGGGTGACATGCGCAACACCAGCCGCGAATGAGTGGGCGGCATGTAGAGCGCGCGTGTTTGGCGCAGGGGCGCGAACATGTTGGCGCGCAGCAGGCTTGCCACCTGGCCCGCGGAGTAGGGATGGCCCTGGTAGAAGGGCGAACGATCGATCTGCGACCACAGGCCCGCGCGCGTCGGCGCCACCGTGATCAATCGGCCGCCATCGGCCATGACACGCCAGATCTCGCGCAGCATGGGTCGCACCTGCTCGGTGCACTCGACGGCGTGGACCAGGAGCACGCGATCGACCGAACGATCAGGCAGCGGCAAGTCCATCTCGTCGACCAGCGCGGTGTGGTTACGTCCTTCGCGCGGCCAGCGTGTCACGCCCTGCTGGGCCGGCATGAAGGCCATCACCCGCGTTGCTTCTTCCATGAACGGCCGCAGGAAGGGTGCGGCGTAGCCCAGCCCCAGCACTGTTTCGCCGCGCACGTTCGGCCACACTTCGCGCAGCCGGCCGCGTAGCAGGCGCACCGTCATCTGCCCCAGGGTGGAGCTGTAAAATTCATTGAGATCGAGGACGTCCGTCCACATATCGCCATCCTAGCAGAAACCTCGCCGCAGGAGCCACGGTTGGGCCGTGGCGGGCGCAAGGGAGCTTTGCTACCGTTGCACCCCACAGAGCACCCCAACAAGCCCAGTAGTGAGCATTCGTGAGTACCCCCCTGGAAATCGTCCGAATCCCGGTCCTGAGCGACAATTATGTGTGGCTAATGCGCGAACCGCAGTCCGGTTCCGTGGGCGTGGTCGATCCCGCCGTGGCCGGGCCAGTCCTGGCCGAGGCCGAGAAACGGCGCTGGAAGATCACCCATATTCTGAACACCCATCACCACGGCGACCATGTCGGCGGAAACCGCGAGATCAAAGCGGCGACCGGCTGCACCATCGTGGGGCCGCGCGTCGACCGTGCCCGCATCCCAGGTATCGACGTCGAGGTGGACGACGGCGACCGCTACCGTTTCGGCGAGGCAGATGCCGAGGTTTTCTTTGTGCCCGGCCACACCAGCGGCCACATCGCCTATGCCTTCCGCGACCAGCATGCGCTGTTCTGCGGCGACACATTGTTCGCGCTGGGTTGCGGCAAGATGTTCGAAGGGACGCCGCAGCAATTCTGGACTTCGCTCAGCCGCCTGCGCGATCTACCTGACGATACGCGGGTCTATTGCGCCCACGAATATACGCAGTCCAATGCTCGCTTTGCCCTGACCGTCGAGACCGACAACCAGCGCCTCCTGGCGCGCTCGGCTAGCATCGATGCCGCCCGCGCTCGCGGCGAAGCCACCGTCCCTTCGCTGCTGGGCGAGGAGAAGCAAACCAACCCCTTCCTGCGTGCCGATATTCCCTCGGTCCAGAAGGCTGTCGGCCTCTTGGGAGCCGACCCGATCCAGGTGTTCGCCGAAGTCCGGCATCGTAAGGACGTGTTCCGGTAGGTCCCCCGCTGGCTCTCCGCCGAACAGGCCAGGTACGGGTCGGGAACGCACGGTGACAAAAGTGAGTCAATGGTATTGAAGGTAACGCGCGTCCGGGATCGCTGGCCGAGAATGTGTAGAGAGTAGGATAAACACGCCCTGTGGGCAGGCAATCCGAGGCGATGAGCGCGGCTAAATACAAATATTTGACGGTTCTTCTCGTGCTGGCGCTCGTCATCGCGGCCGTGGTGTTGTTCTCCATCCTGGTCCCGATGCGCGGCATGATCTGCACCCGCAACGAGTTCACCGGCCAGGCGAACTGCGGTTCCTATCCAATCGCCCTGGTGGTGATCTGGAACGCGATGAAGTCGGTCAACGACTTTGGCGTTGCCATCGCAGCCATCGCCTCGATCTTTATTGCCTGGTTCGCCTTTGCCCTCCTGCGGTCCACCGAGGCCCTGCGTGCTGCGACGGAGAAGGCGTGGTCACTGTCCAAGGAGCAGGCGACAGTCGCGAGCCGCGCGCTGGTCGAGCTCGAAAGGCCATGGGTGTTCGTCGACATCTCGCCCTGGATCCACGCGTCGGATGGCCACTACAAAGTCCCGCATGTGCGCTTCACGGTCGTGAACTACGGCCGCGCACCCGCCATCGTGCAGCTGATGGACGCTGCCTTCAGCACCGGCTTGCGGCCGGCGGTGAAGCTGCGCGACTACGATCACCTGAGCGGCACCGCCCTCGGCGAGGGCCGCGAATGGAAGGATTGCGTCGCGACGCTCGATGAGGAGTTGCGCAACAGGCTGCGCCAGGAAGGGCCGCACATGGTTCCGACCTTCGAGGACGAGAATCTCTTCTTCACCGTGCGCGTCGAATACACCGACGCGCCGGGCAACCCGCATGTCAGCCGCTTCGGCTGGCGCTTCGATCCCGCCGCCGGCCGCTGGATCGGCCTGCGCGATCCGGACTGGTTCTTTGCCGACTAAGCTCCGGTCGCTCGCCGCCGAACGCATGCCAGCGCCGAGAGCGCGAGGCACGCAGCGGAGACGGCGTAGATCCACAAGGGCGACGCGATCGGCAGAAGGAGGCCCGCGACCATCGGGCCGGTACCGGCGCCGATGTCACGCCAGACCGCGCGGGTTGCGAGCGCCTGGACCCGGCCGGGGCCAGGCGTGCGCCGGGCCACGATCGGTGCCACCAGCGGGAGCTGCAGCGCGCGCAGCACGACGATCACGGCGGCACAGCTCCATAGCCAACCTGCGCCAAAGCCGACCAGCACCAGCGCCGTCGTGACCGACAACGTGACGAGCAACCGCTCCGCGCCGAAGCGTTCGGCCATCTGGCCGCCCACCGGGCTCAGCACGATCTCGGAGAGATAACGCAGCGCCATCAGGAGACCCGCTGCGATCACGGCGCTGCCGGGCAGCAGATCCTTGCCGAGATAGCCGAGGCCGATGATGAACAGTCCGTCCAGTGTGAAGCCTTCGAGGAACGACCAGATGTCGAGGGCGGTCGGCATTGTCAGCCGTCGACGCGTCACCGGGATCGGATGCGGTTCGGCCGGCAGGCGGCGGCTTGTCCAGAAAGCCGCAACGGCAACTGCTGTAAGAACAAAGAAGATCGCGCGCGGCCCGTGGGCTTCGGCCAGCACCGCGCCCAAGGGCAAGGCCAGCATCGGTCCGACCGCGATGATCGCGCGCGAGTAGCCGGAGCGGCGTGAGGCTCCCCGCGCCTCGACAGTCGCCATCGCCTGGGTCGAGAGGTTGAGAGCGGCGAAGGCGAGACCCCAGAGTAGTCGCATCGGCAACAGCAGCCAGAAGCCCGACAAGGTTGCGTAACCCAGCGTGCTGATCGCTGCGGCGACAACGGCCAGGATATCGGTCGGCCGGTCTCCCCGTCGCGCATAGAAGCGCGCGACCCAACTGTAGCCTGCGATCCGAATCAGCCGGTTGGCGGCGAGCAGGATACCGGCTTCGGCGACGCTCACGCCGAACTCGGGAGCGAACATGGGCAGTAGAAGGTAGAGGACGGTATCGGCGGGAAGGGCCAGGGCGAGCGTAGCAGCCGAGTAACGAGCATTCAGATCGGCGGGTGACGCGGACTCAACGGCTGACGCGGACATGGCCGCACCTTGGTCTTTGCTACAGTCGCGTGACAAACGATGTGATCTCCGACGATACGTGATAAAAACTCACGCATGTCTGCCAGCCCGCTTCCGCCGCTCAATGCGCTGCGCGTGTTCCTGGCCGCGGCGCGCCATGGCAGCTTTTCGCGCGCGGCGGTCGAGCTCAACGTCACCCATGGCGCGGTGAGCCGCCAAGTCCGCCATCTCGAGGAATTCCTGGGTGTCGCACTCTTCGAACGTCAGGTCCGCAAGGTCAGCCTGACCGCCGAGGGGCAGCAGCTCTTTGCCGAAACCGGACCGGCGCTCGATCAGATCGGCAAGGCCGCCCGGGCCGTGATGGCCACGCCGCCAAGCCACGCGGTGCGGATCAACGCACGGCCGTCCTTCTCCGTGCGCTGGCTGATCCCGCGTCTGCCAGACTTCGTCGCGCGCCATCCCCGCATCGAGCCGCAGCTCGTGACGACCACGCTATCGCCGGCGAAATCAATCGAAGCGTTCGACATCGCGATCCGCCGCGGCGTTGAGGGCTGGCCGCCGGCCTTCAAGGTGCGGCCGTTCCTCGAGGACGAACTGATCCTGGTGGCGGCGCCGTCGCTCGTGAAGGCAAAGCCCCTGAGGCGTGCGACATCGCTGGCCTCGCACGTGCTCCTGACCTGCAAGTCACGTCGGCAGGATTGGGACGACTGGAAGCAGCACCTTGGCCTGATGCGCCTGAAGCCGGTGCGACGCCTGCAGTTCGACCACATACATCTCGTGCTGCAGGCGGCGGTCGATGGCCTGGGCGTCGCGCTGACGCCGACGTCGCTGCTCGGTACCGACGTGGCGCAGGGACGGCTGGTTTGTCCGCTGCCGCGACTGCGCCTGCCGCTGCAGTCGATCTACTACGGCTGCGCGCCCGGTGCCGGCCGCGAGATGCGCCTTTTCGCCGACTGGCTGGACGCGCAGGCGGCCGCCTGACGCCCAGCTATTGCTGGCCGCGCAGGACGAGGGCCTCGCGCAACGCGCCCGCGCAAACCGCGGTCCCGCGCCGAGCACCGTGCAGCAGCATCGTCGAGTTCAGGAAGCCGTGCATCATGCCGCCGAATTCGACGAGATCGGCAACCGTGCCGTCCTTCTGCAGCCGCCAGAAATAGGCGCGGCCCTCGTCGCGCAGCGGATCGTGGCCTGCGGTGACCACCAGCGCTGGCGGTAGACCACCCAACGACGTCGCACGCAGAGGCGAGACGCGCCAATCGGTGCGTGTTGCCTTGTCGGGCGTGTAGTGGTCGATGAACCATTCCATGGCTGGCGCGCTAAGCCCGTAGCCTTCATGGAAAAGGCTATAGGACTCGGTTCGCGCACTCGCATCGGTTACGGGATAGGCGAGGAGCTGCATCCGAAGCTTCGGGCCCTTATGGTCCCGCGCCCAGATCGCGGTCGCTGCAGCGAGGTTGCCGCCAGCGGAATCGCCACCAACGGCGAGGCGATTGACGTCGATCCCAAGCCCAGCGCCGTGGCCCGCCACCCACTTGAGGGCCGCGACCATATCTTCGAAGGCACCCGGGAAGCGGACTTCCGGTGCGAGACGATAGTCGACGGCGACGACAGTGATGCCGGCATCGATCGCGAGCTGTGCGCAGAGCACGTCATGGCTCTCGAGATTGCCGAACACCCAGCCGCCGCCGTGCGCATAGACCAGCGCCGGCAGGCGAGCGTCGCTGGCTGCTCGCTCGGGGCGATAGACGCGGAGGGGAAGATTTCCGCCCGGTCCCTGAATTGACCGGTTGGTGACGGTGACGCCGTCCGGCCTTGGCCCTTGCGAGGCGGTCCTGGCCGCCAAGTACTGCTCGCGCGCCTCTTCGGGAGAGAGCGTGTACCAGGGCGGCTGGTTGGCCGCCGCCATCTGATCGCGCAGCCGCTGGGATTCAGGATCGAGCGCCATTTCCTTCCGACTCCGTTCGTTCCGATTCGTGGAGAGGCGCGCACTGTACCATCATCGCCTTGCGGTCTTGATCGATGCACCGGGGGAAATTTCGCGCAATTTCGGCAGGCGTTCGCGCTAAGGTGCCGCATGACGTTCGAACCGGACCAAGGGGTCGCGCCCGCATCGCCGTCGCGCTGGCGACGGGCGTGGGATGGGCTGCGCGCTTTCCGCCTTCGCCGTCCACGGGTCGGTGTTGCACCGGCCGGTCACCGGTCGGTGTGGCGATGGTTGGCCTGGATCGTTGTCATCCTGCTGGTGCTCTACTACCCGGTCGGTGCTCTCTTTGTGGAGAATATCGACGCCGATCCGCAGTTTGCGCCGCACGACGTACCGGCGGGCGAGAGCCGCGCGGTTGCGCTAGCCGCCGATCTCGTAAGCCGGGAAGTCGATGCCCATACCTGGGCGCCGATGCAGCCCTTCTTTTTCCCGGCCGCCATTCTCGACAACATGCCGAACTTCCAGCGCGGCATCATGGCCGCCCTGGGCCGCTTCTCGACCGAGATGATGGACCAGCTCGGCCGTACCCGCGGCTCGAGCCAGGTCGATCGCGATCTCGAGCAGGCACGTGGCTTCCTGAACGAGCAGCCCACCGTCTGGATCTGGCAGCCCAGCGTGTCGCTGATGCCCTCGGCGACCTCGGCGCAGAAGTACCGTGCCGGCCGCGAGAAGCTGATTGCCTACAACAAGCGGCTCGCCGCGGGGCAGGCGGTGTTCGAACGTCGGGCGGACAACCTGCAGGCCTTGATCGATCGCATCGCCAACGACAGCGGCTCGGACTCGGCGGTGATCGACCGGCACATCATCGAGCAGGCCGGCAACCTGTTCGATCTCCAGTGCGACGACATCTTCTATTTCAACAAGGGCAGGCTCTACGCGAACTACCTGTTGCTGCGCGAGCTCGGTGTCGATTTCCAGAGCGTGATCCGCGACCGCGATCTCGCCAATCCCTGGAACCAGATGATCGAGACTTTCCGGGTCGCCGCCGAGCTGCAGCCTTGGGTCGTGTGGAACGGCTATCCTGATGCGCTGTTGATCCCCAACCATCTCGCGGCCCAAGGCTTCTATTTGCTGCGCGCTCGCACGCAGCTCCGCGAGATCAGCGGTATTTTGCAGAAGTGAGCCGCAGTCGTTGGATGGCGGCGCACGGCAAGTTTGTGCTTTAATAATGCAGAAAATTATGCGACGTTTTTTCGGACGGAGGCGTGCAACGTCACCTTGCTATGCGCAGTGCAGACTCGGGAAAACGAGATACTAATAGTATATCCTATTGATATTATGTATAAATAATAGTTTATTCCATAATATTTTTACACATAGACTCAAGTTTGAGCTTGATCCGGCGTTTTGGCGTTCCTACGTCCGACGCAGAAGAGGGGATGGAGACGTCCCATCCCCAACCCCGAGCGACGCTGAGCGGACCTGCCCTCTCGCGTTCGATTAAGGAGGTAGGTTTGTTTATCCAGACCGAGCAGACGCCAAATCCGTCGACCCTGAAGTTTCTTCCTGGCCGGGTGGTCATGGAAAAGGGCACGCTGGATTTTGCTACTGCCGATACGGCCGAGTCGTCGCCGCTCGCCAAGAGACTGTTCGCGGTCGAAGGCGTGGAACGGGTGTTCTTCGGCGCCGATTTCGTGACCGTCACCAAAGCCGCCGACAAGGACTGGCAGATGCTGAAGCCGTCCATCTTGGGTGGCATCATGGAACATTATACGTCGGGCGAGCCGGTGGTTGCTGGCGAAGCGACCGCTGCGACCGACGCTGGGGCCGAAGACGACGAGGTCGTTGCCCAGATCAAGGATTTGCTCGAGACGCGCGTGCGTCCGGCAGTCGCCCAAGATGGCGGCGATATCATCTTCCAGGATTTCCGAGATGGCGTGGTCTACCTGCACATGCAGGGATCCTGCTCGGGCTGCCCCAGTTCGACGGCCACGCTCAAGATGGGCATCGAAAACCTTCTTAAGCACTACGTGCCGGAGGTCGTCGAGGTTCAGGCAGCCCAGTAGGCCAGCCCAAGCCCAAGCGTACAGCGTAGAGGAGTCGCTGTCCCAAAACCCGGGACAGCGAACGGTAGCTCGTTGTCTCGAACAACTACCGAAGAGTGAGGCATGCAGTCGTCGATCCGCCATTATGCATTTCCGGCCGTCTGGCTCGCCGTGTTCGCTACCGGCGTCAGCCTGCGGCACCCGGTGCCGCCCGCCGATGCGATGGCCCTGCTGTCCTCCCGTATCGGACCGCCGGCCGATCCAGCGGAGCCGCCGAGCTTCCTTTCCAACACGCCCTTCGCCACACAGCTTGCCTTCGTGGTTCCCACGCCACCTGAGTCCGAACAGATCGCGCAAGCCACGTTCCGCGATTCCTTCCTCGGCGGCCACGGCCGTTTCGCGGCGCCCGGCAATGCGGTGCGCCGCCAGGTCCAGTTGCGTTCGATCAACCCGCGCACGGCCGACGAACTCGCGGTCGCCTTTCGCGAGGTCGCCTATACCCTGACTGACGTTCGGCAAGGCGAAGCGGTGCCGCCCATCAAAGTCACGAAGGTGCCGGGCGACCTCGACACCAAGGACGGCAACCTGCGCAAGATGCTGTTCATTACCGCGCTCCTACCCGTGATCCTCGACGTCAATCAGCGCGTGCTGGCTGAGCGCGACGAGCTCCTTTACTTGCGCAAGAAGATCCAATCGGGCGTCGGTCTCTCGCCCGACGAAGGCATATGGCTCGACCAGCTCGCCGCGCGTTACGACACGTCGCCGGCTGACCTCGACCAGCTCGTGCGCCGCGTCGACGTCGTGCCGCCATCGATGGCGATCGCGCAGAGCGGTGTCGAATCGGGTTGGGGCACGTCATTTGCCGCCCGCGAAGGCAATGCGCTGTTCGGTCAGATCCAGTCCGTAGGCCAGCATGCGGTGACTGTCTCCTGGCGGCCGGGCAATGGCATGCCTCAGCCTTTTGCCAGTGTTGGCGAAGCGACCGAAGCCTATGTCGCCAATCTCAACTCTCACCCTGCATACGCCGCCTTCCGCACCGAACGTGCCGCGATGCGTGCGAAGGGCCAGGCGCTCGACGGCTTCCATCTGGTCGGTCAGCTCGGACGCTACTCGGAGCTTGGACAGAACTACGTCGATTTCGTGCGCCAGATCATGCGCGAGAACGACCTCCGCGACTTCGACAAGGCGAAGCTCTCGAGCTTCTGACCTTCCTCAGCGTGCCTGCATCATCGGCGCGGCCCTACATCATCGATCGCGGCTCTACATCATCGGGCGCGGCAGGTCGGCGTCGCCGACCAGCGAATAGCGTCGCGCGTCGAAGAGCTGATAGTGCCACCACTCGTTGCGATAGAAGTCCCATCCCGCCGCCGTCATGAGGCCCATCAGCAGCAATCGGTTGCGCTGCGCCTCGACCGGAATATCGGTCCGGCCGTGATGGGAGAGCGGCGTGAAGGCATCGAAGCCCGTGCCCATCTCGAGTTCGCGGCCCGCCTTGTCGAGCAACGTGAGATCGATCGCCACGCCGCGCGAATGCGGCGACCCACGTCGCGGATCAGCGAGGAATTCCGGATCGGGCCGGACGTTCCACAAAGCCCATTGTGCTTCCACGGGCCGCAGCGCATCGAATATGCGCAGGCGGTAGCCGAGAGGCTTTGCGAGCGCGATCGCGGCGGCAAGCTTCTCGGCCGCCGCACGGTGCAGCCAGCATTCGGCATTTCGGTACACCGGACGGCCCGTTAGATTGGCATCGGTCGCATAGGCCAAGGTCACGTCGACATCGAAGTCGGGCGGGGCAATAGCGACCAAGTCGGGCGCAACCACATCGAGTTTCATGACTGCACAATGCCCAGCCGCACGATCCCGCGCCAGCGATCCGAGTGTCGTTTGACGTGACTCTCGTGCTCGCGATCGACTGTGCCGTGAGCGGCCTTGCTGCAGCATTGGTGCGTGACGGCGAGGTGCTGACTCTCCGGCGTGAGGAAGGCCGCGAGCAAGCGGCCCGTCTCTTGCCGGTGATCGGAAACCTCTTTGCTGATGCCGGTATCGATCGTCGTGCGCTGTCGATGATCGCCGTCACCGTCGGGCCGGGCAGCTTCACCGGTGTCCGCGTGGGCCTTGCTGCCGCGCGCGGGCTTGCGGTCGCACTTGATGTCCCGTTGGCGGGCATTCCGACTACAACGACGCTGCTCGCCCAGGCGCCGAAAGGGCCGCGGCTCGCCGTTGCCGCGATCGACAGTCAGCTCGGCGACTGGTTCTGTGCGCTGGCCGCGCAGGATCATAAACCGTTCCTGGCGACCGCCGCCCTCCTGGCCGAGAGACTTGGGGATCGGCCGAGCCTGGTGATTGGCCCGCAAGCAACGTCCCTTGCCGGCGAACTCGTCGCCGCCGGCATCGATGTCGAAGTGCAGGTGGCGTTGCCCGATCCAGTTGTGCTCGCTCAATTGGCATTGGCCGAAGGTGTTGTTGCCTGGCGAGCGCGCAATCGTGCCGAAGGCTTGCCGCGGCCGCTTTATCTGCGGGGAGTGAACATAACTTTGCCTGACGGCCAGCGACGGACCGTCGAGTGACGACGCCCTTTTTGCATCGTCCGCTCGGGATACTCGATCTCGATTTCGCCAGCTCGCTGCACGCCAATGCCTTTGCGCCTTTGGGAGAACGTGGTTGGACGAGGCAGGAGATCAGGGAGCTCTTGGCTACGCCTGGTGTTGCGGGCTTCGCCCTGCTGAGTGATGAAAAGGAAGTCGGGTTTGCCCTCTGCCGGATCGCCGCCGATGAGGCCGAGTTGCTGACGGTGGCCGTACACGATGATCATCGTCGCCAGGGTGCCGGCCGCGCCTTGTTGAAATTGACTATCGCTCTCGCGCGCCAGCAGGGGGCGCGCCACCTATTCCTGGAGGTGGGGAGCGATAACCCTGCGGCCCTTGGCCTTTATCTCGGAATGGGCTTCCAACCGGTCGGCCGTCGTCCCGGTTACTACCAGCGATCCGGCCGACCAGCTGCCGATGCGGTCGTGATGCGCCTGCGGCTCGATTGATCAGCCGCGTCGGATAGTCACGATATGGTCATTCCCCTCGGCTACGATCCCCAAAATGATGTGGCCTTCATCCCGCGCGGCACGTGGCACGTTGCGCAAAGGCTCTTCGCCGCGTAAGCGCACGCTGAGCACTTCGCCGGGCTGCATGCGCTCCAGTCGTAGTTTGGTGCGTACGAAAGTCATTGGGCAGACTTCGCCGGTGATATCGATGGTCTGGTCCACGCCGGGGGAAAGAGAATTGGACATGTCCCCAACTATACCGCGCCAGCCTGCCGGTGTAGGCTATTCTGCGATGCCTGAGCAGAAGTCGAAACTCGAGGCCTTGTGTGCCGAACGCGGTCTCAAGATGACCGACCAGCGCCGCATCATTGCGCGCGTGCTCTCGGAGTCGTCCGACCATCCGGATGTCGAAGCCTTGCATAAGCGGGCGACGGCGGTTGATCCCAATATCTCCATTGCGACCGTATATCGGACGGTGCGCCTGTTCGAGGAAGCGGGCATTCTCGCCAAACATGATTTCGGCGATGGGCGTGCGCGCTACGAGGAAACACCAAGCGAGCACCACGACCATCTCATAGATATCCAGAGCGGCAGGGTTGTAGAATTCCACAACGACGAGATCGAGGAACTGCAGCGGAGAATCGCGGAAAAGGCCGGATATCGTCTTGTTGGCCATCGTCTGGAGCTGTTCGGTGTTCCCCTGAACAGCAAATCCGACCCTCAAAAATGAGTGGACGCAACCTTTGCCACCTCGATAATGGGAACATGATCGGGGCGGCCCCCTTGCGGATGACGCATGCGCATTGACCGCGCTGACAGCGAGGCTGAACTGCTTGGCCCTCCGATATCCAACTCGGAGATCGTCAGGGTTGTCGCTGGCGACTTCGAGGTTCGGCTCGCTCAAACGGCAGCCGAAATCGATGCTGCCCAGGCATTGCGCTTCCGCGTCTTCTTCGAAGAGATGAAAGCCAATCCGACGGCGGATGTGGCGCGGCTGAAGCGTGACATAGACCCCTATGACGAGGTCTGCGACCACCTCGTGGTGCTCGATCGCCGCCGAGGCGACGGGCCGGAAGGAATTGTCGGCACCTATCGGCTGATCCGCCGGTCTGCCGCTGAGAAGCTCGGGCGCTTCTATTCGGCGGCGGAATATGATGTCGGCCCGATGATCAATTATCCCGGCGAGGTTCTGGAAACTGGTCGTTCCTGCATCGCCAAGGATGCGCGCAACACGGCGACCATGCAGATGCTGTGGCGCGGCATCGCGCTTTACGCCTTCCACTACAACATCAAGGTGATGTTCGGCTGCGCGAGCCTTCCCGGCACCGAGCCGGCCCCGGATGCCCTGAGCTATCTCTATCACCACCATCTTGCGCCGCCAGAGATTCGTGTTCGGGCGCTCGAGCATCGCTACGTCAAAATGGATGTGCTCGCGCCCGGCAGCTATGAGCCGCGTAAGGCGTTGGCGCGCGTCTCACCCCTCATCAAGGGGTACCTGAGGCTCGGTGGGTTTGTCGGGGACGGGGCCGTTATCGATCACGAATTCAACACGACTGACGTGTTCATCATGGTCAAGACCGAGTTGGTGACGGAGAAGTATATCCGCCACTACGAACGCGGGACGCGCGAGTAGATATAGACGCCTTCGACGCAGTCGATGTGGATCGGTTCTCCTTTGCGCGGCGCCTTCAGGTTGGCGAGCTATTTGTTGCTCACCTTGCTGTTGCTGCCGATTCATTTGCTGGCGCTGTCGCTCGGCCTGCGCACGGTCGTGAGCCGACTGCCCGTACTCTATCATCGCATGGTCTGCTTCATCCTCGGCATCCGCGTGCGCGTGCATGGCAAGCGCTCGGACGTGACGCCGACCTTGTTCGTCTGCAACCACGTCTCCTATCTCGATGTCGAGGTGCTGGGCAGCCTGGTGCCGGGCAGCTTCGTCGCCAAGGCCGAGGTCGCGACCTGGCCATTCTACAAGACGCTGGCCAAGGCCCAACGCACCATCTTCGTCGAACGGACTTCCAGCAAGACCAGCGCCAGCCGCGACGAGATGGTGAAGCGCCTCGATACCGGCGACAATCTCATGCTGTTCCCCGAAGGCACCAGCAGCGACGGCACGCGCGTGTTGCCGTTCCGCACGGCCCTGTTCGGCGTGGCGCAGCTCAGGCGCGACGGCAAGCCTATCGTCGTGCAGCCGGTGGCGATTTCCTACACGCGCCTCGATGGCATTCCCCTCGGCCGCTACTGGCGGCCGCTGTTCGCCTGGTTCGGCGACTTCGATTTCGTGCCCCATCTTTGGCAGATGGTGTGCCTCGGCGAGGCCGAGACGGTGGTGACCTTCTTTCCGCCGGTCGACATCGACCAGTTCGGCGATCGCAAGAAGCTCGCTGAATTCTGCTTTCGTCAGGTGTCGTCCGGCGTGCAGGCCGCCAACACTGGCCGCTACGAGCTGCTGCCGCCCGAGGCGGCATGACGATCCGCTTCACCCTCGAACGCCATGTCGGCTGGCTTGAGTTCAATCGGCCACCGGTCAACGCCTTCACCCGCGAGATGGTGGACGCGACGCACGATGGCATCGCCGCCGCATTGGCTGACCCAGCGGTGCGCGTGCTCGTCCTCGCCAGCTCGGTCGAGCGCTACTTCAGCGCTGGCGCCGATCTCAACGTGTTCCGGGGTATGACCGGCGAGGGGATGCGTCGCTGGGCCGAACGCTGCCACGACATCGTCCGTCTCCTTCGGGAGTCGCCCAAGCCGCTGCTGGCCGCGATCAACGGCACGGCGGTCGGGGGCGGGCTCGAGATGACCCTCCATTGCGACCAGCGATTTGCCGCGACCGACGCCCAGCTTGGCCAGCCGGAAGTGCGCATCGGCTTTATTCCGCCAATCGCCACCACCCAGGCGCTGGCCCGGCTGATCGGCCGCCCGCGTGCCATTCGCTATCTCTACGACGGCGGCCTGGTGCCCGCCGCACAGGCGCTCGAATGGGGTCTGGTCGATGAGCTGGTCGAGCCCACGGCCCTGCGTCGGCGGGCGCAGGCCTATGGCGAGGAGCTGGCCGCCAAGTCGCCCGCCGCGCTGGCGGCCATCCGGCACACCGTCACGCTGGGCGGCGGCATGACTTTCGCGGAGGGCCAGGCGCTGGAGCTCGAAACGGTGGTTGGGCTGGCCGAGACGCCGGACTTCGCCGAGGGGGTGGAGGCGTTCCTGGCCAAGCGGCCGCCGGTCTGGCGCCGGCCCTGAGACGATGATAGAACGCGGCCGTCCCAGCAACGAAAGGCCGATGACCTCCCTCCCGACAGCCGGGAAGCGCAAGCGCGTGTTCATTCGCACCTACGGGTGCCAGATGAACGTCTACGATTCGGACCGCATGGCCGACGTCTTGCGGCCGCTCGGCTATGCCCTGTCGGAAAGTCCCGAGCAGGCCGATCTGGTGGTGCTCAACACCTGCCACATCCGTGAGAAGGCATCGGAGAAGGTCTATTCCGAGCTTGGTCGCCTGCGTGACGTCAAGCTCGAGCGTCGCCGCGAGGGAAGCGACCTCACCATCGCCGTGGCGGGCTGCGTGGCCCAGGCCGAAGGCGAGGAGATCGCGCGGCGCCAGCCGGCCGTTGATATCGTGGTCGGCCCGCAGGCCTATCACCACCTGCCGCAACTCCTGGCCGAGGCCGAGCGCCGAGCGGCCGTCAGACGCGCCGGAAAGCGCTTGCCGGGCGCGGGTGTGCTCGACACCGAGTTCCCAGCCGAGAGCAAGTTCGACCATCTGCCGGCGCCTGCGGGTGTGCGTGCGGGCTCAGCTTTCCTGTCGATCCAGGAAGGCTGCGACAAGTTCTGTACCTTCTGTGTGGTCCCCTATACGCGCGGCGCCGAATATTCGCGGCCGGTCGAGGCGATTCTGCGCGAAGCCCGCGCCCTGGTCGCGGCAGGCGCGATCGAGCTCACGTTGCTCGGCCAAAACGTCAACGCCTACCATGGCGAAGCCACCGACGGCTCGACCTGGTCGCTGGCTCGGCTTCTGCGCGCGCTGGCCGAGATCGAGGGCCTGGCTCGCCTTCGCTACACCACCTCCCATCCGCGCGACATGAGCGACGACCTGATCGCCGCCCATGGCGAGATCCCGCAGCTGATGCCGTATCTCCACCTGCCGGTGCAGTCGGGATCGGATCGCATCCTGGAGGCAATGAATCGCGGTCATGGCCGCGATCTCTTTCGACGCCTTGTCGACCGGTTGCGCGCGATGCGACCGGACCTTGCGCTTTCCTCCGATTTCATCGTTGGCTTTCCCGGTGAGAGCGACGGCGATTTCGATGACACCATGCGGCTGGTCGACGAGGTCGGGTTTGCCTCGGCATTTTCCTTCAAATACAGCCGCCGTCCGGGTACGCCGGGAGCGACGCTGGCCGATCAGATCCCCGAAGCTCTCAAGACGGCACGGCTGGCCGCGCTGCAGGCGTTGCTGGCAGACCAGCAGCGTGCGTTCAACAGCATGAAGGTCGGCGCTACCGTGCCCGTCCTTTTCGCCGAGCCGGGACGGAAGCCGGGACAGATGCTGGGCAAGAGCCCTTGGCTGCAGTCTGTCCATGTCGAGGGGCCGACGTCGCTCCTTGGCCGCATCGCCGAGGTCGAGTTGACCGGAGCCTATGCCGTAAGTCTTTCCGGCAGGCTGGTCTCTCCGCTCGAGGTTGCTGCGTGAGCGATCAAGCTGCCAGCGCCGGCCGGTCGGGCGATCTGCGCCGCATGACGTTCGACGACAATGCCCTGTTGGCGGTGCTCTACGGCGACCATGACCGCAACTTGGTGCGCATCGAGCAGCTGGCCAACGTGCAGATCAGCGCGCGCGGCAATCAGCTCGCCATCTCCGGCAGCGCCGACGATGCCGGCGTGGCGCATCGAGCGATCACGGGCCTCTACGAGCGACTGAAGCGCGGCTTGTCGATCGAGCCTGCGGACATCGACGCCGCCGTGCGCTTCGCCCGTACCGATGATGGCGGCACCGAGGAAGGCATCCGCACGCGCCGCCGCACTGTGCAGGCGCGTTCGCCCGGCCAGCGCGGCTATCTGGCGGCGCTGCGCGAGCGTGACATGGTGTTTGCGCTCGGCCCCGCTGGCAGCGGCAAGACCTACCTCGCCGTCGCCATGGGCGTGTCGCTGTTGTTGGCTGGCAAGGTCGAACGCATCGTACTGTCGCGGCCTGCGGTCGAGGCAGGCGAACGCCTGGGCTTCCTGCCCGGCGACATGAAGGAAAAGATCGACCCCTACTTGCGGCCGCTCTATGACGCACTGCACGACATGCTGCCGGCCGAGCAGATCGCCAATCGGATGGAGTCAGGCGAGATCGAGATTGCGCCTCTGGCCTTCATGCGCGGCCGCACCCTGGCGCACTGCTACGTGATCCTCGACGAAGCGCAGAATACGACTCCCATGCAGATGCGCATGTTCGTCACCAGGCTCGGCGAGGGATCGCGCATGGTGATCACTGGCGATCCCAGCCAGACCGACTTGCCGGGCGGACAGAAGTCCGGCCTCGCCGACGCCGTCGAGACGCTCAAGAACGTCGAAGGTGTGCGTTTCGTCCGGCTGACCTCTAAGGACGTCGTCCGCCACGATCTGGTGACCCGGATCGTCGAGGCCTATGACGCGCGCGACAAGCAGCGCAAGGATTAGCTGCGCGATTGTCGTGCTCGATCGGGGCTGGCGCCGCTCGCTGCCCGGCGTCGAGCGCATCGTCAGGCGTGCGGCCCGCGCGGCCATCGCCGGCGCTCGACGGACGAGGCGCTGCTCGCTCACGGTTGCCCTTGCCGACGATGCGCGGGTGCGGGAGCTGAACGCACGCGACCGTCGAAAAGACAAGCCGACCAACGTCCTGTCTTATCCTTCGGGCGAGAAAGGCTTTCTCGGCGACATCGTGCTGGCACGCCAGACCGTGTGGCACGAGGCGCGCGAGCAGGAGAAGACGGCGGCAGACCATCTCACGCATCTCGTGGTCCATGGCACATTGCATCTTCTCGGCTACGACCACGAGACGAGTGAGGCCGACGCGGTGCGCATGGAAGCGCTCGAGCGTCGCATCCTGGCAAAACTCGGGATCGCTGATCCGTACGCTTGATGGCAGCGGCTAAAGCATCGCCAGCGACTGCTTGCTCTTGGGCGGTGGGAAGGCGCGGTCGAGTTCGGCCAGTATTTCCGGCGTGAGCGTCACATCAAGTGCGCCGAGATTTTCTTTCACACGCTCGCGACTCGCGGATTTGGGGATGGTGACGACGCCCGGCTGGGCCAACAACCAGGCGATCGCGAGTTGCGCTGGCGTGCAGCGAAGCTCGGCCGCGACCTTCTTTAGCGCAGCCGTTCCCAGCAATCGGCCCTGGTCGAGCGGTGAGTAGGCCATCAGCGGTATCGAGCGCCGGCGCATCCAGGGCAAAAGGTCGAACTCCGGTCCGCGACGTGAGAGGCAGTAGAGAACCTGGTTGGACGCGGTCAGGCCCTTGTCGAGGCGCGACGCCTCTTCCATGTCACCGAGATCGAAGTTGCTGACGCCGAAGTCGGCGATCTTGCCGGCTTCGCGCAGATGGTGGAACGCCTCGAAGGTTTCGGAAAGCCGCGCGCCGCCGCGCCAGTGCAGCAAGTAAAGATCGATGCGCTCGATACCCATGCGCTTCAGGCTGCGCTCGCAGGCCGCAACCGTGCCGCGTCGGGTGGCATTATGTGGATAAACCTTGCTCACGATGAACGGGCGCTGCGAGCGCCCGGCCAGCGCTTCGCCCACGATCTCTTCTGCCACACCTTCGCCATACATCTCGGCGGTATCGATCAAGGGATAGCCAAGATCGAGGGCATGGCGCACGGCATCCAGCTCTTGGGCTCGCCGGCGGTTGTTTTCGCCCATCCGCCAGGTGCCGATGCCGAAAACCGGCATCGAAGCGCCGGAGGGGAGAGGACAGGAACGCATGCGGAACTTCCCTGATTGCAACGCAAGGCCTTTGCCCTATCTTAGTTCATCATGCCGGACTCCACAGCGCACGGTTCGCAGCCGGGGCTAACCAGCCCGGCGTCGCCCGGCGAGTCACCCAATGCGTCGTCGTCGGCCGCTGACTCCGCGGCGCACAGTAGTTGGTTCCGCACGCTCTGGCGTCGCCTGCGTCGGCGCGAACGAAACGAGGCGGTTCGCGAGGCCATCGAGGAGCTGATCGAGGGCACTCCCGAAAGCGACACGCCGATCAGCGATGACCAGCGCGAGCTCTTAGCTAACATCCTTAAGCTGCGCGACAAGACAGTGGCCGACGTCATGGTGCCGCGTGTCGATATCGTCGGTATCTCGGCCGACACGCCACTCGACGAGGTGGTGCGGCTGATTCAGGCCGAAGCCCATTCCCGTTATCCCATCTATCGCGATTCGCTCGACGACGTGATCGGCATGGTCCACATCAAGGACGTGCTGGCCTACTGGGGCAGATCGAAGAAGTTCAATCTGCGCGATATCCTGCGGCGCGTGGTGTTCGTCGCGCCGACTCTGCCCGTGCTCGACATGCTGCTCGATATGCGCCGCTCGCGTACCCACATGGCGCTGGTGGTCGATGAGTTCGGCGGCACCGACGGCCTCCTCACCATCGAGGACCTGGTCGAAGAGATCGTGGGCGAGATCGAGGATGAGCACGACGTGGCCCAGGCACCGACGCTGGCACGTCGGATGGACGGCACGATCGACGTCAACGGTCGCACGCCCGTCGAATTGCTCGAAAAGGAGATCGGCGACGTATTGTCCGAGGACGAACGGCGCGAGATCGATACCGTGGGCGGCCTGATCTTTTCCCTGTTGGGACGCATTCCCGAACGCGGGGAAGTGGTGCGCCATCCTTCTGGTGTCGAATTCGAGGTTCTCGATGTCGACCCGCGTCGCATCCGGCGTCTGCGTGTGCGGCCGCCCGCCGCGCCGCAAGCCGCAGCCTGATCCGACAATCTGCTCGAATGAGACTTGAAGGAAAACGCGCCCTGATTGCGGGGCTGGTCGCGGGCGCGCTGGCGGCGCTTGCCATGCCGCCGCTCAATTGGCTGCCGTTCGCTGTGGTGGGCATTGTCGTCTTCGTCTGGCTCTGGGATGGCGCAGCGACAACGAGGACCGCGCTGTGGCGCGGCTGGGCCTGGGGACTCGGCCATTTCGCCGCCGGCTGCTACTGGGTTGTCGAACCCTTCTTCGTGCCGCCGGCGGATTTCGCGGCGCTGGGGCCGCCGGCCGTACTGGGATTGGCGGTTGTGCTGGGCTTCTTCCCCGCCTCCGCGATGGCCGCCGCAAAATGGGTCGCCTTGCGTTGGCCCTATCTTGGTGGCCGATATCGCCGGCTGCTGCTCCTAGCTATCGCCTGGACGATTGCCGAATGGCTGCGCGGCCACCTCTTCACCGGCGATCCCTGGAATCCGTTGGGCCATGTCTGGACCCTTGCAACGCCGCTCCTGCAGGGTGCCGCGTTGTTCGGTGTTTATGGCCTCGGCACCCTCACGTTTCTGATCTTGGCCGCTCCTGCGGCCGGCTGGCGCGCGTCGATTGCAGCCTTGGTCGTGATCGGTGGCGCCTTCGCGGCGGGACTCTCGATCATGGCGCCGGTGGACAGTGTTCCCGCGGCGGCAGCTGCCCGCCCAATCGTGCGCATCGTTCAGCCGAATATTGCCCAATCGGAGAAATGGCAGGCCGACAGCAGGCAAAAGCATTTGCGCCGCCTGATCGATTTGAGTCGCCGCCCAGGCTTCGAGCATCTTGCCGCCGTGATCTGGCCTGAGACGGCGGTGCCTTTCGCAGTCCAGCCGGGATCGCCGGTCTTGCCAATTCTCGCGACCGCCGTTCCTGCCGGTGGTTATCTGTTGGCTGGCGCGGAGCGGGTGGCCGAGCGCCCCGAAGAAGACGGCCCTTGGAATTCCCTGCTGGTCGTCGACGATCGTGGTGACGTGAGGGCCCACTATGACAAGGTCCATCTCGTGCCATTCGGGGAGTACATTCCCTTCCATAAGGAGTTGGGATCGATCTCGACCTTCGTCGGTCGCGGCTCGTTCGATATGGGAGATGGACACGTCACGCTCGCGTTGCCGGGCCTGCCAGCCTTTGCGCCGGTGATTTGCTACGAGGCGATCTTTCCCGGTGAGATCGTCGGCCCGCAAACACGGCCGAGTTGGATCGTGAACATCACGAACGATGGGTGGTTCGGTGTTTCGAGCGGTCCTTACCAACATCTCGCCAGTGCTCGCCTGCGGACGATCGAGGAAGGTCTGCCGATGTTGCGCGCGGCCAATACCGGTGTGTCGGCCGTGATCGATGCGTATGGTCGCGTGCTTCAGTCGCTCGACCTGGAGCGCGAAGGAATCATTGATCATGAATTGCCGCCAGCGCGACCGCCCACGCTCTACAGCAGATGGCATGATTGGACGTTGCTCATCTTGCTCGTGGCGATTGGATTGTTAGCCGCCGTGCGGACGCGCACACTGATCACAAGAGAAAGTTTTTGCGCCGGATGGACTGCTCAAGGTTGAGCTTGCATTATGTTGGAGAGCAGGTAATGTCATATGCACTCCTGACGTGTAGATATGCATTTATGCACTGATGGATTGGTGAAGCTTAACGCAATTTTTACGTGTCTTGGGCCTTATCTGTGCAACGGCATCACGTTTCGGGAAGCCAGGATAAAAAGGACTAGAAGCCATGGCGAGATCGCACCCTGTCGATGTTCATGTGGGCGCCCGCATGCGGCAGCGGCGGACTTTACTCGGAATGAGCCAGGAGAAGCTCGGGACCGCGGTAGGGCTCACCTTCCAGCAGATTCAAAAATATGAGCGTGGCTCCAACCGGATCGGCTCGAGCCGGTTGTTCGAGTTCGCCAAGGTATTGGACGTGCCTGTGTCGTACTTCTTCGACGAGATGCCGTCGAATGCGCTCGCCGGCCGGCCCATGTCGGGCCGTGGCCGCAAGGGAGGCTTTGGCGAGGCCGCGACGCCGTTCGAGCAGGAGAAGGATCCGCTGATCAAGCGCGAGACGCTGGAGTTGGTGCGCGCCTACTACAAGATTCGTGAATCGCGCGTGCGCAAGCGCATTTTCGAGATGGTGAAGGCCGTGGGCGCGGCAAGCCACGCCGAGGTCCTGGGCGGCCGCAAGGGTCGCTGAGGGATCTCGGGAAAAGTGGCTGAAAAAGCCACAATCGCAGCCCTTGATTTCTCGATCTATTTAGCGTTTTTAGCGGCGCGGCCTCGATGGTCGATGCCGCCGCGGACGGATTTGGACGACTTGCCACCGCGCAAATAAAGGCTAAGCCGGACGGCGGCCCATCCGCCCTGCCCGGAGGTCCAGCGACATCTGTGGAGGGCAGTCTTGGCGCTCAAAGACTATATTTTCACCAGCGAGTCCGTTTCCGAAGGTCATCCGGACAAGGTCTGCGACCAGATCTCGGACGCGATCCTTGATGCCTTCATCACGAATGACGTGAAGCTTGGCCACGCAGACGACAGCCACACCAATACGCGGCTGGGTTGCGAGACGCTGGCCACTACCAACAAGATCGTCATCGCAGGCGAGGGCCGGGCGTCGGAGCCGTACATGCGCAAGTACGGCAAGCAGACCATCGTCAATCGAGAGGCATTGGCCCAGATCGCGCGCGATGTCGTGCGCGACATCGGTTATGATCAGGATGGCTTCAGCTTCCATGGCGCTGATGTCGAGGTGCTGCTGCATGGCCAGTCGCCCGACATCGCGATGGGCGTCGATGCCAAGAAGAAGGGCGGCAATCTCGGCGAGCAGGAAGGTGCCGGCGATCAAGGCCTGATGTTCGGCTTCGCCTGCCGCGACAGCGAAGAGTACGAGAAGAACTCCTTCATGCCGGCGCCGATCTACTTCTCGCACAAGATACTGGAAGTGCTGAGCCTGGCCCGCCGCTCAGGCGAGCTGCCTGACCTGCAGCCGGACGCCAAGAGCCAGGTCACGGTGCGCTACGTCAACGGCAAGGCGGTCGGTGCGGCCAAGGTCGTGGTCTCCACGCAGCACAAGGAAGCGAACGGCAAGGGCAAGAAGTACAACTCCGCGGCCATTCGCGAGATGATCAAGCCCTTTGTCGAGAAGTCGCTGCCCAAGGGCTGGATGCCCAAGAAGGCCGCCGATTTCTTCGTCAATCCGACCGGCAATTTCGTCGTCGGCGGTCCCGATGGCGACTGCGGCCTTACCGGCCGCAAGATCATCGTCGATACCTATGGCGGCTACGCCCCGCACGGTGGCGGCGCTTTCTCCGGCAAGGACCCGACCAAGGTCGATCGCTCGGCGGCCTATGCTGCGCGTTACCTCGCCAAGAACGTGGTTGCCGCGGGCCTCGCTGACCGCTGCCTGATCCAGGTGGCCTATGCCATCGGCGTTGCCGACCCGATGTCGCTCTATGTGAACACCGAGGGCACCGGCAAGGTCGACGAGCGCAAGCTCGAGAAGGTGCTGTCCGACATCTTCCCGTTGCGGCCAACCAGCATTCGCCGCGGCCTGCAGCTCAACAAGCCGATCTATCGGCGCACCGCCGCTTACGGTCACTTCGGCCGCAAGCCCGACCGCGACGGCGGCTTCTCCTGGGAGCGGCTTGATCTCGTGCCGGAACTGAAGCGCGCTTTCGGCGCGCGCTAAGCGCTAGCTCAGTTCGACGAAGTCCGGATCCTCGAGGCGCGCCAGCCGCTCCGAGGCCAGACGGGCACAATCGATCAGCAACGACTTGCGGCGCGCAGCGGCCACGGGCCGCCGCGTCGGGTGACGCAGGATTTCGCCGCCATAGGCGTCGGCCACGATCAGGCCGATGTCCTGCGGGATCAGTTCCTTGGGGAACTCGACCGGGACGGCGAAATAGAGAAGATCGCACCAATCGAGATAATCGGGCCATTTCGCGTCGACCCGCCAATCCTCGACCGATGACTTCACTTCCACGATGGTGAGTTCGCCGTCCCTGCCGACGATGAAGATGTCCGCACGCCGTCCGTCAGGCAGCGGCATCTCGAGCAGGACTGAACGGCCGCTCTGGCGCATCAGTCGGCAGGCGCCGCGACAGACGGCAATCGTGGTGCCGGGGCGTGACTGTTGAACGGGGGCGGCCGTCCTTGTCTCCTGCGGTCAGGGTTGCGGCCGCATCAGCGGCGGCGGTGTGTCGACCGCTGGTCGCTCTGGTTTGGCGGCGAAAGCGGCCGCAAGCGTCTCGCCGCGCGTACGGTCGGCATCGGCGATCCGGCCCGATGCCTTTTCCCGTACGACTCGCGAATCGGTGTTGCCGCCACGTTCGGCGAGCAGCAGCCATTTGTAGCCTTCGACCGCATCGGTCGTTCCACCGGCGCCGCCGATCAGCAACAGCCCAAGCGCGAGCTGCGCCTCCGGCAGGCCCTGCTGCGCCGCCCGCCCGTACCAGCCAATGGCTTGGCCGATGTCGCGGCCGACGCCGGATCCGGTCGCGTAAGCGTTGGCGAGCTTGAATTGGGCCGACGGCACGCCGGCATCCGCGGCAACTCGGTACCAGGCGGCCGCACTCTCCAGGATCTTCTGATTGGCGGCCTTGTCGCGCGGGTTGCGCGCACGGGCGGTGATATCGCCCAGGGCCAGCGCTGCTTCAGGCACGCCGTCTTTCTGGGCGACCATCAGCCAACGCTGCGCTCCTGCCGCGTCCTGCTTGATGCCCTCGCCATCGGCAAGGGCAAGGGCGTAGCGTAAAGCGGCCAACGGATGGCCCAACTCGGCTGCCCGCCGGTAAAGATCGGCGGCGCGTGCCGGATCTGCGCGGGCAGCGCCTTCGCTTTCTTCCATGGCGCGCCCCAGTGCATAAAGGGCATAGGGGTCGTTGGAGGCCGCCGCCTTCTCAAGCCAGCCGCGAGCCCGGACAAGGTCGCGCGGCACGCCCTGGCCACGAACATAGAGCACCCCGAGATTGAGCTGTGCCCGCGAGAGACCGGCGTTGGCCGCCTGCTCAAAAAGCTGGGCCGCCCGCGTTTGGTCGCGCGTGACACCTGCCAGGCCCTGCGCATAGACGAGGCCTAGCTGGTGGGCGGCTTCGGGTGAGTTTGCTGCGAGGGCATGCTGCAGCATCTGCAGGCCTTCGGGGCTGCGACCGCGATCGATCAGCAGCGTGCCGAGCCACGCCTCGGCATTGGTGTCGCCTGGAGCCAGCCGACGTAATTCCGCCTCGGCCGTAGCAAGGTCTCCGGCGCGATAGGCAGCGATTGCACCCCGCAGCGCCGGCGACGCGTCACGCGGGCCCGACTGCGCGAAGGCGGATGCGCTGAGCAGCGCCGCCACCAGCGCCGCCCACGCCTGTTTCATTTTGTCTTGAAGGTATAGGCAGCCCCGGCCGCCTTGGCCTTTTCAACTTCATCGGCCGGCAGCTCTTTGCCGATCTGGGCCATCATGGCTTCGACGTCCGGTCCGTGCCAACGCTGGCAGATGACGATCCATTTATAGGCTTCGGACAGGCTCTTCGGGACACCCTTGCCGTCGGCATATGCGGCGGCGAGAGGAGGTATGGCGGTCGTGAAGCCGCGCTCGGCCGAGTCGAGCAACAGAGGCACTGCCTTGTTCATGTCGTACAGCTTCGAATCGGGATTGCCGTATACATAAAAGCCTAGCAGGAACTGCGCACGCGGGTCGCGTTCCTTGGCCAGCGGCTGGAGGGCCTTCTCCGCTCCCGGCATGTCGCTCGCCTGCAAGGCCTTGAGGCCATCCTCGATTCCAGCGACCGCTGGCTGAGCCAAGCCACCCAACGTCAAGGCGGCAACGGACAGTGCGGACGACAGGCGAAGGAGGGGAGCAAGGCGCACGACGGAACTCCGGATGATCTCAGGGGATGGTCTCGAGGCAGGGGGCGATGCCTCTACCATGGAAATAAGGCGCCAACACGCCGCCAGAGGGTGGAAAGGTCAAATTTGCAGTCAAATTCTCATCCTCAAAACCGGGGTCATATTCTAATTATTTGATTTTAAAATATAAAATGCACTTTTTTGACTTCGGATGAGAAACGAGCACTCCCTTTTCTGACTATCTGGAGGCGATAGGCCCTCATAAATCCTAGGAAAAAGAGGTGCCCTTCCGGTCGAGATATGCAATTTTGCAAGTGACGAACCGGGGGGTGTTTTGTTAAGTTTGCCTCATTAGAGATTGTCGTCACCTAGTTAAAAGCATTTCTGAAAGGTTTTTGAGAGCAAAGATAGCGCTCTACCCAAGCGCACTAACCCAAGTTTCCCATAGCCCGCCAGCGGCTCCCCAGGCCGCTCATCGAAGCCCCCTTCCCACACACCCAAAGGCTTCGATAACCCCACACCCAGGCGGGCTCCTAAGGAAGGCCGGTCGTTCCCCAAGCGACCGGCCTTTCGTATTTTTGCCTTGATGATGCACAGGCTAGGGGCCGATGTTCGTAGAAACATCGGGGAGACCCTTATGCCACTTACATTTTTGCCGCTGCTGGTCGGTTTCAGATACCCCAAAAGTGTCTATCTTAAAAAAAATGATGTAGTAAAATCAGGCTCTCGATTCTCCAAGGTATGCATTTTTGCAAGTTACAGGCGCGACCGGTCGTTGTTAAGGTTTCGCCATTAGAGAAATTCTTATTTTATTGGTTTTCATATGAAAATTGTTGGATTCCCCATTGACGTGTCGCGGTCGCAGGACGGTCGCATCGTCCGCGGTTTGCGCACTCGCCAGTCCCTGATCCAGGCAACGCTCGATCTGATCCAGGCGGGCGACGTGGAGCCGACCTCGGCGGCAATCGCCACCATCGCCGGCGTCTCCAGTCGCGCCCTGTTTCAGCACTTCGCCAATCTCGCCGACCTCTACGCAGCGGCCTTCGACCTTGCGGTCAGTCGGGCCTTCGAGGCCCACCGGCCCGTCGATATGACAGCGCCCTTGTCGAGCCGTATTGAGCTTCTGGTGTCCGACCGGTCGGAGCTGTTCGAGGAATGGCTGCCGGTATGGCATTTCGCCGAGCGGGTCCGCAGCGTCGCGCCGGCCGTGGGGCTGGGTGTTGCCCAGTTGCGCAAGCTCCTGCGTGAGCGCCTCGCCGCCTGGTTTGCCACCGAGCTCGGCAATCTCGATCCCGCCGCGCGCGACCTCGTCCTCGATTCGCTCGATGTCGCCTTCGGGCTCGACAGTTGGATGAACATGCGCGAGCAGCTTCGTCTCTCGCCGATCCATGCGTCTCGCACCTGGCGCTTCACCGCCGAGGCGATCGTTCTGCAAGCGCTTACCTTTCCCGCACAGCCTGTGGCGGTGGCCTGACAAGCCACCAGGACGCGGCGCATTTCCCACCCGCTTCGTCTGCTCATCCACCCATCCCAGCCACGGGCCGCACAGGAGGCCGGTCGTCCCCAAGCGACCGGCCTTTCCTTTTTCGAGAGCGCAAACAAAAAGGCGACGGGGTTGCCGTCGCCTCTCTGTCCCGATCGGCCTGAGCCTACTGCTTCTTGGCTCGGAATTTCTGATGGCAGGCGCCGCAGGCCTTGCCCGTGGTGACAAAAGCCTCCTGGATGGCGTCGTAATTGCCCGAGCCTCCGGCCACGGCGAGCTTGTCGTAGGCGGCGTCAGCATTCTTGCTGGCGGCCATGAAGCCATCCCAATCGGTCCAGATGACGGGAAGGGCCTCGGTGCCCTTGTCGGAGCCGGGTGGGAACATCTTCTCGAAGGCGGTCTCGAGCTGCTTCAGCTTGGCGGCCTGCTCGACGACGATTTTCGCGTCACCCTTCGAATCGATGACGCCCTTGATGGCACGTAAAGCGGCTGAGGCCTCCTTGCGATTTGCCTCGCGCTGTTCGTGCGCCTCGTTCTCGGCGAATGCGACGGTTGTACCGCCCACCAATGCGCCGACGGCCAGCATGCCGATCAACGCCGCAACCAGGGTCTTTTGTCTCACCATCGTCTCCCGTTCTTTACGTTTCAATCCAACTGATAAGCCGGGCCCCTTCGGAGGGTCTGCATTTGTCGCAGAGGTCGACAATAAAGCGAACAGGGCATCGTTCAAATCTTCCATCACGACTCCGTGTGAACGGCAAATATTCCCTGTGTTCAAAGGATTGTCACTCCGTTGGCGCCGGTCGATAAAAAACAGATGAACAGGCGCGGCCATCGAGGCCGCGCGGGATTGAGGAGACAACATGCGGTTCTCGACCTGGCTCAAGGCAGTTGTGCTCCTTGCGATCGCCGGTGCGGTTGCCGGCTTCGTGCTCACGATGCCATCGGGAATTCCTGCCGATGCGCTTGCGCCGCGTACGGCAGATCTCGCCAACGGCGCGACCATGTTCAACATCGGCGGATGCGCCTCCTGCCATGCGACGCCACATCAGGACGACCTGACGAAGCTGGGCGGCGGCCTCGCGCTGGCGACACCCTTCGGTACCTTCAGGGTGCCGAACATCTCGCCGGACCAGACGCACGGCATCGGCGCCTGGTCCGAACTGGAATTCGTCAGCGCGATGAAGAAGGGGATCGGCGAGGACGGCGAGCATCTCTACCCGGCTTTTCCCTACCCGTCCTATCAGCACATGAAGCTCGATGACGTGCGCGATCTCTTCGCCTTCATCCGGACGTTGCCGCCGGTCGCGACGCCGTCCCAACCGCACGACATTCCGTTTCCATTCAGCGTGCGGCGCGGGCTCGGCCTGTGGCAGCTCCTCTATGTCGATGGCAAGGCGTTCGTGCCTGACACCTCCAAGGACGCCGTCTGGAATCGAGGTGCCTACCTCGTCGAAGGACCTGGCCATTGCGCCGAGTGCCATAGCCCCCGCAACGTAATCGGCGGCATTGATGCGGATCGTCGTTTCGCCGGCGGCCCCGACGCCGAAGGCAAAGGTTGGGTCCCCAATATCACGCCGAGTCCCGACGGCATTCCCAACTACTCGGTGAAGGACATCGCCTATCTGCTGGAGACCGGCTTCACGCCGGATCTGGACTCGGTCGGCGGCAGCATGGCCGACGTGGTGAAGAACACGAGCAAGCTCACGGCCGCCGATCGGCAGGCGATTGCGACCTACATCAAGTCGCTGCCGCCGCGCCCCGGCAAGGCACCGTCCAAAGGCAAGAAAGCCGATTGAGTTTCGTTGCCCGGACGGAGGTCCAGTCTACGGGGCGACGCCGGCTCCGTGGCCTTGCTGGCGGTAGGGGCGGTCTCTAGGGTGGCGCAGGCACCTGAACGAAACCTGGATTTTGCATCATGAAATTTACCGGTACCGACTCCTACGTTGCCAGCGACGACCTGCGCGTGGCGGTGAATGCGGCCATTGCGCTGCAGCGTCCGTTGCTGATCAAGGGCGAGCCGGGCACCGGCAAAACCGTGCTGGCCCACGAGGTCTCCAAGGCGATCAACGCGCCGCTGATCGAATGGCACATCAAGTCCACCACCAAGGCGCAGCAGGGCCTCTATGAGTACGACGCCGTCTCGCGCCTGCGTGACAGCCAGCTCGGCGACGAGCGCGTGAAGGACATCAGGAACTACATCAAGCGCGGCAAGCTCTGGGATGCCTTCACTGCCGCCGAGCGACCGGTGCTGCTGATCGACGAGATCGACAAGGCCGACATCGAGTTCCCCAACGACCTGCTGCTCGAGCTCGATCGCATGGAGTTCTACGTCTACGAGACGCAGGAAGTCGTGAAGGCGGCGCAGCGGCCAGTGGTGATGATCACCTCCAACAACGAGAAGGAACTGCCGGACGCCTTCCTGCGGCGCTGCTTCTTCCATTACATCCGCTTTCCCGACCGTGAGATCATGACCCAGATCGTGGATGTCCACTTCCCCGATCTGCAGCGCAACCTGCTGCGCGAGGCGCTGAACATCTTTTACGACATCCGCGACGTGCCGGGCCTCAAGAAGAAGCCCTCGACCTCGGAACTGCTCGACTGGCTGAAGCTCCTGATGGTCGAGGACATCTCGCCCGAGACACTGCGGTCAAAGGATTCCAAGCAGCTCATTCCGCCGCTGCATGGCGCGCTGCTCAAGAACGAGCAGGACGTGCATCTGTTCGAACGCCTGGCCTTCATGGCGCGGCGGGAGCAGCGCCAGTAACCCAAGAGGAATCACGCGATGTTCGTGAACTTCTTCCTCGAACTGCGACAGGCCAAGGTGCCGGTCTCCATCAAGGAGTATCTGGCGCTGATGGAGGCGATGGACAAAGGCGTCGCCGACTACAGCGTCGACGAGTTCTACTATCTCTCTCGCGCGGTGCTGGTGAAAGACGAGCGTAACCTCGACAAGTTCGACCGCGTGTTCGGCCATATCTTCAAGGGGCTGGAGGCGCCGGCGGGCGAGGGCACGACGGCCGAGATTCCCGAGGAGTGGCTGCGCAAGCTCGCCGAGAAGCTTCTGACCGAGGAGGAAAAGAAGCAGATCGAGGCGATGGGCGGCTGGGAGAAGCTGATGGAGACGCTGAAGAAGCGTCTCGAGGAACAGCAGAAGCGCCACCAGGGCGGCAGCAAGTGGATCGGCACGGCCGGTACCTCGCCGTTCGGCGCCTACGGCTTCAACCCCGAAGGTGTGCGCATCGGCCAGGACAAGAACCGCGAGGGCCGCGCCGTCAAGGTCTGGGACAAGCGCGAATACAAGAACCTGGACGACACGGTCGAGATCGGCACGCGCAACATCAAGATCGCGCTGCGCCGGCTGCGCAAGTTCGCGCGCGAGGGCGCCGAGATCGAGCTCGACATGCCCGACACGATCCGCTCGACGGCGCGCAACGCAGGCTATCTCGACATCAAGATGATCCCCGAGCGGCGCAACAAGGTGAAGCTCCTGTTGCTGTTCGACATCGGCGGCTCGATGGACGCTCACATCCGCGTCTGCGAGGAGCTGTTCTCGGCGGCGCGCACCGAATTCAAGCACCTCGAATTCTTCTACTTCCACAACTGCCTCTACGAGAAGCTGTGGAAGGACAATCGCCGCCGCCACGTCGATACCTTCTCGACCGCGCAGCTCCTGCACACCTATCCGCCTGACTACAAGGTGATCTTCGTCGGCGATGCGTCGATGAGCCCCTACGAGATCGCCTATCCCGGTGGCTCCGTCGAGCACTGGAACGAGGAGGCGGGCCAGGTCTGGATGCAGCGCATGGCCGATACCTATCGCAGCATGGTCTGGCTCAATCCGGTGCCGGAGCGGCATTGGAGTTACACGCCCTCGATCCAGCTCCTGCAGCAGCTCACTTCCAGCCGCATGTTCCCGCTCACCCTGGGCGGCCTCGACAGCGCGATGAAGGAACTCAACAAATAGCGGGCAGCATCCCGCCATAGGAGGACCCCAAGATGAAGACCGGCCCGGCGATCGCCGACATCCTGAAGAAAGAGGGCGTCGAATATCTCTTCGCCTATCCGGTCAATCATCTGATCGAGGCCTGTGCCGCAGTCGACATCCGGCCGATCATCGTGCGCCAGGAGCGTATCGGCCTGCACATGGCCGATGCCATGTCGCGCCTCACCAAAGGCCGCAAGATGGGCGTGTTCTGCATGCAAAGCGGTCCGGGCTCGGAGAATGCCTACGGCGGTGTGGCCCAGGCCTTCGGCGAATCGATCCCGCTCCTGGTGATCCCGCAGGGCTATCCGCGCCGTATTGCGCACGTGCCGCCCAACTTCAATTCGACACTCGCCATGGCGCATGTCGCCAAGCATTGCGAACCGGTGACCTCGGGCAAGGAGGTGGCCAACATCATGCGCCGCGCCTTCAGCCTGCTGCGCAACGGCCGCGGCTCTCCCGTGATCGTCGAGCTGCCGGCCGACGTCTATGCCGAGGATGCTCCCGATCCGCTGCCCTACGAGCCGGTCGTCGTCACGAAATACGGCCCTGACCCAGCGGCGGTGAAACAGGCGGCGCAGGTACTGATGGCGGCCAAGCGGCCTGTCATTTATGCCGGGCAGGGCGTGCATTGGGCCGAGGCCTATGCCGAGCTGAAGGAGCTGGCCGAGCTGCTGGCGATCCCGGTCTGCACCAGCCTCGAAGGCAAGAGCAGTTTTGATGAGACCCATCCGCTGGCGCTGGGCTCGGGCGGTCGCGCCTATCCGAAGGCCGTCCGAAGCTTCCTCGATCGTTCCGACGTGATCCTGGGAGTCGGTTGCTCCTTCACCGAGACCAACTTCGGCATCTCGATGCCGCAGGGCAAGACCATCATTCACGCCACGCTCGATCCGGCGCACCTCAACAAGGACGTGAAGATCAAACACGGGCTGGTGGGCGATGCGAAGCTGACGCTTGCCGCTCTGGTCGCCGCTTGCAAGGCAGCCGGTGCCACCAAGCGCGACGCAGCAGCGGTGACGGCCGAGATCAAGCAGATCGAAGGCGATTGGCTGAAGGAGTGGTTGCCCAAGCTCAAGAACGGGGACGCGCCGCTCAACCCCTATCGCGTGCTGTGGGATCTGCAGCACACGGTGGATATTGCCAACACCATCATCACCCACGATGCCGGCAGCCCGCGCGACCAGCTCTCGCCGTTCTGGAAGACCAAGGCGCCACACACCTACATCGGCTGGGGCAAGACCACCCAGCTAGGCTATGGGTTGGGGCTGGCGATGGGTGCCAAGCTCGCCTGCCCGGACAAGCTTTGCATCAATGTCTGGGGTGATGCGGCCATCGGTTTCACCGGCATGGATTTCGAAACGGCGGTGCGCGAGCGCATTCCGATCCTGTCGATCCTGCTCAACGACTTCTCGATGGCGATCGATCTACACATCATGCAGGTCTCCACCGAGAAGTTCCGCTCCACCGACATCTCCGGCGACTACGCCGCCATGGCGCGCGCCTTCGGCGGCTACGGCGAGCGCGTGACCAAGCCCGAAGATATCGTCCCCGCCATCCAGCGCGGCATTGAGCAGACCCGCAAGGGCGTGCCCGCCCTGCTCGAGTTCATCACCTCGAAGGAAGTGACGATCTCGGTGCCGAAGTAACAGATTTTTGTGGCGCCGGGCTCTGCGGAAGCCCTTTCCGTGATCGCGGAAAGGTGCTTCGCTTTGCCCATGACACGGATTCTGACTTCCACCGCTGAGCACGAGGTCGCCTCCCATGACGGCCTCTGGATGAGTGCGACCGATGCCGAAAAGGCCACCGGTTGGACGCTGAAACCCGAGGGCATGTGCCGCGCCGATGTATGCGTGCCGCTGCCGGCTTCGGCGGTTGGCACGAGCGAACTCGACCTCGCGGCCTTCTGGCAGAAGCTCGGCGGTCCGGTCATCGCGAGCGACACGCGTGACGTCTGGGCACTGGGCGCGCCGGCGGACGAGCGCAACGCCGTGCTCGAGGGGCTCGAAGCGCCCGACTTCACCTTGCCCGATGTCGATGGCGTGCCGCGCACTCTCTCGGCGCTGCGCGGCAAGAAGGTATTCCTCGCCACCTGGGCCAGTTGGTGAGGGTGCCGTTTTGACTTGCCCGTGTGGCAGCACCTCTACGATGAACTAAAGAACAAGGGCTTTATGGTGGTGGCCGTGGCGGAAGAAAGCCGTGGCGCCGAGCATGCGCGACCCTGGATCGAGCAGGCGAAGTCGAGCTACTGGCAACTGATCGATACCGATCATCGGCTGAGCGATCTCTACAACCTCGTGAATGTGCCGCAAGCGATCTGGATCGACGAGCAGGGCCGCATCGCGCGGCCGCCCGAGACAGCGGGCTCGACCGATCACTTCCGGCGCATGGATCTCAAGACACGCACGATGTCGCCCGAGGACCAAGCCGAGCGGCTTGCTGCGCGTCAGGCCTATCTCGATGCGGTGCGGGCCTGGGTGAATACCGGCAAGCACGCGCTGTCGGCCGATGCTGCGCGCAAGGCGCTGCCCAGGGTCACGCCGGAGATTGCCGAAGCCCATGCCCGCTTCCGGCTTGGCGTGTGGCTGCGCGCCAATGACCGCACCGCCGAAGGTGACCGGCAGCTTGCCGAGGCAAGCCGGCTGCATCCGGACTCCTGGAGCATGTGGCGGCAGGCAGCCGACCTCGACGAGGTTGGCAAGGCATCGGGGCCGGACTTCTGGAAACGCGTGCAAGCTCTGGGCGATCGACCCTATTATCCGCCGCCCAAGCTGTAAGAGGCCCGATGCGGCTTTCCTGGCATGATCTTGGAACGCCGCGAGCCGATGATGCCGACGGCAAAACAGTAGAATTCGTCGGCTGGCCCAATACCGCCCTGCCGGTGCGGACGGCCGACTATTTCCTGCTGACCGGCGAGCCCGGCTGCTGCGCGGGCTGTCTCCCCGCCAATCCGCTGGCCGTTGTCGAGGTCAGCGCCGAGCAGGAGATCGAGTTCGGCAATACGGCGCTGCGCCTTTCTGGCATGTGGCGTGTTCAGCGCGACGATCCGGCTGGCTGGCGCTACCAGCTGCACGGCGCGCGACGGATCGGCCTCACACGCCGGACGCTGCTAGCGGCCAGTCCGATCTTCTGCCTCCCGGCGACAGCGACGGCACAGACACTCGACGGCACCGCCATCGACATGCACAGCCATGCCGGCAACCTGCTTCGTATGACTTGGGGCCGCGGTAAATTCTCGGCTGTTGCCGACCCGATGCGTCAAGGTGGCCTGTCGACGATTTGCCTCGCCATCGTGGCGGACTCACCGACCATCACCCTCACCGACGGCCGCCTGCGACCGAGCCGCGATCCCTCGCCCGGAGAGCTGTTCGACTTCAGTTGGCGAGGCTTCGAGGCTTTGCACATTCTGGCGCGCGAGCAGGGATTGCCTATCATCAAAACGTCGGCGGATTTGCGTAAGGCACGATCGGCTCAGCCATCGGTCATCGTGTCGTCGGAAGGTGCTGATTTCCTTGAAGGCCATATCGAGCGCCTCGACGAGGCCTACGAGAAATGGCAGCTTCGCCATCTGCAGCTCACCCACTACCGACCGAATGAGCTGGGCGACATCCAGACCGAGCCCGCGGTCCACGACGGCCTAACGGCGTTCGGTGCCGACGTGATCCGGCGCTGCAACAAGCTCGGCATCGTCGTCGATGTAGCGCATGGCACCTATGCACTTGTGAAGAAGGCGGCCGCAGTTACCACCAAACCGCTCGTGCTGTCACACACCTCTCTTACCGAGCGGCCGGTACCGTGGACGCGACGGATCCTGCCCGATCATGCCCGTGCCATCGCTGCAACGGGCGGTGTGATCGGAATCTGGCCGGTGAACGCGTACTTCGGCACCTACCAATCTTATGCGGAAGGATTTGCGAAAATGGTCGATGTCGCGGGCATCGATCATGTCGGCCTCGGCACGGACCAGCTTGGCCTGGTAGGTCCCAGCACGATGCCGAGCTACGCCGACTTGCCGAAACTCGCGGCGGCGTTGCGCACGCGGTTCAATGCGGAAGAAACCGCGAAGCTCCTGGGCGGTAATTATCTGCGAGTATTTGCAGCGACGCTTTAGTGAATCTCTTCACGCGGCTGTGAAACACGTAGCTGTGAAGCACGTATGCGCCACTGCGCCTTTTTGACGACGTCTCCGCGCGCTAGCGTTTTTCCGCTTCCGAACAACGCTCCCAAACTAACGCTGCCGATGGAGACCGCCATGGCCGTCCTGAACGTCAATGGGAAATCATTGCAGGCGAACGCTGATCCGCGCACGCCGCTTTTGTGGGTGCTGCGCGACACGCTCGGCCTCACTGGCACGAAGTATGGTTGTGGCATCGCCCAATGTGGCGCCTGCACTGTCCATATCGATGGCGTCGCCACGCGCTCCTGCCAGGTGCCGCTGAACTCGGTCGGCGGCAAGAAGATCATCACCGTCGAAGGCCTCGCCGAAAACGGCAAGTTGAACAAGATCCAGCAGGCTTGGCTCGATCTCGATGTGCCTCAATGCGGCTATTGCCAGAGCGGCATGATCATGGCCGCGACGGCGCTGCTTGCCGCCAAGCCGCAGCCGAGCGATTCGGACATCGATGCTGCGATGACCAATATCTGCCGCTGCGGCACCTACAAGCAGGTTCGCGAAGCGATTCATGCCGCGGCCAAGGCGTGAGGAGAGCATCATGACGATCCAATCCTCGTTTGGCCACTCTCCGCTTGGCCGCCGCAGCTTCCTTGTGAGCGGCACGGTCGCCGCTGGCAGTTTCTCTCTTGGCATGCGCCTTCCTTTCGCTGGTTCGGCCGAAGCGGCCGAGGTGAAGGAAATCAATTGCTGGGTGGTGATCCATCCGGACGATCGGGTGGTGATTCGTATCGCCCGTTCGGAGATGGGGCAGGGCACGCTGACCGGGCTCGCCCAGCTCGTGGCCGAAGAGCTTGAGTGCGATTGGAGCAAGGTGACGACCGAGTATCCGACGCCAGGCGAGAATGTCCGGCGAAACCGCGTCTGGCGGGATTTCGGGACCGGTGGCAGCCGTGGCATCCGCAGCAGCCAGCAATATGTGCGTGAAGGCGGCGCCGTGGCGCGCGAAATGCTGATCGCGGCGGCGGCAGCCGAATGGAAGGTGTCGGCGAGCGAATGCGCGGCGGCCGAAAGCGTGGTGACGCACAAGCCGTCGGGCCGCAAGCTCCGCTACGGCGAGCTCGCAGCGGCTGCAGCGAAGCTCGACCCGCCGAAGCAGGTTCCGCTCAAGGATCCGAAGGACTGGAAGTTGATCGGCAAGCCGGTCAAGCGGCTCGACACGCACGACAAGCTCACCGGCCAGCAGATCTACGGTATCGATATGCGCTTGCCCGGCATGCTGGTCGCGGCGGTGAAGGCCTGTCCCGTGTTTGGCGGCAAGCTCAAGAGCTTCGATGCTGCGAAGGTCGAGAAGATGCACGGCGTGAAGAAGGTCGTCTCGATCGACGACAACGCCGTCGTGGTCATCGCCGACACCTACTGGAACGCACGCACAGCTCTCGAGGCCCTTCCCGTGCAATGGGACATGGGCAAGTTCAACGAACTGCAGCAGGACGACGTCACCGCGATGCTGAAGGAAGGGCTGGGCGCCAGCGAGGCCTTCATCGGCAACAAGGCAGGTGACGCGCAGGCCGCGATCGATGGCGCGGCGAAGAAGGTCGAGGCCATCTACGCCTTTCCTTGGCAGTACCATGGAACGATGGAGCCCATGAACGCCACGGCACTCTACACGCCGGACAAGTGCGAGGTGTGGTGCGGCACGCAGAACGGCGAGGCGGCCCTTGCGGCCGCGGCGGAAGCGGCCGAGTTGCCGGTCACCAAGTGCGACGTGCACAAGCTGATGCTGGGCGGCGGCTTCGGTCGCCGTGGCCGGGCCGACTACGTGCGCCAGGCCGTGCTGGTCGCCAAGCAGATGCCAGGCACGCCGGTCAAGCTCGTGTGGTCGCGCGAAGAAGATACGACGCACGATCAATATCATCCGACCACCATGTGCAAACTGACGGGCGGGTTGGATGCCAGCGGCAAGCTGGTTGGCCTGCATGTCCGCATCTCGGGGCAATCGATCCTGGCGTCGTTGGCGCCGCAGAACCTGCAGAACGGCAAGGACAACGTCGTGTTCCAGGGCTTCCTGCCAGGGGGCGCGGAAGCAGCGTACGGCTACGACGTGCCGAACCTTCTGATCGATCATGCGATGCGCAACCCGCATCTGCCGGCGGGTTTCTGGCGTGGCGTCAATGCGAACCAGAATGCAGTCTACATGGAATGCTTCATGGACGAGCTGGCCAACGCGGCAGGGCAGGATCCGCTCGAGTTCCGGCTCAAGATGCTGAAGCCCAAGAATGCCACCGTGCTCAAGGCTGCCGCCGAAAAGGCGGGCTACGGCAAATCCTTGCCGGAAGGGCATTTCCATGGGATCTCCCAGGTCATGGCCTATGGCAGCTACGTCGCGGCCGTGGCCGAAGTCTCGGTGAGTGGCGACGGCATCCTCAAGGTCCACAAGATCACCGCCGCCACCGATCCCGGCCACGCCGTCAATCCGGCGCAGATCGAACGCCAGGTCGCGGGCTCGTTCGTCTATGGCCTATCGGCCGCGCTCTACGGTGGGATCACCGTGAAGGACGGCGCCGTCGAGCAGACCAACTTCGACAGCTACAACGTGATGCGCATGGACGAGATGCCCGACGTCGATACGGTGATCGTCCCGACCGGCGATTTCTGGGGCGGTGTGGGCGAGCCTACGATTGCCGTGGCGGCGCCCGCGGTGTTGAACGGCATCTACAGAGCGACCGGCAAGCGCGTCCGCGAGCTGCCGCTCATGAATCAAGATCTCAAGAAAGGAGCCTGATGCGGCATTGGCCCCGGGCTGTGTTGGCGGCGGCGTTGGCGAGTTTCCTCGCACTGGCCAGCGCCGCAGATGCCGCCCAACCTCCACCGGGCGCGTCGTCGTGCTCCGGCTGCCATGGCACGGTGCCAAATGGAACGCCCATTCCGGTGTTGCGCGGAAGGCCGGCCCATGACATCGCCGGCCTCATGCGCGAGTTCAGGAGCGGCGCCAGGCCCGCCACCGTGATGGGGTCGATCGCCAAGGGCTTCAACGACCGCGATATCGACGCGATATCGCAATGGGTTGTCGGGCAAGGCCAATGAGAAAGCATTTGTCGGCCCGACGTCGCACTCTCTTGAAGCTCACCGCAGCCGCGGCCCTGGCGCCGACGGTCGTGCGGGCGCAAGGAGCGGCGAAGGTCGTGGTGGTGGGCGGCGGGTTTGGCGGCGCGGTCTGTGCGCGGACGCTGAAAACGATGGCTCCTGCGATTGGCGTGACGCTGGTTGAACCCAACAAGACTTATACAGCGTGTCCGTTCAGCAACGAGGTGATCGCGGGCCTCCGCGAGCTGAAGCAGCAGGAGTTCAGCTACGAAGCGATTGCACGGAACGGCGTCACCGTGGCCGCGACGACGGCGACAGCAGTCGATTCCGCGGCGAAGATCGTGACCCTCGGCGATGGCTCGAAGCTTTCCTACGACAGGCTGGTCATCGCGCCCGGCATCGATCTCGATTGGAAAGCGTTGCCCGGCTACGACGAGGCCGCTGCGGAGAAGATGCCGCATGCCTGGAAGGCCGGCCCGCAGACGGCACTCTTGCGCCGCCAGCTCGAGGCGATGGAGGATGGCGGCGTGGTGGTGATCTCCGTGCCCGCAGCGCCTTATCGTTGCCCACCGGCGCCGTATGAACGTGCAAGCCAGATCGCCTGGTATCTCAAGGCGAAGAAACCGCGGTCGAAGGTGCTGTTGCTCGATGCCAAGGACAGCTTCTCGCAGCAGCGGCTGTTTCAGGCCGCCTGGACCAAGCTCTATCCCGGCATGATCGAATGGGTGCCGCTCAGCCAAGGCGGCAACGTCACCTCGGTCGATCCGGCGACGCGCACCTTCAACACCGACTTCGACAAGCACAAGGCGGATGTCGCCAATGTCGTTCCGCCGCAAAAGGCGGCGGCGATTGCTCAAACGGCCGGCGTTGCCGATCGTACGGGCTGGTGTCCGGTATCTTCGATTGCATTTGAATCTGAACTACAACCATCGATCCATGTCTTGGGTGATGCCGCGCTCATGGGCGCGATGCCCAAGGCGGCCTTCTCCGCCAATGCGCAGGGCAAGGCCTGCGCTGCCGCCATCGTCGATCTTCTTGCGGGCCGCACGCCGGCCGAGCCGCGACTGGTCAGCGCCTGTTACAATCTCGCCGCGCCGGACTACGGCTTCTCGATCGTGGGCGTCTATCGCCCCGAGAAGGGCCAGTTTCTCGAAGTGCCCGGTGCCGGTGGCACCAGTCCGATCGACGGCGATTCGGCGCTTCGTGCCCAGGAAGCGCGCTATGCCGAGGCCGGCTTCCGCGTCCTCACAGCCGAGACGTTTGGTTAGCCGAATGCGCCACGCCTTTGTCCTCGCTGCTCTTCTGGCGCTTTCCAGCGTCGCGGCCTCGGCCCAGGACAGCCTGCGATCCTATGTGATCGTGGGCGATGCCATTCCCGATTCGCTGACGGGAACACCCGGCGACGTCGCGCGAGGCCGCGCCATTGTCGCCAACCGCAGCGTCGGTCTTTGCCTGCTCTGCCATCGCGCGCCCATTCCCGAGGAGCGCTTCCAGGGCGATCTCGCGCCCGATCTCGCGGGCACAGGTGCGCGCTGGAGCGAAGGTCAATTGCGGCTTCGACTTGTCGATGCGTCGCGCCTCAACAGCGACACGATCATGCCGCCCTATTACCGGCTCGATCGCCTGCAACGCGTGGCGGGGAATTTTGCCGGCAAGCCTATCCTGACCGCATCGCAGATCGAGGACGTCGTGGCCTATCTCGCGAGCCTGAAATGATGCAGCCCCTTCCCACACGCCGCGCTTTTGTCGCCGGGTCTCTGCTGGTGACGGTCCTGCCATTTGTCTCGGCCGGGGCCACGCCGGACGCAATGACGGCGGCGATCAGGGACGTGGTGGGTGAGGCACAGATCCGGCCGGGCCGTGTGACCCTCGACATTCCACCGCTGGTCGAGAACGGCAATGCCGTGCCGGTCACGATTCGGGTCGAAAGCCCGATGACCGAGGCCGACCATGTGCGGGCGATCCATGTCTTCAACGAGAAGAACCCGCAGCCGCACGTCTTCAACGCCTGGCTCGGTCCGCGCAACGGCAAGGCGGTCGTTGCCACCCGCATAAAGCTCGCCGATGCGCAGAAGGTCGTGGCCGTCGCCGAAACGAGCAGGGGCGAATTCTGGAGCGCGAGCGCCGACGTGATCGTCACCATCGCGGCCTGCACCGAGGATGTGAAGTGATGGCCAACGTTCTCATCAATGCGCCGAAGACGGTCCGCAAGGGCGAGACCATCGAGCTGAAGGCGCTGATCCTGCACCCGATGGAGACGGGCTTTCGTCCTGGTGCCAATGGCCAGCTCATTCCGCGCAACATCATCGAACAGTTCACCGCGACCTGGAACGGAGTCGAGATCTTCCGCATGAAGATGTCGCCTGCCGTGGCGGCCAATCCCTATGTCTCCTTCTTCGCCGTGGCGAAGGAGAGCGGCACCATCCGTTTCCAGTGGACGGGCGACCGGAACTTCTCGGCCGAGGGCTCGGTGATGGTCACGGTGACATGAGGCTGTCGGCGGTAGTCGGATTAGGAACGGTATTCCTGGCGACGCTCGCGATGGCGCAAGGCGGCAAAGACCAGCGCCGGTCAGGCTATCAGGATATGAGCCCGGCCCTGCAGCGGATGCAGGATGACGATACTGCCAATCCGGCCATGCTCTACGTGCAGGCGGGCGAGGCGCTGTGGAAGCAGAAGGCTGGCGCCAGCAACAAGGCCTGCGTCGACTGCCATGACGCCGGCAGCATGAAGGGCGTGGCGGCGCGCTATCCCGCGATCCCGTCCGGAGCGGACAAGCCGGTCGATCTCGAGGGACGCATCAACCTTTGCCGCACCGGGCAGCAGAAGGCCGCACCCTTCGACGCCGAGAGCGAGGAGCTGCTCGATCTTGCGGCCTACGTCGCCCGGCAATCGCGCGGCATGCCCATCGCGCCAGCCGACGATCCTCGCCTTGCGTCGTTCCGCGCGCACGGAGAACAGCTTTTCAAGGAACGGCAGGGCCAGCTCAATCTTTCCTGCGCCAACTGCCATGACGACAATGCGGGCAAGAAACTCGGCGGCGCCACCATCCCACAGGCTCATCCGACCGGCTATCCGATCTATCGCTTGGAATGGCAGGCGCTAGGCTCGCTGAAGCGGCGGTTGCGCAACTGCCTGATCGGGCTGCGCGCCGAGCCGTACGACTACAGTTCGCCCGAGTACGTCGATCTCGAGCTCTATTTGATGGACCGGGCGAGGGGCATGACGATCGATGCGCCGGCGGTGCGGCCGTAGCTTCGTTGAGGAGCGCACCGCTCCAGCGGCACTCTTCTCGCTGGTGCGACGCCTATGAGCGCCACTGGAGCGGCGCGCTCCCAGCAGAATATTCTGTTCAGTCGACAGGATGAGAATTTTCCTCCTCTTTCGGCATTCGCATTCGGTATCCGGTTTCATTGAGGTGCAAGACAACCGCGCCCTAGATTGGCGGCATGTCGTCTCTCGCCACCGAACTCTTCGCGCGCGCCGTCGGCTTCGTTGCCGCGGCCTACACCGAGGCCGGGCTTTGGGTCATCTCGGCGCGCGGCCGCAGCATGGGGTCCCTTGCCCGCACGGAAGCGGGCTGGCGGCTGTCCTGGTTCGCGGGCGCCGATCCGCGGCTCGTCAACTATGCCGGCGCGGTCGACGGTGACGTCGAGGCGCTCGCCCAGGCGTTGACCCTGAGGTTGGGCGCACCTGTCCGCCTCAACCCGCTCTCGAGCTGAGACCGGTTGAGTTTAGGCCGTCCCGGCCCAACATTACGGGCTGCGACGGCCTACAGGACCCCTCATGGATGCGATCGATCGGAAAATAGTGGCCCTCCTTCAGGAGGACGCCAGCCTCTCGCTGGCGCAGATTGCGCATCGTGTCGGCCTGTCGCAAAGCCCCTGCTGGAAGCGTATCCAGCGGCTGGAAAAGGCCGGCATCATCCTGAAGCGCGTGGCGCTGGTTTCGCCCGAAGCGCTGGGCATGGGTCTCACGGTGTTCGTATCGATCGAGACCGGCGACCATTCGACCGCCTGGTTGTCGAAGTTTGCCCAGACCGTGACCGCCATGCCCGAGGTGATGGAGTTCCACCGCATGGCCGGCGACATCGACTACATGCTGCGCGTCGCCATTCCCAACATGCAGGCCTACGACACCTTCTACAAGAAACTGATCGACACCATGCCGCTCAAGAACGTCACCTCGCGGTTCGCGATGGAGCGCATCAAGTCGACGACGGCTTACCCTTTGCCAGCCGATCCGCGAAATCCGCGCGACACCAAGAAGAAGATCTGATCGCCTGGAGGGCACGGGCGACATAGACGGGCAGGCGCGCCTGGGAGTACGGTTCACACAACGCCGAAATCCCGGAGCGCCTTCATGAGCGTCTATACGCTGAAAACCTCGAAAGTCGCCAATCTCCGATCGAAGGTCTCGCCCGAGGAGTGGCAGGCCCGCGTCGATCTCGCCGCCTGCTACAGGCTGATGGACCTCTACGGCATGTCCGACCTGATCGCGAACCACGTCTCGGTGCGCGTGCCCGGCGAGCACGACTCCTTCCTGATCAACGCCTATGGGCTGCTCTACGAGGAGATCACCGCCTCGAGCCTGCTCAAGATCGACCACGACGGAAATATCCTCGCCAAGCCGGAATTCGGCCCCGGCCTCGACTACGGCGTCAACCGCGCGGGCTTCGTGATCCATAGCGCGATCCACATGGCCAAGCCCGACGTCGGCTGCGTGATCCATACCCACACCTGGCCAGGCATGGCGGTATCGACCATGGAATGCGGGCTGCTGGCCAACACCCAGACCTCGATGCGCTTTGCCCATATCAGCTATCACGACTTCGACGGCGTGGTGCTCGACGTCGCGGCGCGTGAGGATTTGGTGAAGGACCTCGGCGACAACAACGCCATGATCCTGCGCAACCACGGCCTGCTCACGACGGGCGCCACTATCCCCGAGGCGTTCAACGCCATGCATCGGCTGGAGCTTTCCTGCAGGACGCAGGTCGCGGCCATGTCGTGCAACACCAAGCTGATCGACGTGCCGGCCGACGTGGTCGAGGCGACGTACCAGAACTACCAGCCGCATGTGCGCCGTCCGTTCGGCCTGCTCGACTGGCCGGCGCTGCTGCGCAAGCTCGACCGACTCGACCCGAGCTTCCGGGATTAACGTGCTTTGATCAAGCTGACCTCATCCTGAGGAGCGCGCGTAAGCGCATTCACATGCGCGGAAGCGCGCGTCTCGAAGGATGGGAACGAGCACCGTGTCCTTGATACACCCTTCGAGACACATCGCTTCGCGATGCTCTCAGGGTGAGGTCTCCTGTTACTTCGGCTTGCCGAGAAGGTGGTCGGAGATGATGCGCTGCTGGATCTCCGACGTGCCCTCGAAGATCTTGGTGAGGCGGGCGTCGCGCCAGTAGCGCTCGACGGCGTGCAACGTCGTGTAGCCGGCGCCACCGAAGACCTGTAGCGCTTCCGAGGTCACGCGCTCGGCCATCTCGGACGCATGGAACTTCACCATCGCCGCCTCCTTGTCGCAGCGGCGCTTCTGGTCGATCTCGTCGCAGACGTAGTACATGAGCCGGCGCGAGGCCTCGATCTCGGTGGCCATGCGGGCCAGACGAAAACGCGTGTTCTGGAAATCGCCGATCGCCTGGCCGAATTGCCGACGCTCCTGCGCATAGGCCGTCGCGTCCTCCAGCGCACCGCGCGCCAGGCCGATCGCCCGTGCGGCGGTGTGCGCCCGCGCGCGTTCGAGGCCGGCGGAGATGTAGTAGAAGGCGCGGCCTTCCTCGCCGATCAGCGCCGAGGCGGGCAGACGGCAATTGTCGAAGGCAAGCTCCCAGGTCTTCCAGCCGAAGTAGCCGATCTTTGGGATCGGTGCGCCGCGCACGCCGTCGGGCAAGGTGCCGCGCTTCTTCTCGATCAGGAACGAGGAGAGGCCGACATGCTTGCGCTTGGGGTCCGGTGGATCGGAGGTGCGCGCCACCAGCATGATGTAATCCGCCCCATCAGCGAAGGTGCACCAGTATTTGTTGCCGTTGATCACCCAGCCATCGCCGTCGCGGCGCGCCCGGCAGGAGATGCTGCCGAGATCCGAACCGACGCCCGGCTCCGACATCGCCGCCGCGCCTAAAAACTCGCCGCGGGCCGCACGCGGCAGGAACACCGCGCGCTGCTCCTCGGTCATGCCGCGGCCGGCGCTAAGACCATTGCCGCGGGCGATGATGGACGCGACGCTCATCCAGGCGCGCGCCAGTTCCTCGGTGATCAGGCAGTATTCGAACACGCCGAGTCCCATGCCGCCGTGCTGCTCGGGAATGACGATGCCGAAATAGCCCATGTCTGCGAGCTTCTGGATCAGTTCGCGCGGGATGTCGCCCTTCTCGGGGTCGAGCTTGTTGGCGACCGGCAGCACCTCCTTGAGGGCAAAGGCGCGTGCCGTCTCCTGGATCATCCGACGCTCGTCGGTCATGTAGCCCATGGTCTTTCCTTCTTCCTTGCCGCAGCATAGTAGCCAATCCATCGCTCGCTCGGAGTCGTCCATGTCCAAGGCGCTGTTGGTTGCATTCGCTTTCTTTCTCTCTGCGGCTTCGGCCTGGGCAGAGGAGTGGCCCAGCAGGCCCGTGACCGTACTCATGGGTTTTCCGGCAGGTTCGGGCGTCGATGTCGTGGCGCGCATGCTGCAGCCGTCGCTGGAGAAGTCGATCGGCCAGCGCCTCGTGCTCGACTACAAGGCGGGCGCCGGTGGCAATGTCGCTTCGGAGGTCGTCGCCAACGCCAAACCCGACGGCTACATGTTCCTGCTGGGCACAGCGGCGACGCACGGCGTCAATCCGGCGCTCTATTCCAGGCTCAGCTTCGACGTCGAAGCCGATTTCACGCCGATCTCGACCCTGGTCGATGTCTCCAATGTGCTGACCGTGAATCCCGACGTGATCGACGCCACGTCGGTGCAGGACTTCATTGCCAAGGTGAAAGCCGCGCCCGGCAAGTACAATTATGCCTCGACCGGCAACGGCACCGGCACGCACCTCGCGTTCGCAGAGTTCAACGCCAAGGCCGGCCTCGATATGGTGCACGTTCCCTATCGCGGCGGTCCCGATGCCATCCAGGCGGTGCTGAAGGGCGACGTCTGCTGCATCTTCAATCAGGTGCAGACCATCCTGCAGCATTGGCGCTCCGGCAAAGTGCGCCTGTTGGGTGTCACGACCAAAACACGCGTGGCGGCAATTCCCGATGTGCCGACGATCGATGAATCAGGCGTGCCGGGCTACGAGAGCTATACCTGGTTCGCGATCTTCGGGCCCAAGGGGCTCGATGTGGCGATCGCCGGGAAGTTCAATTCAGCGATCAAGGTCGCGTTGGACGATTCGGAGACACAGAAGAAGCTCGCCGATCTCGGCAACACGCCGCGTTACGAGACGCTCGATCAGTTCAAGGCTACGGTGAAGCGCGACCGCGCCAAATGGGCCGACGTGGTGAAGGCGGTCGGCGCGAAGGTGGATTAGCCGGGACATCTTCCGGACCGCGAGCGGGACGCTCGCGGTCCGGAAGAGCATGAGCTCTAAGCTGCTGCATCCTCCCGGATCATGGTCGCGCCCTTCTCGGCGATCATGATGGTGGGGGCGTTGGTGTTGCCGGTGGTGAGAGTGGGCATCACCGAGGCGTCGATCACGCGCAAGCCCTGGACGCCACGCACCTTGAGGCGCGAGTCGACCACCGCGCGCGGATCCTCGCCCATTTTGCAAGTGCCGACCGGGTGATAGAGCGTGTTGCCGGCGCGGCGGGCATAAGCGAGGAGATCTGCGTCGCTCTGGATATCGGGGCCGGGCTGGATCTCGCCGCGGCTGTGCTGGCTGAGCGCCGCCGCCGCAAAAATCCGCCGTGCATGACGCGTACCGCCCAGCAGCGCCAGTTCGTCGGTGTGCGTGGTGAGGTAGTTGGGCCGGATCGCTGGTCGCGCGAAGGGATCGGGCGAGCTGGCCATGATCGTGCCGCGGCTGTCGGGCTTCACCACGCAGACCACGCAGCTCATGCCAGGCTGCTCGTCGAGCTGGCCGAATTTCAGCGGATGGGTGCTGCCGGGCGTGAACAGGAGCTGCAGGTCGGGCGAGGCAAGGCCCTCGCGGCTGTCGCAGAAGACCTGGGCCGTCGTGACGCCGAAGGTGAGGGCGCCGCGGCCGGTGAGGGCGAAGCGCGCGATCTCGGGCAGCACGCGCGGGAAGCGGGCGATCTCGTTGACCGTGGACGTACCGTGCACGCGGTGCACCACGCGGATCACGTAGTGGTCGATCAGGTTGGCGCCGACGCCGGGCAGATCGTGCACGACGGGAAGGCCCAGCGATTGAAGATGCGCGGCCGGTCCGATCCCCGAGATCTGCAGCAGATGCGGAGAATTGATCGTGCCGCCCGCCACGATCACTTCGCGATTCGCGCGCACATGGGTGAGATTGCCGCCGCGCCGGAAGGAGATGCCGGTGCAGCGCTTGCCCTCGAAGCTCAGCGTTCCTGCCTGCGCATCGGTTTCGACACGCAGGTTCGGCCGCCGCCGCGCCTCGCGCAAAAAAGTCTGCGCCGTCGAACCGCGAAACCGGCCGCGCCGCGTCATCTGCGAATAGCCCACGCCTTCGCGCTGCTTGCCGTTGAGGTCGGGATTGAAGGGGAAACCTGCCTGCTGGGCCGCTTCCACGAAGCGATGAGTGAGGGGCAGGATGGTGCGGTAATCCTCGACCTTGAGCGGGCCGCCCTGGCCGCGCACCTCGGAATCGCCCTTTTGCACATAGTGCTCGGACTTCTTGAAGTAGGGCAGCACGTCGTCGTAGGTCCAGCCGCGGCAACCCATCTGCGCCCAGCCATCGAAGTCGGCCGGCGCGCCGCGCACATAGAGCATGCCGTTGATCGAGCTCGAGCCGCCCAGCGTGCGTCCGCGCGGCCATTCGATGCGACGGTCACCCGAGCCTTTTTCGGGTTCGGTGGTGAAGTTCCAATTGACCAGCGGATTGCGGATCAGCGATCGCATGCCGGCCGGGATATGGATCATCGGATGCCAGTCGTTCGGCCCTGCTTCGAGCAGGATCACCGATGCGCCCGTTTCCGACAGACGAGACGCGACCACGCATCCGGCCGAGCCGGCCCCGACGACAACATAATCCGCCTGCATGGCGTTCTTCCTCCCGATAGCGCTCGACAAGCTCCATCGCTTTCTCATACCAAGCAAGGGATTTGAGGGAGCGGAAAATGCGCGGTCGCCAGGTTCTCATGCAGACGCTCGTCAACCATGGCGTCGACCGCATCTTCGGCAATCCTGGTACGACCGAAAGCCCGCTGCTCGACTCGCTGCTCGACTATCCGCAGCTCCAGTACATCGTGCATCTGCACGAAGGCGTCGCGGTCGGCGCCGCGAGCTTCTATGCGCAGGCGAGCGGCAAGACGGCGTTCGTGAACCTGCATGTGGCGCCGGGCCTCGGTAATGCGATCGGCATGATCTACGGCGCGCTCAAGAACAATTCGCCGATGGTCGTGACGGCGGGCCAGCAGGACACGCGGCTGCGGCTGCGCGATCCCGTGCTGGGTCATGATCTCGCCGCGATCGCGGCGCCCGTCACCAAATGGAGTGTACAGGTCGAGCGTGCCGACGAGCTGGGCCCGATTTTGCAACGCGCGTTCAAGATCGCCAACGAAGCGCCGGCCGGTCCGGTGTTCGTGGCGCTGCCGATCGATGTGATGGAGCAGGAGACGGCTGTCGCGCCCGGCACACCGGCGACGCTGTTCCCGGCCAGCCATCCCGATCCGGCCGGTATCGCGGCCATGGCCAAGCTCCTTGCCGTTGCGAAGAACCCCACCATCGTGGCCGGCGACGACATCGCGCGCGCGGGTGCCGATGGCACGCTGGTGAAGCTGGCCGAGAAGCTCGGGGCCTCGGTGTGGTTCGAGGGACTGCGCGGGCGCAATGCCTTCCCGACCGATCATCCCGCCTGGCGCGGCACATTGGCGTTCGACGCGCCGGGCGTCGCCAAGCAGCTCGCGGCGAACGATCTCGTGCTCATGGTGGGCGGGCCGTTCTTCGAGGAAGTGTGGTACGGGCCCGGCTCGCCGTTTACAGCAGGCACCAAGGTGCTCCAGATCGAGGCGGCGCCGTCGCGGCTTGCCTACAATTTCGCGCTCGATGCCGGCGTGATCGCCGATCCAGGTGTGGCGCTTCAGGCGCTTGAGACAGCGGTCAAGGCCGACGCGGCTGTTGCGCGCAAACGCAACGATGCCCTCAAGGCATTGAAGGACGCTGAGGAGGCGGCACAGAAGGCGCGGGTCGAGAAGGCGTGGTCGCGCTCACCGACCTCGATGGCGCGGGCCATGGCGGAGATCCGTGCGGGTTCGCCAAAGGACGTCGTGGTGGTCGATGAGACCATCACCGCCAACCTCGACCTCTTCAAGACCTTCACCTTCAAGGGCCCGGGCGACTATTTCAGCGGCCGCGGTGGCGGGATCGGGCAGGGCGTGGCCGGTGCGCTCGGTGTCGCGGTCGCCGACACGAAGCGGCCGATCCTTTGCCTCTCGGGCGACGGCTCGTCGATGTATTCCATCCAGGCGCTATGGACCGCGGCACATCATGACCTGCCGATCGTGTTCGTGATCCTGGCCAATCGCGAGTACCGCGTGCTGAAGCACAATATCGACGCCTATCGCGCGCGTTTCGAAGTGAAATCCAATAAGCCCTATATGCATATGGACCTGACGGGTCCCGCGCTCGGCTTCGTCGATCTCGCCAAGGGCATGGGAGTCGCCGGCACGCACGTGGCCAAGGCCGACGACATCAAGGCCGCTGTCGCGGCCGCCTTCAAGTCAGGCAAGCCGCATCTGCTCGAAATCGAGATCGAAGGGAAGCGGTAGAAGAGATCAGGTGTCATCCCGAGCGCAGTGAGGGATCTTTAGCGACGCCAATTAAAGATCCCTCACTCCGTTCGGGATGACACGGCTAACTATTTGGTACAACACTCACTGAAACGCCCGGACCTTGGCGTGGTGCGCTCGTGCGGCATTGGTGAGCATGGGCAGGTCGTTGCCGGCGAGCACCAGCCGCATGCCCTTGCCGGTATAGAGCTTCAGCAGGTCCTCGGCGTAGGCGCCGCCCATGCCCGGCCATTTGCCGTGCTTCTTGCAAGCCGCGACGACCTGGTCGACCGCGGCCTGGATCTTGGCATGGCCGGTCTCGCCCGGGATGCCGAGCTCCATCGAAAGATCGCTCGAGCCGATCAGCAGGCAATCGATGCCCGGCACCGCGGCGATCGCCTCCGCATTCTCGACCGCGCGCGGCGTCTCGATCATGACGGTGATGAGGGTGTTGTCGTCGCTCTGCTTCGTCATCTCCGCAAGCGGCATGGGCGTGTAGTCGAACTGCGCCTGGCCGCCACCCACCGAGCGATGGCCGCGTGGCGGATAGCGCAGCTTGTCGGCGATCTCCTTGGCCTCCTCGGCCGTGTCGACATGCGGGATCACGATTCCGAGAGCGCCGCCGTCCAGAACGCGGGTGGCCATAGTGAGTTCGCCATAGGGCACCCGCACGATCGGCGCGATCCCCGAATCCTGCGCGGCTACCGAAATCTCGCATGCCGTCTCGATCGACATGGCGCCATGCTCCAGATCGAGGAAAAGCCAGTCGTAGCCGGCTGCTTTCATGACCTTGATGATATCGACGTTGCGCACCAGCCGGACGCCGATCCCGATCGCAAGCTCGTTCTTCCTCAACCGCGCCTTGGCGGCATTGACCGCGATACCCATGCTTCCTCCCGGCTTTCGCCCCGTGCCTTGCTTGGCTAAGCTAGACGCCATGACTTTCCATGTCGAACGGATCGACCATGTCGTGCTGCGGGTGCGCGACCTTGCCGGCATGGTGCGTTTCTATGAGCAGGCGCTTGGCTTCAAGGTCGAGCGCACGCTGGATCGGCTCCATCTGGTGCAGATGCGCGCCGGCGCCTCGATGCTCGACCTGGTCGAGGCCGAGCGGCCGCCATCGGGCGGCAACATGGATCACCTCGCCTTTCGCATTGAGCCGTTCGACCGCGACGCGATCGCGGCCCGGCTTTCGCCGCTCGGCATTGCGGTCGGCGAAACCGTCCAGCGCTACGGTGCGGAAGGCAATGGGCCGTCGGTCTATTTCAACGATCCCGAAGGCAACCAGATCGAGCTCAAGGGCGCGGCGCAATAGCGCTTGGCGACTACACACGATGTGATAGCTTGGCCTGCAACCAAGCTAAATTTGCGTTGTGTGGGAGGAATGGATGCGTCTGAGGATGGTATTGCTGGCCGCTGGTGTGGCCGGCCTCGTGGCAGCGGCGTCGCCGTCATTCGCGCAGAAGCAAGGCGGAACGCTGCGGATTTCTCATCGCGAGAATCCCCCCAGCGCGTCGATCCACGAAGAGTCGACCATTTCGGTCGTCCAGCCCTTCATGGCGGTGTTCAACAACCTCGTGGTGTTCGACCCCAAGGAGAAGGTCAACAGTCCCGATCACATCGTGCCCGACCTGGCCGAGAGCTGGTCGTGGAGCGATGACAAGACCAAGCTCACCTTCAAGTTGCATCAGGGCGTGAAATGGCATGATGGCAAGCCCTTCACCGCGAAGGACGTGAAATGCACCTTCGACGCGGTGGCCGGTCTCGACGAGAAGTCGGAAATCCTCCGCAAGAGCCCACGCAAGATCTGGTATCAGAACCTTAAGGAGGTCACGACCAACGGCGACAACGAAGTGACCTTCGTTCTCGGCCGTCCGCAGTCGTCTTTCCTGTCGATGCTCGCGTCGGGTTATGCGCCGATCTACTCCTGCCACGTTTCCGGCCGCGAGATGCGCACCAAGCCGATCGGCACCGGTCCGTTCAAGGTAGTGGACTTCAGGCGCAACGAGGGGATCAAGCTCGTGCGCAATCCCGACTACTGGAAGAAGGGCCTGCCTTATCTCGACGCCATTGAATGGAAGATCGTGCCCAACCGCGCCACGCGCATGCTGGGCTTCCAGTCGGGCGACTTCGACATGACGTTCGATTCGGACGTCACCTTCCCGTTGCTGAAGGACGTCATGGCACAAAGGAAGGACGCGGTTTGCGAGGCGCGGCCGACCAACGTCAACTCGAACATCCTGGTCAATCGCGATTCGCCGCCGTTCAACAATCCCGAGGTGCGTCACGCGCTGGTCGACGCCATCGACAACCATGCCTTCGCCGAGATCCTGAGCCAGGGCCACGACCTCGACGGCGCGGCGATGTTGCCGCCGCCCTACGGCAAGTGGGGCATGCCCAAGGAGATGCTGGCATCGCTGCCCGGCCATGCGACGGACATCGAAAAGAGCCGGGCGGAGGGCCGCAAGATCATGGAGAAGCTGGGCTACACCGCCGACAAGCCGCTCAAGATCAAGGTCGCGACTCGCAACATCGAGATCTACCGCGATCCGGCGGTGATCTTGATCGACCAGCTCAAGAAGGTTCATATCGAGGCCGAGCTCGAGCCGATCGATTCGTCGGTCTGGTACAACAAGATCGCGAAGAAGGACTACCAGATCGGCATGAACCTGACCGGCGTGTCGGTCGACGATCCCGACGTGAACTTCTACGAGAACTTCTATTCGAAGTCGGAGCGCAACTACACCGGCTACAACAACCCGGAGGTCGACAAGCTGATCGACCAGCAGTCGGCCGAGACCGACCTCGAGAAGCGCAAGAAGCTCGTGTGGGAGATCGAGAAGAAGCTGGCCGAGGACGTGGCCCGCCCGGTGATCGGCCACAACGTCGCCAACACCTGCTGGTCGCCCAAGCTCAAGGGCGTCAACCTGCAGGTGAACAGCATCTACAACGGCTGGCGCTTCGAAGACTACTGGCTCGACAAGTAAGGGGCGGCGATGGGAGCTTACCTCGTCCGGCGCCTGTCGCTGATGGCAGTGACGTTGATCGGGATGTCGATCCTGATCTTCGTCCTGCTGAGGCTGGTGCCGGGCAACGTGGCCGACATCCTGCTCGACGCCTCAGGCAACGACGACCCCAAGGAGAAGGCGCGGATCGTCCATGATCTCGGCCTCGACCGGCCCATTGCCGAGCAATATTGGCAGTGGATCGACGGGCTGGCGCACGGCGACCTGGGCTACGCCTATGTCTCGGAGCGTCCGGCGATCGAGGAGATCGGACCACGCATTCCGATCAGCGCCAAGTTGGCGGGGCTTGCCATCTTCTTCGCCATCCTGTTCGGGGTGCCGCTCGGCGTGGTGAGCGCGGTGCGACAGAACACGAAGCTCGACTATCTGCTGCGCATCGTGAGCCTCAGCGGGTTGTCGTTTCCCTCCTTCTGGCTCGGCCTCTTGGTCTTGATGGCGGCAGTGCAATGGTTCGGCAAGATCCCGATCTACGATTCCGACGCCCACGGCTTCGTGGCGCAGGTCAAGATGCTGATCCTGCCCGCTATCACGGTGGGCTTCCGCAGCTCAGCGCTGATCATGCGGCTCACCCGCTCGTCGATGCTCGAGGTGTTGCGCCAGGACTATGTGCGCACGGCACGATCGAAGGGCGCTTCCAACACCTCGGTGAACTACGATCACGCGCTGCGCAATGCGCTCCTGCCGGTCGTGACCGTGATCGGCATCGAGGCGGCGTTCCTGGTCGGCGGCCTGATCGTGACCGAGACGGTGTTCAACATCCCGGGCGTTGCCCGCTTCCTGGTCGAGGCGATCCGTTGGCGCGACTATCCGATCGTGCAGAACCTCACCATGCTGATTGCCTTCATCGTGGTGACCATGAACTTCCTGGTCGATATGGCCTACATGGCCCTCGATCCGCGCATCAAATACAGCTGATGCCATGGCTGTGATCGACCACGAAGCAGCGCTGGCCCGGGCGGGCGCCAATGTAACCGGCTGGTGGAGCCGCACGCTCTTTTTCGCGCGGCGCTATCCGCTGGGCGCGGTTGGGGCCGTGATCGTCGCCGCCTTCATATTGACCGCGATATTCGCCGACGTGATCGCGCCGGTCGATCCCACGGCGACCAATGCCAAGTTCTCGCTCGCCCGGCCGGGCAGCATGTTCCTGCTCGGCGCCGATTTCATGGGGCGCGACATGTTCAGCCGTATCGTCCACGGCGCCCGCATCTCGCTCATGGTGGGGGCAGGCGCGATGGGGATGGGCGTGCTGCTGGGCATAGCGGTCGGGCTCGCCAGCGGCTACCTCGGCGGCTGGGTCGACCTTGCCCTGCAGCGCGTGATGGACATCATGCAGTCGCTGCCGCTCCTGGTCATGGCCATCATCATGGCCGCCGCACTGGGGCCGTCGCTGCGCAACACCATCATCGCCATCGCCATCCCGCTGGTGCCGAACGTGGCGCGGGTGGTGCGCTCAAGCACGCTGTCGCTGCGCGAGCAGCCGTTCGTGGAGGCAGCGCGCGCCGTCGGCATGGGCGAACTGCGCATCGCCGTACGCCACGTGCTGCCCAACACGCTCGCGCCGCTGATCGTGCTCGCGACTGCCCAGCTCGGTTCGGCGATCCTGGTCGAGGCCTCGCTCTCGTTCCTGGGGTTGGGCGTGCCCGAGCCCCATCCCTCCTGGGGGCGGATGCTCTCGGAATCGGCAGCCGAGTACGTGCGCACCGCGCCGTGGCTGGTGATCTGGCCCGGCGTCGCGATCAGCCTCACCGTCTTCGGCACCAACCTGCTGGGCGACGCGCTGCGCGATCTGCTCGACCCCCGGCAGCGTTCATGACGGCTCAGCTCGAAGTCGAGAGCCTCGGCACCTGGTTCTACACACGTCAGGGCATTGTGAAGGCGGTCGACGGCGTCGATTTCCAAGTCGCTTCCGGCGAGACGCTGGCGATCGTGGGCGAATCGGGCTGCGGCAAGAGCATGACGGCGTTGTCGTTGATGCGGCTGGTGCCCGATCCACCCGGCCGCATCGTGTCGGGCACGATCAAGCTCGGCGGGCGCGATTTGCTGACGCTCAACGAAGAAGAGATGCGCAAGGTGCGCGGCAACGAGATCTCGATGATCTTCCAGGAGCCGATGACCTCGCTCAATCCGGTGATGACCATCGGCAAGCAGATCTCCGAGGCCCTGATCCTGCATCGCAACCTCTCGCGCAAGCAGGCGATGAAGCGGGCGGTCGAGATGCTGGACCTGGTGCGCATTCCCGAGCCCAAGCAGCGAGCCAAGGAGTATCCGCACCAGCTATCCGGCGGCATGCGCCAGCGCGCCATGATCGCCATGGCCCTTGCTTGCAATCCCAAGGTGCTGATCGCCGACGAGCCGACGACGGCGCTCGACGTTACCATCCAGGCACAAATCCTCGATCTGATCGTCGACCTGCAGCGCGAGTTCGGCGCCGCGGTGATCCTCATCACCCACGATCTTGGCGTGGTCGCCGAGACGGCCCGGCGGGTGATCGTGATGTATGCCGGGCGCAAGGTCGAAGAGGCCGAGGTGGGCGAGCTGTTCGCTCATCCGCTCCACCCCTATACGGCCGGGCTGATGGCCTCGATCCCGCGGCTCGACCTGATGCGCGGCGACGAGAAGCGGCACGAGGCGCGGCTTCAGGAGATTCCCGGCATCGTGCCACCGCTGTTCGCGCTGCCAGCCGGCTGCGCCTTCGCCCCGCGCTGCCCCAAGGCCGACGATCTCTGCCGGCGCGAACGGCCCGACTACAAGGAGAAGCGGCCCGGCCACTGGGCCGCTTGCTGGCACAGCAATGGCTGAGCCGACGCCCGTCCTCGAGGTCAAGGACCTCAAGAAGCACTTCCCGGTGCGCAAAGGCCTGCTGCGGCGCACGGTCGGGCAGGTCTATGCCGTCGACGGCATCAGCTTCTCGATCGGCGAGGGCGAGACCTTGGGGTTGGTGGGCGAGTCGGGCTGCGGCAAGTCGACGGCAGGCCGCGCCGTACTGCGGCTGATCGAGCCGACGTCGGGCAAGGTTGCCATGACCGGCCGCGACATCACGCATCTCTCCAAGAAGGAGCTGCGGCCCTACCGGCGGCAGATGCAGATCGTCTTCCAGGATCCGTTCTCCTCGCTCAATCCGCGCATGACGGCGGGCGACATCGTGGGCGAACCTCTGTTCGTCCACGGCATAGCGCGGGGCAAGGAGCGGCGGGAGCAAGTGGCGGCGCTGTTCGAACGCGTCGGCTTGCGGCCTGCGCAAATGGCCAACTTCCCGCACCAGTTCTCGGGTGGTCAGCGCCAGCGCATCGGCATTGCGCGCGCCCTTGCGCTCGGGCCAAAGCTGATCGTCGGCGACGAGCCAGTTTCGGCGCTCGATGTCTCGATCCAGGCGCAGGTGATCAATCTCCTGCAGGACCTGCAACGCGAGCGGAAGCTCTCCTATCTCTTCATTTCGCATAATCTTGCGGTGGTGGAGCACATCAGCCACCGGATCGCCGTGATGTACCTCGGCCGTATCGTCGAATATGCCGACACGCGCTCGATCTTCGTCAGGCCGCAGCATCCCTATACCGAGGCACTGCTGTCGGCGGTGCCGGTGCCCGATCCGAGGGTGAAGCGCGAAAAGCGCCTGTTGCAGGGCGACGTGCCGAGCCCGGTCAACCCGCCGGCCGGCTGCCATTTCCATACCCGCTGCCCCTATGCCGTGGCGCGCTGCAAGGTGGAGGCGCCGTCGCTGCGCGAAATCGCACCGGGGCACCACGTTTCCTGCCATTTGCGCTAAGCTTGGTTGCGCAAGGGAGTGAACGACCATGGCTGACTGGGATTACATCATCGTAGGCGGTGGCTCCGCGGGCTGCGTGCTCGCCAACCGATTGAGCGAGGACGCGGGCATCAAAGTCCTGCTCCTGGAGGCGGGACCGCGCGACAAGTCGATGTGGATCGAGGTGCCCGCAGGCTTCACCCGGCTGCTGAACGACCAGCGGTTCAACTGGAACTTCGAGATGGAGGCCGACGAGGGCATGGCCGGCCGGCGCATTCCCTGCCCGCGCGGCCGCACCTTGGGCGGCTCCAGCTCGATCAACGGCATGCTCTATGTGCGCGGCCAGCCGCTCGATTACGATACCTGGGCGCAGCTCGGCAATCGTGGCTGGTCCTACGAGCAGATCCTGCCCTACTTCAAGAAGTCGGAGAATTACGAGGGTGCAGGCGACCAGTCGCGCGGCAAGGGCGGTCCGCTGAACGTCGCCGACATGCGCGAGCGGCACGAGCTCTGCGATGCCTTCATCGATGCCGCCGCGGCGAGCGGCTATCCGAAGAACAAGGACTACAACAACGGCAACCAGGAAGGCTTCGGCTACTACCAGGTGACGATGAAGAACGGCAAACGCTGGTCGACCGCGCGCGCCTTCCTCGATCCGGCGCGCAGTCGTCCCAACCTGCGGGTCGAGACCGATGCTCTGGTGAGTAACTTGTTGCTGGAGGGCAAGCGCGTCGTGGGCGTCGCCTATACCGTTGGTAGCCAGGCTCGCGAAGCGCGCTGCGGTCGCGAGGTGATCGTCTCCTGTGGTTCCGTTCAGTCGCCCGGCGTGCTGGAGCATTCCGGAATCGGCCAGCCCGAGCTCCTCAAGAAGTTTGGCATCGAGGTAAAGCACGAGCTGAAGGGTGTCGGCGAGAACTATGGCGACCACTTCGCGCCGCGCATGAACTGGCGCGTGAAGCTGCCGATCACGCTCAACGACCAGACGCGCGGCCTCAACCTGGTGAAGGAGGTCATCAAGTACTACACGACAGGCCGTGGCATCCTCACCTGGACGGCCGGCATCGTGTACGGCTTCGTGCGCACGCGACCCGGCCTCGAAACGCCCGACATGCAGTTCCATATGGCGCATGCGAGCTACGATTCGGCGCAGAAGCGGCTCCTGGAGCGCGAACCCGGCATGACCGTCGTGATCGGCCAGTGCCGGCCCGATTCGCGCGGCTCGATCCATATCAAATCGGCGACCCCGGGCGTGGAACCTTCGATCCGGCCGAACTTCCTGTCGGCCCAGACCGATCGCGATGCCACCGTCGCGGGCATGCAGATCGCCCGCAAGATCGTCTGCCATCCGTCGCTGTCGAAATACATCGCCTTCGAGAACAAGCCCGGCAAAGACGTGAACACCTATGACGAATGGCTCGCCTTCGCGCGCGCCAACGGACAAACCACCTACCACGTCGTCGGCACCTGCAAGATGGGCCACGACCCGATGGCTGTCGTGGACGATCGCCTGCGTGTGCACGGGCTCGCCGGGCTTCGAGTGATCGATGCCTCGGTCATGCCGACCGTGACCTCAGGCAACACCAACGCCCCCACCATCATGATCGCCGAGAAAGGCGCCGACATGATCAAGCAGGATGCCAAGGCCGGCGTGAAGCTCGCGGCCTGACGAGCCGCACGGTATCATCGGGGCGCGCCATCCAGCACAGGGGTCACCCTGTGCGCAGCGGCGCTCCGATGAAAGGACGTGCATGGCCAGCGACCCGTCGCGGAACACCTATTCGAGCTATCTGCAGCTAGCCCAGCTTCTGTCGGCGCAGAAGACCAGCACGAAGTCGGACGACGAACTCCTGTTCATCGTCATCCATCAGTCGCACGAGCTCTGGTTCAAGCTGATGATCCACGAGCTCGACTGCGCCATTGCCGCGCTGGCGCCGCCGGCGGGATCGCCGCCCCGGTCCGACAGCCTCCTGATTGCCTACAAGCGGTTGTCACGCGTGAGCGAGGTCCAGGAACTGCTGATCTCATCGTGGAAGGTGCTGCGGACCCTGACACCCGACGAGTTTCACGTGTTCCGGGACACGGTCGGTCGCGACGGTGCGTCAGGCTTTCAATCCATCCAATATCGTGTGCTGGAGTTCAAGCTCGGCCTGAAATACCGGCAGATCGACATGGATGCCGAGAAGAAGAGCGTGTTCGGCAATGGTGGCACGGAGGACGATCGGGTGCTCGAGGCGGCGCTGGCCGGCAAGAGCATCTACGACGCGGTCAATATCTATCTCGGCCGTCACAAGAAGGGCTACGGGATCGAGGATCTGCACAAGGGCGACTACACGCAGCGCTATACAAAGCAGCTTGCCGTGTTCCGCTGCTGGAAGGACATTTACGAGGACCGTGAGGAGGACCCAGAACTCTATCAGCTCGGCGAGAAGCTGATCGATGTCGAAGATGCTTTTCGGCGCTGGCGCCTCGACCATCTCTCGACGGTTGCCCGTATCATCGGCAGCAACACCGGGACCGGCGGCTCGAGCGGGCTCCGCTACCTCAAAGGCGTCGCCAACCAGCTGTTCGAGACGCCGATGTTTCCCGAGCTGTGGGACGTCCGGAATTACATGTTCAACAAGGGCGGGTTCGACGAAGTTCGGGCGGGGTATGCGACGCCGAGTGGGTAAAACCCCGCCTCACCCTGAGGAGCGGCCGCGGGCCGCGTCTCGAAGGGTGGGAACGAGCACCTTGCCTGATGCTTACCCTTCGAGACGCATCGCTGCGCGACGCTCCTCAGGGTGAGGTGATAAGTTTGAAGCGTTTCTAACCCGCGGTCGTCGCCGGCTCGCCGAGGGAGAGCATCAGGCGGTTGGCCCAGTTGAAGAACGAGGCGGCGTTGATCACGTCGATGATCGCAAGGTCGTCGAGACCGACCTTGCGCAACCGGTCGATATCGTCGGGGCCGAAGTCGATCGGGATGGCGGTGAGCGCTACGGACGCCGCGACGATCGCATTCCAGCGCGCGTCGAGATCGGCGCTGACGCCCTGGTCGAGAAGCTTCTGAACGTCGCTCTCGCGCTTGGAATAGACGGCGGCATGTCGGGCATGCACCGAGGCGCAGTAGATGCAGCCGTTCAGCCGCGACGTCGCGGCCGCAGCCAGCTCGCGCTCGGCACGCGGCAGGCCCGCCTGCGGATTGTAGAAGATGTCCTTGTCGGTGCGCGTGCGCGCCTCGAGGATGTCCGGGTCGCGCGCCAGCAGGCGGAAGTAGGGCGACTTGGAACGTGCCGCGTCGACCAGGCTTTCCTTCTGGCGCGGCGTCAGTGTCTCTTCGGCCGCGGGCTCCAGCCACGGCAGCCAATCGAGCTGGTCGCGCGTGAAGACGACAGGCTCCTTATGCGCCGGCGGCGTCAGGGTCTTCTCAGTCATGTGGCCCTCGCATTCAGCGCCTTCAGGCCCGCGACCATGCGGATCTGGAAGGCGAGGAAGGAAACGAGCTGGGACAGGGTGACGATGTCGGTGGTGGACCATCCGGCATCGAGCATCGCCTGCAGGGACGGCGGCGCGGCATCGCGCGGATGGAAGACCAGCATGTGCGTATGCTCGAGCGCTGTCGCGAGCCGTTGGCCCAGAACGTGTCGCGCCGTCGCGCCCACCGCATAGACCAGGCCGTCGCTGTTCTCGAGGCTGAGCGGGCCTCTGGGATAGTGCCCATAGGGGCCGTGCGCCCGGGCCTCGAAGGCCTCGGACGCGACGGTGACCTGGAGCTCGGGAGACGTGCCGGCGACGACCAGCTGCTCTTTGTAGAAATCCCGCGTTTCTTCCTTTCCGTGCAAGGCGGCGACGAAGGCCGCGACGGCAAAGCGCTCCTGCAACGAAAACGTGCCGACGTCTTTTGGCGTGAACAAAGCGTCGTAGCTGGCCTGCGCGTGCTTGCGCGCCTCGGGCCTGTTGTCGCGTGCCTTATCGAGCGCCGAACCGGGTGCAATGCCGGCCAACTCGTTGATCACGTCGGTCATGCCACCCTCCGCGTGCTTTCCGACCGGCCGGGCGACCAGCCCAGCGCCGGCGCCACCTTCTCGGCAAAGAGCTCGATCGAGCGCAGGATATAGGGGTGCGGCGGATCGATCGAATGCACCTGCATGGTAAGGTCGGTCGAACGCCGGAGCGTGTCGTCGGCCTGCAGCGAGGCGATCACCTCATCGACCGTGCCGACATGCACATCCATTGCGGTGATGATGTCACCCACCAGGCTGCCCGAGGCGAGATTGCCTGTCGCCGCCAGCCGATGGCGCATGCGCATCAGCCCCTTTTCCGCAAGCCGCATCGCTTCGTCATGGTCGTCGGCCACGAACACCGTGCGCGAGGCGAGGATGCGCGGTGCGCGTCCCTTGGGCAGAGCCTCGAGATAGGCGTCGATCATCGGATTCTGGATGTCGGCGAGCGATGCCCCCGGCGCATCGGGCGCGCGGGGCTGGGTGCGCGAGAGCATCAGGCCGTCGCCGGCAAGACCCGCACGTCGCGAACCTGGAACGGTGAAGGTTGCCTGCCAGATGCGGTCAACCAGCAGCGGATTGGCGGGATAGAGATGGTCGCCGCCCGGCAGCGGTCGATTGGCGAGTGCGGTGCGCAGCAGGTCGAGATGGTGGTCGAACAGGCTGTGGCGCTGGTCGCTATCGAGGCCGAAGGCGGCGAAGGCCGTCATGTTGCCGCCGGGGCCGACGCCCAGCTCGAGGCGGCCCTCGCTCATCAGATCGAACACCGACGCGTCCTCGGCGACTCTGATCGGCAGGTCGAGCGGCAGGGTGACGATGCCGGTGCCGAGCCGGATGCGCGGCGTGCGAGCGGCCACGTGCGACAGGAAGACGAAGGGCGCGGGAAGCCCGCCCTCGGCTTCATGGAAATGGTGCTGGGCGATCCAGGCGGAATCGAAGCCGAAGCGCTCGGCATGGGCGATTTGCGCGGCAGCGAGCCGATAGCGCTCGGCGGCATCGGCTTCGTCCAGCAACCGGGTGAAAAAGCCCAGTCGCTGGATGGAAATTTCCCCGGTCATTGCCCCAACTTGGCGCGGAAGCCGGGGCGGAGGCAAGCGGTACCGGCGGCGCCTCCCGTCAATGCACCATATCGAGGAACGGCATACCTGGCGTCGAGACGTAGAAAATGACGACTCTGGTCGGGTCGGTCGCACTCCTGTTGTAGCCCGTCATCTCAACGCCAGCGGGCTCGACCATCGCTTCGCCTGATTTGACCGACAATGGCTCCCGGCCTTTGAGCTCCAGTGTGAAGACGCCTTCGAGGACGTAGACGCCCACCGGGAAGCGATGGGTGTGCGTCACCGTCCTGTCGCCGGGTTTGAAGGTCGCGGTCAGGATGCGCACGGATTGCCGGGCGTCCCGCGGCATGGTGTCGACCAGCTCCTCAACGACCAGGTTGGGTCGGGCCAATCCGTGCTCCTGCGCCAGGGCGGGAGTGCCGAGGGTCGCCAGGATCATAAACCCGCCGAGCATTGGTTCGAGGCGCATGCGACGTCATCCGTGTCGTTGGAGTGCCTGACGCTAAGCGGGGGCGAGTAGCGACGGGAGCCGCAAGATTGCGCAAGCGTGCCGCAGAATCGCATAATCCCGCGATGTTTGACTGGGACGACCTGAAATACCTTCTGGCCGTTGCGCGCAATCACAGCACGATCGCCGCCGGCAAGGCGCTCGGCCTCAGTCAGTCGACGGTGCAGCGACGGCTGGCCGAATTCGAGCGACGCCTCGGACGGAAGGTCGTGGTGCGTCAGCCATCGGGCTATCGCCTCACCGAATTCGGCCAGCAATTGCTGCCGTACGCCGAGCGGATCGAAGTGGCCGTGCAGGATTTCGAGCGCCAGGTCGACGGCATTGCCGGCGAACTCTCGGGCGCGATTCGCGTGACGTGCCCGGAACCGATCGTCATCAGGATGATGCAGTCAAAGCTGATCGATCGCTTCCACGCGAAGCATCCGGGACTCCGGGTGGAGTTCGTGACAAGCGATCGCTACCTCGATCTGTCCAAAGGCGAGGCCGACGTGGCGTTCCGGTCAGGCGACACCGACGATGAGCTGGTGGGCCGCAAGATCGCGGACTCGATCTGGGCCGTCTACGCCAGCCGCGTCTATCTCGAGCGGCACGGCCAACCGAAAAACATCGAGGAGCTGTCGCGTCATCCAATCGTCGGCTTCGACGGCGCCATGACCAATCACCGGGCGTCGAAATGGCTCGCTGCGGTCGCGTCCGACGCCAAGCTGGTGGCCCGGAACAGCAGCGTCCTGGGCCTCGTCTCCGCGGTGAAATCGGGGATCGGGCTCGGTCCGTTGCCGACGGCGCTGGGCGACGCGGAGCCGGATCTGGTGCGTGTTCTGGGCCCGGTCGCGGAGCTGGCGCGGAGCTGGCGGTTGCTTGCGCATCCCGACCTGCGGCGAACGCCGAGGATCTCGGCGTTCTTCGACTTCATCCTTGAGGAGCGCGAGGCCCTGAAGCCGATCCTGACCGGCTGACCTTCGCGGGCTGGCGTCGCAAAGAAGGATCAGCCGCCCAGCAGCGCTGGCGCGGCCTGCAGTTCCTTCCGTTCGACCTTCTTCACGATCTCGGTGAGCTTGGCGTGGGTGGGCGCCGGCACACCGATATAGTTGCCGCGATCGGCGACGTAGCCGTTCATGAACTCGATCTCGGTGCGACGGCCCTTGCGGATGTCCTGCGCCATCGAGGGGCGCTGGACGTCGGCGCGCGGGTTGGGATTGGTGTTGGAGCCTGGGCGCATGATGGTCTCGACCTCGTCCAGCGCCGCCTTGTCACCCTCGGATGCCTTGGCCAGCGTCTCGGGCTCAAACTTGCCGATCTTCTCGATGTGATAGCCTAGCGCCTGGCCCACCCGCACAGCCTCGCCGCCGAGCTTGATGGCGAAGCGGCGGATCGCGTCGTTGCGATCGCAGTCAGTGCCGGTGAGGCCGGTCGCAGCCGACACGCCGTTCTTCATGCCGTTCTGGCAAAGCTTGGACCAGCGCTCGCCCCAGAGGTTGGTCGTGGTCTTGGCGCTGTCGATGCGGCCGACCATGTCGCGCAGCTCCTCGACACGCTTGGTAATGCGGCCATGCACTTCGCCGACGCGGAACACGGTGTGCTTGTCGCCGCCCTTGGCGATGGTGCGACGGATGCGGGCTGGTTCGTACATGTCGACCGAGATCAGCGAGGCCACCATGCCCACGGTCTTGCCCCAGCCGACCACGCCCGCAATGCGCTCCTCGTTGAGGCAGTTCTGCAGCGACACGACGAAGCCGTCCGGTGCCAGGTACTGCTTGATCAGCGCCGTGGCCCATTCGGTGTCGTAGGACTTCATCGATACGAAGGCGATGTCGATCGGCTTCTGGCGCGACAGATCCTGCATCTCGGTGAGGTGCATAGTCTTGGCGTTCTTGACCGTGAACTTCTCCTCCGGCGTCACGCCGTCGAGCTCGAGGCCGCGGCTGCGGATGGTCTCGATGTTCTCCGGCCAGAAGTCGATCAGGGTGACGTCCTCGCCTGAGTTGGCGAGATAACCGCCGACATAGCCACCCAGGGCGCCCACGCCCACCACTGCAATCCGTTTACCCATACTTTCCTCCTTCATCACATCAACCTCATGCTGAGGAGGGCGCGCCGCGCCCGTCTCGAAGCATGGAAACATCAAAACTGTGGCCACCCTTCGAGACGCGGCCTGCGGCCGCTCCTCAGGGTGAGGTGAATCTATCCTGTCGGCAGCCGGGCGAGGAATGACTCGACCGCCTGATTGAAAAGCGCGGGCTGATGCAGATTGGCAGCATGGCCCGCATCGGGGATGACCACCTTGGTCGATCCCTTGATCTTGGCCGCCATGTAATCGGTGGCGGCGAGGAAGTTGGTGTCGTTGGCGCCGACCAGCACCAGGGTCGGCACGGCGACCTTATCGAGCGACTGGATCACGCGATCGTTCTGTTGGGCCAGCATGCCGCGCGCCGCTCCTGCAAGGCCTGTGGCGTCGCGATGCCGGGTGAGCTTGACCTCGTCGCTGGTGTTGAGGGCGGCGAGCCCCTTGGCGTCGAAGGTTTCGGCGCGCTTGTGCGCGGTTTCGTTCCACTTGGCGCGGGCCTCGTCCTTCTTGAAGCCGGGCCCGGTGTCGAACAGCATCAGCGAGCGCACCCGCTCGGGATGGCTGGCGTGGAAGGCGAGCGACATGTAGCCACCCAGCGACAGGCCGGCGACGATCGCCTCCTTGGCGCCCGCCTTGTCGAGCAGGGCCAGCATGTCGCCGACCGTCAGCGCTTCGGAGTAGCGGCTTTGGTCCGCCGGATAGTCGCTCTCGCCGTGGCCGCGCATGTCCCAGACGATCACCTGGTAGCGGTCCTTCAGTGCTGCCACCTGGCCGTCCCACATGCGGCTGGTCGAGCTGTAGCCGTGGCTCAGCAGGATCGTCGGTCCTTTGCCGTGGATCTCGTAGTGGATCCCAACGCCGTCGCGGTCGAGCTTGGCCATCATGCTTTCACGCGCGTTTCGGCGCGCGCCTTCTCAAGATAGCGGTCGGCATCCTCCTGCAGGAGCAGCCGGTCCTTCATCAGTTGATCGACGGCTGCCGTCACCTGGGCGAGGTAGCCGGCGCGGTTCTTGTAGCGCTTCGCGATCGTGTCGGCGGAAAAGGTAAAGGTGCTGCCGTCGCGGTCGGCCAGTTCGCCGCGTGGGTAGGGCGGCTTGTACTCGTTCCAGCCGGTATAGGCCGCAAGCGGCACGGCGATGTCGGGAAGCCGGACGCCCGCGACTTCGTTGCCGTCGTCATCGACGCGGCAGACCAGCGTGCGATAGGCGCGCGCGGCGGGCTTGGGATCGACCCAGTCGCCTGATGGCGCCACTTCGTTGGTGGCCTTCGCCACGGCGGCTCCAGCAATGGCGGGAAAGCCTGCTTTGCTCGCTTCGACCAGCGTGCCGTCGGCGAGTGTCGGTACACGGCTCGCTGGCGGCGCCTTGCCGGAGACGACCCATTCGTCCAGCGCGACCAGCAACGCGCGCACCGCCGGCATGGGGTTGTGCGGGTTGCGCGGATTGACGTTGGGACCGGGATCGGCCGTGGCGCCGGCGCGACCGCCGTGCTGCGTTCCCGCGATCATGTAGGCACGGGAGTTGTCCGGCAGCGCGACGTCCTTCGCGCCCAGCGGATCGGTCGTGAGCAGCGAGGCGCCCTTCTGCCAATACTCGGTCGAGGTGTTGGTCTCGATCAGCTTGGGGTCGCTGCCGTCGCCGCGGAACAGCGCGCCCTTCTGGCCGGTCAGGGGATCCTCGAGCGTTGCGGTCGAGAAGGGGAACCAGGACTCGGGGAAGCCGTGATCCTCGTGCTGGGTGTTGGTGCGCGCGGGCTGGCCGAAGGGCACGTTGAAGAAGAGGCGGCCGACGCCGGCGATATGGCTATGGATGCCGTCGAAGACCGTGCGGCCCCGCTCGTCGCGGTTGAAGCCGGCGCTGACGTGATGGCGCAGATAGCGGCCGGCCTGCGAGAAGCCGATGGCAAGCGCATGGGCGATCGGCCGGCCGGTCGCTGCCACCGCGGCTGGGTCGTACTTCAGGTAGCTGATGAGGTCTCGGGTGGCCGCGAAGCCCAAGCCCTGCACTTTGGGATCCTTGGCCTCGTAATGGAACTCATAGAGGAAGCCCGGCTTTGGCTTCTGGCCCTCGCGCAGCCGGATCGTGCGGCTGTCGACGAAGGCCCACTCGGCGGCGGGCAGTTCCAGTGGCGGATCGGAGGCACGCTCGCGCACTGTCAGCCGGGCGCGTGATTGATCGAGCGATACCGCTTCGTAGGACAGCTTGAACGCTTCGAGCGCGCCGCCACGGGTGCCCGACACATATTCCTCGCGCACGCGCTGCACGATCGGTTGGCCGTTGTTCGTTGCGACCGGCGCCGTGAGGGCAAGCCCCATGTTGGCGCGCGGCGCGTCAGGGTCCCAGCCTGACCACACAAGGGTGAAGCCGCGCCGCAGTGGAAAGCCGTTGCCGAGGTCGGCCAAGGTCCGGGGATCATTCACGCCTTGCGGGCCGTCGGCGATGTTGCCGAACAACATCTTGCGACCGCGATTGTTCACCTCGTAGAGGATGCGGCCATTGCCTTTGGCCGGATCTTTCGGCCGCAGGATGTAGACGTCGGTCGCATACTTCACATGGCCGCGCGCGTTGCGCGGCGCCTTGTCGAGGAGAGCGATCGCCTTGTTGGCGGGATCATCAGGGTCGATTTCGCCCTTGGCCGTGCCGACGACGCGCTCGTAGGCCCCGACGTCGCCAAAGGTGGCATTCTCCGCAACGGGATCGATCGTCTGGATGTCGAGCGAGATCAACACGGGACAGCCGCGCTCACGGCGCCGGGAAATTCAGTTCGACACCAACACCGTCTGGATCATAGAGGAAGATCTGCGCGGCTCCCGTGCGCGGCACGATCTGTTCACGGAACTTCACGTTCTTTGCCTTGAGTCTCGCGCGCACGCTTTCGATGTCGGTGGCGGCAAAGGCGATGTGGTCGAACCGGCCAGTATCTTCGAACTTCTTCTTCGTGCCGCGCACGACGATTCCCTCTCGCGGCTGGCGGTCGCCCAGCAGATGCACGGTGGCGACACCGCCGGAATAGAGCCAGTAGCCCGGGAAGCCGAGCGGCGGCCGGTCGCCGTTCTCCAGTCCCAGGACATCGCAGTAGAAATCCTTGGTGGCTTCGAGGTTGGACGGCTCGATCGTGTAATGCTGCAGGGCGCCAAGCGGCATCGTTCACTCCCTAGACGAAGGTGAGGTCGGCATTCGCGCCCATCATCCAGGCGCCGACGGTTTCGAAATGAGAGAGCCGCCCCTGCAATTGCTGGGTCACGGTATGGATGTCGCGGAAGCGGCGCTCCAGCGGATGGCTCTCGAAAATCGCCGTAGCCCCCGCGGCGTTGTAGGTGAAGTCGACGGCCTCGCGCGCCTTATGAATGGCATTGGTCGAGGTCATGCGGATCAAGATGCGATCGTCCACCGAAAGCCTGGCACCGCCCGAGATCCGCTTCCAGACATCGGCCATCGATTGCAGCAGGTAAGCACGAGCGGAGCGGATACCAACCTCGGCCTGGGCAAGGTTGGTTTGCACCACAGCGTTGTCGCGGATCGGGCTTATCTTGCCGCGTGGGATCTTGTTTTTTGCGACGTCGACGAAGGTGTCGAGCGAGGCGCGGGCGATCCCCAGAGCCACGCCCGCGAAGCCCACCTCGTAGCAGGTCATCGCCGGCAGGCGGTAGAGGGGGCCGGCTTCACGGCATTCTGCTTCGGCTTCGCGCGTGATCGTGTCGCGTGTGATCGAATGGTCGGCGCGTACGAAATGGTCGTTGAGCGCAAACTGATCGCTCGCCGTGCCGCGCAGGCCCACGACATTCCAGATGTCGGTCCACTGCACTTCCTCGGTGCGGACCAGCATGGTGCGCTCGACCTGCTTGCCGTTGGCGTTCAGGCGCGGCGACCCGTCGGCCTGCCAGATTGGGCAGTGGGCGCCGAGCCACGTTGCGTGCCGGCCGCCCGAGGCGAAGGCCCAGACGCCCGTCACCCGATAACCGCCTTCACACTCGATCGCCTTCACCCGGGGGCCGGGACCCCAGGCGAGGACCGCACGGGGATCGTTGCCAAAGATCTCGTGGGCCACCGGCAGGTTGAGATAGGCCGCGGACATGGCGCAGCCGCCGGCCTGGCTCAGGCACCAGGCCGTCGAGGCATCGCCGCGGGCGATGGTCTCGATCACATGGAAGAAGGTGATGGGATCGGTCTCGATGCCATTGGACGAGCGCGGCAGCAGGAGGCGGAACATCCGCGCCTCGTGCAGCTTGTCGAGCAGGGCCGGTGGCAGCCGGCGCATATCCTCGACCTCGTTCGACGTGGCTTCGACGAGGGGCCGCAGCGCCTCTGCCTGCGCGATCACGGTCTGGTCCCCGGCCAGGTCGGCGGAAGTCGGAATGAGCGTGTCCAAGTCAGTCCTCTCCGAATGCAGGCTTCGGGCGATCGGCGGTGGCCATCAGCTCCCGGTCGATCTGCTCGTTCGATTTGCCCCGGGTTTCGATGCCGAAGAAATAATAGACCACGCCGGCCATCAGGAACCAGCAGCCGAGGTAAAGGAACGCGGTCGGGATTTGCGGCAGGGGCACGTCGGGCTTGAGATAGTTGCCGGAGCCGACGATCAGTGCCAGTCCGACTGGCCCCAGGATCTTGCCGATGCCGCCGAAGCCGTATGCTGAGCCCATGCCCGTCGTTTTGAGGTGCGAGGGCCAGATTTCGGCGCCATAGGGCCCGACGATCGCAAAGCCGCCGTCGGCGAAGAACATCGCCGCCGCCAGGATCAGCCAGAAGGCGGAAACGCCGAACAACATGGTGTCGTGGTTGTAGCCGGCGAGGATGATCAGGATGCCCGCACCAAAACCCAGGAGGCCGCCACAGTTGCGCCGCCCGATCCGCTCCGACAGCCAGGAGAACGATACGCGCCCGACGAAGCCGACCACCGTCAACAGAAGCATCATCTTGGCGGCTTCCTGCGGCGTCACCTTGAGCAGCAGCACAAACAACGCCGGGGCCCAGAGTGCGACACCGTAGACCCCGGTCTGCGCGCCGGCATTTCCGAGCCAGGAGACGAGCAGGCTGCGCGGATAGCTGAAGAGGTCGAACCAGTTGGTTTTCACCACCCGGACCTCGTCGGCCGTCGGCGCCGGCAGGCTCTTGGGATCGACCTGCAGCGCCCAGGCAAGAGACTTGCGCGCCTCGTCGACGCGGCCCTGGCGTGCAAGCCAGCGTGGCGACTCGGGCACCCACAGCCGCACCAGCAGCACGATCAGCGCCGGCAGCACGCCGATCGCGAACAACAGCCGCCACTGCGCCGCGCCCATGAAGGCCCCGAGGATGGAACCCAGGCCAACGCCGATCGGAATGATGCAGGTGACGAGTCCGCCGATCCAACCACGCTTGGAGGTCGGCATGAACTCCTGCACCAACGGCAAGTCGACGCAATAGAGACCACCCACGCCAAGCCCGACGAAGAAGCGCATGATCGTGAGGTAGATCCAGCCGTTGTCAGGCGTGAAATAGAGCAGGCCGGTGGCGATCGAGAAATTCAGCACCGTGCCGATGAACACTTTGCGTCGGCCGATGCGATCCGCCAGCCAGCCCCACCCGTAGGCACCGATAATGGCGCCGATGCCGGAGCTCATCAGCACGATCGCCGACTGGCCGAACGTGAGCTTCCACGGTCCGATCAGGAAGGCGAGCACGAAGGCGATCAGGAAGTAGTCGAAGAACTCCAGCGCATCGCCGATGATGGCGGCGGCCAGGATTTTCTTTTGATTGCCGGTCAGGCGTGTTTGTCGATCGAGAACCTCGAACATGGGCTGCCCCTCCGAACGCGTTCTTCTTTGAGGCGAAGGTCCGCGTGTTCCTGCCGCCCGGTTGGCGAGACGCTACGCTTTCACCCGGGGGCACGGAAGCGCCGGAGGCGGCTCAGTTTGCCCGTCGAAACGCAGCGCTGCATTGCAGCGCAAGCCTTGCTAGGAAGGCAGCCGAATTGGGCTTTTCGCGAGGAGGAAACGACATGCATTGGATCGATCGCCGCAAGCGCTTCCGCGCCCTTCTTGCCGGACAACGCTGCGTCCACCCTGGATCGGTCTATGACGCGATCTCGGCGCGCATCGCCGAGGATCTCGGCTTTGAGGTCGGTATGTTCGCGGGCTCGGTGGCGTCGATGGCGGTGCTGGGCGCTCCCGACCTGATCGTGCTGACGCTGTCGGAGTTCGCTGCCCAGGCCTATCGCATCAATCGGGCCGGCAACCTCTCTCTGCTGGTCGATGCCGATCATGGCTACGGCAATGCGCTGAGCGTCAAGCGCACGGTCGAGGAACTGGAAACCGCGGGCGTATGCGCCCTTAGCATCGAGGATACGGAGCTGCCGCAGCCCTTTGGCGCGGCGAAGCCGCGGCTGGTCAGCCTTGCCGAGGGCGTGGGCAAGATGAAGGCGGCACTCGCCGGCCGCCAGGATCCGGCGCTCTGCATCGCTGGCCGCACCAGCGCCGTCCAGATCACCGGCCTCGACGATGCCATCGCACGAGGCAAGGCCTATGAGCAGGCAGGTGTCGATGCGCTGTTCTTCGTCGGCGTTCGCACGCGGACCGAGCTCGATGCGATCTCTTCGGCGACCACGCTGCCGCTCATCCTCGGCGGCGCCTCGCCGGAACTCACTGATCTGTCCTATTTGGCGTCGCGTCGCGTGCGCGTCGCTCTGCAGGGCCACCAGCCGTTCGCGGCAGCGGTGAAAGCGGTACACGACACCTTGAAGGCCCTGCGCGAGGGGACGCCACCCGGCAAGCTCACGGGCATTGCCGATGCCGAGCTGATGAAGCGCGTCACGCGCGAGGGCGATTACACCCGGTGGACGAAAGACTTCCTGAGCTGAAGTCTCAGCGTCTGAGGTTCTGCCGTGGAGACGACGAGGCCCGGTCGCTGTTGGAGCGCGGCTCCTGGCGCGGCTCCCTGGGCGACGCATATTCGTGGTTTCCCTCGGCGGCCCCATTTGCATCGGAAGACGGCTGACCGAGAGCATCGTGCGCCAGCATTCGGCGTACGGCAGCGTCATGTCCAGGATTGAGCTTATAGGGAACAGGCTTTGTTGCCATGGCAGCACCCGTGTGAGGTCAAGGCATACGCAAGCGACGCCGTTTATAACGCGGGCCCGTTCCGCTCCTCAAGACACATAACGGGTGACAGGCCAGTCACAAACGTCTTGAGTCGTTTCATGACAGATTTGTTCGACCTCACCGGGAAAGTGGCGCTGGTGACCGGCGGTAGCCGAGGGTTGGGCTACCAGATGGTCAAGGCCTTCGCTGAGCACGGGGCCGATGTCCTCATCACCAGCCGCAAGCGCGACGCCTGCGAGAAGGTCGCGGCGGAGGTGAAGGCGATAGGGCGGCGAGCCGAGATTCATGCGTGCAACGTCGCCAACTGGCACGAGCTCGATGGCCTCGTGGACGCAGCCTATGCCGCCTTCGGCAAGGTCGACATCCTGGTGAACAACGCCGGCTCTTCACCCCTTGCGCCCTCGTCGCTGGAGACGCCCGAGCAACTCTTCGATCGCATTGTCTCGTTGAACTTCAAGGCGCCGTTCCGCCTGATGTCGCTGGTCGGCAGCCGCATGGCGGCCGGCGAGGGCGGCTCGATCATCAATATCTCGAGTGCCGGCGCGCTTCGGCCGCGACCGCAGATCGCACCCTATGCCGGCGCCAAGGCCGCGCTTAATGCCATCACCGAGGCCTTCGCCTTCGAATATGGACCGAAAGTGCGGGTGAACACCATCTCGCCTGGCCGCTTCCTGACCGATGTGTCGAAGGCCTGGAGCGAGGAACACAAGCTCAACAGCACGGCGGCGCTGAAGCGCAGCGGCCGACCGGATGAAATTGTCACAGCCGCGCTCTATCTCGCCTCGCCGGGATCGAGCTTCACCACCGGATCGGTCGTGCGTGTCGATGGAGGTATTGCCTGATGAAGATGAAAGCTGCGGTCCTTACCGTTTGCGGCGCGCCGCGTCCGTTCGCCAAGAGCAAGCCCATCCATGTGCTCGACGTCGATCTCGACCCGCCCGGCGAGGGCGAGGTGCTGGTGAAAGTGGGTGGCGGCGGGCTCTGCCATTCCGATCTGTCGCTGATCAACGGCGATCGTCCGCGACCGACGCCGATCGTGCTCGGCCACGAAGGGGCGGGCGAGATCGTCGAGGTTGGCGTCGGCGTGAACGACGTGAAGGCAGGCGATCATGTCTGCTTCACCTTCAACGTGAGCTGTGGCCGCTGCCGGCGCTGCCTCGAGGGCCGGCCCTATATCTGCGAGCGGTCTGTCGCGCCGCGGGCCGCTGGCCAGCTCCTGTCCGGTCATCATCGCCTGCACCATGACGGCAAGCCGGTGAACCATCAGTCCGGTGTCTCGTGCTTTGCCGAATATGCCGTCGTCGATCGCGGTTCGGTGGTGGTGATCGACAGATCCCTGCCGCTCGACCTCGCCGCGCTGTTCGGCTGTGCTGTTGTCACCGGTGTCGGCGCCGTGGTGAACACCGCGCAGATCCGGCCCGGCAGCTCGGTCGCGATCGTGGGGCTCGGCGGCGTGGGCCTGAGCGGATTGCTGGGCGCGGTGCTGGGCGGTGCGGCCAAGATCGTTGCCATCGACCTTTCCGATGAGAAGTTGGGTCTCGCCCGCCAGCTTGGCGCCACCGATACGGTGAATGCGAAGGATGCCGACCACGTGAAACAGGTGCACGACCTCACCAACGGTGGGGTCGACTATGCCTTCGACCTTGCCGGCACGATCAAGGCGATGGAGACGGCCTATCTCGTGACGCGTTGGGGCGGCACGACGGTGTCGGCCGGCCTGTCGCCGATCAGCGCCGATTTCGCTTTCAAGCAGAGCTCGCTGGTGAGCGAGGAGAAGACCATCAAAGGCAGCTACATGGGAAGCTGCGTGCCGGTGCGCGACATCCCGCGCTTCATCTCGCTCTACCAGCAGGGCAAGCTGCCGGTCGATCGCATGATGAGCAAGCGCATCGGCTTTGCCGAAATGAATGAAGGCTTCGATCGGCTGCAGGACGTCGCCACCGTGCGCCAGGTTTTGGTGCCGCACGGATAGAGCGGACTCCAACCTCACCCTGAGGAGCGGCCACCGGCCGCGTCTCGAAGGGTGGCAACCCCGAGACTGTTCCCACCCTTCGAGACGGCGCTGCGCGCCTCCTCAGGGTGAGGTGATTCTGTTTCAGGCGGGATATCTCTAAGTTCTCGGCGTCAGCGGATCTCGAAGCCGAGGCTCGCCAGCGCCGTCCGCATCTTTTCCCGTCCGTTCATCGACTTGATAGGGCCGAGCCGGTTCAGCACGCGCTGCGTCCAGGTCGCGGCCTGCAGTTCGTGGCGCTGCGAGAATTTCGTCATCTCGGCATCATAGGCCTGATGAAGCGCCGCCTTCTGTCCGGCATCGTAGCGCTCGTGATGGAGCACGATCCCTTGCGGCAGGCGCGGCTTCACCTCGCCTGCAGCCTTCTCCGTCGCGTAGCCGACGCAAAGGCCGAACACCACGAAGGACTGTTTGGGCAGGCCAAGCAGGTTGGCCACGCGCACTGGGTCATTGCGCATGGCGCCGATATAGACCGTGCTGAGGCCAAGCGATTCGGCAGCCACGACGGCGTTCTGCGCCGCAAGTGCCACATCGATGCAAGCGACCATGAAGGTCTCGAGCCAGGGCATGCACTCGAAATCGACCTTCTCCTGGTCGGAGATGCGCTGGTTGCGCGTCATGTCGGCGACCCAGGCGATGAACAGCGGGCACTCTTCGATGTGCTTCTGGCCGCCCGCGATCTCGGCCAACGCCTTCTTCTTCGCTGAATCGGTGACGGCGATCGCCGACCACCATTGCATGTTGGAGCTGGTGGCGGCCGATTGCGCCGATGCGATCAGCGTCTCGAGCGTGCCCGCGGGCACTGGATCCGGCTTGTAGCCGCGCACCGACCGATGCTGCAGCAGGCTGGCGATCGTCTCGTTCCACGGACCCGTCGGCGGGATCGCGGCCCCGTACCGCTGGCCAAGGGCAGAGTTCTTGTCGGAATGCTCGGGAGTCAGCGCGTCCATGCGGTGCTTGCCTGCGGCTTGTGGCGGGTGACGGCGGTCACCAGCGCGAGAAGGATGAAGACCACGACGATGGCGTAGATCATCCGTGGTTGGCCGTGGTCCATCAGCCAGCCGTAGGTGAGTGGCGCGATCATGCCGCCGAGATTGAAGCCCGTCGTCACGAAGCCGAACACCTTGCCGAACGAACCCGGCGGCGTGACGGCGCGCACCATCATGTCCCGGCTGGGCTGGATCATGCCGTTCAGCAGGCCGCCGATCGACATCACCAGGACCAGGACAATTCCGGGCAGGGCGACCCAGCCCATCAGGATCGCCATGGTGGACGTGCAGGCAAAACCGATCGCCGCCACGCGTTCATGATGCGGCGTACGGTCGGCGATGATGCCGCCCAGCAGCACGCCAAGCGCACTCATCAGCAGGAAGCCCGACAGCGCCACGTTGGCGATCGACGCCGAGGTGCCATATAGCGCCTTCTGACTCACCACGGTGTAGGTCTGGATGCCACCGTTTGCCATCGCGAGGCAGAGGAAGAAGAAGAGATTGCGCAGGATCGGCGCGCTCAGCAGCAGGTCCAGTCCGACCTTGTGCCCGGCTTCCTTCGCTTCGGATGCGACCGTCTTGCGGATGGCCTTCGGCAGGACATGGCCGGCCACCACCAGCAATATCGCTGCGGCGAACGACAGGATCGCGGCAGCGAGGAAGGCGCCGTGCCAGTCCCAGATCGCGGCACAGGCGATGACGAAGGCCGGTGTCACGCCGCTGCCGGCATAGCCCGCGAACGTATGGATCGAGAATGCCTTGCCAATACGCTTGCCATCGATCGTGTGCGACAGGATCGAATAGTCGGCTGGGTGGTAGACGGTGTTCGCGACCCCCAACAAGGCGTAGGCGATGATGAAGGCCCAGTAGCCGGGCACGAGTGCGGCGACGGCGATCGCTCCAGCACCCACGAGAAGGCCGCCAGTGAGCATGGCGCGCGGCCCTACGCGATCCACCAGGAAGCCGGCCGGCGTCTGCAGCAGGGCCGACGCGACATTGAAGGCGGTGAGGGCAAGCGCAATGTCGATATAGCTGACGCCGAACGCTTCCCTGACCTGGCCGAAGATCGGCGGCAACAGCATGATGTGGACGTGGCTCACGAAGTGCACGACCGAGATCAGCGTCACGATCTTGGCGTCCTTGCGCCAGCCTTCCGCCTGTTGCGGGCCGGCAGCGACGCCGAATGATTCACTCGTCGATGACATTGATCCCCAAAGTCCCGATCCCGGAGATCTCGACCTCGACCTTGTCGCCCGCCTTCATCCAGAGCGGCGGCTTGCGCCCCAGACCGACACCGTCAGGCGTGCCCGTTGCGATGATATCGCCTGGCTCGAGCCAGGTGATGGTCGAGAGATACTCGATGATCGTGGCGACATCGAAAATCATGTGATCGGTCGTGTCGTGCTGGACGACGGTGCCGTTCAACCGGGTGGTCAGCTCCAGCGCCTGCGGATCGGTGATCACGTCGGCGGTCACCATCCATGGGCCGAGCGGGCCGGTCGCCGGAAAATTCTTGCCGGCGGTCACCGAATGTTTCTGGAAGTCACGCACGCTGCCGTCGAAGAAGCAGGTATAGCCCGCGACCACCGACAGCGCCTGTCCCCGCGGCACGTGGCGGCAACGCGTGCCGATCACCACCGCCAACTCGCCCTCGAAATCGAAAGCGATGGAGGAGCTGGGCCGGACGATGTTTCCGTTATGTGCCACCAGCGTGTTGTGCAATCGCGAGAAAACGCTGGGCTGAGGCGGCAGCTCGCGACCGACTTCGCCGGCATGGCTTGCGTAGTTGACGCCGATGCAGAGGATCTTGTCGGGGTTGGGAATGACCGGCAGCAGCTCGACCGAGTTGAGGGCGATGTCGGCTTTCTGGTTCTTGGCCGCCGTCGCCAGGGCCGCGAGCCCGTTGTCGGCCAGGACGTCGCGCAACGTCGCCCAGCGTCCGTTGAGCCGCGCCGACAAGTCGACGATCCCTTCCTCGACGACAGCGCCAAACTTCTGAACGCCCGCCTGGCGAAAACTAGCCAACCGCATCGGCCGACCATGCCAGCAGGCCGCAGCGTGTCAAGGCACGGAGGTGTGACGCTGGCCTGCAGGACCAGCCTCCTTCCTCAGGCCGCCTTCGAGCGCGGCCGTGTGGGATAGGCACATTCGGCGAGGGAGGTTTTGTCGAGCTCTGCGAGGAATGCCTCGCGGGCGTCCGCCAGCCGCTTGCGTAGTCGGCATCGAGGCGTGAGCACGCAATGGCCGCCATCGGCCCGGAAGCATTCAACGATCGGCTGATCCTCTTCGAGGTCGCGCACGACCTGGCCGAGACCGATCGACCGGGCAGGGCGGGCAAGCTGGAAGCCGCCCCCCGCGCCGCGCTGGGTTTTCACATAGCCCGCGTTGGCCAGGCGCTGCACGACCTTGGTCAAGTGGTGCCGCGAAATCTCGAATTCCTTCGCGATCTCGTCGGTCGTGAACGAGCGGTCGGGCTCGCCCGCGAGCCGCATCAAGGCGCGCAGGCCGTAATCGGTAAAGGCTGTGAGGCGCATTGTCGCTCCGTGTGAACAGGTATTGTAAATACCTGTTTGCCGATCCCAAATAGGTACCATGAATACCGATTTGCTGCGCGCGGACATTGTGGCGCGGACCGGGATCGACGAGCCGATGATCGAACGGCTGGTCCATAGCTTCTACGCCAAGGTGCGGGAGGATGCCCTCCTGGGTCCGGTGTTCGCGGCGCGCGTCGAGGATTGGGACGTGCATCTCGCCCGCATGTGCCGCTTCTGGTCGTCGGTCGCGCTGATGTCGGGTGCCTACAGCGGTAACCCCATGGCCAAGCATGCGCCGCTGCCGGTCGATGCGACGCATTTCGATCGATGGCTGGAGCTGTTCGAGGCCACGGCGGCGGCGGTCTGTCCGCCGGTGGCGGCAGCGCATTTCATCGAGCGCGCGCGGCGCATCGCCCAGAGCCTCGAACTCGGCATTGCGGTCGCGGCAGGCAAGCTGCCCGCCAGAGGCGAGCGCTTCTACCGCGATGGCGCACCTGTGCCTGCTCCAAGGAGAACCTCATGACAACGCCAGCCAATGACCTGTTCGCCCGCAACCGCACGGTGGGCGAGATCGCCGCCAGCCTGCCCGGTGCGACCGAGGTGTTCCGCCGTTTTGGTCTCGACTTCTGCTGCAAGGGCAATGTGGCGCTCGACGAGTCGGCGCGGCAGCGCGGTGTCGACGTGAGCGAGGTCGAGCAGGCGCTGTCGGCGCTTCCGGTCGACGGCAAGGCGGAGGCACCATCGGCGACGGTCGAGCTGATCGACCACATCCTTGCCCGCTATCACGAGGTCCACCGTCGCGAACTGAGGGAGCTGGTGGAGCTCGCACGCAAGGTCGAGAAAGTCCATGCGGGCAATCCCGCGGTTCCGCGCGGCCTTGCCGATCTCCTTGACCACACCCGGCAGGAACTCGAACAGCATATGGCCAAGGAAGAGCTGATCCTGTTTCCGGCCATGGCCAAGGCCATGTCGGGACTGGCGGCGCCGATCGCCCGCATGCGCCATGAACACGACGATCACGGCCAGACGCTGGAGGCGCTGGAAGCGCTGACCCACGATTTCACGCTGCCTTCCGGCGCCTGCCGGTCCTGGGAGGCGCTCTACGCCGGGGCCTCGAAGTTCGCCGACGATCTCAGGCAGCACATCCATCTCGAGAACAACATTTTGTTCCCGAGATTTGCCTCTGCCGACCAGTTAGCTCAGCAAACGGGCAAGTGCTGTCGATAGGCCGACGCTGTCGACCGGCGCCGGTAGAGAAAAGGCGCCCGACTTGGCCTTCGCAGGCTTCTGACGCGCCAGGCTCTCGGCCATCGAGATGGCGCAGGCGACGCCGTCGAGCAGCGGCACATCGACCTTGCCTTCGAGCCTGGCGGCAAGACCCGCGAGGCCGGCGCCGCCCAGGATGACTGCATCGGCGCGATCTTCCTTCACGCAGGCCTGGCAACCCTTGGCTAGCAACGCCATCGCCGCTTTGGGATTGCGGGCGATATCGGCGCCGGTCGGCGCCACCGTCCGCACGGAGGCAAGGCGGAAGGCGAGGCCCTGGCTCGCCACGAACTCCTCCAGCATCGGTTTCCAGCGGTCGCCGCCGGTGACGATCGAGAAGCGCCGGCCGAGTGTGCAGGCTTGCAGGATCGAGGCCTCGGCCATGCCGACCACCGGCACGGGGGCGATCTCCTTCAGCGCCGCCAGCCCGGGATCGCCGAAGCAGGCCAGCACCACCGCATCCTTTCGTCCCTTGTCGTTCGCCAGGGCATCGAGGGCGGCGTGGCCGGCAATGGCGTAGGCTGTGCGCGAGGCGATGTAGCGTGGCCCGAAGGTGCCGGTGGTCGCCCGCAAGGTCGTGTCCTTGTTGGCGAACCGCTGGGCTGTCTTCAGGACCAGGTCGGTGATCGAGGCCGTCGTGTTGGGATTGATCAGCAGCAGTTCGGTCATAGCTGCATGATCTCCTTCAGCCGTGCGACGTCATGGTTCTCGCCGATCGATAGGGCGCAGATGCGCGAGATGTGGGTCATCGGCAATCCGCTCTCCTGCCGCCAGGCGTTGAGCTGGGCCTGGGCCGCGCGCAGATCCTTCTTCGAGCTCGCCGTCGCGCTGAGCGGCACCCCCGAATCGCGCAAGCAGAGCAGGACGTCGCCGGAGAGCACGAAAGCGTCCCAGCCGATGAAGCGCAGCAGGTACTGCCCGCTATGGCCGCCCAGCCGTGATCCGCGCTTGGCGAACATGTCCAGAAGGCCCACCTGATCGTCGGCCGGCCAGCTGGCGAGGAATTTGCCGAAGCTGCCGTGCTCGGCTGCGATGTCGGTCACGAACTTGGCGTTCTCGCGCACCGAGCGGATCTTCTGGGGGTTGCGCACGATGCGCTTGTCGGAGGCGAGCTTCTCCCAGAACTCGGTGGGTTGGAACAGGAGGCGCTTGGGGTTGAATTCGAGGAAGGCCTCCTCGAAGCCCGGCCATTTCTTGTCGATTACCTCCCATACGAAGCCCGCGGAGAACACGCGGCAGGCCATTTCCGACAGCACGCGATCGTCGCCGAGCTTGGCCAGCGCCTTGTGGTCCGGTTTCTTGGGCAGCAGGCTCGCCAAAACCTTCTCGCCACCCTTGCGTTTGGCCGCGCGCTCGCGAATGCGCCTGAAGGGGATCTTCGCCATATCCGTAGGGCCTCAGTCGAGCCAGCCGTCGAAGAAATCGAACACGCTCGCCTTGAAAAGCCCGTGGCCGATCAGGGAGAAGTGATCGCAGCCCGGCACCGCGACCGCCTTGGCGCCGGAAATGGCGTCGGCCAGGCCTTGCGGTGGGCCGGCGAGCTGGTCGCGCATCCCGGCGACCACCAGCGTGGGCCGGCGGATCGCGCCCAGAGCCTCCGGTGTGATCGCGTCGCGCGGCCCGCGCGAGCAGGCGGCTAGCGCCAGCCGGTCTTCCTTCTGCTCGTCGGCGAAATGGCGGAAGCTTTTCAGCATCGGATCGGCGATCGCCTCGGGCGAAGGCGCCTCCATGGCCTGGGCCATGGCGTCGGGATCGCGCGCCGGTTCGAAGATCCGGCCGCCGACGCCACTCACCACGAGATGGTCGATCCGGCCGCCATCGATCAGCGCGGCGGTAAGGGCGATGTGCGATCCCATCGAGAAGCCCAGCAGATGGGCCCGATCAACCCCGGCATGATCCATCAGCGCGAAGACATCGCGCGCCATCGCCTCGCGGGCATATTTTTCCGGCTCATGCGGCTTGGCGCTCTCGCCGTGGCCGCGATTGTCGAAGGCAAGGCCGCGCAGGCCCTTGGCCGCCAGCGCATCGTACCAGCCCATGCGCTTCCAGTTCTCGTATCGGTTGGCCGAGAACCCGTGCACCAGCACGATGGCCTTGCGCGCGTCGGTTGGACCGAAATCGTCGTAAGCGAGCGACAGCCCGTCGGACGTGAACTGAGCCATGGCTTTCCCTAGCCCGCGACCGGACGGGCGACAAGGTTGATCACGTCCGCCAACTGTCGGACAAAGGCCGAAACAAAGGGGACAAGGGATGGCGGCGAAGATCGGCAAGACGGTGGGCGAATCGCAGCCATTCTGGCCGGAGGGCCCCAAGCGGCCGCGCGGCCGCGACGGCAAAGGCGCACCGAACATCCTGGTCGTGCTGTTCGACGATGTCGGTTTCTCCGACCTCGGCTGCTACGGCTCGCCGATCTCCACGCCAACGATCGATGCCATCGCCCGCCGCGGCCTGCGCTACACCAGCTTCCATACGACAGCGATGTGCTCGACGACGCGCGCGGCATTGCTCACCGGCCGCAACCATCATTCGGTCGGCGTCGGCTGCCTCGCCAATTTCGATTCGGGTTATCCGGGCTATCGCGGCAAGATCGCGAAAGAGGCCGGGACACTGGCCGAGATGCTGCGTCCACACGGTTATCGCAACTATATGTTGGGCAAGTGGCACGTGACGCCGCTCACCGAGTCGGGTGCGACTGGACCGTTCGACGGCTGGCCCCTGGGCCGTGGCTTCGACCGCTACTACGGCTTCATGGATGCCGAGACGGATCAGTACGCCCCCGAGCTCGTGCGCGACAACACCCCCGTCGATCCGCCCGGCACCTTCGCTACGGGCTATCACCTGACGGCCGATCTGGTCGATCAGGGCATCCGCTATCTTGCCGACCACATCGCCGACAATGCCGACGTGCCGTGGCTGACCTGGCTGGCCTTCGGTGCCTGCCACGCACCCCACCAGGCGCCGCCGGATCTCATCCGCAAATATGACGCCCTGTTCGCCGAGGGCTGGGATGCCGAGCGTGACCGCCGGCTCGCACGGCAGAAGGAAACCGGCGTCGTGCCCAAGGATACGCGGCTGCCGCCGCGCAACGACCTGGTGCGCCCCTGGGCCGAGCTGCCGGAGGGCGAGCGCCGGCTCTATACGCGCCTGCAGGCAGCCTATGCCGCGATGCTGGAACATGCTGACCAGCACCTCGCTCGGCTGGTGACATTCCTCGAAGAGGCGGGTCAGCTCGACGACACGATGATCATCGTGATGTCCGACAATGGTGCCAGCCAGGAAGGCGGGCCTTTGGGCATGGTCAATGCCATGGGCCCGTACAACCTGCGGCGCGAGCCGATCGAGGAGAAGATCACACGCATCGACGATATCGGCGGCCCCGACACGCATTCCAACTTCCCGCTGGGCTGGGCGATGGCCGCAAACACGCCGCTCCGCCGCTACAAGCAGAACACTCACGGCGGTGGCATCCGCGATCCGCTGGTGGTCTCCTGGCCCAAGGGCATGCCGGCACGGGGCGAGCTGCGCCCGCAGTTCTGCCACGCTTGCGATCTCGTGCCGACGTTGCTCGAGGTGGTGGGCGTCGAGCCGCCGAAGGCGGTGAACGGCGTTCAGCAGATGCCGATCGAGGGCACCAGCTTCGCCGCAAGCCTTACGGATTCGGCTGCGCCTACGAAGTCAGCGCCGCAGTACTTCGAGATGTTCGGCCATCGCGGCCTGTGTTGGGACGGCTGGAAGGCCGTCGCCTTTCACCCCATGGGCAGCGCGTTCGATAAGGATCAGTGGGAGCTGTTCCATCTCGACGAGGATTTCTCGGAGACCAATGATCTCGCGCGCGCGGAACCCGAAAGGCTGAAGGCCATGATCGAGGAATGGTGGCGGCAGGCGGAACGCCACCAAGTCTTGCCGCTCGACGATCGCTTCGCACCGCGCTTCGCCGACAATGCCAAACGCTTCCACGGGCCGCGCAACAAATTCGTATTCCATGCCGGCGTGGGCCATGTGCCGACCGATGTGGCACCTGACGTCCGGAGCCGGACCTATACGATCGAAGCCGACGTGCGCGTCGATGGTGCGGCGACAGAGGGTGTGCTGATCGCCCACGGCGACATGACCTGCGGCTACTCGCTCTATCTCAAGGATAGCCGGCTGACGTACGACATGAATGTCGGCGGCGTGCATCACGTCGCCATATCCGACCGCGCCGTGCCGGCCGGGAATCGGCGTCTCGGCCTGCGCATGCGGCGCAACAAAGGCATGAACATCGCGACCTTGCTGATCGACGGCGCTCCGGCCGGCGGGTTCGAAGCGCAACTCGGCTTCATCAGCTTCATCTCCTGGTCCGGTCTCGATATCGGTCGCGACCGCGGCAGCCCGGTGTCGCATTACGAGGCACCGTTCTCCTTCACCGGAAAGCTGCGCAAGGTGACCGTCACGCTCGACGACGATCAGGCGCTCGATGGGACATCGGCAGCATCGGCGGTTCTTGCGCGCGAGTAGTCGGGAAAAGGCTGGGCGACGGACGCTACGTATTTGTTGTGTCCAAGTTCCCGAAGGTTGTGATCAACCGATTCAAGATGTTGGGCAGCAGATATCTGCAGACACCACGTATGGCCTTGGGTTGTGACCGATTCGAGACAGCGGCGCTTTCTTGCTTTCGCAGAGGCGAAAATTTCCTAGGTTCAACCGGCGATTGGAGCCGGTGATGCCTGACGGTTTGCATTTCGACTTATCCGGAACTCAGCCCATGACGAGCGAAGCGCAGACGCCGAGCGCTTATTCGCCGCCACGCAGCTGTTCCCACAACCGTTTGTGGCGTTGGACGCTGCGGCTTGCGCTGCCGCTCCTGACTTTCCTTACCGGCCTTGCTCTTTACTGGATCTGGTTCGACCACGCGTATGGCGGGACGGAATGGACGACGTTCGTCGTCGGCCTGCCGCTGGCGATCGAGGGCGCGGCAGTGGCGTTGTGGTCGGTCAGCGCCTGGAGCTCGAACTACCTGTTTTGATTCAGCAGTCGACGTCGACGACAAAAGCAAAGGGCTCAGCGGTCACCCGCCGAGCCCTTTCGAATTGGTGGAGCCAAGGGGGATCGAACCCCTGACCTCTACAATGCCATTGTAGCGCTCTCCCAGCTGAGCTATGGCCCCGAAAATGATGCTGGCGGCGGCGAGGTATAAGTCGCGTCTGGCCCGCTGGCAACCGCGCCGCTACTAGCGGTCGCCTTCGCCCTTGTCGTCCTCGACCTCGACCTCGATGTCCTCGGCCTCATCGGCGAGATCGTCGGTATCCTCCAACGCCTCATCGTCGGATTCCAACGCCGCCTCGTCTTCGAGCGCCGTATCCTCCAGCTTTTTGTTCTTGGCCGCCGCTGCCGCCTTGGCCGCAGCGGCAGCAGCGGCCGCCGCGGCTGCCGTCGAGGCGGCCGTGGCGCGGCCGCGCCGCACCTTCACAAAGTCCTCGCGATCATGTTCCCGACCGCACTTGGGACATTTGATCGGGCTCTTGTTCAGGTCGTAGAAGCGCGCTGCACAGTTCTGGCAGGTACGCTTGGTGCCCCAGGACGCCTTGACCACGCTCGATCTCCCGGAAATTCCGATGCATAAGGCCTCTCGGCCGCGAGGAGGGGCGTATGTCATGCGTCTTTCACCCTGTCAAAACCAAATTCGGGCATGGTAGGAGGGCGCCGCGCCGCATTCTTGCCTTGCTTCGGGAGCCCGCCCTGTCCACCTCCGCCGCTCCAGTCAAGCTGATTGCCCATCCTATCAAGCGTTTGGAGGGTCGCGTGCGCGCGCCGGGCGACAAATCGGTGTCGCATCGGGCCCTCATGTTCGGCGCATTGGCGCTTGGCGAAACCGTCGTCAGCGGCCTCCTGCAGGGTGAGGATGTCTTGCGCACGGCGGCGGCGCTGCGGGCGCTGGGCGCTCAAATAAGCCGTGACGGCGATGTCTGGCGCGTGCGCGGTTTTGGCGTCGGCGGCGGCCGCGAGCCGGACGATGTGCTCGATCTCGGCAACTCAGGTACTTCCGCGCGCCTGCTGTCGGGCATTCTGGCGAGCCATCCCTTCACCAGCTTCATGACGGGCGACGGCTCGTTGCGTCGCCGGCCGATGCAGCGCGTAATCGAGCCGCTGTCACGCATGGGCGCTCGCTTCCAGTCGCGCGAGGGCGGGCGCATGCCGCTTGCCGTCATCGGCACCGACGAGATGGTGCCCATCGAATACACGCTACCGGTCGCTTCGGCGCAGGTGAAGAGCTCGATCCTGCTGGCCGGGCTCAATACCGCGGGCGACACGACCGTGATCGAACCTCAGGCGACCCGCGACCATACCGAGCGCATGCTGCGCCATTTTGGAGCCGAGGTCCGGGTCGAACCCGTCGAAGGCGGGCCGGGCAAGCGTATCACTGTCGTTGGCTGGCCCGAGCTCAAGGCCCGTGACATCATTGTTCCGGGCGATCCTTCATCTGCGGCCTTCGCCGTGGTCGCGGCCTGTCTCCGGCCGGGCAGTGACGTCATGGTCGAGAACGTCGGCCTCAATCCGTTGCGGGCCGGCCTCTATACGACCCTCAAGGAGATGGGGGCCAATCTCCTCTTCAAGAACGAGCGCGAACTTGGCGGCGAGCCCGTGGCCGATCTGCATGTGAAAGGGAGCAAACTGAAGGGCATAGTCGTTCCCGCAGAACGCGCGCCGTCGATGATCGATGAATATCCAATCCTTGCCGTCGCGGCGGCTTTTGCCGAGGGCACCACCCATATGCACGGGCTGGCCGAGTTGCGCGCGAAGGAAAGCGATCGGCTTTCCAGCGTGGCGGCCGGCCTTGCCGCCAACGGGGTGAAGCATGAGATGGGCACCGATTCACTTGCGGTCCATGGCACCGGCGCAGCTCCGGCCGGTGGCGGACTGGTAACGACGCATCTCGACCATCGCATCGCCATGTCCTTCCTGGTGCTGGGACTGGCGGCTCGCGCGCCTGTAGCAATCGACGACGGCGCGCCGATCGATACGTCCTTTCCGGGCTTCGTGGCGCTGATGAATGGACTCGGCGCCAAGATCGAAGCGGCGTGACGCGGTGCAATGACTAGGCGGCTGGTCATCGCGATCGACGGTCCTTCGGCGTCCGGCAAGGGCACACTGGCGAAGCGGCTCGCGACCCATTTCGGCCTGCCGCATCTCGATACGGGGCTACTCTATCGCGCGGTGGGCGCGATCTCGGCCCGAACCGGCCAAATGCCGGCCGAGGTCGCTGAACGCCTGACCGCTGCAGACCTGGACGATCCGGCGCTGCGGGGCGACGAGGCGGGTCAGGCTGGCTCCCGGGCGGCCGCGATCCCGGAAGTCCGTGCCAACTTATTGAATTTCCAGAAGGAATTCTCATCCCAAGCGATGGGTGCGGTGCTTGATGGGCGCGATATCGGGACCGTCATCTGTCCAGATGCACCGGTGAAGTTGTTCGTGACCGCAAGCGTCGAATCGCGCGCCGAACGGCGGTTCCAGGAGTTGCGCCAACGAGGGGTCGACACTATAAAGCCGCGCGTTCTTGCCGAGATGGCGGAGCGGGACCGTCGCGACAGCGAACGGGCGGCTGCCCCCCTTAAAGCCGCGCCCGATGCTTGGCTTCTCGATACCAGCAATATGGATGCCGATGCGGCCTTCGCCGCAGCTTTGGCGTTCATTAAGCGCAAGGGCTTTCGATCATCCGGGCCGTAAGTCGCCGCCGGCGGATCGAAGACAACAAGCGGCGATTGGCGCACGGACGAGATGTCCGGGTGTCGGAGTTTCAAGGCAGTGGATCCGCCGGATCAACCGGTTGGCCGACGGGCGGCAGCGTTTCGCCCGGGATCGATGAAGGAAGAGGTATTGAATGGCTAAGGGCAGCGCCCTGCACAAACCCGCGAACGATGCCGCAAGTGCTGAGTTCGCCGCATTACTCGACGAATCGCTCGGCGGTTCGTCAAGCTTCGAAGGCACGGTGGTCAAAGGGACCGTCGTGCGCATTGCCAATGATTTCGTCGTCGTGGATGTCGGCCTGAAGTCGGAAGGCCGTGTTCCTCTGCGCGAGTTCGCCAATGGCGGTCCCTCGGCCGAGGTGAAGGAAGGCGACATCGTCGACATCTTCGTCGACCGCATGGAGAACAAGGACGGCGAGGCCGTGCTGTCGCGCGACAAGGCGCGGCGCGAAGAGGCCTGGACGCTGCTCGAGAAGGCGTTCACTGACCAGGAACGCGTCATGGGCACGATCTTCGGCCGCGTGAAGGGCGGCTTCACGGTCGACCTGTCGGGCGCCGTGGCCTTCCTGCCGGGCAGCCAGGTCGATGTCCGCCCGGTCCGTGACGTCGGCCCGCTGATGGGCCAGGCCCAGCAGTTCGCCATCCTCAAGATGGACCGCCGGCGCGGCAACATCGTCGTGTCGCGCCGCGCCGTGATGGAAGAGACCCGTGCCGAGGACCGCACCCGCCTGATGGGCGCGCTGTCGGAAGGCCAGGTGCTCGACGGCGTGGTCAAGAACATCACCGACTACGGCGCGTTCGTGGATCTGGGGGGCGTCGATGGCCTCCTGCATGTCACCGACATCGCTTGGAAGCGCATCAACCATCCGTCGGAAGCTCTCACCATCGGCCAGCAGGTCAAGGTGCAGGTGATCCGCTTCAATCCCGAGACGCAGCGCATCTCGCTCGGCATGAAGCAGCTCATGAGCGATCCGTGGGACGGCGCCGGCGCCAAATATCCGGTCGGCCTCAAGCTCAAGGGCCGGGTCACCAACATCACCGACTACGGCGCCTTCGTGGAGCTGGAGCCGGGTGTCGAGGGTCTGGTCCACGTCTCCGAAATGAGCTGGACCAAGAAGAACGTGCATCCGGGCAAGATCGTCTCGACCTCGCAGGAAGTCGAAGTGATGGTGCTGGATGTCGACATGTCCAAGCGCCGTATCTCGCTCGGCCTGAAGCAATGCATGGCCAATCCGTGGGAGAGCTTCGCCGAGAAGTATCCGGCGAGCACCGAGCTTGACGGTGAGGTCCGCAACATCACCGAGTTCGGCCTGTTCGTCGGTCTGCCCGGCGACATCGATGGCATGGTGCATCTCTCCGACCTGTCCTGGGACAAGGCCGGTGACGAGGCCATCCGCGACTACAAGAAGGGCGACAGCGTCAAGGTCAAGGTGCTGGACGTCGATGTCGACAAGGAGCGCATCTCCCTCGGCATCAAGCAGCTGGCCAACGACCCGTTCGAGAAGGTGGGCCAAGTTGCCAAGAAGGGCGATGTCGTCACCGTCATCGTCGCCGGCATCCAGGACAACGGCATCGACGTCACGGTACAGGACGGCATCCCGGGCTTCATCCGCAAGTCCGAGCTCAGCCGCGATCGCTCCGAGCAGCGCCCCGACCGCTACGCGATCGGCGACAAGCTCGACGCCAAGATCACCAACATCGACAAGACCTCGCGTCGCGTCGTGCTGTCGGTCAAGGCGCGCGAGCTCGACGAGGAGAAGAAAGCGATGGCTGATTTCGGCTCTTCCGACTCGGGCGCCAGCCTGGGCGACATCCTGGGGGCGGCGCTGAGCCGTGCCCAGAAGAAGGAAGAAGCCGGCGAGAAATAGGCTTTCTCGACAGTCGAAAGCGAAGGCCGGCCCGTCAGGGCCGGCCTTTTTCATGGCCAAAAGACCGATCGGAACGTGACAAATCGGGCTGTATGGGCGGTTTCCTTTTCCTTTCAAGGGCTTACCTTGACCCAATATCGGTTTGCGCTATTATTACGCCAATGACGAAGTCGGAGCTGATTGCTCGCTTGGCGGCCCGGAATCCTCATCTCTATCAAAGGGATGTCGAGCGGATTGTCGCCACGGTCTTCGATGAGATCTCCAAGGCTCTCGCGCACGGCGACCGTGTCGAATTGCGCGGCTTCGGCGCTTTCTCCGTGAAGAAGCGCGATCCCCGGACGGGCCGCAATCCCCGCACTGGCGAGCAGGTGGCTGTCGCCTCCAAGCGCGTGCCCTACTTCAAGACCGGCAAGGATCTGCGCGACCGCCTCAACAAGGAAGCCGTGCGGGCGGCGGGCCTTGCGCCGGCCGAACCGGACCAGCCGTCCGAGGACGACAAGGACTAGCGCCTCTCGCGCGAGCGCGCCGCCTTGTGCCATTCTGGCGGCCGCATGAAAATCCTGTTCCGTGCTCTCCTCCTGCTCTGCGTCCTGGTTGGCGTGCTGGTGGCCGTCAGCAACACCGAGCGGGTGGCGCTGACCGTCTGGCCACTGCCGTACAGCCTTCAGGTCCCCCTCTATTTGCTGATCGTGGCCGTGCTGCTGTTGGGTGTTCTGGCCGGGTTGGGGCTGGGCTGGTGGGCCGGCCGGCACCACCGCCGACGCGCGCGCGAGCAGGGCAAGGAAGCGTCGCGCCTGGATCGCGAGGTGGTGCGTCTGCGGGAGCAGCTTGCCGAACGCACGCCTGCGTCAGGCCCGGCCGATATATCGGGGCGTGGCCAGAAGGCTATCGAGCGGCAGGCGGCGCTGGTTGCACCCGATCTTGCGTCGTCGCCGCGCGGCCCGCTCTCTTCGTGAAGATCCTGTCAGCAGCCGAGGTCGATGCGGCCATCGACGATACAGCCCTGATCGACCGGCTCGAGGCGCTGTTTCGCGGCGGCTGCGAAATGCCGCCGCGTCATCACCATACGATCGTCGCTCCCAATGGATCCGGATCGGCGGACGCGACGCTGCTTTTGATGCCGGCCTGGACGCGGCAGTCGGCAAACGCCGGACCGGGCCGGATCGGCGTCAAACTCGTCACGGTCTTTCCCGACAACGGCCGCCGGTCGCTGCCCTCGATCTACGGTCAATATCTGTTGCTCGATGGCACGACGGGCGCGTCGCTTGCCTTGCTCGATGGCACAATGCTCACCAAGCGGCGGACCGCTTGCGCATCAGGTCTCGCCTCGCACTATCTGTCTCGGCCCGATGCCAGCTCCCTGCTGATGATCGGGACGGGCGCGTTGGCGCCGCATCTCGTTCGTGTCCACGCCAAGATCCGGCCGATCGTGCGCGTCGCGATCTGGGGGCGAGACCTGGCCAAGGCGCAACAGCTCGCCCGCGATCTTGCGGTTTCGCTGCCGGCGGCGCTCGGCCGACCCATTGCCGTGGAGGCCGTGGCCGATCGGCGATCCGCGGTCTCAGCCGCCGATATCGTGTCCTGTGCGACGCTCTCGAAGACGCCCCTCGTCGAGGGGGATTGGCTACGAGAGGGTCAGCATGTCGACCTGGTGGGTGCCTATACGCCTGAGATGCGCGAAAGCGACGACCGCGCTGCACGGCGCGCGCGCATTTATGTCGATACCCGGGCGGGCGGGCTGAAGGAGGCCGGCGATATCGTGCAGCCGATCTCCAAGGGCGTTATCGGCCAGGGCGATGTCCTCGCCGACCTCTTCGAATTGTCGCGCCATGAGAAGCCCGGTCGCGCGTCCGATGACCGGGCGAGCATCACGCTCTTCAAGTCCGTGGGCGCGGCCCTGGAGGATTTGGCCGCGGCCGAACTTGCTTTCGACGCGGGCTAGTCAGGCTCGATCAGTGCGCCTGCCGCTTTCAACGCCTCGATCACGGCGGCGCTCACGCCCGCTTCGGCCAGGACCGCACGCGAGTCAGCGCCCATCAGCGGCGCCATGCGGTGGATGGAAGGCGGCGTCCGGCTCATGCGCATGGGTGGTTCGACCATCATGATCTCGCCTTCGCTGGGGTGCGGGTACTTCTTGAAAAGTTGCCGCCATACCAGATGTGGATCCTCGAATAGGTCGGCCGGCTTCGACACAGGCGCGTTGGGGATCTGGGCCTGATCGAGGAGGGTCACCCACTCGGCCGTGGTCCGGGTCGGCGCCAGCGCTTCGACCATGGCGTACATGTCGTCGATATGCAGCGAGCGCGCATTCAGGGTCGAGTAGCGCGGGTCCTTCAGCACCTCGGGCCTGCCGACAAGCTCGAAGAAATTTCGCCAATGCTTGTCGTTGTAAGGAAGAATCGCCATCCAGCCGTCCAGTGTGCGGTATGGCTTACGCGTACGGGTGAGGAGGCGGGTGTAGCCGACTTGGCCGTCATCGCTGAACGTGCGGTCCCATAGATGCTCGACCATCAGCCAGGCCGCCATGGTTTCGAACATCGGGACCTCGACGAATTGCCCTTCCCCGGTCCGCTGCCGGTGCATCAGCGCCGCCAGGGTCGAGAAGGCGAAGGTTAGGCCCACAGTCTTGTCGGCCAGAATGGTCGGCGGGTAGCGCGGAATGTCGTCCCCGGCGGCCCGGCCCATCAAATCGGCAATGCCAAAACGCCCTTGGATGGCATCGTCATACGCCGGAAGTTTCCCGTAAGGACCGTCAGCGGAATAGCCGTAGGCGCCGACATAGACGATGTCGGGCTTCACCTTGCGGATTTCCTCGTAGCCAAGGCCAAGCCCTTCGATCGCTTGCGGGCGCAAAGCGTGAACGAATGCATCGGCCGTCTTCACCACCTCCAGCAGCGCTGCTCGTGCCTTCGGATTCTTGAGATCGAGGCAGAGCGATCGCTTGTTGCGATTGACGTAGAGGTAGGTGGGACCCATGCCCACTGTGCGTCCCGGCTTGCCGATGTGACGAACGGCATCGCCTTCCGGTGCCTCGACTTTGATCACGTCGGCGCCCTGGTCGGCCAGCAGCATCGTGCCGTAAGGCCCGAGAATGATGTTGGTGAGGTCGACGATCCGGATACCGCTCAATGCGCCGGCCATGATGGTGGTCCTTCGGAGTGGACAGTGAAGCGCAAGATTGCCACTGCGTGAGAAGCCCGTCATCGATGGTCACAGCTTTGCGTTCGCTGGTCGGGTGCGACGTCGTGCGCGGTCATCTGCATGCAGATCTGCACATCTCGATGATGTGGACAGCAGTCGCGCTGCCTCTTGGTCAACCGTGAGTCAAGCGGACTCAAATTCATCGCCAGTGTGGGATGTTAAGGTGACCGTTGTGCGACGCGCCCAGTCGGTGTAGCGAGGAGGTGAAGAGGCGGGGGGCGATGCGCAACGTCGCAAGGAAGCAGCAAGAGCCGAAGGCGTCGTCGGGTACGCTGGCGCGGCCGTATCGCATCGAAGAGCAAATCGGCTATCTGTTGCGTCGCGCGCATCAACGCGCGAGTGCGATCTTCCAGGTCACCATCGGCGATCCCAACATCACGCCGACGCAATACTCGAGCATGGTGAAGCTGAACGAGTATCGCGAGCTGTCGCAGAATCTCCTCGGCCGACTCGTCGGCATGGACAAGGCGACGATGCAGGGAGTCGTCCGTCGGTTGAAGGAACGTGGTCTCGTCGACTCACGTCCCGATCCGGGTGACGCACGCCGCACGTTGCTCAGCCTCACCACCGAAGGTCAGCGCATCGTGAACCGGTTGCTGCTGAACGGTCCCGCGGTCTCGCGCGAGACATTGAAGCCGTTGAACGGCGCCGAGCAGCGTCAGCTTCTCGACCTTCTGTCCAAGATCGTCTGAGAGAATCGAATCGTTTTGACTCCCGAAGACTCCGGGGTCATCGTACGTACACGAACGATATGGGTGATTATCGTCAACCCGTTCGCCTGGAGGAGGCGCTAGAGGTTCTGGTCCGGCCCTATACGGTGCTGTCCGGCGGGACCGATTTCTATCCCGCCCGGGTCGGGAAAGCGGTCGACGAGGACATTTTAGACATCAGTCGAATCAAGGGCTTACGGGGTATCTCCAGTGACGGCACGGGATGGCGATTGGGTGCCACCACCACCTGGAGCGAACTTCTGGCGGCCGATCTCCCGCCGCTGTTCGACGGCCTCAAGCAGGCCGCGCGCGAAGTGGGCGGACAGCAGATCCAGAACGCCGGCACGCTTGCTGGCAATCTCTGCAATGCCTCGCCTGCAGCGGACGGCGTGCCGCCGTTGCTGGCGCTCGATGCCGAGGTCGAACTTGCGAGCCGCGACAAGGTACGTCGGCTTCCGCTGTCGTCGTTCATCGTCGGCAACCGCCGCACGCAGTTGTTGTCTGACGAGCTTCTGGTTGCGATCCATGTTCCGAGATCCACAACCCAGGCGCGTAGTTCTTTTCTGAAGCTCGGTGCGCGCCGCTATCTCGTGATCTCCATTGTCATGGCCGCAGCCACCCTCGAGATCGCGGAGGATCGCGTGCAAACCGCGCGCATCGCCGTCGGCGCCTGCTCGGCGGTGGCGCAACGTCTGCCGGTGCTCGAGGTTGCGCTCGCGGGTGAACCGCTTGACGCGCGTCTGGCCGAAAAAGTTCAACGCGCTCATCTCGCGCCTCTTACACCGATCGAAGATGTGCGCGGCAGTGCCGACTACCGTCTCGACGTCGTTGTTACTTTGTTGCGGCGGCTGCTGGCGGAGGTCGCGTCGTGAGGGTCGCTTTCACCCTGAACGGTCGAAAGGTGGAATGGTGTGGCTTGCCGGCAACACGGCTCGCCGCGGCCTTGCGTGACGATCTTGGCCTGACCGGAACCAAGATCGGCTGTGATGCTGGCGACTGCGGCGCCTGCACGGTCAGCCTCGACGGTCGGCAGGTCTGCGCTTGCCTGGTGGCGATGGGCCAGATGGACGCTCGCGCCGTTGATACGGTCGAGGGGCTTGCCGCGAAGGATGGGGCGCTCACCGCCTTGCAGGACTCCTTCCTGGCGCATGGCGCTGCCCAATGTGGCATCTGCACACCCGGCATGTTGATGGCGGCACATGATCTGCTAAGCCGCCGGGCACAGCCCAATCGCGCCGAGGTCGAAGAGGCGTTGGGCGGCGTGCTCTGTCGTTGCACTGGTTACAGCAAGATCGTCGAGGCGGTGTTGGCGGCGCAAACAAAGGTGACGGCCATCGCGCCGTCGGCCGGCGGCGCCGTGGGGACACGAATTGTCCGGGTCGATGGCGTGGTCAAGGTCACGGGCCGCGATCTCTTTGGCGCCGATGTCATGCCGGCCGACGCACTTTGGATCAGGGTGGTGCGCTCACCGCATGCCCGAGCGCGCTTCGCATTGGGCGATCTCGGTCCTCTGCGGGCGCGACTCGCTGCTGTGCTGACGGCGGCGGACATTCCCTTCAATGGATACGGCATCTATCCCGATATCAAGGACCAGCCGGTCCTGGCTGACGGCCAGGTGCGGTACCGGGGCGAGGCCGTGCTGGCTTTGGTCGGTGTGCGGACGGACGTGCTTGCGATTCGGGACCAGGACGTGCCCATCACTTGGGCTCCGGAGCCGCCATTGGTTGGGATCGATGCGGCGACGGCAGTCGATGCGCCGTTGGTCCAGGCCGACAAACCCCGGAATCTCCTGCTCGACGGCGGCGTGAGGCGAGGGGATGCGGCGACGGCCTTTGGCCGCTGCGCCGCGGTCGCGGAAGGCACGTTCGAGACTTCTTTCGTGGAGCACGCCTATATCGAACCCGAGGCAGGCTGGGCCCAACGGGTAGGCGATCGCCTCGAGATCCACGCTACGACCCAGACTCCTTATATGGACCGCGACGAGATCGCGAACGTCATGCGGTTGCCGCCGGAGGCGGTGCGCATCGTGCCGACCGCTTGCGGTGGCGGCTTCGGTGGCAAGCTCGACCTGTCGGTCCAGCCCCTGACCGCGGTCGCCGCCTGGAAACTGAGGCGCCCTGTGGCTTTGGTCTATACCCGGCCAGAAAGCATGGCGGCCTCGACAAAGCGGCACCCGGCCCGTGTGCGCGCCAAATTCGGCTGCGATGCGACGGGCAAGCTCGTGGCGTGCGACGTGACTGCGACCTTCGATACCGGGGCCTATGCCTCGTGGGGTCCGACCGTCGCCAATCGTGTGCCGGTCCACGCCATGGGCCCTTACGCTGTGCCCAATGTGCGGACATGGGGCGAGGCGTTCTTCACCAACGGTCCGCCGGCCGGCGCCTTCCGCGGCTTCGGCGTGCCGCAGGCGGCCATCGCCCATGAGGCGATGATGGACGAGTTGGCCGACCAACTCGGCATCGACCAGCTGGAGTTCCGGCATCGCAACGCCCTGCAGGCCGGGGACACGACCGGAACGGGCCAGAAGCTCGAACACTCGGCCGGGCTCGCCCAATGCCTCGAGGCGCTGCGGCCACACTGGCGCAAGGCCCATGAAGAAGTCGCGGCCTTCAATCGCAAGGACGGACCCAAGCGTCGTGGCGTCGGTATCGGCTGCATGTGGTACGGCATCGGCAACACCTCGATGTCGAACCCTTCGCGCATGCGCATGGGCCTGGCCGCTGACGGCACGCTCACTCTCTACAATGGCGCCCTCGACATCGGCCAGGGTAGCAACACCATCATGGCCCAGATCGCGGCCGATGCCTTGGGCCTGCCCGTCGCGCAAGTCGCGCTGGTTACGGGGGACACCGATCTCACCGCGGATGCGGGCAAGACCTCGGCCTCGCGCCAAACGTTCGTTTCGGGCCGGGCAGCCGAGGCGGCGGGACAGGATCTCCGCCAGCATATCCTGCGGCTAGCCAATGCTGGCGCTGACGCCCGGCTGTCGCTCGACGGTGCGGTGTTGACGGTCCGCGACGGTGCCGAGCTTCATACTCTCGACCTCGCCAAGGTCGGCCCGCTGATGGGCGAGGGCGTTTTCGATCCACCCACCACGCCGCTCGATGCGGATGGCCAGGGCATTCCCTACGCCACCTATGCGTTCGCGGCCCAGATCGCGACGGTCGAGGTCGATATCGAGCTCGGAACTGTGAAGGTCCTGCGCATCGTTGCCGCCCACGACGTCGGCAAGGCGATCAACCCGACCTTGGTCGAGGGCCAGATCGAAGGGGGCATTGCCCAGGGACTGGGGCTTGCCCTGATGGAAGAGTACGTGCCCGGCCGGACCGAGAACCTGCACGACTATCTGATTCCGACCGTGGGCGACGTGCCCGAAATCGAATGCCTGCTGATCGAGGATCGTGAACCCTTGGGTCCGTCGGGCGCCAAGGGCGTGGGCGAGCCTGGCCTGGTGCCAACCGCGCCGGCCATCCTGGGCGCCGTGCACCATGCGACCGGCGTACGGGCCCATCGCGTCCCGTTGCTGCCGCACCGTCTGCGGGAAGCCATTGTCGCGCTGAAGGGAGAGCAGGCATGAGCGACGAGCTGGCGCTCACCGACGCCGAGCAGAAGGCGGGCATCATTCGATGCGACGCTTGCCCGGTGCTGTGCCGTATCCGTCCCGGCCGTGCTGGCGCCTGCGACCGCTATGCCAACGAGGACGGCAAGCTGGTGCGGGTCGACCCGCTGGTGCTGCTGGCCAAGCCCGACCTCGCCCGGGTCGCCTTTGTCGAGGGCAGCCGCGACTGGTCTGGCGAGCTTGGTAAAGGTGAAAGCGCGTTCGTCACCGGCATCGGCGCCACAACGACCTATCCCGACTACAAGCCTGCGCCGTTCATCGTCTCGTCGCGGCATGAGGGCATCGACATGGTCACTGTCGTGACCGAGGGCATCTTCAGCTACTGCGGCGTCAAGGTGAAGATCGACACCGACCGCTATCTCGGTCCGGAGCAGGCGGCGGTGCGGGTGAAGGGCGAGGCGATCGGCCATGTCACGACGGCCGAGTACGGCTCGCAGATGCTGTCGCTGGGCGGCGTGCATCACCTGACCGGCGGCAGCAAGAAAGAAGGCGTCGTCACCTGCGACGCTCTGCTGGCGCTCTGCAATCGCGAAGCCGTGGAGCTCGCAATCGACGGCGGCTCGACGGTCGTCGTGCAGTCGGGCCGGCCGCCCGTTGTGAACGGCCAGCGCGAGGAGCGCATGCGGGTCGGTTGCGGCTCGGCCGCCATCGGCATGTTCGCGCCGCAATGGAAGGATCATGTCGACGAGGTGATCGTGGTCGACGACCACATCACCGGCGTGCTGACCGAACACCAGGGTGGCCGCTTCCTTGACATGAAGCCGGCCGGCATCCGTGTGCGCGGCCGCAAATCCACCCCGGGACGCTATTTCCAGGTGGCTGAACCCGGCTTGGGCTGGGGCGGCACCAATATCAGCGATCCGCTGGACATCATCGAGAAGATCGACGCCAAACAGGCCTGGCCCGGCCTGCGGCTCTTGATGGTCTCGACGACCGGCGAGCAGTCCGGCTGGTTCGAACTCGACGGCAATCTCAAGCCAGAACCCAAGGACATGCCCGAACCGGTGCAGCGGGTGGTTGAGCGCATCGCGGAGAATTGCGAGCCCGCGCTCTGCACCGTGCTTTTCATGGCTGGCGCCGGCGGGTCGCTGCGGGCCGGCGTCACGGAAAATCCGGTGCGGCTCACGCGTTCGGTCCGCCAAACTCTCACCAAGGTGACGCTGGGCGGCGTGCCGGCCTATGTCTGGCCGGGGGGTGGCATCACCCTCATGGTCGATGTCGAGGGCATGCCCGAGAAATCCTTCGGCTACGTGCCGACACCGGCGCTGGTCGCGCCGATCGAGTTCACCTTGCGGGCCGACGACTATGCCGCACTCGGCGGCTACGCCTCGCGATCCGTGACCCTTGAAGACGTGTTGCGCGGCCAGCGGGTGCGCATCGATGGGGACGCCAAGTGACCGGCGCGGTCGCCGCGCGTCTGTCCGACGGCCGGTTGCATTTGCAGCATGGTCCGATCGACCTCTTGATCGAGGCCTTCGGTGCGACCGGTGAGGTCGAGGTTGCCTATCGCCAGGCCATCGATCGGTTCGGCGATGTCCTGCCGACACTCGCCGGAGAGCTGTCGTACCTGCGGCGCCCGGTCGGCGACGCCTATCCGCTGCTGCGCGGGCCGGTGGCCCGGCGCATGGCGGAAGCGGTGTGGCCCTACCGCGATGTCTTCATCACGCCGATGGCCGCGGTTGCTGGTGCCGTTGCCGACGAGGTGCTGCAGGCGATGCGCGCCGGCCGTGTGCTCGACAAGGCCTACGTCAACAACGGCGGCGACATCGCGATCCATCTCGACCCGGGACACAGCCTGCGGGCGGGCATCTTCGCCCAGGCTCTCGACGGCGCCGTCGAGCTGACGCACGACCGGCCGGTGCGCGGCATCGCGACGTCGGGCTGGCGGGGCCGGTCCTTCTCTTTCGGCATCGCCGACAGCGCGACGGTGCTCGCCACGACAGCCGCGGCCGCCGATGCCGCCGCGACCGTAATCGCGAATGCGGTGAACATTGATCATCCGGCCGTTGAGCGCCGACCCGCGTGCGAACTCGATCCCGACAGCGATCTGGTCGATCGGCTGGTGACGATCGACGTCGGCGCCTTGCCGCGGACGCAGATCAACAAAGCCCTGGCGGACGGTGCTGCCGAGGCTCGACGGCTGCGGCTCTGTGGCCTGATCGACAGTGCGGCCCTGTCCGTGCAGGGGCAGTGGTGGGTCGAGACCTCTCTTCAGGACGACAGAAGGGCCGTACGATGAGCAGCGACCTCGTGAAGCTTCGGAAATACGTCGCGTCGATCGAGGAGACGCATCACGACGGTGGGCCGGTACTGAATCGGCCGGCGGTCAAGGCCGTGGTGGGTGGCGTGATCGTCAATCCCTATGCTGGCCGGCATGTCGCCGACATCCAGCCGATGATGAAGGCGCTGGAGCCGCTAGCGGTCGATCTCACCGAGCGGGTGATGAAGCTCCTGGATGCCAAGGGCTCGGAGCTCGAGGCCTATGGCAAGGGGGTGATCGTCGGCATCGCCGGCGAACTGGAGCATGCCGCGCTCTGGCACCAGCCTTCAGGCTACGGCATCCGTCATGCCATGGGCGGGGCCAAGTCGATCGTGCCCTCCACTGTAAAGGTGGCGTCGGCCGGCACCCGCATCGACGTCCCGCTGCATCATGTGACGGCGGCCTATGTACGTAGCCATTTCGACTCCATCGAGTTCTGCGTTCCCGACGGTCCCAGGCCGGACGAGATCGTGTTCATCGTCGCAGCCTCGATCGGCGGGCGGCCGCATGCCCGCGTCGGCGGCCTGACGCCGGCCGAGATCAAGGTGGGAGATGGCCAGAGATGATGGCTGGCGATGAGGGCCAGCGGTGAAAGGTGGTGCGCCTCTTTCGCGCGCCCCCGCTTGTCGCCGGCGGTCCGGCTTCGTTAGGCTCGGGACCGGGAAGCTTCACTGCAAGAAGAAGGGGGATTTCATGCTGACCCGCAATCGACTCCTGGCGAGCGTTTCGGCGCTCCTGGCCCTGTCGTTCGTGGCGCCTGCCATGGCACAGGAGCCGATCAAGCTGGGCGAGATCAACAGCTACAAGGTATTTGCGGCTTTCCTCGATCCCTACAAGAAGGGAATGGAGCTGGCGGTCGAGGAGACCAATGCCGCGGGCGGCGTGCTCGGTCGCAAGATCGAAGTCGTGAGCCGCGACGACAACGGGAACCCGGCCGATGCCGTGCGCGCGGCCGAGGAACTTTTGAGCCGCGAGAAGGTCGCCTTCCTGATAGGCACCTTCCCCTCCAATGTTGGCCTCGCGGTCGCCGACTTCGCCAAACAAAAGAAGACGCTGTTCATCGCCGGCGAGCCGCTCACCGACAAGATCGTGTGGGATCAGGGCAATGCCTACACATTCCGGCTGCGTCCCTCGACCTACATGCAGACGGCGATGCTCATCCCCGACGCCGCCAAGCTGCACAAGAAACGCTGGGCGATCGTCTATCCGAACTACGAGTACGGGCAGTCGGCGACGGCCGCCTTCAAGAAGCTCCTGAAGGAGAAGCAACCCGACGTCGAGTTCGTCGCCGAGCAGGCGACGCCGCTCGGCAAGATCGATGCCGGAGCGGTGGTACAGGCGCTGGCGGATGCCAAGCCCGATGCGATCTTCTCGTCGCTGTTCGGCCCCGATCTCGCGAAGTTCGTACGTGCTGGCAGCGAGCGCGGCGTATTCAAGAACATGACCGTGTTCGACCTCCTGGGCGGCGAACCCGAATATCTCGATCCGTTGAAGGATGAGGCGCCGGCGGGCTGGTATGTGACCGGCTATCCCTGGCAGGATCTCAAGACGGCCGAGCACACCAAATTCTTCAATGCCTACAAGGCGAAATTCCATGACTACCCGCGCCTTGGCTCCATCGTTGGCTACTCGACGGTGATGTCGGCGGTGGCGGCGATCAAGAAAGCGGGCTCCCTCGACCAGGAGAAACTGGTTGCCGCGATGGCCAACCTGTCCGTCGCCACGCCATTCGGCCCGGTGACGTTCCGTGCGGTCGATCATCAGTCGACCATGGGTGCCTTCGTGGGCCGTATCGGGGTCCAGGACGGCAAGGGCGTCATGACCGACTGGCGCTTCGTCGACGGCAAGGACGCCCTGCCGAGCGACGCCGACGTGAGGAAGATGAGGCCGGCCAATTGATTTCGCTGGGGGCGCGCGACCCCAGTCGCGCGTCATACTTTCAAGCGATGAAGATCGCGCCACTGGAGTGGCGCGCCCCCAGCCCAGCTTGACGTGACCCTCCCCTCGCTCCTCATCCAGCTCCTGAACGGGCTGACCGACGCCTCATCGCTGTTTCTGGTGTCGGCCGGCCTGTCGCTGATCTTCGGCGTCACGCGCATCGTCAACTTCGCGCACGGCTCGCTCTATATGCTGGGCCTCTACATGGCTTACAGCCTGATCCAGCTGCTGGGGCGCACGCCGCTGAGCTTCTGGGCCGGTGTGATCCTGGCGGCAATCGCGGTCGGTGTGGTCGGCGTGGTCATCGAAATGTTGGTGCTGCGCCGCATCTATCGCGCACCCGAGCTGTTTCAGTTGCTGGCGACCTTCGCCATCGTGCTCATCGTCAAGGACACCACCTTATATATCTGGGGCTCCGAAGACCTCGTCGGGCCGCGGGCACCTGGCCTCACCATGGCGTTCGATATCCTGGGCAAGCGCCTTCCGGCCTACGACTTGCTGCTCATTGTCGTTGGTCCCGTGGTGCTGGGGCTTGTGTGGCTCCTGCTGACTCATACGCGTTGGGGTGCCCTGGTACGGGCTGCGACCCAGGATCGCGAGATGGTGGGGGCGCTGGGGGTCGACCAGGCCAAGCTCTTCACTTCGGTCTTCTTCGTCGGTGCCGCGTTGGCCGGATTGGGCGGGGCGCTGCAAATCCCGCGCGAACCCGCCAACCTCGATCTCGACCTCTCGGTGATTGCCGACGCCTTTGTCGTGACAGTGGTCGGAGGCCTCGGCAGCCTGCCAGGAGCGCTGCTGGCAGCGATCCTGATCGGCGTCGCCAAGTCGCTCTGCATCGGCATCGGCACTACGTCGATCCTGGGGTTCGAGATCGATTTCTCGCGGCTCGTGCTGGTGGTCGAGTTCGTGATCATGGGCGTGGTGCTGGTGCTTCGCCCCTACGGCCTGCTCGGCAAGCCCCCGGCCGTCGTACGTGCAGCCGGCAGCGCGCCGCCGCCGCTCACGCCGCCCCGCTGGCCGACGGCACTGGCATGGATTGCACTTCTCGTGATCGCGCCAATGATAAGCGACGATTACATAGCAGCCCTCCTGATCGACATCGCCTGCTTCGCACTCTTTGCCGTCAGTCTCCATTTCATCATGGGGCCAGCCGGCATGATCTCTTTCGGTCACGCCGCCTATTTCGGGCTAGGTGCCTACGCCGGCGCCGTGCTGCTGAAGCGAGCCGGCCTGCCGATGGAGGTATCATTCCTCCTGGCACCGTTTATCGCGGCAGCCTTCGCGGTTCTTTATGGCTGGTTCTGCGTGCGGCTGAGCGGCGTCTATCTTGCGATGCTGACGCTCGCCTTCGCGCAGATCACCTGGTCGATCGTCTTCCAGTGGGATTCGCTGACATCAGGCAGCAACGGCATGGTCGGTATCTGGCCGGCCGCCTGGCTTTCGACCAAGTCCGCCTACTACTATATGACGATGGTCTGCTGCGGGCTCGGCATCGCCTTTCTGTGGCGCGTCCTGTTCTCGCCGTTCGGCTTTACCCTGCGCGCCGGCCGCGATTCGCCGCTGCGGGCCGAGGCGATCGGTATCGATGTGCGCGGCTTCCAGTGGATGGCCTTCGTACTGGCTGGCGCGATGGCGGGTCTTGCTGGCGTCACTCTCGCCTTCTCCAAGGGCAGCATCTCGCCCTCGGCGGCGTCGATCTCGCAGTCGACCGACGGGCTGGTGATGGTGTTGCTGGGCGGCGTCGAGACGCTGACGGGACCAGTCGTGGGTGCGGGGCTCTTCACCTGGCTGCGCGATGGGCTGGCTCGTGAGACCGACTATTGGCGCGCCGTCTTCGGCCTGATCATCCTGTTGATCGTCGTGCTGTTCCCGCAGGGGCTGGTTGGTGGCCTGAAAGTGCTGCTGGGTCGTTGGCGGGAGAGCCGCGCATGAATGCGCCAGCTCTCCAGGTGCCAACCCTCCAGACACCTGTTCTCCAGGTCGATGGCCTGCACAAGGCATTCGGCGGTGTGCAGGCCGTCGAAGATGTTTCCTTCGCCATCTCGGCCGGCGAGCTTTTGGCGATGATCGGCCCCAACGGCGCCGGCAAAAGCACCTGTTTCAACATGTTGAACGGCCAGCTTGCGCCGGATAGCGGTCTGATGCGCCTTGAGGGGCGCGACGTCGTGGGGCTGAGCCCTCGTGCCATCTGGCGATTGGGCGTGGGCCGCACTTTCCAGATCACGGCGACGTTTGCCTCGCTGAGCGTGCGCGAGAACGTGCAGATGGCGCTCTATTCGCATGCCGGCAAGTTGCGCGGCCTGCTGGCGCGCTTCGGCACGGCATTGAAAGAGGAGGCCGATGCGCTGCTGGCGCAAGTGGGTATGCTCGACCAAGCCGAGCGGCCGTGTGGCGTGCTGGCCTATGGCGATCTGAAGCGCGTCGAGCTGGCGATGGCGCTTGCCAACAGCCCGCGCCTTCTGCTGATGGACGAACCGACAGCCGGCATGGCGCCCAAGGAGCGGGTGGCCTTGATGGACCTCGCCGCACGCCTCGCACGCGCGCAGAAGATCGCCGTGCTGTTCACCGAGCACGACATGGATGTGGTGTTCGGGAAGGCGGACCGGATCATCGTCCTCGATCGCGGCCGTCTGATCGCCGGCGGCCGGCCGGAGGAGGTGCGCAACAATGCCGACGTGCGTGCCGTCTATCTCGGAGGCGTGCATTGATGCTGTCCGTGAAGGATCTTCATGCCTACTACGGCCGGGCGCATATCCTGCACGGCCTGTCGCTCGAAGCTGATGCGGGTGAGGTGGTGGCGCTGCTCGGCCGCAATGGTGCGGGCAAGTCGACGACCATGAAGACGATCATGGGGTTGGTGCCGCCGGCACAAGGCGAAGTGAATTTCAGTGGCAAACGTATCGACAGATTGCCGTCCTATCGCATCGCGCGGCTTGGGTTGGGTTATGTACCGGAGGAACGGCGCATCTTCACCGAGCTTACGGTTCTGGAAAACCTGTCGGTTGGTCGCCAGCCGGTGCGTGATGGCGCGCCGACCTGGACAGAAGAAAGACTGTTCGCGTTGTTTCCCAATCTCGGCCGCATGCGCGATCGGCCAGGCGGGCGCATGTCGGGCGGTGAGCAGCAGATGCTCACCATCGCCCGCACGCTGATGGGCAATCCGCGATGCGTGATGCTCGACGAGCCGTCGGAAGGTCTGGCGCCGATCATTGTCGAGCAGATGGCCGAATCGATCCGCGCCTTGAAAGGCGAGGGCCTTTCGGTGCTGCTCTGCGAACAGAATCTTCATTTCTGCCAAGCGGTCGCCGATCGCGCCTACATCATCGAGAAAGGCCAGATCCACTTCGCCGGCTCGATGGCCGAGCTCATGGCTGACGCAGCCCTTCGCGAACAGTATCTTTCGGTTTGATCCATCATGTCCTCATCCAAAAGCTCCTCCACGGTCGGCATCGATGTCGGCGGCACATTCACTGACCTGCTCTCGGTCGATTCGGCGTTGGGCTCGGTGAAGCTCGCCAAGGTGCCGACCACCATCGACAACCAGGCGATCGGCTTCATGGCGGCGCTCCAGTCGGCCGGCGCCGATCCGGCCACCCTGCAGGCCGTCGTGCACGGCACGACCACCACGACCAACGCCCTGCTCGAACGCAAGATCGCTCGGGTCGGTCTGATCACGACCAAAGGCTTCCGCGACGTGCTGGAACTTGGCCGGCGCACCCGACCGCAGTCTTATGGTCTCAAGGGGACGTTCCATCCGTTGATCGAGCGCGAGCTGCGGCTCGAGGTGCCCGAGCGCATGGATGCCGACGGCAAGGTGCTGGTGCCGCTCGACCAAGCGGCCGTGGCCGAAGCGGCGAAGAAGCTGCTTGCAGCCGAATGCGAAGCCGTCGTGATTCATTTCCTGCATAGTTACATCAATCCCGCGCACGAGCGGCGCGCCACAGAGATCGTGCGTGGCCTCTGGCCTAACGCCTACGTCACGGCAGGGCACTCGATCCTGTCGGAGTATCGCGAGTACGAGCGCGGCGTAACGGCGGCCGTGAATGCCTCCGTGCAGCCGGTGCTCGACCGCTATCTCTCGCGTCTGCGCACCGAGCTTGCCGCCAAGGGTTTCGATCGCGACCTGCTGGTGATGCAGGGCAATGGCGGCACCATCTCCTCTCGGCTCATCGCCCGGGCGGCGGTGAATACGGTGATGTCGGGGCCCGCCTCGGGCGTGATGGCTGCCGCCTACACCGGCCGCGTTTCGGGCCAGCCCAACCTCATCACCTACGACATGGGCGGCACTTCGACCGATGTCGGGTTGATCGAGGATGCCGTGCCGCAGGTTTCGGGTGAGCTCGAGCTTGAGTATGCGATGCCCATCCACGTGCCCATGGTCGATGTGCATACGATCGGCGCCGGCGGCGGCTCGATCGCGTCCGTCGATGCGGCCGGTATGCTGCGTGTCGGGCCGGAAAGCGCGGGCGCCCGGCCTGGGCCGATCTGCTATGGCCGTGGCGGCGACGAACCCACCATCACCGATGCCAACCTGATCCTGGGCCGGCTCAATCCCGACCGCCTGCTGGGTGTCGATCGGCCAGTGACGCTCGATCATGTGTGCCGGTTGATCGAGGAGAAAGTAGGCAAGCGGCTCGGCCTTGATGCCGATGCGGCAGCGGCCGCGATCCTGCGCATCGCCAACGACCGGATGGCCGGTGCCATGCGACTCGTCTCCTTGTCGAGAGGTCACGATCCACGCGACTTTGCGCTCTTCGCCTTCGGCGGTGCGGGCCCGTTGCATGCAAGCGCGCTTGCCCGCGAGCTCGGGATCCCGACGGTGATGGTGCCGGCGCGTCCCGGCATCACCAATGCCTTGGGCTGTGTCGTGGCCGACCTGCGCCACGACTTCGTGCGCACGGTGAACAAGCCCTTGTCCGCGATCGATGACGCCACGATCTCCGGTATCTACCAAGAGCAGAGGACGGAGGGCGAGGCGACGATCGCGCGCGAGGGCATGCCGGTGAGCGAGCTGCGTGCGATCCATAGCGCCGACATGCAGTTTCAGGGGCAGAGCCACATCCTGTCGGTTTCCGTCGAAAGTGCTGATATCGGTGTCGCGGGGCTACACAAGGCCTTCGCTGCTGCCTACTGGCGCCGCTTCGGCATCGAGCTCAGCGAGATTCCGCCGGTGCTGGTGAACCTGCATACGGCGGTGATCGGCGTGCGCCCGCACATCGATCTCGCCTTGTTGGCCGCATCGGAGCGCGCCCCGAGCCTGAAGGCGGCGCAATCCGGCGAGCGGCGCGTCTGGTTCAGCGATGGCTGGCATCAGACGCCGATCTATGCCCGCGACAAGCTTCCGCTCGACGCGGCTTTCGACGGGCCCGCGATCCTGGAACAGCTCGATTGCACTACGGTCGTCGAGCCGGGCGACAAGGTACGCCAGGACAAGCTCGGCAATCTCCTGATCACGGTCCGCTGATCCGGGGATCGTTACGCCGCGACGATGAGTGGCGAGGCGAGCTGGCGGATCGACTTCACGATCGCCATCGCGACCAGTTTGCCGGTCTTGCGGTTCTCTTCGCTGATGGCGACGTCTTCGCGAAACGTGAAGCGACCGAATGCGCCCCCAGCCTCCAGCTCGACAATGTGCGTGTCGATCGTGGGATCGGCCACAATCACCAGCCGTGTCTTGTCGAGGCCGATGCCCGCAAGCGCCGCGGCAGCCGAGATGTTCACATTCTGCGGATAGAGCCGCGCGCCCTCGCGCACCGGGCCGTCGAACACGACCTGCGGCTCCTTGAGCGTGTCGAGGTCGAGGGACTTTTCGGCGACAGTGCCTTTCCAAGCGGTGGGATCCTTGCGCACCGTGACGGTGACGCTCTCCAGCCCGCCTACCGCGGCGCCGCTCAGGATATCGAGCGCTCCGATGCCGGCGGAGGGCAGGATCAGGCGACGGGCGCTCGCCTTTGCCGCCGCCAGCAGGCGGTCGAACAGGGCGGTGTCGGTGAAAGCGCCGACCGAAGTCACGAGGAAGTCGGCGCCGCCTTCCAGTACGCGCTCGCCATGCGCCCGCACTGCGTCATGGCCGGCACACTCGGCCACCGCGTCGAAGCGGTGTGAGAAGAACCGGTCGGGCTCATGGGTCAGTTGCCCGACGTTGCGCGGCCGCTTCACCAGCACCGCAATGAGATCGATATCGTCGAGGCGAGCGGCCTCGACATGCTTGCCGATGGCGCCGTAGCCGATCAGGCCAAGGCGGATTGTCACGACAAGCGTTGCTCCACCCAGCGCGCCCAGGCGATGAGCTGGTCATCGCCGCGCAACGGACCGACCAGCTGGACCGACAGGGGTAGGCCGAACGCACCTGAATTGAAGGGCAGGGCGATGCAGGGTGTGCCGAGCAATGTCCAGAAGCGATTGAACATCGGATCGCCGGTGCTGCCGAGGCCCGCTGGCGCCTCGCCCTTCGCGGCCGGCGTCAGCAGGAAGTCGAAACGCTCCCAGGCCTGGGTGAGATCGTTGAGGGCGCGCCGCTTCCGCTTCTTCGAATCGGCAAGCTGTGCGCGCGTGACCGAATCACCGAGGGCAAGGGATTGCGTCAGGCCGGGTGACAGGAGATGCGGAAAGCGCGCTCGCTCGGTGGCATAGGATTGGGTCGCTTCCTTGTTCATGAGCCGGGTCTGCGCCGCCACCAGAGCCTGCCAGCTCTCGGGCATCCCCCACTCGCGCACGCGGGCGCCGGCTGCGCGCAGGGCACGGGCGGCGGTCTCGATGTTCTTGCGGTTGTCGCGATCGGACTGCTCCCACCACAGCGTTCGGCAAAGGCCGATGCGCGGCGCCTGCTTCGGTGGATCGGACGGGGCATGACCGTAGGCTGCCCGGATCAGGGCGAGGTCGTTGGCCTCGCGTACGAAGAAGCCCAGCGTGTCGAGGCTCTTGGCGTAGGGCTTCACGCCCGTCATGTCGGCCCAGCCGTAGGTGCCCTTGTAGGCGACCACGCCGTTGAAGGCGCCAGGCCGGATCACCGAGCCCGCAGTCTGCGTGCCATAGCCGACCGGCGCCATGAAGTCGGCAACGGCCGCGGCCGAACCCGACGACGAGCCGGCCGGCGTGTGGCGGAGGTTGTGCGGGTTGTGCGTCTTGCCGGCATGGCCGCCGGCGAACTCGGTGGTCACCGATTTGCCGAGCACGATGGCGCCCGCTTTCACGAGCTGTGTCACGCAGGCGGCATCGCGGCCCACGACGTGGTCGCGATAGATCGCCGAGCCGCAGGTCGTAGGCATCGTCTTGGTGGCGATGATGTCCTTCACCGCCAGCGGCAGGCCGTGCAACGGCCCGACCGGCCGGCTGCGTTTGTCGAGCTGGTCGGCCCGCTTGCGTGCGCCCTCCGGATCGAGCGCTTCCCAGGCATGGACCTGGCCCTCGCGCGCTTCGATGCGGTCGAGGCAGGCCTCGACCAAGTCCCGGGCCTTGAGTCGCTTGTCGGCCATACGCTGTACGGCCGTGCTGGCGGTCAATCTATTGGGCGCTCTCGCCATTCGGCTTTCCCCTTATGCATGATTGGCGCCATGATGGCGGACGATTTGGTGGAAAGGTAGCCCGGAGGTTCGCATCATGATCCCGCCTTTTGCCGTCCGGAAGATTGGTCATGCCGTCATATTCGTTGCCGATCTCGAACGCTCGCGCCGGTTTTATACCGAGGTGCTGGGCTTCAAGGTGTCGGATGTCTATCCCGGCTCGATGATGCCGGGCGGCATGATATTCCTTCGCTGTAATGGCGATCATCACTGCCTTGCTCTCGTCGGCGGCAAGGATGAGGCCAACGACAAGAGCCTGCATCATCTTGCGTTCGAGCTTGCGACACTCGACGAGGTGTTCTGGGCGCGCGATCACCTGACAGCGAGCGGCGCGAAGATCGTCTATGAAGGCCGTCGCCGTGCGGGTTGCCAGGTCTCGGTCGAGTTCCTCGATCCCGACGGCCACCATCTCGAACTCTACTGGGGCGTCGATCAGGTTGGCTCCGACGGCCGCTCACGCCCGTGGGAGGAATGGCGACAGACCGCAACGCTCGAAGAAGCTGTTCGTCGGGCGCCACCGGGCCAGGACACCACGCTGCACGATGCGTCGTTGCGGACTCGCATCGAGGCCGGCACCGACCGCCCCTGAAGAGGCGACCATGTCTGAAAGCGTGATGTTCCATGACGGCAATCGTCGTTTGCAGGATGAATTCGACAGCCGTCGCATTGCCGATCGGCTCGTGGAGAAGCTGACGCACTTTGCCTTCACCGACGCTGATCGGCGCCTCATCGAAGGAACGATGTTCTTCTTTCTCGCAACCGCCGACGACCGCGGCCGCCCCGACTGCTCGTTCAAGGGTGGTCAGCCAGGCTTCGTGCGAGTGGTGGGTGAGAGCGAGCTTGTCTTTCCCGACTATGACGGCAACGGCATGTTCAAGAGCCTGGGCAACATCATGGTCAATCCGGAAGTCGGGCTGTTGTTTATCGACATGGGCGAGAGACCGCGGCGGCTGCGCGTCAATGGCGCGGCGAAGGTGAGCCGCGACGATCCGCTGATGCAGCGCTTCGCCGGCGCCCAGCTTCTGGTGCGGGTCAAGGCGCATGCGATCTTTCCCAACTGTCCGCGGTATATCGCGCAGCCAGGCAGCGGAGACCCTTCGAAATACGCGCCTCGTCCGGATTACGCGCCGCCCGAACCGGCGTGGAAAAATTTCGACGATTTCAGGGACTACATCCACCCACGGCAGGAGACGCCGAACGGCGAATAGCTGGACGAGGATGGTCGAAGGCGGCATATGCTTTTTCAATTGCCGCCAAGGCGGTTCGGTTCACGATCTTTCGCCAGGCTTTTCGATTGCGTCATACATTGCCTTATTTAGTCAAAATCACCCCTATATTTCCGGAACCGTGCAACATCGTGTTAGCGTTCGGCTCAACGATAACTAAAGGGAGACCGCAGGTGGCGGCGTGCCGTTGGTTGATACTCGTCGTGTTGCTGGCGCTTTCGTGCGCCGGCGGAGGAGCGTTTGCGCAGTCGACGTCGCCGTCGCCCCCACCGCCACCGTCGAACCAACCGACGGCTCTGCCGCCTGGCATGACGAATCCCGCCGAATACAAGAACTACCTCGCCGCCGTGAATACGCAGGACGCTGCCAAGCGTGCGCAAGCCTTGGAGATCTTTCTCGCCTGGTATCCCAACAGCGTGTTGCGCATCGAAGCGTTCGAGCAGGCGATGGCGGCATGGCAGGCGGCCAGCAATCCCGCGAAGGCTGACGCGATCGCGGTCCGTCTGCTGCAGCTCGATCCCGATAATGTGCGCGCTCTCGCCAATCGCGCCTATTCAGGCCGCACGCAGGCCATGGCGGGTGACGAGAAGGCGTTGGCGCCATCGGTCGATGCGGCGCGTCGCGGCATTGCGGCATTGCCCAAATGGCGCAAGCCTCAGCAGATGAGCGAGCCCGACTTCACTCGGCTGAAGATGCAACTGGTCGCGGTATTCGACGGCACGCTTGGTTTTGCCGCGCTGCAGGCCAAGGACTATGCCAAGGCGCGCAGCCACTTCCTCGAGGCGGTGAATGTGAATCCGACGAACCTGCCGGACGCCTATCAGCTTGCGGTTTCGCTGCTGGAAGGCAAGCCGACTGACGCCTTGGGGTTTTGGTACGCGGCTCGCGCAATAACGCTTGCCCGAGCTGCGAAGAACGATGCGGCGGCCGCGGAAATCGAGAAATACGCCAAGGCGCGCTACAGCCATTATCACGGCAGCGACAAGGGGTGGGACAAGCTGGTGGCGAACGTTGCCGCGAGCGAGCCGAAGCCGCCCGGCGACTTCGCTGATTCGATCTCGCGGGCGATGTCGCCGCCCGAGACCGCAGTCTACCTGGCCGCGAAGATGGACCCCAACGCGCTCTCCTTCGACGATTGGGAGCTTATCCTCTCTCACCGCGGCGCTTCGTCGGACAATGAAGCGGCTGCCGAGAAGGTGTGGAAAGCCATCGTCGAGAAGCAGCAGGGCGGCGCGCGGCTCAAGCTGCCGGTGAAGGTGATCAAGGCTACATCCGAGCGCATCGAAGCGGCGCTGTCGGAGGAGAACCAGGTGCGGAACGTGGTCGATCTCGAGATCACGCTCGCCCGGCCGCTGCGTCCGTTGCCCGCGGTCGGCGCGACGATCTCGATCATCGGCTCGCTCAGCGACTATCGGCCGAAGCCCTTCCTGTTCTTCCTGACCAACGCGGAACTCGCCGAGGAGTCGATGCCGGTTGCCGGCGGCGCCTGCGCCGATCCGCGGCCGCAGATGTGCACCCAGGACTACCGTCCGGCCTGCGGCTTGCGGCGCGATGGCAGCCGCAAGACCTATGGCAATGCCTGCAGCGCCTGCGCCGATTCGGAAGTGACCAGCCAGGCGGCCGGCGCCTGCCCCTGATCCGACGCCCCCTTGCGGTGACGTCGAGTCGGGCGGCGCCTTCTTCGATGACGACGACGATGCCGGAGGTGGCGGCACGCATATGCTGTTTGGCCAGCTCGATGCCACGCTCAGGTGAGATGCTCTCGTCGTCCGTGAGAGCAGCGCTCCTTGTTTCCTAGTGCGCCATGAGGAGCGGAACCCGGGCGGACGAGATCACTTTCGCGGTGGCGCCACCCAATCCCAGAAAGCTCAGCACCTGGCCGCGGCCATAGGCACCCATCACCAATAGATCGGCAGCCTTGTCGTGCGCGTAGCCAAGCAACGCGCGGCCGCGCGCCCGGGCAGACACCGCGCCGGGGTCGATGGCGTCGACCTTGGCATCAATACCCTGCCGGCCGAGATTGCGGACGAGGTAGGAAGCCCCGACGTCGTCCGGCGTGCTGCCGACCACTAGCAAGGTGACCTTGGTGGCCTTGAGCAGGAACGGTAGGGCATATTCGACAGCGCGCGCCGCCTGGAAACTTGCGTTCCAGGCCACGACAACGGAGCCGAAGGCACCTGTGCCGGCGTCAGGCGGCGCCACCATCACGGCGCGGGCGCAGTCATAGAGCGCTGCCTCGACGGTCGCTGGCGCCACGTTCTCGGGGTCGGTGCCGGGCCGGCCAATGACCACGATATCGGAGCAACGGCCCATCGCGACCATGGTATCGAGTGTCGCCGTTTCGGCCTCGGAGTAGGTGGCGCCTTTAATCGAGGCGACCACTTCCTTGAAGGCGCGGGCGCTCTCCTTGCTGCGTTCGGCCAGTCGCTCGTCGTCGAGATTCATCACAAGCGGCATGGCCTCGCCGCTCATCGCCAGCCCGCCCGTGATCCCGCCGGACAGGCCGACGGGCAAATGCAGGGCATCAACGGCGCCGCCAAAGACGCCGGCCACTCGGCTTGCCAGGCGAAAGGACATGACGGCATCCGGTCCGCCCTCGGACACGGCCAAAATCGATCTGATCAATGGATTCTCCCCCGATATCGCCCAAAACGGGCGGCGCGATTTAGAGGCCGCCGTGGCGATCGTGCAAGGGGTCGTCGACGGCGAAGTGCAACCCAACCGATATGGCAGCGTTATCGCGGAAACCCACCGGAAGGAGTTCCTATGTTGCCGATCGCCCGCCGCACCCTGTTCCTGGGCGTCCTTGCGGTCCTGCCCGCGGCGCGGTCGCTACGTGCATTTGCCGCCGATCTGCTGCCGGATGCCCGGTTCGTGGGCTACGCCCAGCAGGTGAACGACTTCGAGATCGGCGCTGGCAGGCTTGCGCTCAGCCGGTCGACGAACAGCAACGTCCGGAGCTTCGCCGATCGGATGGTCACGGACTATACCGATTCGGCCGCGCGGCTGCGCAAGGTGCGGTCAGAAGCGGGCGTTTCCTTTGCCCCCGACCCTAATGCGGCACCCCAGACACCGGCCATCCTCCAGCGCCTCAATGGCCTGCAGGGGCGCGAGTTCGACGTCGCCTATGCCAATGCCCAGGTGTCGGTGCTGACCAACGCCGAGCAGCAATATGCGGCGAACTCGAACAGCCAAGCCGGCAGCGGCAGTAGTGCCACCAGCGGCGCTGTCTCAGGATTTGCGCGTAGCGAGTTTACACGCGTCAAGGTGCATCGCGAGATGGCACAGGCCCTGGCCAGCGGCATGTGAGGGCGGACATTCGAGTCTGCTCTTCCGCACGTCAGGCCGCGTGCTTGGCCCAGGTCTCGTAACCGCGCTTGCGCAGGCTGCAGGCCGGGCACTCGCCGCAGCCGTATCCCCAGGGGTGGCGCGGGCCGCGCTCGCTTTGGTAGCAGGTGTGCGTGTGCTCGAGGATTGTCCCGACCAGCGTCTGCCCACCAAGCTCGTGCGCCAACGCCCAGGTCTCCGCCTTGTCGAGCCACATCAGCGGCGTGTGCAGCACGAAGCTCTTGTCCATGCCGAGATTGAGCGCGACCTGCAGGGCCTTCACGGTATTGTCCCGGCAGTCGGGATAGCCGGAATAGTCGGTCTCGCACATGCCGCCCACCAGGTGGCGGATATTGCGGCGCCAGGCAATTGTGGCGGCAAAGGTGAAGAAGAGGAGATTGCGGCCGGGCACGAAGGTGTTGGGCAGGCCGTCCTTCTCCATGGCGAAGGCGACGTCGCGCGTGAGCGAAGTCTCGCTGATCTGGCCCAGGACGGCCATGTCGACCAGATGGTCTTCGCCCAGCCGGTCGGCCCAGGGCGGGGCCCGCCGCAGCTCGTCGAGCACGACGAGCCGCTGGTCGAGCTCGATTCGGTGCCTCTGACGATAGTCGAAGGCAACCGTCTCGACATGCTGAAAGCGTTCTAGCGCCCAGGCCAGGCACGTCGTAGAATCCTGGCCGCCCGAGAAGAGCACCAGAGCTGAGCGGGAATCCTCCATACGCGTTTTATGGCCCGCCGCTTCTCGTGGCGCCATAGCGTTTGCGTATTGCCCGCCACCCAATGGGAAAGGGGAATGCCATGTTCGTCTCAGACATCCTTGCCGAGAAGGGAAGCCTCGTTTTCAGCACCGCGCCGCAGGCGACAGTGGCGCAGGTGGCCGAGCAGCTCAGCGTCCGCCGGGTAGGCTCGGTGCTGGTGCTCCAGGACAACGAGGTGATCGGTGTTATTTCCGAGCGTGACCTGGTGCGTGCCATGGCACAGCATGGGGCGGCGGCGCTGACGATGGAGGTGCGCCGGATCATGACGACCGATGTCGTGACCTGCGATCCCGACGACACCATCGAGCAGGTGATGATGACCATGACCCGCGGCCGCTTCCGGCATCTTCCGGTGATGCGCCATGGCGATCTGCTGGGACTGGTCTCGATCGGTGACGTGGTGAAGGCGCGCTTGACCGAAACACAGGTCGAGGCCGAAGCGCTCAAGGCCTATATCGTCGCGAGCTGACAGGTCTATTCCGTTGCAACGTGTTCCTCCGCAACGACCCTGGTGGATCGGCGCCAGGTGAAGGCTATCCGTGACACGTGGGAGTTGTTGCGGGACGCGGTCGAGGGCTTCATCGCCCACGGAGCGTTGAGCCGTGGTGGCTCAATCGCCTACTTCACGCTCTTCTCCATTGCGCCGGTGCTGCTGGTGGTCGTGGCGGTCGCGGGGCTCGCCTTTGGCCAGAGAGCCGCGGAAGGCGCAATCGTCACCCAGCTCAGCAGCTTGATGGGCGAGGACACCGCGCGGACGCTGCAAGCGATGATCGGAAGTGCAGGAAAGCCGCACGAAGGCATCATCGCCTCGATCATCGGCGTCGGGGTGTTGATCGTTGCGACCAGCGGCGTGTTCGGCGAAGTCCAGGCTGCGATGAACCAGATCTGGAAGGTCGAGGCGAGCCGGCATTCGACCCTGTCGCGGCTCGTGCGTGCCCGCCTCACCAGCCTGGGCCTCGTGGTGACGGCCGGCTTCCTTCTCATGGTGTCGCTCGCCGTCAGCGCAGCGCTCGCGGGCCTGTCAGCCTATCTTCGCAGCGTGTTTCCGGCGGCCGAGCTCGCCCTCAAAGCGACCGATATCATTCTGTCCACGCTTTTGATCGTCAGTCTCTTCGCCCTTATGTTCAAGGTGCTGCCCGATGCCAGGATTGCCTGGCGCGACGTGGCGGTCGGCGCCCTCGCTTCGACGCTCCTCTTCGAAGGCGGCAAGTACGCCATCGCCTTCTATGTCGGACGCAGCAACATCGGCTCGTCCTACGGCGCGGCAGGCGCACTGATCGTCTTCCTGGTCTGGATCTACTATTCTGCGCAGATCTTCCTGCTTGGCGCAGAATTCACGCGCGCTTTCGCGCAGCGCTTCGGCAGCCATGCGCCGTCGGCTACTAATTAGAATCGCGGAGGACTCCTATGGGCGGGCGCTCGTATCTCGCCGGAACCGACTCAAGAATGCCCAGCTTATGTCGCTGTAGAGGATCGGCGCTGCGGCCCACTCGTGGCCTACACCATGGACGATCACATAGCGGATCTCGGTGCCCTGATCGCACGGGCCCGCACCTTCAATTGTCAGGTCCGGCGACTCCGACTTAATTTTTTCAAGAGGCGGGCAGTGATTGAGCCCCCGCCACCGCTCCATGGTCGCCGCCGGCCGATCGCCCGATACCGGGTGAACTGGATCTCGATCGCCGCTCACCAGAAGAAACGAAAGGGCGCGCGTGGGTGGCGTCGTAATCTCAGGTTCAACGTCAGGCGAGACAACAGCGACACCTGCCAACCGGTCGGTAATTTCCAACGCCAGCTCGTGCGCCATGAAGCCGCCGCGGGAAAAGCCGACCAGATAGATGCGAGATGGGTCAATTTTCCATTCAGCCCTAAGCCGGTCGATAACGGAAACGATCAGTCCCACATCGTTGTCGCCGCCGTGCCATCGGGGCAGGTTCCGACCCCTCAGCGCCCGGTATTTATGCCGGACCCAGTCTCGAACTGTCAGGCGACGCTTGGGCTCAACACCGTCGTATGAACTTAACGCATCGGGCGCGGCGACGATGAACCCTTCCTTGTCAGCCTTCGCCTGCCAGCGGCTTCGAGCTATTTCGTCCTCGCCCGAACTGCCTCTCCCATGGAGTGCGATGACGAGCGGCGCACCGGGAGCGATGCCGGACGGTACATGTAGGGCATAGCTTCTCTCGACCCCGTCGACATCTATCTGTTGCTGATTTGCATTTGCAAATGCGCCTGAGAACATGGCGAGACCATAGACGGGTATGACGATGAGCTTGCTCAAATGCCGCCGCAGTCCCTGTCCACAAACTCGAAATCGCAACGGCATTCGGACTCCTGTCAGGGTTGGATGCCAGTTGAAAACGTCGGCTCGCTTCCAAAGTCACTGGATCTGGCGTGATCATTATAGGCTTCGCACGCTTGCGCGGTGCGACGACGTTGGGACTGCAAAATACCAAAAATGAGTCCCTGTAAAGGACGACTTGGAGCTCGATTGGCGATTGGCCTGAAACAAACAATGTGAGCCTGCGTTTCTTGTCTCGGGCGCAAGCGATAGGGAGCCCGACCGATGCTGATGGAAACCGAACCTGGCATGCTGGCTTGCAACAAATATGACGTCCTCCTGCCTAACAGGCCGGCGATGAATGTCGCCGTCACGCTGGAAGACCCGATGTGCGAATCAGTCGCGGCGCAATTCGGCCGCAATAGCAGAGCGGACCATTGTGGCCTGGTCTTCGTTTCCGGCCTGCTTGATGGCCCCGCACATCCCATTTTTTGGATTGTTCGCGAAGGCACGCTGCTGCTGTTTGGTCGTCAGGCTGATCCGGTGCTTACCGAGGAGCTGAAGCAAGTGGTTGCCAAGTTGCTGGGCGTCTTCTTCCGCGAAGTCCGTGGGCTGGTTCCTGAGCTGTCGTTGTTCCCACCAGCAATTGGCAACGAGAACCTCGAAAAGGTTTAGCTGCCGCTCAGATTCATGCCCACCGCAGGCTTCCATCTCTAGCAAGGGCAGGATTTCATGCGAGCATCACCAAAAACCGAAACCGTAGCGCGTACGATTTGCCGACGGATCAACGCTCGGCAAAATGTGTTCCTATCCGGCCGCATTGATGGCCAAGAGGCTCTCGACATCCAGTCTGGGCTGGTTTTGGCGATTGAGCGCGGCTGGCTTGCTCGTCATCAAGGCGGATATGTCCTGACCCACGTGGGACGAGAGGTCGCTCACCGATCGGGGAGCAGGGCTGTCAACGTGGGCTCGATCGGCTTTGGAATGAGATAGTTGGGCCGGGGACAGGGCTGCATTGACTTGTCCGTTGTTGAAATTATGGAACGAGCTTGGCTTGGCTTGGGTTAGTCCCTTGGAACCCTGCCGTACAGCCTCGCATTGTAGTTCGGCCAGCGGAGTTCGCCCACCTGCCAGAGGGCGGCCCCTTTCGCGCAACCTTCCCCCAAGCATCGGCCGGTATTTATGCCAGCATCACCGACAACCATGGCGCAAATGATTTGCCAAAAGATCAGCGCGAAAGATGACCTGTTTCCTTCGGGCTGCGCGGGCGGTCAGGAGGTCCTCGATGTCCAGTCGGGTGTCGCCGCGGCAATCGATCGCGGGTGGCTCGCACGCCGAGAGGACGGCTACGTCCTCACGCGTGAAGGACAAGAGGCCGCACAAAAAACATGAGCTCGCCCGCAACTGCGTTTTCGCGTTCCGTGTTTCTTTAGCGAGGCCGCTCGCGCGGTTGCGCCCCACCAAGGGCGACCTCCCCCTCCGGCCGCTTCACCTCTCGCGTCTATTTTGCCCGTGAACGATGGGTGGGCGGCCGGAAGGTGACTTCCGTGCGCCACCCGAACTTACCGTCGCCGCGCACTGCATCATTGGCCGCCATTTCGCTATTTCGCCAGCGAGTGTCGAGGCCATCGCCAATTCACGATAAAGCGTGTCCCGCTCAACGGAAAATCCGGGTAGTTTCCCGTGTTTTCCGCTTAGCACTCAAATTGCCGCCAGCCGGCAGAGATCAAAGGATAACAATCGTGGGAACGCCAAGTCAGGAAAGAGATCGTACTTTGCCCTTGCAAGGCAGGCTGGCGCTGGTGACGGGCGCCGGCAAGAATATTGGCCGTGGCATTGCACTAACGCTGGCTCGCGACGGCGCGACCGTCCTGGTAAACGGCCGCAGCGACAAGCGGGCGGTCGAGGCGGTGGTCGGCGAGATCACGGCAGCAGGCGGCAAGGCCGTAGCCGCGATGGGTGACATCTCGGATCCCGAGGCATTGCCGCGGCTCGCCGCGGAGGCAGAGAGGCTGGGCGGCGTCGATATCCTGGTGAGCAATGCCGGGCTGCGCCGCCAGACCTCGTTTCTCGACATGTCGTACAAGGAATGGCGAGAGATCCTGTCGGTTGCTCTCGACGGCGCCTTCCTGCTGGGCAAGGCCTTCATTCCGCAGATGATCGCCAAGGGCCGGGGTGGCGCCTTCGTCGCGCTGTCCGGAGTCTCGACCCATGTTGGCACGCCCAACCGCTGCCATGTCTCCGCGTCCAAGGCGGGTCTCGAAGGCTTGATGCGTGCACTCGCCGTCGAACTCGCGCCGCATCGCATCACCTGCAATGCGCTTTCGCCGGGCGCCATCGAGACCGTACGGGGCACTTCCGCCGGTCCTTCGCCCGTGCCTCGCGCCGATCGCCCGATCCCGCTCAAGCGATTCGGCAAGGTGGAGGAGATTGCCGCCATGGTGCGTCTTCTGGTGGGACCGGAAGGCACGTTCATTACCGGGCAGACCATCCATGTGAACGGCGGCGAGTTCCTGACGTGAAAAACTTGATCACGGATGTGCCCGGCGTGCGCGTCGGCAATGCGCATGATGCGCGCGTGGCGACCGGCGTCACGGTCGCAGTCTTCGACCAGAGCTCTATCGCGAGTGTTGCGACCATGGGCGGTGCGCCTGGCTCTCGGGCGGTGACGTTGCTCGAACCCGAGATGATGCGAAGCGGTATCGATGCCGTGGTGTTGTCGGGCGGTTCGCTCTACGGGCTCGATGCGGCAGGCGGTGCCTCGGCGGTGCTGTGCGCTCAGGGCCGCGGTGCGTCGTTTGGCGGTATCACGCTGCCGGTCGCGGTGCAGGCGATCCTGTTCGATCTCATAAACGGCGGCGAGAAGGATTGGCTCAAGGAACCGGTCAAAAGCCGGCCGCCCTACTGGGACCTCGGGCGCGACGCGGCACTCGCGGCCGCAGCGGACTTTGCGCTGGGCACCGTTGGCGCCGGCTATGGCGGCACCACTTCGACTTTGAAGGGGGGCCTGGGATCGGCCAGCCAGCGCACAAAGCGAGGCTTCGTTGTGGGCGCGCTCGTGGCCGTGAACGCAGTGGGTTCGGCTACCATCGGCGATGGGCCGCATTTCTGGGCGGCGCCGTATGAACGGGACGGAGAGTTCGGCGGTCGCGGCTGGCCGGCGAAGATCGATGACTCGGACCTCGCGATTCGTTTCAAGGGCCAGCCGGTCGAGGCGACGGCGACCACCATCGCCATGGTCGCGACCGATGCCAGCCTCACCAAAGCCGAATGCAAGCGGCTTGCCATCATGGCGAACGATGGGTTGGCGCGCGCCTTGCGGCCGGTCCATGCGCCCAACGACGGCGATACGGTCTTCGCTGTCTCGACCGCGCGTGCTGATGCGGGCCTCGGCCCGGCCGGTGAGCCACAGGCATTGACGGAAATCGGTGCCGCTGCGGCCGACTGTCTAGCGCGAGCCGTGGCGCGCGGCGTCTACGAAGCGACGGCACTGCCTTACAAGAACGCCTTGCCCGACTACCGGCAACGCTTCGGCCAGAAATAGACGGCGGCCGGAAGGGCGTGAGTCGTTCGTCGTTCGATGTGATCGTGGTGGGCGGCGGTGCGGCCGGGCTGATGTGTGCAATACGCGCGGGTCAGCGCGGCCGGCGTGTGCTCCTGCTTGAGCACGCCGACAAGGTCGGCAAGAAGATTTTGATTTCAGGCGGTGGCCGCTGCAACTTCACCAACCGCGACAGCCGGCCGGAGGCATTTCTGTCGGCCAATCCGCACTTCTGCAAATCGGCGCTGGCACGCTTCACCCAGCATGACTTCATCGCCCTGGTCGACAAGCATCGCATCGCCTGGCACGAAAAGACCCTCGGCCAACTCTTCTGCGATGGCTCGGCGCGGCAAATCGTGGCCATGCTGCTGTCCGAAAGTGCTGCTGCGGAGGTCGAGGTGCGGACTTCACATCGCATCAGCGCCATCGAACGATCCGACCGCTTCTCCGTTCGGACGGACAAGGGCGACTTCGAGGCTCCGGCGGTCGTGCTGGCGACCGGCGGCCTGTCGATTCCAAAGATGGGTGCCACCGGCTTCGCGCACGATGTCGCACGCCACTTTGGCCTCGCGATCACCGAGACGCGGCCAGCGCTGGTGCCGTTCACGCTCGCGGTACCCGATCTCAGCGGCGTATCGCTGGACGTGGTGGCCCACTGCGGACGCGCCGGTTTTCGCGAAGCCATGCTGTTCACGCACCGCGGACTGTCGGGTCCAGCCATCCTGCAGATCTCGTCCTATTGGCGCGCAGGACAGGAGATCGGCATCGACCTGTTGCCTGGCCTCGATGCCATGACTCTCCTCAAGGAGCGCAAGCGGGAGCGGCCCAAAGCCGAGCTTCGGACCATTTTGGCCGAACAGATGCCGCAGCGCCTGGCCCAGCACTTGGCACCTGCGGGCGCGATTGGCGAGCGGCGCGACAAGGAACTGGAGTCGCTTGCGGCGAGCCTCAAGAATTGGCGCATTGTGCCTACCGGTACCGAAGGCTATGCCAAGGCCGAGGTGACCTCGGGCGGAGTCGACACGGCCGATCTTTCTTCGCGCACCATGGAGGCGCGGAAGGTGCCCGGTCTCTTTGTTATCGGTGAAGCCGTCGACGTCACCGGCTGGCTGGGCGGCTACAATTTCCAATGGGCCTGGTCGTCCGGCTGGGTGGCCGGCGATGCCGTGTAGCGGAGACGGTGGAGTGGCAATGCGGAGATCTCGTGGTTCGGCTCTTGCACTGATCATCGCCCTGGTGCCGGGCATTGTTATGGGTCAACCGGCTCAAAAGCCGCATGCTCCATCGGACTATCGTGAGAGCGCGGCCGTGTTGGCGCACTATCCGGCCTTGCCAAATGTGCCTCTCGACAGCCCGGCCTTTCGCACGCCCGAGCCCACGCTCACCAGCCAGGAGGCGATGCTCGGCTTCCTGAAGGCGCTGGTGCGCGATTCCGGCCACGCTCGTCTCGGCAGCATCGGAAAATCGCGCCAGGGACGCGACATCCCGATCATCTATCTCACCGCCGAAGGATTGAGTGATCCGGCGGCGATCGCGCGCCTCGGCCGTCCGGTAGTTTGGTTGCTCGGCCAGCAGCATGGCAACGAGCCGGCGGGCGGCGAGGCGATGCTGGCGCTGGCCTCGGCGCTCGCCAAGGGCGATCTCGCGCCGCTCCTGTCGAAGGTGAGCGTGGCGATCGTGCCGCGCGTCAATCCCGATGGCGCCGCTGCCGATCGCCGCGCACTTGCAAGCGGCGCCGATCCCAATCGCGACCACCTTCTGCTCAGCCAGCCGGAGATCCGCGCGCTGCACCAGGCGATGCGAGCCCTGCCGCCCGACGTGGTGTTCGATCACCACGAGTTCAGCGTTGCCTGGCGCTGGGTCGAGAAGTTCGGTGCCCTGCAGCGGCCCGACGTTATGATCCTGGAGGCGACCAATCCGCTGATCCCGAAAGCTTTGACGGAGATCGAACGTGGCCTTTATCGTCCGGCGCTGGAAGCGGCCATCACCGCGAACGGCCTGATGCCGCATGACTATCTCACGACCAGCGCCGACCTTTCGGACCGGCGCGTGTCCCTGGGCGGCACCGCGCCGGGCATCGCACGCAACACCTTCGGCCTGCGCGGCAGCGTCTCCTACCTGATCGAGACGCGGGGTGTCGGCATTGGCTTGCAGAGCTATCAGCGGCGCGTGGCCACGCATTATCTGCTGGCCAAGGCAGTGCTGCTGACGACGGCAGCGGATCCCGAAGGACTGTTGAAGCGTCTCGCCGAGGCGCGGCAGGCAGCGGCGAGCGATCGCGGTGATCTCGTCCTGTCGCACAAGGAGGGCGAGCACGAGATCGAGCTGCCGTTGATCGATCCGCAAACCGGCGCACCCAAGCCGGTGAAGGTCGCGCTGGTCGACAGCCGCGATATTCGTCCGGTCGACGTTCGCGCCCGGCCGCGCGGGTACCTGGTGTTGCGCGGCGGCGAGGCGGTTGCCGAACGGCTCCTGTTGAACGAGGTGCGGGCCTGCTCGGTGGCGGCTGCGACGTCCATTGCCGTCGAAGCCTATGATTTGACGCGCAGCGCGAGGAAAACCAATCGCGAGGCGATCAACCCCGACCAGTTGGTGCGGGTGCGCGTGAAGACAAAGACCATCGCCGTGCCGGTCGGTGTCTTGTTCGTGCCCGTGGCTCAATCGGCAGCGGGCATCGCCGCCTCGGCGCTCGAACCTGACTCGCCCGGCAGTTACGTGGGCGTCGGCATCATTCCCATGACCACCGGCGAAATCGAGGCGCCGGTTTATCGCGTCATGGACACAGCAAGTCTGGCGCTGAAACCTCGCTCGGGTGTGCCTGATAGTCTCTGCGCCGCGCGCTAGATGTTATTGCCCCAGATAGCTCCGTCGCAGATCCGGATGCTGGGCAAGATCAGCGGCTGGGCCTGACAACGCGATCTGGCCATTCTCCAGCACATAGGCGCGGTGGGCGATGGCGAGCGATTGCATGACATTCTGTTCGACCAGGAGGATCGACAAGCCGTCACCATTCAGCCGCCGGATCAGCGCGAACATTTCTTCGACCAACACAGGTGACAGGCCAAGCGACGGTTCGTCGAGGATCAGGAGTTTGGGCTCGCCCATCAGGCCGCGGCCGATGGCCAGCATCTGCTGCTCGCCGCCCGAGAGTGTACCGGCGGCCTGCTGCAGGCGCTCGCCCAGCCGAGGAAAGATCCCGATGACGCGATCGAGATTATGTCGGCGTGCAGGCTTGCCGCGTCGGTAGCTGCCAAGCTCGAGATTGTCCCGAACCGACAGATTGGGAAAAACGCGCCGACCCTCCGGCACCTGGATGAGGCCGGCTTGGACGATGCTCATCGACGCCGCGTCGGCGATATTGCGGCCATCGAATTGGACGGCACCCCCAAACGGTCGATAGAGACCGCAGACAGTGTTGTTCAGCGTCGACTTGCCGGCGCCGTTGCTGCCCAGCAGCGCCACGATCTCGCCCTTGCCGACGACGAGATCGACACCGCGCAGGATTTCGACCGTGCCGTAGCCCGCCCGCAGGCCCGCGATCTCAAGCACGCAGCACCTCGGCGGCGCCGTGGCCGAGGTAAGCTTCGACGACGGCAGGATTGCCGGCGATCTCGGCCAGCGTCCCCTCGGCGATCATGCGGCCCTGGTTCAAGACATAGGCGCGGTCGGCAAGCGACGTGACGGCCTGCATGACATGCTCGATCAGCAGGATCGTCACTCCCGAGGCACGGATCGCTCGAATGACCTCCACGATCTCGGTGATTTCAGTGGGATTGAGGCCGGCCATGACCTCATCGAGCAGCAGAAGCCGCGGCCCGGTGGCAAGCGCGCGGGCAAGTTCCAGGCGTTTGCGACCGGCGACAGTCAGATCGGCGCCAAACCGGTCGAGCTGAGCTGCCATACCGACTTGAGCGGCGACCGCTTCGGCGCGATCGCGCGCCTTGCTGCGATCGTCGATCCGCAGATAGGCGCCCACCATGATGTTCTCGCGGACGGTGATCTTTGCGAAGGGCTGGGTGATCTGGAAAGTGCGGACCATGCCGGCAGCGCAAATGCGATGCGGCGGCAGGCCGATGATGTCGCGGCCATCGAAGACGATGCGACCAGCGTCCGGCCGATGGAAGCCGGCAAGGGCGGCAAACAAGGTCGTCTTGCCGGCGCCGTTCGGGCCGATCAGGGCGACGATTTCACCGGCCTGGACGTCAAGGGAGACGCCGTCGACCGCCTTCAGGCCGCCGAACGATTTGCTGATGCCGCTTACCTCAAGCATGGCGCCCTCAAGCATGGCGATCGACCCGGCGGAACAGGCGGGCCAGGCCGTCGGGCAGACGGCCGACAATCAGCATCAGCATGACACCGTAGACGATCAGGCTGAGCGGCTGGACGTTCTTGAAGGCCGGCACGACGCTGGCAAGTGTTCGCGTCACCTCGTTGATGCCGGTAAGAGCCAGGGCACCCAGCAGCGGCCCGAAGATGGTCCCCGCGCCGCCGACCATCGTAACGAGCAGCATCTCGATCGACTTGTCGACGCCGAAGGCGATGTTGGGATCGATATAGAGATATTTCTGGGCGTAGAATGTGCCGCCAGCAGCAGCGATAGCCCCCGCCAGTGACAACGCCTTCACTTTCTCAGCGAAGACGTCGATACCAAGCGCCCGGGCGGCATCCTCGTTCTCACGCACGGCGACCAGCCGGGACCCAAGCCGCCCGCGTGTGAGTTGCCAGGCGATCAGCAGCGAAACGATGCAGAGCGCGAGAGCGAGATAATAGAACCAGATCGGATCCTTGAACTGGAAGTTGGCCGGCCGCGGATCGGCCTTGATCAGCATGCCGAGGCCGGCATGGGTGAAGGATAGAGAGTTGGCGAGTATGCGGAACGCTTCGGCGAAGGCGAGGGTGATCAGCGCGAAGTATGAGCCGCGCAGGCCGGCGCGGAAGGACAGGACGGCGATGATCCAGCCGACGATCGCGCCGGCCAGCATGGCGGCGGGCCAGGCAAGCCAGGCATTCCAGCCGAAGGTGATCTGCAGGATGGTCGACGTATAGGCCCCGGTGCCGAAAAACACGGCATGGCCGAACGAGGTCTGTCCGGCAAAGCCACCGCTGATGTTCCAGGATTGGCCGATGAAGGCGAGGAAGAACACGAGCATGCCGACATCGACCAGATACCCCGGCGCGACCAGCGGCAGGGTGATCGCGGCTGCAAAGGCAAGGGCGAGGAGGAACGCCAGCCGCGTCATTGCCGCGCTCCGAACAAACCCGAAGGCTTCAGGAGCAGGATCAGGATAAAGACGACAGAGATTCCGATCTGGCCCAACTGCTCGCCCAGCAGCAGGCCGCCCAGCGATTCGATCACGCCAATGACCAGGCCGCCGACAGCGGCGCCGGCGAAGCTGCCCATGCCGCCCAGCACGACGATGGTGAAAGCGACAAGCACGAAGGCGTGTCCCGAGCTTGGCGTCACATAATAGGTCGGCATCAGGAGGCAGGCCGCAGCGCCCAGGCAGGCAATACCGATGCCGTAGGAAAGCGCGAAGATATTGTCGACATCGATGCCGACCAACCGTGCGCCCTGCCGTTCGCGGGCAACTGCCCGGATCGCCTTCCCCGTGTCGCTGCGGGCCAGGAAGAGGCCGAGCACGATACAGAGCAGCAACGACGCCACAAAAGAGATGATCTTGGGCAGGGGCAGCAGCGCCGCCCCCAGCTCGACGAAGGATGAGGCGTAAGGCGTCTCGATCGTCTGCGTGTCGCCACCGAAGATCAGAAGGGCGACATTGTCGATCACGATCGAGACACCGAGCGTGATCAGGAGGATGTTCTCGTCGCGCCCATGGCTCAGGCGCCCGATCACCAACCGGTAAAGGATGTATCCGAAAACGAACGCGCCTCCGATCACGATGGGCAGCGCGGCGTAGGGATCCACTCCCGTGAGCCGCCACAGGAAGAAGACGGCGTACATGGCGAGCATCAGCAGGCTGCCATGGGCGAAATTGATGATGTGCAGGACGCCGTAAATCAGCGTCAGCCCCACGGCCACCAGCACATAAACGCCGCCAGCCAGCAAGCCGTTCAGCACGCCGGCAAAGAGGATTCCCGGATCGAGCACGCGGTGCTGTGCATTCTCAGGTGAATTTGGGGCGGGGAAAGACTGCCTTGGCCGAAGCGAATTCCGCCGGCGCGATCACCTCGATTTCACCTTTCAGGGATTGCAGCGTGGCCGCCCGTCCGCCCTGATTCTGGCCATTGACGAATTTGGTCGGCCCATAGGGCAAGAGATCGGCCTTGTAGGTCGATGCGGAAAGCGCGGCCAGGAGTTTCTCCTTGTCGGCCGAGCCTGCGTGCTCGAGTGCATCGACCAGCAGCATCACGACCGAGTAGCTGAGATAGAGTTCGTAGGTGAAGAGCGCCTTGTTCTCCTCGACCCGCTTCTTGAGCGCCTGCGCCTTCTCCGACCTCGGATTGAACCAGTGGTTGGTGTCCATCATGTACTGCGAGACGTCGGGCATCTCCTTGACGAACTTGTAGTTGAAGCCGCCGCCCAGGAACGAATAAAAGCCGGCGAGATTGACCTTCTGCTGGTAGAGCGTGCGCGCCAGCAGGACGTATTCGTTCTGGTAGTTCGACATCATCACCAGGTCAGGGGCGATCGAGCGGATACGTAGCGCGATGTTGTCGAAGTTGCGCGTGGGATTGTCGTGCGAGATGACCTCTTTCACCTGAATACCGATGGACGGCAGCTTGCCCGACAGGAGCTTGCCCGTGCCGGTGCCGAATTCGCCTGACTCGTGGACGATCACCGCGCTCTTGGCCACGCCGTTGGCAGCCTTGTTGAGGGTGTCGAGCGCCACCAGCCCCTGGTCGACGCAGACGCCGAAGCCCGGTTTCAGGCGGAATATATTCTTGAGGCCGCGGGTTACGAGCAGGTCCGACGCGCCGACATCGATCAGGAACGGCGTGTTGTATTTTGCCGCCGCCTGGCTCGCCGCGATACCGACAGGGCTCTGGAAGCAGCCGATATAGGCCGCCACGCCCTGTTCGTTCATCTTCTCGACCTCGCTCACGCCGACCTCGACCTTGGACTGGCTGTCGCCCAGGAGTGGTTCGAGCTTGGCGCCGCCCATCGCCTTGATGCCGCCTGCCTTGTTGACGTCGTCGATCGCCATGGTGGCGCCGAGCCGGCTTTGTTGGCCGTTGTAGGCAACGAAGCCCGTCACCGGATGGATGAGCCCGACTTTCACCGAGGCGGGCTGCGCTCCCACGATCGCGGGACTGCCGAGCGTACCCGCGGCGAGGGCTGTACCGCCGGCAAGCAAGGCGCGGCGGGAAACAAGAAGGCGGCGTGATTGACCCATTGAAGACTCCCTTGTGTTCATTTTTCAGTCGATCATCGTTTGGGCATAGTGCGCGGCGATCTCTCCAGGGGTTGCCTGCCACACATTGCCGAAGCGTTCGATGCGTCGCAGCGCCTCGTCGAGATATTTGATGCGGTGCGCCATGCCCATCAGCCAGGGATGGATCGAGAGGCTGAAGACCTGTCCGCCTTCGCGATGCAGGAGTTCGAAGGCGTCGGCTACCAGATCGGGATAGCGCGTGGTGTTGATGCGGCGCAGCCAGAGCTGCTGCACGTCATCCCATTCCGGCTGGTTGGGCATCGAGACGAATTTCCGGCCAACCTTCATCGCATAGGGCTGGTCGTCATTCGGCCAGTCGAGCACATAGTCGAAGCCCGCATCGGCCAGCAGCTTCGGCGTGCGTTGGCTCTCGCCATACTCCTGGCCGAGCCAACCCTTGGGCGTCACGCCCGCCGCCTTCTCGATTGCGGCGTTACCGTTGCCGATCTCCGCCTTTTCCTCGGCTTCGCTCATCTTGGAGGAAATCATCCGGTTGGCCGAGACGCCGTGTGCAATGAACTCGTAATTGCGCTTCTTGAACTGCGCGATCAGGTTGGGATAGCGCTCGGCGGCCATCGCATTCACCGCGACGCCCGCGCGGATCTGGTAACGGTCGAGCACATCGAGCACACGGAAGATGCCGGTGCGGTTGCCATATTCGCGCTGCGTCCAGGTACGGTAATCGGGATTGTAAGTGCCGAACTCGCCGACGAAGCGCGAATCCTTCACGCCACCGTCAGCCGGCAGCAACTCGTAGTATTCGAGGTGCAGCACCACACAGAAGGCGACGCGTGCCTTGCGCGGCCAGTCCAACACCGGTCGGGTCGGGTAGGGGGAATAATCGTACCAGGGATTGTCCATCCCTGATTTGAGCGGCGGCGGATTCTTGGGAACGGAAGGGGCGTTCATCTTATGCCTCCTTGCCGAGATGTTTCTGGTAAGCCGTGAGCCCGTTGGCGGTGTACCAGTCCAGGATCTCTTCGGCGGTACAGACCCAGGCATCTTTGTGCTGGCGGATATAGCCCAGCGCGCGGTCGAGATATTTCAACCGATGCGGCGCGCCCATCATATAGGGATGCAGCGCCAGGCACATGACGCGGCCATTCTCGCTGCCCTCGCGATAGACGGTGTCGAAATGGTCGACGATCATTTGAGCGAATTCCTCGGCCTCTACCGGCTGGCGATAGATCATGGCGTCGTTGAGATCCATCGAATAGGGCACATGGATCAGCGGACCGTGCTTGGTCGCGAGCGGCGTCGGTTGGTCGTCGTGGTAGAAATCGCAGAAATACTCGAGGCCTGCCTCCTTCACGAGGTCGGGCGTGTTGAGCGTGTTGGACACGGCGGGCGAGAACCAGCCGCGCAACTTGCGGCCGGTGAGGCGCAGGTGGGTCGCCTTGCTGTGCTCGATCACCTCGCGCTCTTCCTGTTCGCTATAGCCCCAGTGGTAGCGGGTGTTGAAATAGCCGTGGCTCATGTATTCCCAGCGCCGCGCTTCCATCGCTTCCAGGATCGCGGGATACATTTCGATCACCGACATCGAGAGCGAGACGGTGCAGCGGATGTCGTGCTTGTCGAGCACCTCGAACATGCGCCAGAGACCGACGCGATTGCCATAGTCGCGACCGCCATAGCCCAACACATCGGGATGAGGCATGCGGGGCCAGGGATTGCGGACCCGCACTTCGGCCGGAATGTATTCGTAGTGCTCGATATTGGGACAGACCCAGACCGCGACCCGAGCGCCCCTGGGCCAGGAAAGCTTCGGTCGCTCGATGACGGGAGAATAACTGAACCGATATGGATCCATCTGATCTCTTCCTCGTGGGGCGCGAAGTGCATCATGCCGTCACGGCAGGTGCAATACTGTGTCCGGTGCAAATCCCTCTAGGACTTGCAGGACGATTGTTCGACGCTCATCCTCGCTCGCATGGCGGACCGTATTTGCTTCGAGTTGAACGACCAGCCCGTCGAGCTGTCGGACGTTTCACCGATGGTGACGCTGCTGGACTGGCTGCGGGAGACGCGTGGACTGAGAGGCACCAAGGAAGGCTGCGCTGAAGGCGACTGTGGCGCCTGTACGGTGGTGGTCGAGCGTGCCGATGGTCGCCATGAGGCGATGAATGCCTGCATCGCGCTGCTGGGGCAGATCGACGGTCAGTCGCTGCGCACCGTCGAGGGCTTGCACGGCCAGGATGGCGGCCTGCATCCGGTCCAGCGCGCGATGGCCGAGTCGGACGCCACGCAATGCGGCTTCTGTACGCCCGGCTTCGTGATGACGGCCTATGCCTTCGCTTCGGGAGGCGAGGCTGCCGATCTCGAGGTCATCCACGATGCCCTGGCGGGAAATCTTTGTCGCTGCACTGGCTATCGCCCGATCGTTGCGGCAATGCAACGGGTGGCGGGGCTAGGCGCAGAACCAGCGGTAGCACTGCCACAGCGTGACCGTTCGGCGGTCTATGATGATCGCTTCTTTGCACCGCGCACTCTCGACGATCTCCTCAAATTGCGCTTGGACCATCCCGATGCACTACTGCTGGCGGGCGGCACGGATCTTGGCTTGCTGGCGAGCCGTGCCCGCAAGCCGCCGCGATCGGTCATCCATGTTGCCCACGTGCCGGAGCTGTCGGCGATCGTCGAGGGCAAGGACGAGATCACGATCGGCGCTGCTGTCTCCTATGCGCATGCCATGCCTGTTTTGATCGCGGCTTTTCCTGCCTTGCGATCCTATCTCGCACGCCTGGGCTCGCGGCAGATCCGCACCATGGGCACAATCGGCGGCAATCTCGGCACGGCGTCGCCGATCGGTGACATGCCGCCGGTGCTACTGGCGTTGGAGACGCGGCTGAAGCTGGCCTCGCGGCGCGGTACCCGCGAATTGCCGCTCGATGATTTCTTCCTCGACTATCGCAAGACAGCGCTTGCGCCTGATGAGGTGATCCAGAGTCTCACGATGCCGCGGCTGTGGCCGGGCGAACACTTCTTTTGCGACAAGGTGAGCAAGCGGCGCGACCAGGATATCTCCACTGTCGCCGGCGCCTATCGCGTGAGGATCAGGAACGACCGGATCGAAAATGCACGGCTCGCCTTCGGTGGCATGGCGGCGACGCCCAAACGGGCCTCCCGTGCCGAGGCAACCTTGTTGAAGGATGGCTTTGCCGCCGCGATCGCAGCTCTGCCGCGAGACTTCCAGCCGATCGACGACTGGCGCGGCACCTCGGCCTATCGCCTGCAGGTGGCGATGAACCTGTTGCGTCGGCTCGAAGTGCGGCTGGCCGACCCCCAGCGTCCCGTCGAGGTCGAGGCGCTATGACCGTCCATCGACCCCACCGACACGACAGCGCGCTGAAGCACGCGAGCGGTCAGGCGCTCTACATCGACGACATGCCCGAGCCCGCGGGTACGTTGCATGCGGCACTGATCTTGAGCCCTATCGCGGCGGGTCGGCTGCGCAAGCTTGATTTGTCGCCGTCAGCTGCCGCGCCGGACGTCGTTGCCGTGCTGGGTCCTGCCGACATCCCCGGCAAGAATGACGTGGCTCCGGTGGGGCAGAACGAGCCGTTGTTTGCGACCGACCAGGTGTCCCACGCCGGTCAGCCGCTGGCGATGGTCGTCGCGCGAACGCTCGATGCGGCCCGCCATGCAGCCGAACGGGCGATCGTCGACATCGAACCTGGAGAGCCGATCCTCGACATCGAGACTGCGCTCGAGAAGAAAGCCTACGTCCAGGCGCCCTCGACCTTGCAGCGTGGCAATGTCGATGTGGCCTTGAAGTCGGCGCCGCATCGGCTGAGCGCGGAGTTCCGGGTCGGCGGACAGGAGCATTTCTATCTCGAAGGCCAGATCGCTTTCGCTCTGCCGGGCGAAGATGGCGACATTGTCGTGCATTCCTCGACCCAGCATCCGACCGAGGTCCAGCATATCTGTGCCCATCTGCTGGGCTGCGACTTCAATCGCATCACCGCTGTCGTACGACGATTGGGCGGCGGCTTCGGCGGCAAGGAGAGCAATGCCTCCTGGGTAGCAGGGGCGGCCGCGCTGGCGGCGCACCACACGGGACAGCCGGTGAAGCTGCGTCTGCCGCGCGAGGTGGACATGATCGCCACCGGCAAGCGGCATCCTTTCCTCTATCGCTATACCGTGGGCTTCGATGGCGAAGGGCGTGTACTGGCGCTGGACGCCATGCTGGCGGCCGATGCCGGCTGGAGCCTCGATCTCACGCCCGGCGTCATGGCCCGTGCGCTCTGTCACACCGACAACGCCTACTGGATCCCGCATTTCCGCGCCGTGGGCTATCCCTGCCGAACCAACAAGCAGTCGAACACGGCGTTCCGCGGCTTCGGCGGGCCGCAGGGCGTGGTGGTGATGGAGGATGCGCTCGATCGCATTGCCTGCCATCTCGGCCGCGATCCCGATGACGTGCGGGCGCTCAATTTCTACGGCGACGGCGGCAAGGAGACGCCCTACGGCCAGACAGTCGACGAAAATCATCTGCCGCGCGTCTGGGCCGAGCTTCGCCGCGATGCCGAAATCGACCAGCGTCGTGCCGAGATCGCCGCCTTCAACCGCACCAGCCCGATCCTGAAACGCGGGCTTAGCCTGTTTCCGCTGAAGTTCGGCATCTCCTTCAACATTCCGCACATGAACCAGGCGGGCGCTCTGGTCCATGTCTACACGGATGGCTCGATCCGCCTGAACCATGGCGGCACCGAGATGGGGCAGGGCCTGTTCACAAAGGTGGCGCAGGTCGTGGCCGAGGTTTTCAAGGTCGATCTCGATCGTGTGAGGGCGTCCGCCACCTCGACTGGCGAAGTGCCCAACACCTCGCCGACTGCCGCCTCGACCGGATCGGATCTGAACGGCTGGGCAGCCTATGAGGCGGCCAACACCATCAAGCAGCGCATGGTCGCCTTCGCGGCCGAGCATTTTGGTACCGCGCCCGATGACATCGAATTTGCCGACGGCAATGTGCGCATTGCCAAGCCCGGCAGCAACCAGGTGCTGAGCTTCGGCGAGCTGGCACGGCTTTGCCATCTCGGACGCGTCTCGCTTTCCTCGACGGGCTATTACAAGACACCGAAGATCCATTGGGATCCGGTGGCGATGCGCGGCCGGCCGTTCTTCTACTATTCGTTTGGCGCTGCGGCGGCGGAGGTGGCGATCGACACGCTGACGGGAGAGAGCCGGGTGTTGCGCGCCGATCTGGTCCAGGATTGCGGGACCTCGCTCAATCCCGCGATCGATCTCGGCCAGATCGAAGGCGCCTTCGTGCAGGGGCAGGGCTGGTTCACCTGCGAGGAACTGTGGTGGGACGCCAAGGGCCTCCTGCGCACGGTCGGGCCCTCGACCTACAAGATCCCCGGCAGCCGCGACGCGCCCGCGATCTTCAACGTCAAGATGCTCGACAATGCGCCGGCGGCCGAAGCCACCATCTTCCGCTCCAAGGCGGTCGGCGAGCCGCCCTTGATGCTGGCGACGGCGGTGTGGAATGCGCTCAAGGATGCCATCGCCGCCACGATCTCGGAGGGGAGTGACGGCAAGGCGGCCGTGCGATTGGATGCGCCGGCGACTCCAGAGCGCATCTTGGCGGCAGTTGCCCAGCTCAAAGGCGCTAAAACAAAGTGATATTCGACGGTTTTGTCGAACGGCGATCCGCCGGACCACGCCCTTGTGATCGCGGAAATGGCGGCAGCGGAACTCTAACGCCGAAGTCCATTTCCCGTCCGCCTCGGATAGGGCAGAAATCAACCAACTGATCGGAGGATTCGATGGACGTACGCATGGACGGCCGTGTGGCCGTGATCACGGGCGCAAGCGCGGGCCTGGGCCTCGCCATGGCCAAGGAATTCGCGGCTTCAGGCGGGTCCGTGGCGATACTGGCGCGGAAGGCCGATGCACTGGCTTCAGCCAAAACCGACATACAGAAAGCCGCGGGCAAGACCAACGGCAAGATCGAGGCCTACTCCTGCGACGTCGCCAAGGCCGATCAGATCGCCGACACCTGGAAGAAGGTCGCGGCCGACTTCGGCAAGGTCGATATCGTGGTGAACAACGCAGGCATCAGCCACGCCAAGTCGTTCGATACGGTGACCGACGCCGATTGGCAGGGCGACCTTGACCTGAAACTCTTCGCTGCCATCCGGCTGATCCGGCTCGCGTTGCCCGGCATGCGCGAGCGCAAATGGGGCCGTGTGCTCAACGTGCTCAATATCGGCGCCAAGGCGCCCAACGCCAACTCGACGCCGACCAGCGTCAGCCGCGCCGCCGGGCTCGCGCTCACCAAGGCACTGTCGCAGGAGAATGCCAAGCACAACGTGCTCGTGAACGCGATGCTGGTCGGCCTGATCGACAGCGACCAGTGGGTACGCCGCCACAAGACCGCGGCCGGCGAGGGCAAGACCTATCAGGAGTTCATCGACGGCATGGCCAAGGGCCGCGTTCCGCTCGGCCGCATGGGCAAGGCAGAGGAATTCGCGCGAATGGCTTGTTTCCTCTGCTCCGACGCCGGCTCCTTCATCACGGGCGTCGCCATCAATGTCGACGGCGGCATGAGCCCGGTGGTGTAGCCGCGAGGACGCATGGCCGAGAGTACGCCACGCCGTTTCATCCTGCAGGCGATACATCCGGAGTATGGCTGTCCCGCCTTTGAAGCGATGTTCGTGGTGGAGAAGCTGGAGGAGCTGCGCGAACTGCTGGGTCCGGATGCCGAGGAGGATCAGGACCTAGAGTATTTCTATACTCTGGAACCGAACGAGGTCGCTGCGATCAATCAACGGTTCGATATTGGGTTCGATCCGCTGGGGCGCACGGCGTGCCTCTACAAATGGACTGAGTCTCGTAACTTTCCCTATCTCATCCACGCCGGATACGAATTGCTACTGATGCTGGAGGGGCGGAAGCAGTTTGCACGGATGTACTTAGAATATCCGCCGATGCAGCATCATCATGAAGAGGGCTTCGATCGATACGTCGCCCAGGGCCTTCTTTACAAGGAAGTCGAGATCAAGGAATTCGACCGGCCGGTTCGTTCGAAGGATGGCCGACTCATGGAAGGCATACGAACCGCCTACTACACCCGCAAGGGAGAGGAGTGGCGGATTCAGGCGTGGCAGATGATTGAAGCAGCTTCACGCAAGACAGGATGGAACGACACCCTTGAGCGTCTGGAAGGCATGCTCTTCGGTTACGAGGATTGGCAGAACGATTGGTGGATCGAGAAGATCCGGCAAAGGAAATATCAGTTCGGTACGTTGTTGGTTTGGCTTGCGATTTCCGATCTGGAACTGGCTGGAATCGAGAACGCCGGTTATCGGGCGTTGCCGCCGATGAACCGCACACTTCATCTCGTGAGTGAATTCGAAGAAGATCCCAACGACAAAGAACCGCTACGCCTGATGGAAGCTGATGGAGCATTGGCGCTCGTCCGACTAAGGGTCAAGGCGAAGGCCTTTCTTGATCTTGTCGAGGATGGGCGGGATCGGTTCCACCAGTTGCCGGCAGATCGCATTGGGAACCTCAACGGGATACTTGTCGAAAATATAGAGGTCGTAATGACCCGCGGCGGCTAGCCGGGAAGCCCGGCAGCGCGCATTGCCTCCTTCCAGCGCCTGCGGTCATCGGCACGGCCAAAGGAGGATAGCTCGTCGAGATCGGACAGCCGAAGCTCGGGCCTGAGCTGGCGCAGGCGAGTCATGATGTCCCGCGCGGCGTCGGGCCGGTGCGCCAACGCGGCACTCGCCGCAGCGACGGACAGGGATATGACGACATCAGGCCGCTGCCGGATCGCGGTCTGCGCCCACGACAAGGCGTCGGCGTAGCGGCCGGCCAGGAAATGGCAATAGGCCGTGGCGGTCTGGATGAAGAAAAGCACCTCCGGGTCGTCCGGGCTCAGCGCCATGGCCCGTGTCGCCCGTTCCAGTGCAATCTCGGGATCACCCAGCCAAATCTTGATCCAACTGCCGAACACCCACGCCCAGGCCAGATTCGGATCCAGCGCCAGGGCGCGGTCGATCAAGGCGTTTCCGTCGTCGAGCTGGCCTACCACATAACCCAGGACAATGCCGGCCAGGCAGAGCGCCATCGCATCGTCGCGGCCGAATTCCGCTGCCAGCCGTGCCAGCCGCTCGGCTTCGGCAGTTTCGCGCTTGCGATCGGTCACCCACCCGCAAGCTTTGCGCTGCGAGTAGCAGCGTGCGGCGAGGCCGTAGGCCACGGCGAATTCGGGATCGAGGTCGATGGCCCGACGGAGGTTGTGTAGCGCTTCATCGCTGTCTTCGCGGGTCCAGCGATGGACATTGGCCATGCCGCGCAGGAAATAGTCGTAGGCGTCGAGGCTTTCGGTCGGCTTGCGTCTGGCGCGATCGATCTCGGCCTTGCCCAGTCGTGGCGAGATGGCGCCTACGACGCTCGCCGTCATTCGGTCCTGCAGCTCGAAGATGTCCTCGAGCATCGCATCGAAGCGATCTGCCCAAAGGTGGATGCCGGTCCTGGCATCAATGAGCTGGCCGGTGACGCGGACGCGATCTGCCGCTTTGCGCACGCTTCCTTCCAGCACATAGCGCGCGCCGAGTTCGTGTCCCACCTGCTTCACGTCGACGGACCGGCCCTTGTAGGTGAAGCTCGAATTGCGGGCGATGACGGACAGCCAACGCAGGCGCGACAGGGCGGTGATGATCTCCTCAACCACGCCGTCGGCGAAATAGTCCTGCGCGGGATCGCCGCTCATGTTGGTGAACGGCAGAACGGCGATCGACGGCCGATCCAGCGACGCGGCTGTTGGTTCCGGTTCCTCTCGGACCGTACCAACGAAGCGCAGACCTCGGCGTGGCAGCGTCTTGATAAGACGCTGGGCTTCTCCTGTGTCGCCGATGGCGCTGCGGGCGGCATTGATGCGGGTGGTCAACGCCGACTCCGAGACCAGCCGTCCCTTCCAGACGGCGGCAAGGATGTCGTCCTTGCTCACGACGCGGTCGCGATGGCTGATCAGGTAGGTCAGAAGGTCGAAGACCTGGGGCTCGACCGCGATCGGTCCCGCCGCGCCGCGAAGTTCGCGCCGGGCCGTATCCAGGACGAATTCGTCGAACCAAAACAGCAACTTACAGCTCCAATGCGGCAGATCGGTCGGTGCCTGGCATCAGCATAGCCGATCAGCGAAAAAGAAGGCCGTCTTGACGTCAAATGAAGGCCTTCTGAAAGCCAACAGGCAGAAACCTTGGCACCATACCGAGCTAGAATTCCGGGCTCTGCCGCGGTTTCGAGCTGGAGGAAACAGGATGCCGAGCGAACGGGACAAGACCGAAGTTATCGTTGCAGATTGGCTCGCGCAGTTCGAGCGAGCCCTCTCGGGAGACGGCGAGAAGCTTGCCACCCTGTTTCATGCCGACAGCCATTGGCGCGATGTTCTGGCGCTGACCTGGTCCATCGAGACGGTGAGCGGCTGCGATACCATCGTGCGGGTACTGAAGGCGTCCACGCATCAAGTTAAACCGACTGGCCTGGCTATCGATCCCGATCGGACGGCGCCGCGCCGTGTCCTGCGTGCCGGCGCGGAGGCGATCGAGGCCATCTTCAAGTTCGAAACTTCGGCGGGCCGTGGCAGCGGTGTCCTGCGGCTCACGCCGGATGCCGGTAGCAACGGAACGATGAAAGCCTGGACGCTGCTCACGTCGCTGGAAGAGCTGAAAGGGCATGGGGAGCAGGTCGGCAAGGCGCGGCCACACGGCGAATCCTATTCTCGCGATTTTCGCGGCCCCAATTGGCTCGACCTTCGCAAAGCGTCGGCCGCTTATACCGACCGCGATCCCACCGTGCTTGTCGTGGGCGGCGGCCAGGCGGGCCTGTCGATCGCCGCGCGTCTTGGCCAGCTGCAGGTCGACACACTGATCATCGATCGCTGGCCGCGCATCGGCGACAATTGGCGCCAGCGCTATCACGCGCTCACGCTGCACAACCAGGTGCAGGTCAACCATCTGCCCTACATGCCGTTCCCGCCCAACTGGCCGACCTACATCCCCAAGGACAAGCTGGCCGGCTGGTTCGAGGCCTATGTCGAGAGCCTGGAGCTCAACTATTGGACGGGCACGGAATTCGAAGGCGGCCGGTACGACGAACGGGACGGGCGATGGACGGTGACGCTGCGCCGAGCCGACGGCACACCACGCGAGTTGCGTCCGCGCCATATCGTCATGGCGACCGGTGTCAGCGGCATTCCGAACATCCCCGAGCTGCCGACGTTGCGGAACTTCCACGGCAAGGTGCTGCATTCGAGCCAGTACGACGACGGCGAGGCCTGGAAGGGCCGGAACGCCCTGGTCATCGGCACCGGCAACAGCGGCCACGACATCGCCCAGGATCTCCAATCGAGTGGCGCCAGAGTCACGCTGGTACAGCGCAGCTCGACCCTGATCGTCAATGTCGAGCCGAGCGCGCAACTTCCCTACGCGCTCTACGACGAGGGGCCGTCATTGGAGGATTGCGATCTCATCACCGTGGCCACGCCACTGGCTCTCGGCCGGAAGAGCCACAAGCTCTTCACCGAGCGGGCGAAGGAGATGGATCGCGAGCTTCTGGACGGGCTGGAGCGTATCGGCTTCCAGCTCGACTTTGGCGATGACGGGACGGGCTGGCAGTTCAAGTATCTCACCCGTGGCGGCGGCTACTATTTCAACGTCGGCTGCTCCGACCTTCTGGTCGAAGGCAAGATCGGGTTGGCTCAGTTCGCGGATATCGACGGATTTGTGGCAGAAGGCGCGCGGCTGCGCTCAGGCGAGACGCTCGCGGCCGATCTGGTCGTGCTGGCAACGGGCTACCAAAGCCAAGAGCATCTTGTGCGCAAGCTGTTCGGCAATGCCGTGGCAACCCGAGTCGGCCCGATCTGGGGCTTTGGCGAGGGCCAGGAATTGCGCAACATGTTCATGCGCACGCCGCAACCCGGCCTTTGGTTCATCGCCGGCAGCCTCGCGCAATGCCGCATCTACTCCAAGTATCTTGGATTGCAGATCAAGGCCTGCGAGCTCGGCCTGCTGTCGCGGGATCATACGTCTCCTGGCAAGGCCGAAGCGCGTCCCATACGCAGCCAGCGTGCGGATTTACCGTCCGTCGCGATCTAAGAATCAAAATCCGCAATAGGCGGGTTGACCAGAAAATAGGTCGGCCTAGATTTGCGCGAGCGGATGGCCGAACGAGTCGATCGATGTCGACTCTCCGATCACCACTCCCCGTGGGAGGCCGCCGCCGCGAAGACCCCTACACGCGAACGAAACTCCATTCAGAAGGAGTATGCGATGAAGCTGAATTCCGCGCAGATCGAGCGGACACTGCATCAATTCGACGCCCAGGCCATTCCGGTGGAGCATCCAGCGGTACCGAAGCTCGAGCAATTGTTCGGCGACCATACCTACTTCCTCGACAACAACGGCCTCAGCATCGTGGAGCCCGTCGAGACGGAGCAGGGCAATGGCAACGGCCGGCATGGCGTCGTGGTGATCCTCGCCAGCTGGGCCGACAGGAATGCGGCCAGTCTCGAGCCACATGAACCCGAACCGACCGAATTGGTGGTCGACCTCGAAAGCGATCTTCGCCACTGATCGCTGTCGGCTGGAAACGGGCACGTAGCTCGTTCCTGCCGTTTATCTGAATGCCCTGCATTCTGCGCCTGTCGTCGTGCCTGCGACAGGCGATCAGCGCTGCATTGCTTGTTGCAGCGGTGGATTCCGAATTGCGTTGAGAAGACCTAAGGAGATCTACATGCGACCGATGACTGTATTCCGCGCCGTGCTGATTGCCGCCACCGCGGGCCTGCTGCTGTCGCCCAGTGCCAATGCGCAGGATAAATCTTCCCCTCCGTCGACAACCATGCCCAAGACGACGACCGCGCCGGCGAATATCTCCGACAAGAAGCTCGATGCGGCGGCGGCGGCGGCCAAAAAGGTATCTGTCCTCAATGAGAGCTATCAGGGAAAAATCGCCAAAGCATCCGATCCCGACAAGAAACGCCTGGCTGACGAGGCCAACGCGGCCATGAAAACGGCCATCACCGACCAGGGCCTGACGGTGGAGGAATACAAGAACATCATCGAGGTGGCCCAGAACGATCCCTCGGTGCGCAACAAGCTGTTGCAGCGGCTTCAGTAGCCGGGCTGGGCGTCAGTACTGCCCCTGTAACTGCTGGGAAAGTCTTTGGCAGGCGCCTGCGTTGCCGGCCCACTCCGTTGCGGTGACGCGTTGGTCATCGGCGACGCGGACGCGCAGCGCGCAGGTGAGCGAGCTGCCGGTGAGCGACTCCCCCGTCGACCATACCCAGAGCGATCCGTCCGTTGCGGAAGACGTGTTGCTGGCCGGGCCGAGGCGCGCCATCAGCTCGTTCACCGGCTCGTTTCTGTATCGCTCCGTGCTGCCCTGCAGCTCGTCGGAGTGGGTGCAGGCGCCAGCCGAAACCGCCAGCACGGACAATAGCAGGAACTTCGTCTTCATCACCCTCACCAGATCGACTTGGCACCGAATACGCAAGTCGACCATAGCCCAGGTGATCGAACCTTCACCACAACAACACTTCCCCCAGACGCCGCCAAGAGACGACGTCCGGGGGAAGAGCTGATTGTTTCGATCTTATTTTTGCTGAAAGGCGTTCAGCGTCACTCTCCGCTGTTGAGGGCGACAGCGCCTTCCGGACTCAGTTGCCGGGCCTGCTCGTAATCCTGCAGAGCCTGAACCTGGTCGCCCTTGCCGCGGTAGGCACTGGCGCGGCTCAAGAAGGCATTGGCGTCCTTCGGGTTGAGCTTGATGGCGTGGTCGAGATCCGCGATGGCAAGGTCGTACTCGCCCTTGTCGATATAGGCCTTGCCGCGGCTGATGAAGGTGACCGAGTCGTTCTTGTTAAGCTGGAGAGCGCGTTCGTAGTCCTGGATGGCAAGATCCAGCTTCTTCTCGCCGTGGTAGGCATTACCGCGGTTGAGGTAGGCGTTGGCGTCCTTCGGGTTGATCTTGATGGACTTGTCGAAGTCCTTGATGGCCAGCTCGTATTGGCCCCGGTCATTGTAGACCTTGCCGCGATGGAGCCAGGTCACCGCATCGTTTGAGTTTCGCTTGAGCGCCTGGCTATAGTCCTGCAGGGCGCGATCGTCTTCGCCCAGCGCGCGGAAGGAGTTGCCGCGATTGAGGAAGGCGTTGGCGTCGGTGATGTCGAGCCGGATCGCCGAGTCGAAGTCCTGGATGGCCCGCTCGTATTCAGCCTTGTCGTTGTAGACCTTGCCACGGTGAAGGTAGGCCAGAGCGCCCAACGGGTTGAGCTTGATCGCCTCGTTGTAGTCCTGGATGGCGTGATCCAGGTCGCCCTTACCGCGGTAGGAATTGCCGCGATTGAGGAAGGCGTTATAGGAGGGCTCGAGCTTGACGGCCCGGTCGAGCTCCTTGATCGCCGAATCCCACTCCGCCCTGTCGTTGTAGGTCTTGCCGCGATCGATGAAGATGTAGGCGTCGGACATCGGTCCCGCTGCAGCCGGAAGCGCGGTCGCGGCCAGCGTGCCCACTACCAGCATACCCATGATCGGCAGGATCTTCGCACGTCGCACCCAGCTGCGACTGACGGCGCTTTTGGCGCCACGAACGGGCGCGCGACGCAATGTGTCGCGCTGAACCAGAATGAAATCGCGCATGACCATCCTTCCCCACATATCCGTCGCGGCGGGGAGAACAGTTCGGGCAGCATCCATCGGCGCCTCTGTCACAGGGCCGCCGGGACGCGGTACGAGCTGTCGGGCTGTTCAGCCCGTGCTCTCGACGCGACGATTCCCACACACCCCGGCTCGACGGCCTGGAAGCCAGATCAGGCGATCCAGCCTATCGAACCGAACGCTGCGAATGCGGAACCCCTTCCGCTCGCGCGCAAGCAGACATTACCCGCGTCCCGCCAAGCCGAGGTGTGACGGCTTGGGGCGAAAGTTGTGTTTGAAATGGTACCGGCGTCGTCAGGCAATGACGCCGGCGACGCAGCCTTAGCGCAGAGGCTCGAGGATGCTCACGTAGTTGGCAACGGCAGCGCCGCCCATGTTGAACACGCCGCCGAGCTTCGCCTTGGCAAGCTGCAGGCCTTCCGGCGCGGTGCCGGAAAGCTGCATGGCGCTCATCACATGCATCGAGACGCCGGTCGCGCCGACCGGATGGCCCTTGGCCTTGAGGCCGCCCGAGACATTGACCGGCAGCTTGCCGTCGCGTTCGACCCAGCCTTCATGGATGGCGCGCTCGCCCTCGCCCGGAGCGGTGAGACCCATGGCTTCGTACTCGATCAGCTCGGCCGAGGTGAAGCAGTCGTGGCTCTCGACGAAAGAGAGATCGAGCAGGTCGAGCTTCGCGTCGGCGAGCGCGCGTTGCCAGGCAAGCTGCGGGCCTTCGAACTTGATGATGTCGCGCCGGCTCATCGGCAGGAAGTCGTTCACGTGTTCGGCGGCACGGAAGGCGATCGCCTGCTTCATGCCGAGTGCGGCCGAGACATCGGCCAACACGACCGCGGCGGCGCCGTCGGTCACCGGCGAGCAGTCGGTACGCTTCAGGGGGCCGGCGACGAACGGGTTCTTGTCCGACGGTGTGCGGCAGAAGTCGTAGGCGAATTCCTTCTGGAAATGAGCGTAGGGGTTCTTGGCGCCGTTCTTGTGCGCCTTGACCGCGATCTTGGCGAGCGCATCGGACTTGTCGCCATAGCGCTGGAAATAGGCCGATGTGATTTTGCCGAAGATGCCGGCGAAGCCTGCCTCGATGGTCGCTTCCTCGGCGACGTAGGACGCCTTGATCAGGACGTCGCCCGCCTGGGCCGAGTTGAGCTCGGTCATCTTCTCGACGCCCACCACCAGCACGAAACGCGCCTTCTTTGCGGCCAGCGTATTGAGGCCCATGTGGATCGCGGCCGATCCGGTCGCACAGGCATTCTCGACTCGCGTCGATGGCTTGAAGCGCAGGTCAGGGTGGGTCTGCAGCGGCAAGGAAGAGTGGAATTCCTGGCGCACGAAGCCGCCGTTCATGTTGCCGACATAGATCACGTCGACATCCCGCGGTTCGATGCCGGCATGCGCAATCGCCTCGCTGGCCGTCTTCACGATCAGCGATTCGCTGGTCTCGCCGTCAAGCTTGCCGAACTTGCTGTGGGACCAACCAACAATGCATGCTGTCATGGGACGCTCCTATGATCTCATCCTAACGTGCATATACACTTATATAGGGTCGCGCACGGGGCAAGCCCGCTTGCAGGAGATTTGCTCATCACTGCCCCCGTAGCGAGCCCCCAACCGCCGCAATTCCGCCGCCGCAGCGGTGTTGACTGCCGCCTCAACTGGAGCCCAATTGCGCCATGGCCGACGCCCCGCCGCCTGTCGACTCCTCCGAACGCGCCCGTCCGCGCTGGCCGCTGATCCTGGGCGGGCTGGTCGGCGGCGCCCTGTTGATCGGCGCAGGATTGGCACTTGGCTGGTATCTCTTCTACCGGCCGATCGTGAACGTCGCCGTACAGCTGCCGGCGCCGCCACCGCCTCCCGCGCCGCCGGGGCCGGACGAGAAGGAGGTCAAGGCGCTGCAGGACCAGATCGACAAGCAGAAAGTCGCCAATAAGCAGATCGAGGATCAGATCGCCGTCCTGAAGGACCGGCTGAGGGCGGATGTCTGCACGATGAAGGATCCGCTGGGCAAGGACTCGCCGGGTAAGGCGGCGCCCAACGCTACGCCGTCTCCGGAAGCGGCACCCGGCCGCAAGACCTAAGCGACCCGCGAGCTGCTTATTTCGGAAGCTGCTCGAGCGCCTTCTTGGCCTCGGCATCGTTCTGGCTGGCGGCCTGCTGCAGCCAGCTCTTCGCCTTGGCCGGATCGGCCGGCAGGCCCGGAGCACCTGCAGCCAGCAGCAGGCCGAGCTTGCGCTGGGCCTCGGCGTTGCCAGCATAGGCCGCGCGTTCGTACCAGTCGGCCGCCTGAACCCCATCTGGGGTGAAGCCTGTCTTGGGTCTCGGTGCCAGCGGGTCGTAGAAACTCGCGATCTCGACTTCCGCCTGCGCCTGGCCTGCCTCGGCCGCCTGACGCCAGACGAGGAATGCGCCGGCGAAATTGCCGGCTTCGGCATATTCCCGGCCTTTGGCCAGCAGCGCGTCCGGGTTCGGTTTGGTTGCGAGATATTCGGCCACGATGTCGCGAATGGATTTGTTGGCCGCGTTGGACGGTGAGGCAGCGGCGGGCGGGGGCGGTGTCGGCGTTGGCCCCGGTGCGGGTTTGGATGGCGGCGTGGCCGTGGCCACCTGCGTGCCTTTGCCCTTCTGGAAATAGTTGATGTAGGCGTAGTAGCCCGCACCCGCGACGATGATCAGTGCAATCGCCAACGGCAACCAGGTCATGAGCCCGAACCCGTCGGGCTCCGGCATGGGTTCGCGCGCGGCGCGCAACTCGGGGATGGGCCGCGGCGGTGGTTCTGCCTCGAAAGGCGGCGCCGGTGGCGGCTGTGGGGGCGGCGGCGGGCGGCGGAAGCGGAACGCCGGCTCTTCTGGTGGCGCCTCAGCTTTGGTTGTCGAATCGACGGCGCCCGACGTCAGCATGGCGGGCCAGGCGACCACTGTCGACGCCACGACCCCGATATCGGGCTCCTGGATGCGCAATCGAATGGTTGCGATGCCAGCCAGGCGATCGCAGATCTCAGGCCCCAGGTGGAACTCGAGCTGGCCTTTGACCCGAGCCACCTGGTCCGGTCGCAACCAGGCCTCTGTGCGCCGCCAACCATCATCGCCCAGATGCGAATCAGGACCCTGCTGGCGCTGGATCGAGAGCGTCAGCCCTTCCGGAGGCGCGTCGAGTTCACTGACGCGTAGGAGGGCATGGCCGGGTGTCGGCTGCGGCAGGACGGAGGCGCGAACGGGCATGTATCGTCTTACGCCGGCACGGCGCGCAGGATCGCGCCCAGGCGCTCATTCTGCTCGGCCGTGATCTCGCGGCCGCCCTCGTAGCCCACGTTATCCATCGCGAGCTGCAGGAACGCGCGCATCCAGTCCTTGCAATAGTCGGCATAGATGGCGCCGGGATCCTCGCTCAGCACCGGGCCATCGACGGGCACCGGCGGGCTCTGGAAGACGCGGCGGACCGGGCTGTTCGGCGGCAGGCCGGGGCGCTGCTCGACCGGCAGGCGATCGAAGCCGAGGGCGCTCACATAGCCGTTCAAGGCAGAGGCGGCGGTGCGCACTTGGCGCTCGGCGATATCTTCCCACTTGGCGTTGGCTGCATTCTCGAGTGTGCGCACGTCGAGCGACAGCTGGTCGATCAGCTTCAGCCGATGGGCGCCTACAACCAGTTCGTCGATCAGCCAGCCGAGATGCTGGCGATCGACGCCGAAATGCGACAGCGCCTTGTCGTCGGCACCGATGCGCCGCATGTTCTCGAGCCAATATTCGGCCGCCTCGTGGGCGAAGCGCTCGGCGCGATCCTCCAGCACGCCGGATGGCGGGGCTGCGCGACCTTCCTCCTCGCCGAACACATCGGCGAAGATGGCGCTGAGGTCGACCGTAGCGCCCGTCGACTGCGTGACTTGGGGTGCGGGCCGGCCGTTGCGGCCGTTGGTGGGCTCGGCCGGCTGCGCCGTCGAGATGCGGAAGTAAATGTCGCGCAGGGCGCTGTCGGCCACCTGCAGGGCCGCGACCAGCTCACCAAAGAGCTGCTGCTGGATGCAGGTTGCAAGTCCACGCAACACGGTATGGACCAGCTCGCGCTTCTTGGCGCGGGCATCGCCATCGGCGGCGCTGTGGAAGCCCGCGAGGCGATCGACCAGGCGACGCACCTGCACCTCGAGCTGGCCGCGCACCTGGGAGCGCTTGATCGCCGGATCGCAGACCGGAATCAGGTTCTTCACTAGGTAGGAGACGCCGCCATCGTTGGCCTTGAAGGCCTCGTCCCAGGCCTGCGCCGGACTCATGAAATGGCGCTGGGCGTCGAAGTTCTCGACGAAATGGCGGCGCAGCTCGATGGCGCGCTGGGCAAAGGCCTCCGCGACACCGACCTCGCGGCTGTCGCGATAATCCATCAGCCGCTCGTCGATGACGGTCGGATTGCGCAGCCAGAAGGTGTTGTCGAACGGCCGGCCGTTCCAGTTGGTGGGCCATTCGCCGCGGAAATTGTTCACCAGCGAATTGTTGAGGCGCGCACTCCAGCGCAGCCGGCGCGATTCCTCGGTCTCGCCGGCCTTCTGCTCGAACTCGCGGTCCATCTTGGTCAGCACCAGGAACAGCGCGTTCTTCTGCTTGGTGCGCTCCGCCGGCGTTGCGCCGAGCGTCTGGTCGATCCAGGCCGACATCATGTCGGAGAGATCGCGGACCTCCTGGTTGCCGTCGGGAATGCAGAGCAGCATCGCCGACAGTTCGCGCTCGGCCGAATAGCGCTGGAAGAGATAGGCGACCTTGCCGCGCAGCAGGAGCTCACGCAGCGGATTGGCGCCTTCGGCCACGCCTTTGGCCTTGGCGACGTCTTCGAGATGGGCGAGCTTCAGCCGTGACCGCGCGCCGGGGAAGTCGAGCAGGTCGGTGTGGTCGAAGAAATCCCATGGCTTCTCGTTGATGGCGACGCTGAGCTCGGCCGTGAGCGCACAGACCAGCGAGCGCGGCAGGCGCGCATCCGGCGATGAGGCGCGATCGGCCTGCTTGGGCCGCACCAACAATGTATCGCCCGCATCGGCGCCGAGCCGATCGAGGGTGAGGACGTCGATGATACTCTTCTCCCGCGGGATCAGCGCGTCCATCCCGAGCAGCGCTTCCGGCGCAAATGCGAGCTTCTCCAAACCCTCGTAGAGGGTCAGGTAGAGATCGGTGAAAGGCTGGAAGTCGTACCACAACACCGACCAGAGCTTGGCCCGGTCGCGGCCCGAAAGGCGCGGTGCGAGATCGATCGCCTCGCGCCAGAAGTCGGTGCGCAGCTCGGACGTCACGCCGGCAAAGAAGGTGTCGAAATATTCGATCAGGTCGAGGACGTCGTCGGCATCGAGGTCGCCCGGCGTCGTCGGCATCACCTTCGTGCGCAATTCGGCGAGCCGCTTGCGGATCGCGGTACCATCCGGACGCTCGAACGCCGCCTTCTGGTGATCGAAGTCGAGCAGGAAGGAATTGCCCAGGATTTTGACGATATCGGTCTGGGTCAGCAGCCGCACGCGCACCGGGAAGTCAGGCGCAACGTCGCTCAGCCCCAGGCCGAAACGGGTGACGAGGCCGGTCGACTCGCGATTGCCTGGCGGATTGATCTCGCGCAGGAAGTCATAGGTCCGGTCGGCGAAGCGCGCCTGCAATGGATGGCCGTCGCGGCTCGCCAGGATCGAAACGAGATAGGATTTGCCAGCCTGGCTCGGCCCGAACACCCCGACGCACATACGACGCCGTGCGGCGCGCGCGAGCTTGCGGCTCTGGTTGCGAACCTTCTGCAGCTCGCTGATCAGCGACGGCGCCTGCTGGGCGACGGTCGGCGATTGCGCCGCAGCGCCCTTCAGCCAGGTCACGCCCTCGCTTGCGGCGACGGCCAGCGTCTCGCAGTCCTGAGCCAGTTTGAGATCGACAGTGTCCATACTTTTACCCGGTCTTGAGCATGCCGGTGTCGAGCCAATAGCCCTCACGACGCGGCAGTGTCTGCAGTCGGAGCGTCAAGCGGTCGAGCGCGACGGCACGGCCATCGCGGTTCACAACCTGGCGCAAACGGAAACGTTCGACGTCGTTCGAATCCTTGTCCTTGGGCTTCACCCGCGCGAGCGCGATCTTGAAGGGCGTCTCGCGCGCATGGCGCTCGGCAAATTCGGGCCGCGCGAACTCCAGAGCATAGAGCCGCGCCGCCGGCCAGCGGGCGAGATCGAGCTGACGCGCGCCGAGCCACATGGGCCCGCGGAACTCGAAGGTGACCTCGGGCAGTTCGTATTCGCGATTGTCGAGATCGACATCGCGATAGACGAGGTCTTCTTTCTGCAGCCGCCCACCGCCGTCGAGCTTGCCGATGAAGCGCGCAATGCTCTTGGACCGCAGAAGGTCGGAGCGGAAGGAGAAATCGGGGAGCTGCGACTGGGCAAGTGCTGCGATCATGGCGCCGACCGCCACCGTGGTCTTGGGATCGTCCACCCTGAGGCGGGCGTCACGGAACGGATACCAGGCGCCAACCCGGTATTCATGCAATGCGATCACCCGCTCGGGCGGCAGTGGCAGAAGCTCCATCACCAACGCGCGGATGCCGGGAAGGCGCGAGGGCCGACCGGACAGCAGCAGGATGTCGCAATCATAGGCGTGCACGATCTCGGCGAGCGGCGCCAGCACGCGCGCCATCTCGGCCCGCACCGTCTTGTCGAGGCCGGGAAGGTCGACCGGGAACACGGTTGTCTTGAGGTCAAAGTCCTTGGCGCCGCGCTTGCGGGCCGCCTCGTTCACGAAGGTGACGACCTCCTCGGACGGACGCGAGCCGCCGGGGAAGAACGACTCATAGAGCCGCGGCTCCGCTGCGAGCACGCCTGACGTCGGGTCGTAGTCTTCGGCGGCATTAAGAAGCTCGAGTGCGATCGGATGGGCGATCTGCAAGGCGAACTGCTGGCGCAGATTGCGCTGGATCACGTCCTCGCCGCCACGGTCGCCACCCACCAGCTCGGCCATCAGGTCGGCAGGGTTGGCGATCCCCGCCGTGCGCATGGCCGCTTCGATGGGCGGCAGGACATGGCTCTGCACGACGCGCAGCAGGATGTCGTCGCCCGCAACGCTGAAGCCTTCGCGAAACTTCTGCTCGGGGAACAGCGTCACGGACGTACCGGCGCCTTCGAGACGATAATGATTGACGATGAGATCGGTCGTGCCGCCACCGACATCGATGCTGGCAATGGCAAGCGTGCCGTCCGATGGCTTGCCGCGCGGCTTGCTGGCGATCTCGAAGAAGCGCCGGGCGTCGCCGCCGAAGTTGCGTGCCACCTCGGTATAAAGATAGACGAGCTGAGTGCAGCTTGCCTCGTCCCAGTCGGTGAGGACGCGTGGCGGCGGCGCATCGGCATCATCGAGCTTCCACCCCATCATCGCCCAGACGAGATCGCGGGCCGCTTCGGCGCGCCTGCGGAAGATCAGGCGTTCGGCAAGCGGCATGCCCGTCGGCAGCGTGAGCACGATCCGCCGCAATCGGCGAGGCGTCTCGGCATGGGCTCGCCGGCCGCGCTGCTGGGGCGAGTTCATCAGCGTCAGCGCCTGCAGAAGGATCTCCGACAGCACGAAGGTCATGATCGAGGAGCGCGAGTAGAGCGGCTCGAACACCGGCAGGTGATCGGCGCTGTCCGCCTCCGGTTCGACGAGATGCAGCGGCTCGCCCTTCTGGTTGATGAGCTGCGCCATGGGGCCGGCGGCGGCCGGCATCGCGGTCTGATCCTGGGCATAGGCGATGTTGAAGCGCCACTCGCGCGCCTGCGGATCCTCGTCCCACAGATAGCGCTTGGGGCTCGACATTCCGGTGTTGCCTTCCGTGCCGCGCCGGCGCGCGGCGAGCCGCGTCGCTTCCGGACCGACTCGCGTCATGGTGGGCCATACGAAGGCATCGGCCCGGCCGCCCTGTCGCGACAAGTGGTTCTTGCCGAACCAGGCCTGGGCGAACTCGACGCGGGATTCGAACGGCCTCATGTGCACGCTCTCGGGATGCGAGAGATCACGCAACGCCAGCTCGTAGGAATCGTTGAGATTGACTCCGAGTTCGCCTGCGGCCTCGATTAGCAGGCCGCAGGTGCGCGAGTTGCCGACATCTAGCACGAGGTCGACCTCGATCGCGCCCCGGCCGGGCCGCTCGGCATCGCCCACCAGCTTGATCGGCGGGAACGAGACGGCGTCGGCCAGCAGGCCAAGGAAGGCGAGATAGCGTGCGCTCGCCTCCTGCGGCTTCTGCTTGATGTCGCCCTCGATCTCCTCGAGCGTGGCGCGCGGATGGAGCTCGCGAAACAGCTCCTCCAGCCACTGGTTCATCCAGCTCTGGCGCAACAGCCAATGGTTGGCGCGCTGTTGCGGAGCCAGCGCGAACAGGGCGCCGGACGTCACGTCCTTGGATGACGGTGCGAGATAGGCGCGGCCTTCGGCCTCGGCGATCAGGCCGGTGTCAAAGGCGAGGACGACGCGGTAGCGATTGCCCTGCTCGTCGCGGAAGCCTTCACCGAAGCGCGCCTCGAGATCGACCACGCGAATGCGCGCCCAATCCGCTGGACCTTCGCGGAACTGGTTGTTCGGCCGGACCTGCAGGAAAGGCACGGGCACCCACTTGTCGAGAAAGGGGGCGACGGCGTCTTTGGCGGTCACCACGAGGTTGGGATCGGCCGGGCGACGGCGCCCGGCCTCCACGACCTCATACTGGCCGCGCACCTCGTCGAAATCGAGTTGCACGAGATCGTCGATGGCCTTGGTCGCGGCGCTGTCGTGGAAGCCCCATTCACGGATGCGCAAACGGGCCGGATCGAAGCCGAAATCGAGGAACTGGATGCCGGAGCGCGCGATCAATGTCGTCGGGCTGGGGTAGCTCGGCAGGCGGGCAAGGTCGCTCATGGAATTCTGTGCTCGGGGAGCCTGTGCAACTGGGGTTTCGAGTTTAGGAAATCAACGGCCGATCTGCACGCTGTAGCTTCGCTTGTCGCCGGGCTGGCTGCCGTTGCATTGGGCCGTACCATCCTGGCCGACCTCGCAGTTGACGATATTGCGCGCATAGGTGCGGCCATCGGTGCATTTGGGATTGGATTTCTCCTCGATTACCAGCTTGCCATTGTCCCAGCGTGCCTCTGCCGGCGCCTCGCAGGTGGATCCATCTTGCTGCGTGAAGCTTACTTTGCCTTTGCCCTTGTCATCGAGCGTATAGGCAGGGTGAAGATTCTTCTCGCCTTGCGGCGTGGCGAGGCCAGTGCGAGACCGCCAGTCGCCCTTGAGGAAGGCGAGATCCTGTTTCTGCTTGGCCTCGGGTGGCACCACCATGGGCTTGGGCTCGTTCTTCTTGTCCCTCTCCTGCTTGTCCTTCTCGGCCGACTGCTTGTCCTTGTCCGAGGCGTTTGGTCCATCGTTCTTGGTCTTGTCGTCGAGCCCCTGGTCCTTGTTCTTCTCGGCCATGTTGACGTCGACGCCGGCCTTGGCGTCAGGACCCGCGCCGCGCTCGATCGGAGCATCGTTCGTTGCCCCGACGATCACGCCGCCTGGTCCGATCACGCCGGCGGCACAATTGCCGCCACGTTGCGCCACTTCATCGGTGAGCCGCGCCAGTTCGATCCGCAGGTCCTCGTTGTCCTTGATCAAGGTCTCGATCCGAGCCTGCTGCAATGCCACGGGTTGGTGCACGGGAAGAGTGAGGGCCTGATCGCGTGCCGCTGCGGCGAGTCTTGGCTCGATGTGCGGCAGATAGGGCCGCACGATCCAGGCAAGCAAGGCCAACAGCAACAGGAGGAAGGCGGCGAGCAACAGCCACTGCCACCAGGTTGAACGCAGGCGCGAGCCGACCACGGCCGCGGCAGGAGCGGAGGCAATGACGGCTTCGGCAGCCGGTGCGGTTCGCATCGGCGGCCTGGGCGGGCTGGCGAGAAAGACGCCGGGAAGCGCCGCGTCGGCCGAGAAGCCCCAGAAGGTCATGACCGGCCTACCGCCTACGACAAGCAGCGTTTCCTCACCGGGGGCCGTGAGCGCATGCCGCAGCAACTTGGCAAAGTTGCGCTCGGCGCTCGATCGATCGGGCGCCTCCATCGTGTCTGCGAGGCCCGCGAGATCGGCATGGAGCCGACTGACCTTGTCGAGAACCGCGCTGCGTTCGACCTCGCCAAGATCAGCGAGCTGGCGGACGTCGCCATCGAACGGTGCGTACCAATCGATGCGGCGGCCCGACGGATCGACCTCCGGGATCGCCAGCAGATCGGCGTGTTCGCGCGATAGCCGTTGCACGATGGCGGTGCGCAACTGACCCGCCGCGCGCCAGACCGGATCGCCGGAAAGACCCAGCGCGCGGTAGCGCTGAAGCGGTTCACTGCGGAGGAGGGGGCCAGCCATTTTCAGCTTCCCATCAGCGGCGCGGACAGGCCATGGCATAGGTCCATCGTGTTCCCCACAGCTCTCCTGTTACGATGACGTCGACGGAATAATCCCCGGCCACCGGATTCCAGTCGAATCCGAAGCCGCCGCGGCCGCTGCGCGGTCCGCCAGTGCCGGCGATCACCTGGCCGCGATAGATCACTTTGATGTCGTCCGGCTTCACATAGAGATTGTAGTTGATCGAGACGAAGCCGGGCTTGTCGCCGAGATAGTGCCGGTTGCGTGTGACACCCTCGCCGCCGGAATCGCCCGACCAGTCGCAAGGCAGCATGCCAGGTGGCGGGCGGGTGATCGGTGGCGCAGTCGCATGTTGCGGAGGCGGCGGGGCCGGCGGCGGAGGCGGCGGTGCTTTCGCGACGGGCGGCGGAGGCGGTTTCGGCGGCTCGACGGGTTTGCACTGCTCGACCTTGTTCTTGAGGTCTGCCTCGAGTGAAGCGAGCTGCGCCTTCAAGTGCTTCTCGTCGGCCTGCGCGTCGTTGAGCGACGCCTTCAACACGGGTGTTGGATCAGGGGGCGGAGGAGGGGCTGGCGGCGCCGGTGTCTCCAGGGTCGCGATGTTGGTCGATGGATCGGCCGCTGCACAGGTGCGCAGCAGCCACGATGCGATCAGCAGCGCCAGCAGCAAAAGAAGTCCGAACAGCAGCGCGCCCAGCCATGACGAGAGACCAAAACGCCCGGGCAACGGCAATGCCGGCACGCTGGCCAGCGTGGCCGATGGCGTCGGGGCGGCGGCCACGGGCAAGGAGGGTGGGGCGATGGCCTGCAGGCTCGCGGCGGAATCGGCTTCGTAGCCCCACGCGACGATGACGGGTTGGCCATCGACCAGATAGATAAAGTCGTCGGACGGACGGGTCGTTGCCAATTGCAATGATCGGCCGACGAGGCGCGCTTCGTCGCTCGTGCCCGAGGCGGTGAGTTGCGAACCCAGGCTGCGGATCGACTCAAGATGCGCATTGGTCGTGCGCAAAGCCTCGCTGCGTTCGGCCTCGGAGAGGTCGACAAAGCGGCGCACCTCGCCGGATCGCGCGGCGTACCAGTCGATCCCGTCTCCCGACTCGCGCAATTGCGGGGTGGCCAGCAGATCCGCCGGCCCGTCGCCCAGCCGGCGGCGCACGACCGACAGGAGCTGGCCTGCAACGGCATGCAACGGCTCGCCGCGGACGCCGAGCGGTCGGACGCCCAATCGCGTGGTCAGGATTAGGGTCGGGCCTTGGCCCATTCTTCCCGTACGCCCTTCAATGGAAGGTCAGCATATCAGTGGCGAATCAGACTTGTTTATGGTGAGCCCTTGGCGCTCACGGAAATTCGAAGCACTGAGCTGCCTCTTCTTGCCGGAAATCACAAATATCATTTGCGAATGAGTTGCAAAATCAAGAAAATGCGAATGTTGGACCAGGCAGGAATGTCATGAGAATCCTTTCAGAACAAGGTCTTAGGCTGAATCAGGCGGCCCGACGGGAGGGATGCGGCAGGCTGGGCTGCGCCTGTTCACTGCCGATCGCTGAGCGCTTCGTCCTGTGGGCCGTCCGGCAGTGGCAATGCGACCGCGCTGTGCCGACCGAAGGGTCGGCGTTGCACGGTGGCTTCAAGGTTGCGGGCCTGATCGAGGCGTTGCCCGATTTCGCGATTGCCATGGATGCACTCTTCTTTGGCGCGCGGCGCGTTCTGGATGTGCATCTGCCGACTTGCTCGCAGGTGAGCCGTGACGAGGCGACGATCCTCGCGCTCTGCGGGCTGGCGCAGGGCGATCACCTAGGTCCGCTTGGCGCTTCCCTCGACGTGCTGATGATGCCGACTGCGGCACGGATCGCGATGGAGCGGTTGAAGAGCTTTGCGGTGACGCTGCAGCAAGCAGGACTTCATCTCGCGCCGTCCGCTGGAGAGGCCGGCGCGCTGATCAATTGAGCTCGGCTAGATTTCGATTCGGCTGCCCAGCTCGACCACGCGATTGGCTGGGAGTCGGAAGAAGTCACCGGCGCTCGAAGCGAAGCGGGCCAGCACCAGGAACAGCCTCTCCTGCCATCTCGGCAGCAGCGGTCGACTGGCCGCCACGAAACTGGTGCGGCCGACGAAATAGGATGTGCGCATCGGATCGACCGGCACGCCGCGTTCAGCCAAGGGCATGAGATCGCGTGGCACGTCAGGTTGTTCCATGAAGCCGTAGCGCAAGACGACATGATGCACGCCCTTGCCGAGATGGGCGATCTGCGCACGAGCGTTGGGTGGTACGTAAGGCTCGTCTGGCACTTCGACGGTGAGCAGGACGACCTGTTCGTGCAGCACCTCGTTGTGCTTGAGATTGTGCAGCAGGCAGTTGGGCGCGTTGCCGGAGAAGGCCGTGAGATAAACCGCGGTGCCTTGCGGACGATGCACGCGACTGGGATTGATGCTGGAGAGCAGCGTCGTCATCGGTAGCGAGCCTTCTTGCTCGCGCGTCGCGACCGCCGTACGGCCCTTGAGCCACGTCCACATGGAGGCGAAGACCACCACGGCCAGGGCCAGTGGCACCCAGCCACCCTGCAGGAACTTCATCATGTTGGACGACATCAACGTGATATCGACCAACATGAAGCCGCCGAAGAGCGGGATCGCCACCGGTAAGCGCCACTTCCAAGCGCCAACGGCAAGCTCGAACGCGAGCAGGGTGGTGACCAGCATCGTGCCGGTCACTGCGATTCCGTAAGCGGCGGCAAGATTGTTCGAAGACTTGAAGGCAAGCACCAGCACGATGATGCCGAAGAGCTGCATCCAGTTGATGGCCGGCACGTAGATCTGGCCGAATTCGCTGGCCGAGGTGTGTTGGATGCGTACGCGCGGACTGAGGCCGAGCAGGGCAGCCTGCTGGGCCATCGAGAAAGCGCCGGAAATCGTTGCCTGCGATGCGATCACGGCCGCGGCGGTTGCGAGCACGACCAGCGGATAGAGAGCCCAGGTTGGGGCAAGGCGGAAGAACGGGTTCTCGGCAGCCGTTGGATCGGAAAGCAACAGCGCACCCTGACCGTAGTAGTTTGCCAGTAGTGATGGCAGTACCAGCGCAAGCCAGGCGACCCGGATCGGCTTCGGACCAAAATGACCCATGTCGGCGTAAAGCGCCTCGGCGCCTGTGACGGCGAGCGTGACGGCGCCGAGAGCCACGAAGGCAACGAAACCGTGCCGGAGCGCGAATTCGAAAGCATGCACGGGCGATATGGCAAGCAGGATACGCGGTGCGTAGACGATCTGGCTGAGGCCGAGGACAAGAAGCACAACGAACCAGACGAGCATGACCGGACCGAACCAGCGCCCGACGCTTTCGGTGCCGACACGCTGGACGGCGAACAGGCCGGTCAGCACGCCAAGCGCCAGCGGTATCACCAGCGGCTCGAACGCTGGCGTGGCGACGTTGAGACCTTCGATGGAACTCAACACCGTGACCGCCGGGGTGAGCAGGCAGTCGCCGTAGAACAGCGCTGCGCCGGCCATGCCCAGCATGAGGAACAGCCTTCGGCGGCCGGCCGAGAATTCGCTTCGGCGCGATACCAGCGCCATCAGCGCAAGCACGCCGCCTTCCCCGCGATTGTCGGCACGCATGACGACTGAAACGTATTTCACCGTGACGACGATGATCAGCACCCAGGTGATCAAGGACAGGATGCCGAACACGTCTTCGGGCACGGGCTTCAGCCCGGTGAAGTCGCTGAAGCAGGCGTTGACCGTGTAGAGCGGGCTCGTGCCGATGTCGCCGAACACGACGCCGAGTGCAGCCATTGTGAGCCGCGCCAAACGTTTGTGGCTCGCCGGACCGGACGTTCCATTCCTGGGCATCTGACTGAGAGAGGCCTTCCTTTGCCGTCCGGCAGAGTCTACCGGCACGGCGGGCGGGTATTGCGCCGCAGCGTAGGCCGGTCAATCGGAATTTTTATGCATTTTTTAGGTCGGTTCGGTTTCCTTGTAAGAAATCGAGAACAGCAGGGGAACCGGGCTCAGAACTTGATGATGATGTCGGAGGCGATTGTGAACTGTGAGGCGTTGTTTCCGCCGGCGTAGGGGGTTGTGCCGTTGAGCGAGGTGTCGAAGCGGATCTCGGGGCGGAAGATGATGGCCTTGGCGATGGGGTTGTCGGGCATCT
>JAFKFL010000034.1 GCA_017308235.1 Alphaproteobacteria bacterium | reverse complement strand
GCAAATCATGGCCAGACAGTCGATGCGGCAACGAAAGAAGACAGGCCGCGTGATGCATGAGTACGCACACGGCGAATTGAAGCGTGGACGCGGCGGCAGAGGCGGCAAGGTAAAAAGCCGCCGCCAGGCAGTCGCCATTGCCCTGAAGGAGGCTGGCGCCTCGAGATATGCGAGCCGGAGCATGAACAAGCGCAACCTCGCCCGGACCAAGCGCAAGGAGGCCGAAGGCCGGACTTCCCAACAGGAACGTGAAGGCAAGAGCCGCGTCGGGGCCCGCGGCCGCCGCGCCTCCAGCCGGGCGATGGGCGGCAAGAACGCCAGGACCGCAACCTACCGGACGCCGCGCCGACGCCGTGCCGCGTCACAGACCGCCCGCAAGCTCGCGACGCGACGGCGGCGGACGGCCTACTAGACGTCTTCGTAGCCGAACCGCTTCAGTGCTTCGCCCACCCACGCGTGGTCGGTTGGGCTGCTGCGAACGATCACGATCTATTTGTCCGCCAAGCCACCCATCCTCCTGACTCCGACGAGCCAAGCACCGAGGATCAGTTGGCCAATCGAGATAAAGATCAAAATCGACGAGGCCGCAGCCACGGTCGGGTCAATCGTCTTCTCGACATAGTTGAGGATCCGGATCGGAAGGGTCTCGTACTCCGCATCGGAAAGGAAAAGGCTGACGGAGTAATTATCGAACGACGTGATAAAAGTGAAAAGGACTGCAGCGATCAGAGCCGACTTGATGCCGGGTACAATCACGAAGGCAAAGGTCTGCAACGCGTCGGCGCCGAGGACGCGCGAGACCTCGACGAGACTCTCGTTCTGCAGCTCCAGGCTGGAGGTCACCGTCCGGATCATGTAGGGCAAGGTGATCACCACGTGCGCGACGATGAGCGTCGTGAATGTGGAAAGAAAGCCGATCGCGCGGAAATACTGCAACATCCCGATGCCGATCACGATCGCCGGGAGGATAAGCGGCGACAGGAACAGCGACATCAACGCTTGGCGCCCGCGAAAGCGATATCGCGTCAGGGCGAGCGACGCCGAGACGCCGAGAAGCGCGGTCAAGCACGAGGTGATCGCGGCCAATTCCAGGCTGAGCACGAGAGAATCGAGGAAGCCGTCCAATTGCGCGAGGTTGAAATACCACCTCAACGACAAGGCCCGAGGGGGAAACTGGATAAAAGCCGCGTGCCCGAAGGAGACAATTACGACGATGAACAGCGGAGCGAGAAGAAAGACGAGCACCGCGACAATCACGGCGCGTAGCACCAGCATCCCCACCTTCTCCGGCCAGGTCGTCATGCATTTCTCCCGCCGGTTGGGTGGGATAGGCGCGCCGATGCCCCCCAATAAAGCATGAGAACCGCGAGGGTGACGACTGTCAGAATGGTGGCGATCGCTGCGCCGAAGCTCCAGTTGAGAAGGACGAGGATCTGTTGCGCGACGAGCGTCGGCATGACCAGCACTCTTTCTCCACCAAGAAGGGCCGGCGTGACATAGGCACTCACGCTTGTCGTGAAGACGAGCGCAGCCCCGGCCCCGATCCCCGGCATGCTGAGCGGCAAGACCACCGTCCAGAAGCGCTGCCAGGCATTGGCGCCCAACGTCTTCGACGCCTCTTCGAGTCGGGGATCGATCTTCTCGATGACGGCCGACAATGGAAGGACCATGAACGGCAAATAGACGTGTACAAGGCCTATCACGACGCCGGCAGGAGCGAACAGCAGCCTCAAGGGCTCGTCGATGACGCCGAGCGCCATGAGCGCGTTATTAATAGGCCCGTGACTCTGCAGAAGAATCTGCCAGGCGAATACGCGGACGACCACACTCACCACCAGCGGCGACACGACGCTCACCAGAATGGCGATCTGCCATCTCGGTCCGAACCGTGCCAGGCCGTAGGCCAGGGGATAGCCTATCAGCAGGCATACGACGGTCACGATCAAGCCCAGCTGAATGGAGTTCCATAAAACGGCGAGATACTCGAGCGAACCCAGGAAATGGGCGTACTGAGCAACAGAGAAAGATCGTTGGCCCGGGCCTCCGACGACGAAACTCTCTCTGAGCAGGAGCAACATCGGCGCGACGAAAAAGACGACGAGAAACAAGCACGCCGGAGCCAGGAGCACCATGAATGCAAGCGGCTTGCGCTCGACCCAGCTGATGGCCGACGAAACAATGCCATAGAGCTTCGATGTCAGGCGGCGAAAAGAAGCGTGCTCGTCGGCAACCATTGTATCCATGCCCTGCCTCCCACGCCGGGAATCTGCGCCGATGAAGGGAGATCCGTATTCTGCTGATGCACGACCACGCGGACACCGGAAGCCGTCTCGAGGTAGTAGTGCGTCACGGTGCCAAGGTAGAGGATCTCCGTGATCCGCCCCTCGATTCCGTTCCACCCCTCCGACGGAGGAGAAACGCTGATCGACATCTTGCCTGGCCGCACCGCCGCGTCGACCCGGGTGCCGACCGAAAGGCCGGCCGGTGCAGCCTCTGCAAGAATGGAAAAACCGCTACCCCGCAGTTCCACTACGCCGGACTCGAGTCGAACGACGGTCACGGGAAAGACGTTCGATTGACCGACAAACTTGAGCACAAACTCCGTTTCGGGTGATTCGTAAAGTGCCTGAGGTCGACCGATTTGTTCGATCCTGCCCGCGTTGATGACGGCAATCCGGTCGGAAATGGTCAAGGCCTCTTCCTGATCGTGCGTCACGAGCACAGTCGTGATCCCGAGCGTTCGCTGGAGTGCTTTGATCTCGAGTTGCATCTGTTCGCGCAACGCTCTGTCGAGTGCGGCGAACGGCTCGTCGAGGAGGAGCACGGTCGGCTTGAGAACCAGTGCGCGGGCCAATGCCACGCGCTGCTGCTGCCCGCCCGATAGCTGCGAGGGATAGCGATCGGCGAGGGCTCCGAGCTGGACGACGTCGAGCGTTTCATTGACAGTCCGCGCGACGGCCTCCCGACCGATGCCGCGAACGCGCAGGCCATAGCCGACGTTTTGCCTCACCGTCTGGTGCGGGAACAATGCGTAGCTTTGGAACACGAAGCCGACATTCCGGCGGTGTGACGGTACATCGGTTACGAGCCGTCCACCGATGCGCACCTCGCCGGCACTGGGCTGCACGAGACCCGCGATGAGGCGCAGGAGAGTCGTCTTGCCACAACCGCTGGGACCGAGCAGCGACAGGAGTTCGCCGCGCGTGACCATGAGATCGAGCGCCTCGAGCGCCGTCACCGAGCCGTACGACTTGGCGAGGCCTCGAAGCTCTACGTCGATGAGGTTCTGGTCCAGGTTGCCGGCGGGACCGTGTGCCGGGGAAGCCCCGTTTACGCGGCGATTTCTTTGTTCCAACGCTCGGTCCACTCGTCGCGATGGTCGTTTATGTAGCCCCAATCGAGGAAGTGCAGGCGCTTGAGCGCCTCGGCGCCGAACGGCACCTTTTTACGAAGGTCCCCGGGCAAGTCGGCCTTCGAGTTCACCGGACCAGCGACCGCCTCTCGCACGAAGGCCTGCTGAACCGGAGCGCTGAGGCCGAAGTCCAGGAATTGCGCCGCAAGCTCCGGCTCCGGCGCCCCCTTCACGAGGCAGGCGGCGTTGATGCCGATGAACCCGCCCTCCTTCGGCAGCACCATGTCGATCGGCGCCCCGTCGCGCACGAACCGATAGACGTTCTTGCTGAAGAACGGCGCGGCGAACTTCACCTCGCCCTGAATGAGCAGGTTGATGGCGCCCGTCGTCTGAGTGAACATGTTGAGCAGATTCGGCTTCAAGCGCGCGATCTCCTCGAAGCCCGGACCGATGTCGTACTGCGCCTCGCGCACCGGCTTTCCGGTCTTCAGCGAAGAAGCCATCACCAGCATCATGATGCCGTTGGTCAGCTTTATCGACGGAATGAGCACCTGCCGCTCAAGGCCGGCCCCCCACAAGTCGCGCCACGAGGTCGGCGCCTCGCCCGGCTTGTGGTAGGCGACGCCGGTATTGTGGATGGCGATGGCGACCCCGTAACCACCCTCGACGATGAGCTCGGGATAGACCTCGGCAAGCGACGGCATCGACGACTTCGGCAAAGGCGCCACCAGGTCGAAGCGACGCGCGACGTTGATGACGGCATCGTCCATCATCATCACGCTGTGGCGCGGCCGCCCCTGCTCGGCGCGCATCTTCGCCAGCTGATCCATGCTAGCGCCCGCCGAAACATAGACTTTGACCCCGTACTTCTCTTCGAACGGCGCCACCCAGACCTTCTTCACGACATCTTGGATGTCGGAGTAGGAGCCGATGTACAGCTCCTTCGTGGCCGCCCGCGCACGGCGTACGCCTGCGCTCGACGCCACAGCCGTACCAGCTCCGGCAAGTGCGAGAAACCGTCGCCGATTGGGGAACCTCATGGGCCACTCCTCCGCCGCGTGAAATTGGCTGTATGAAATCTCTTTTTGTCACGTGAAATCATACTATGCAAGATTTCATTTCTTGTGAGCATCCTGGCCCCCAACTAGGACCCCGTTTTTCCATGTGCGAGTAACCCGACCGTTCGCCAATCACGGCCGGAGGGTCGAAGTTGCGTGTGTCAAGTTCAGCAAATTAGCTGGGCTGGTGATATGGCGTGGGTGTCGCGGAGCCCCGTGTTCGCCTTCCTGTCAGCGCGTACGCCAGGACGATCCCGTAAGCTCGCTGACCGACCACCGTCGCGATCTAATGCTCCGATAAGCGCCTGAATCGCGGTGATCGTCAAAGCAGCCTGCAAACCGTTCGACCAACTCGATCGACGGAACTATCCGGCCCAGCAGCAGCCCCCCAAAGCGTCCAACATCATCCGTCCGCTGTCGAACCCCGCTTCAACGACGCGGTCTCCACGACTTCAAAATCCACACAGTCTGCCTGTCGGCATCGAGGCTCCTTCCTCTTCCGCTGAAAGTCGTTTTCGCAAACAGTTTTCTAGAGGACCGGCTTCGATGCACCTCGTACACGTGAGATATCCGAGCCAGCCAGGCTTTCGCTGTCCCGGTTCCGAACAACGCGCTTGGCGAGGAAGCGTCCCCCCGTCTAACCTCCGGCCAACCTCGGAGGACTCCAATGGCGAAGTTCGGCATCGGTCAATCGATTCGCAGGGTTGAGGATCCGCGCCTGTTGACGGGCGGTGGACGCTATACCGACGACACCAAGCTTTCCGCACCGGCGGCGCGGCTCCACGTGCTGCGTTCGCCACATGCCCATGCGGATATCCGCAGCATCGACACGACGGCGGCGAAGAAGGCGCCTGGTGTGCTGCTCGTATTCACTGGCGAGGATGTGAAGCAGGCGGGCTTCGGCGACGTGCCCTGCCTGGTGCCGCTGGACAATCGCGATGGCACTCCGCGCGGCGATACCCCGCGGCCGATGCTGGCCCAAGGCCGCGTGCGCCATGTCGGTGATCCGGTGGCGCTGGTGGTCGCCGAGACACTCGAGCAGGCCAAGGATGCCGCCGAGCTGATCGAGGTCGACTATGCGCCGCGCCCGCACGTCGTCGGTACCTACGAGGCGGCTCAGCCCGGCGCGCCGCTGGTCCACGACCACATCAAGAACAACATCGTGTTCGACTGGGAGATGGGTGATCGCGCCACCACCGACGCCGCCTTCGCCAAGGCCGACCGCGTGGTCAAGCTACAGCTCGTGAACAACCGGCTGGTCGTGAACTCGATGGAGCCGCGCGGCGCCATCTGTGAATACGATCCCAAGGACGACCGCTCGACCCTGTGGGTGTCCTGCCAAGGCGTGAGCATGATCCGCCCGGTCGTGGCCGACATGATCCTGAAGATCGGCTCACCGAAGCTGCGCGTTCGCACCGGAGACGTGGGCGGCGGCTTCGGCATGAAGATCTTCGTGCACCCGGAATATCCAATGGCAGTGTGGGCCTCACGGACCTTGAAGCGCACGGTGAAGTGGATTCCGGACCGCCAGGAAGCCTTCCAGTCCGATATCCAGGGCCGCGACCATGTCTCGATTGCCGAGATGGCGCTCGACAAGGAGGCGCGCTTCATCGGCTGCCGCATCACGACCTACGCCGCGCTCGGCGCCTATCTCAACCACTTCAGCGTCTTCATTCCCACGATGGCCGGCACCTCAATGCTGGTGGGTCTCTACCAGACACCGGCGATCTACGTGAACGTCAAGGGCGTGATGACCAACACCGTGCCGACCGACGCCTATCGCGGCGCGGGCCGGCCCGAGGCGGCTTATCTCCTGGAGCGCTTCGTCGATCACATCGCTCGCGAGACCGGACACACACCTGACGAAATCCGCGCCCGCAATTTCGTGAAGCCCGCGCAGATTCCGTGGAAGACCGCGCTTGGCGACACCTACGACTCAGGCGACTTCGAAGGCGTCATGCGCAAGGGCATGGAACAGGCCGATTGGAAGGGCTTTGCCGCCCGCCGAGCCCAGTCGGAGAGCCGTGGCAAGTGGCGCGGCATCGGCATGGCGACCTACGTCGAGAAGTGCGGCGGCGGACCACCGGAAACCGCGGTCGCCAAGTTCAACGAGGACGACACGCTCACGCTCTATCTCGGCAACCAGACCAACGGCCAGGGCCACGAGACGGCCATCCGCCAGGTTGCCTCGGCGCGGCTGGGCGTCGATGCCGAGCGCATCAACATCGTGCAGGGCGATTCGGATGTCGTGCCTGACGGCTTCACCGGCGGCAGTCGCATGGTCTCGGTCGCGGGCGCCGCGACGATGGGAGTCGCCGACAAGATCATCGCCAAAGGCAAACACGTCGCCGCGAGCGTGCTCGAGGCCTCGGCCGCCGACATCGACTATGACGATGGCACCTTCAAGATCGTCGGCACCGACCGTACGATGAGTCTGTTCGACGTCGCGCGCGCGGCCCGGAATCCGAAGCACGTGCCCGCCGGCGAGAAGCCCGGCCTGGATGACGACTTCACACGCACGCCCGGGGCCGACACCTTCCCCAACGGCTGTCATGTCTGTGAGCTCGAGATCGATCCCGATACCGGCACACTCGAGATCGTGAACTACAGCGTCGTCGACGATTTCGGCACGGCCCTCAATCCCCTGCTGCTGCAGGGCCAGGTCCATGGCGGCGTCGGCCAGGGCGTGGGCCAGGCGCTGACGGAAAAAACGGTCTACGATCCTGAAACGGGCCAGCTGCTCAGCGCCAGCTTCCTGGACTATGCCCTGCCGAGGGCCGACATCGTGCCGCCGGTGAAGTTCGACCTGCATAACAGCCTGTGCACGACCAACCCGCTCGGCGTGAAAGGTGCGGGCGAGGCCGGCGCGATCGGTGCACCGCCGGCCGTGATCAATGCAATCGTCAGTGCCATTCACCCGCACACGGGCGTGACACACATCGACATGCCGGTGACCGCTGCCAGCCTGTGGCAGGTGATCGAGACCCATCGGACGAAGAAGGCGGCCTGAGATGGCCGGCCATGATCTCGTCGCGCTCTGGGAGGCACACTGCCGGTACGAGTTCGAGACCCGCGATGTCGATGCGACCATGGCCACGATGGTCGCATCGCCCTACGTCAACCATATACCGACGATGACCGGCGGCGTCGGTCATGATCAGCTCAAGCGCTTCTACAAATACCATTTCATCGGCGGCAATCCGCCCGATACGACGCTGACACCCGTCAGCCGTACCGTCGGCGCCGACCAGATCGTCGACGAGATGCTGTTCTCTTTCACCCATACCAGCGAGATCGACTGGTTGCTGCCCGGCATCGCGCCGACTGGCCGACGGGTCGAAGTGCCGTTGGTGGCGATCGTCCGTTTCGTGGGCGACAAGGTCGCGCACGAGCACATCTACTGGGATCAGGCCTCGGTGCTCGTACAGATTGGCCGTCTCGATCCCACCGGCCTGCCGGTCGCCGGCGTCGAAACAGCGCGCAAGGTGATCGACAAAACGAAACCCAGCAACGCGCTCATGGCACGCTGGGCCACGAGCGACGAAAAGCCGATCTAAAGCTCGCTTCTCACCACGAGAGCGGCGTGGTCGCGACGCCAATGACGGCGCCACCCAAGCCACCGATGACAGCACCCGGTACGGTGCCGATGACCGTCGTCGAGCCCACGACCGCACCGGCGCCGGCGCCGATGGCGCCGCCGGTCAAGGCGCGCGAGCCTGGATCATGACCGCAGGCGGCAATGCCGAACGCCATGGCGAGCAGCACGATGTATCTGCTCACGAAAGCCTCCTCTGAGACCTCTTCTTGAAACGTCGGGGGGGTCGGGTTGGTTTCGGCCTACGGGACTGTTTGCTCGGCCTCGATGCCCAATTTCGCCATGAGTTTGACGAGAATTGGCCGCTGTCCGACGAGGATCTTGGTCATGGCTTCGCGTGATCCGAACCAGGCAGCGCGATCGACTTCGGGAAAGGAGGCCTGCCGACCCGAGCGCGGCGGCCATTCCATCTCGAATGTACCGGGCCTCAGCTTCGCCGGATCGAGGTCGGCCTCGACGGCCCAGGAATGGACGATCTTGCCGCTCGGCTGGCGCACCGGCGGCAACCGTTGGTATCGGCCATGGATCGCGAAGCCGGTCTCCTCCAAGGTCTCGCGCTTGGCGGCGGCGAGCAAATTCTCGCCCTCCTCGATCTCACCCTTGGGAATCGACCAGGCGCCATCGTCCTTGCGCGTCCAGTAGGGACCGCCAGGATGAACCAGAAGGAACTCGATCGGAGAATCCGCGCCTGCTGCTCGCCGGTAGATGACGAGGCCGGCGCTGGCTGTCTTCTTCGCCATTGATGATACAACGCCCGTCGCAGGAAAGCGTTTCCACCGCGGCAGCAGGCGTGCGCGGAATTCCGCTTCTACATCGATCGGGCTTCGCGCACCCGTTCGGCCTGATCTTGAGACACGACCTTGCGGAAGCTCGTGAGGTCGGCACCGCGAAGCTGGACGTGCTTCAGCGCGGGATTTCCCATGGGGTCGGTCGCTCGACCGTTGACGCGGAGTTCGAAATGAAGATGCGGCCCGGTGCTGCGACCGGTGTTGCCGGTGTAGCCGATCAGGTCACCCTGCTTCACGCGTGTGCCGGCGCTGACTCCGGGTGCGAACGCCGAAAGGTGGCCGTAGATGGTGGCGAGCTTGCCCGGGTGTTCGATCTCGATCCAGTTGCCATAGCCACCCTTGGCCTCGGCACCCAGCACGATGCCGTCGCCCGCCGCATAAACCGGCGTGCCGACAGCAGCCACGAGGTCCACACCGTCATGCATCTCCATCCCTCGGCCACCGCTCGGCCGAGCGCCGGCGCCAAAGCCAACGAAGCGCTGCGAACCTGCGGGCGCGAGACCGAGCGACAGGCCGAGCGCGGTCGGCTGGTTCACCGACGCGGCGCCCGTGAGCAAGGGGCTGGGGCGAAGCACGGCCGCCGGCGGCTGCCAACGCCCACCAAGTAGAGGTCCCTTCGGCGACGTCGGCGCAGTCGGTGTCGTCGCGAACTTGCGGCCCCACGGTTGGTCCATCGGATCGACCCGCATGCCGAAGCCCGAGGTCACGGTGATCGACTTGATCGGCATCTCGAGTTGGGGAGGTGACGTGCCCTGGCCATTCGCCAGCCAGAATGTTTCCTGCGCTGTGTTTGCCGGACGGAAGCGATGGAGCTCCAGTGTTCCTTTGGCCGTCGTCTTGATCTCCGCCCACAGCACGCGACCCACTTCGATGGGATCGCCGGCCGCCGTGAAGGCCTGCTCGTAGCGGACATAGAAACGATCGCCGTCGCGCACGTCGCGATCCGGATCGACGGTCGTGGCGAGCGCCTTCATGAACTCCAGCATCGTTGCGCGCGGCACGCCAGCCGCTGCAACCGACTCGGCGAGTCCGCCGTGCACGATTCCACTGGCGCCAATGGCGCGCGTGAAAGGCAGGTAGCTCTGCAGCTGCATCTCCTCGCAGGCGCAGCCCAGCAGCCTCTCCTCTTCCGGCGAGGCAGCCAATGCGGAGGTGGCCAGGCAAATGCCGGCAGCCGCAAGCATAGCTACAGGTGACGATATTCTGATCATCAGCCCTCGGAACCGTTTAGTCGTGTGATGCCCAGCCCTATCCACCACGAAACGCGATTTGAAGGTGTGACAAGCCGGTGACGAACCGGTGGCCAGATTAGTGGCCAGACTAGTGACTAGGCTTCCAGGTGCTGATCTCGCGCTCTGCCTGTGCAAGTTGCGCCGCTGTCATGCGGGCTTTTAAGGTGGCACGGTCCTTCATCGCCTGATCCAGACGATCCTGGTTCTTTGCCGTGTAGTGCGTGATCGCAAGGCTGATCCATTTATAGGCCTGCACGTCATCGCGAGACGGAATGCCCTCGCCGAAGCCGTACATGAATCCAATATCGTTTTGCGCGCGCGCATATCCCTGTTGTGCAGCGCGCAAATACCATTTCGCGGCCTCTGCATGATTGCGCGGCAAGCCGTCGCCACTCCAATACATCGCCCCCAGCAGAGTCTGCGCTTCAGCGTTGCCCTGCTCGGCCAAAGGCCGCCAGATGGCGACGGCGGTGGCGTAGTCCTTGTGCTCGTAGGCAGCAGCAGCGGTGCGCATGCGCTCTTCAAGCGGCTGCGCCTGTGCCGCAACGGCGGCGACAACCAACGCAAAGGATATCAACAGTTTGAACCGCATCTGCTCATTGTCTTGGTGAAGGTCGTCGATCTTTTAGCCAGTGCCGTAGCCCGCGAGCAATCGCCGATCATAGCCTGCCGCGACCAACCGCTTGAAGGTATCGACCACAGCGGAAGGCACCGGCTGCTCGATCTGGAAGCCCAGCCGGGGATAAACGATCATCCGATGCAGATCGCCGACCAGCGCTTGCAACGTTCGCTCTGGATTCGTCTCCCGTTTGAAGTAGTCGACGACGTCGATTTCTTCGCACTGCATCAGAAGGTCGACTTGCGGCCAAATTTTGGCACCGGTCGCATAGCCGCGCCGCGTCATGTAGGGCTTGGCAACCACGATCAGCCGCCGCACGTCCAGTCCCGCGCGCCGCGCAACAGCTTTGGAGAAGGTAAAATTATCGCCGGTGTTCTGCGCTCGATCTTCGAGCAAAAGGGCTGCGGCGGGTACGCCTTCGGCCATCGCGACGTCGGCGAAGACCTCCGCCTCGGACTTGTCCCATCCCGTGTCGAGAAGGCCATCGCGATGGGCAATGCCACCCGACATGATCACAACGGGTGCAAATCCGGAACGCCAGAGGCGCGCGGCGTGCACGGCCGCCCTGGGATCGAAGCTGCCCAGCGTCAGGATCGCATCGGCCGGTTCAGCCGGATGCGTCAAACGCATATAGTCCCATGCCGCGCGCAGAGCATCGGCAATCACGGGGTCGTGCCAAGCCATTCCAGCCAGCGAGACGGCGAAACCGGCCGTCACCTTATTCAACGGAGACTGGCCGCGCTATAGTCGCGACCAACGGAGGACGAGTATGCAGGAGCAGAAGATCTACGGTCGGCGCGAGGGCGCGGTCGGGCACGTCATTTTCAACAACCCGGCCAAGCTGAACGCGGTGTCGCTCGACATGTGGGATGGCTTCGTCAGCATCCTCAAGGATTACGAGAAGGATCCCGAGATCCGCTGCCTCGTGGTGAGCGGCGCCGGTGGCAAGGCATTCGTTTCTGGGGCCGACATCTCCAAATTCGAGAGCGAGCGTGCCAATGCCGAGGCGCAGGTGCGTTACGACGCGATCTCCAAGCAGGGCTACGAATCGCTCTACGACTTCCCCAAGCCCACCATCGCCAAGGTCACCGGCTATTGCATCGGTGGCGGCATGAACCTCGCGGCCTGCTGCGACATGCGCTTCTGCAACGAAGGCGCGCGCTTCGGCGTTCCTGCCGCCAAGCTGGGCTTGGGTTACGGCTTCCTGCGCATCGAGCGTCTGTCGCGCATCGTCGGCCTGCCGCGCGCGATGGAGTTCCTGTTCACGGCACGTCAGTATTCGGCGCAGGAAGCCTACGACATGGGCCTCGTGAACGCCGTGGCACCTGACGCCGAGCTCGATGCGCTCCTCGCCAAGACAACGGATGCGATCGCGCAGAACGCGCCGCTCACCATTGCACTCGCCAAGGCTGCAGCCCGCGAGATCGCCAAGCCCGAATCGCAGCAGGACCACAAGAAGCTCGAGGCCATGGCCAAGGCCTGCTTCGACAGTGAGGACTACCAGGAAGGACGACGCGCATTCATGGAGAAGCGCAAGCCGGCCTTCCGTGGAAAATAGAAGAAGAGTCGTCGCCCTGAGCGAAGCGCAGCGACGGAAACTTTGAAGGAAACAACCATGACCAACCTGCCGCTATCTCACATCTCTGTCCTCGACCTCACGGCGCATCGCGCCGGTCCGACTGCGGTGCGCCAGCTCGCCGACTGGGGCGCGCACGTGGTCAAGATCGAGCAGCCGGCCAACGAAGGCGCCGACGCCACGGGCAGCTCGCGCCATGGCTTCGATTTCCAGAACCTTCATCGCAACAAGAAAGCGATGACGCTCAACCTCAAGAGCAAGGAAGGTCACGCGATCTTCATGAAGCTCGCCGAGAAAGCCGACGTCATCGTCGAGAACTACCGCTCCGACGTTAAGCACCGCCTCAAGGTCGACTACGACACCGTGGCCAAGGTCAATCCGCGCATCGTCTACGGCTCGATCGCAGGCTTCGGCCAGAGCGGCCCCGATGCGGCCCGCCCCGGCGTCGACCAGATCGCGCAAGGCATGGGCGGCCTGATGTCGATCACCGGCGAGCCGGGCCGCGGCCCGATGCGGGTCGGCATCCCGATCGCCGACCTGACCTCGGGACTGTTGCTGGCCCAGGCCATCATCCTCGCGCTCTACAACCGCGAGCGCACCGGTAAGGGGCAGTGGGTCCACACCTCGCTGATCGAGGCGCAGATCTTCATGCTCGACTTCCAGGCCTCGCGCTGGCTGATCAAGGGCGAAGTACCCAAGCAGGCCGGCAACGATCACCCTACTGGCATCCCGACCGGCGTGTTCCCGACCAGCGACGGCCACATCAACATCGCGGCGTCGGGGCAAAATCTCTGGATACGCTGCGCCAAGGCGTTGGGCGCACCCGAGCTTCTCGATCATCCCGAACACGCTACGGGTGCGCTGCGCTCCCAGCATCGCAAGGCAGTGAACGAGCGCATTGCTGCCGTCACCCGCACCAACACCTCGGCGCATTGGATCGCGGCGCTGAATAAGGCGGGCGTGCCCTGCGGGCCGATCAACACCATCGACAAGACTTTCGCCGAACCGCAGGTCCAGCATCTCGGCATCGCCCGCGCGGTGAAGCATCCCAAGCTCGGCGACATCAAGGTGGTGGGCCAGCCGATCAACCTGTCGGATTTCCCCCAACCCAAGGAGCTGCGGCCCACGCCCGAGCTCGGCCAGGACACGGCCGACGTGCTGTCGGGCCTCGGCTACGACAAGAAGGCGATCGATGGCCTGCGAGAGGCCGGCGTGATCTGACGGCGGATCAGCTCGTCGGCAGATCGATTGTCGTCGCCTGCTCGCCGCCGCTCACAACAGTCAGGAGCGGCGGACGGCCATGGGGCGCCTGCACGAAATGATCGGTATCGGCGCCCGCGATCGAGAGCCTGATGCGGCTACCCTCGGCAAAGTGCCATGCGACCGGCAGAAGCGCGAACCGGAGGAGCTGCGGCTCGCCGACCGGCATCGGCTTCGCGTCCTTGCGTGCAAAGGTTCGCCACGGCCAAGTGGTGAGATAGTTCGCCGGGCACGGCGCCTCGGTGCGATGAATCGCGCGGAGCAACCCTTCGGTGACGTAGCGCACGGTCCCATCGGCTTCGACTTCCGATAGATAGACAAAGATCGCCGCATCCGGCTCGCTCGAGGCGAGCCAGAGCGACACGACGGGATGTCCGGCGATCTCCAGCGCCGCCTCGAGCGGTGGCGTCGTGAAGCCTGGCAGCTTCGCCTCGCGTTGCGTCCAATCCGCGTAGTAGGTCGTGGCATCGATGCCGGCGATGCGCTCGTAGCGGGTCTGCGAGCCGCTGCCTGCCGTGAAATCCGCCGGATGCGATTCTTGCGTGCTCTCGGCCGGCGACACAGGCGAAAGCTGCCGGTCCGGCGCGGTATAGAATCGAAGGGTTTCCGACGCCGGCGGCCAGCTTCGCGCCGCGCGCCATTCTTCGGCATGCATCACGAAGTAGTGGATCGGATCCTCTTCCGCGAGGCCGGTATCGCGGCCTGCGAGATGCTGGTCGAAGAAGCGCAGCACCTCGCCCAGCACGGGGAATTCCGGCTCCTGCCGCGCGCGCCAGGGCGAGACATTCACGCGCGCGCCGTGGTCCCACGGCCCCAACAGCAGGCGTCGTTGCGGGTTGGGCAAGGTGAGAAAGCGCGACAGCGTGCCGTTGGCGTAGCCGGCCCCATCCATCCAGCCCGACACGGCATAGACCGCGACGTCTTTCGGGATCTGGTCGAGATAGTTGTACGGGCTGAACGACGCCGCAGTGAAACTTGGATCGTAGGGCAACGCATCGTCGCGGCATTTGAACTCGGTGATGAAGTCGGGCATGCGGAAATTGGCGAGATGCTCCCTCACCGCCGCACGCGCGAGCGATCCGTCGCGATCCTCGTCGACCGGCATCGGCCCCAGGAGCGCCGGGTTGGCGAAATAGCTGAACTGCGCGCGCAAGTCGCGGCGGTCGTGGTCCAACGCCAGCATCAGCTCGTCGTACACCAGCGCCAGGCGTTTGATCAGCAAGCCGCCGGGATAGTAGTTGTCGGCCCAGGTATCCCAGACGGCGAACAAAGGGGCGATCGCCTTCACCGCCTTGTGGCCCGTACTGGCCAGGAAATCGCAGGCGGCGCCGAGATAGGAAATGCCCGTCGCGCCGATCGTGCCGTCGCTCCACGGCTGGGCCACGACCCAGTCGGCAATGACCCGATAATCCTCACGCTCGCGCGGAGAGCGAAAAGAGTCACGAGTGCCGAAGCTCGCGCCCGTTCCTCGGGCGTCGACGACCACCAGCGCATAACCGCGCGGCACAAACATGTCGCGATAGCGATAGGTATTGGGCGATGGCTCGACGCCGGCCGTGCCGGGCGCCAATTCGAAGCGCCGCACATACGGTGTCAGGATGAGTATGGTCGGCCAACGCTTGCTTGCGTCACCATCAGGCAGGATCACGTCGACCGCCAACCGGCAACCGTCCGCCATGCCCACGTAGAGGGAGCGCGGCGCCCCTGTTTTGAATTCTGCTGGGCGGCCTGCAAGATAGCGGCTTGGCGGTACCCGCCACGCTCGCCCGAGATCATCGCGATCCGGCATCCTTATTCCTTTGTCCAACTGACGCCGCAGTGTCGCGATTCGTCGCGTGCACATCAACCACGAGTACGCTAGTCGTTGGCATCGATATCAGAGTGTCGTGGGGTCTTTTCGAATGAACAAGAAGTTCGTGCTGCCGCGCCGTCGCGCGCTGGCCCTGTCCGGTGGCGCGCTTGCGGCGCCGATGATTGCCTCTGGCATCGCTCGCGCGGCGAATGGTTGGCCCGACCGGCCGGTCAAATATATCAACTCGTTCCCTGCCGGCGGCCCGACCGATGTCCTGTCACGCATCGTCTGCCAGAAACTATCGGAGATCACCAACCAGCAATTCGTCGTCGACAACCGTGGCGGCTCGGGCGGCAACGTCGGCGCCGACGCGATCGCGAAGTCGACGCCTGACGGTTATACGATCGGATTGCTGAGCGTTGCCTCGCACGCTATTGCCCCGTCGCTCTATGCCAAGTTGCCCTTCAATGCGGACAAGGACTTCACGCCGATCACCATGCTGTGGTCGCTGCCCAACCTCCTGATCGTGCGCAAGGGCGTTGCCGCCACGACCATTCCCGAACTGATCGCGCTCGCGAAGGCGAACCTCGGCAAATATTCCTACGCCTCTTCTGGTGCGGGCACGACGGTGCATCTGAGCGGTGCATTGTTCTGCGCGATGGCCAAGATCGACCTGCTGCACGTCCCCTATCGCGGCAGCGCGCCGGCCATTCAGGACTTGCTGGCCGGCCAGGTCGATATGATCTTCGACAACATCCCGGGGTCGCTGGCCCAGATCGCGGGCGGCAAGGTGAATGGCCTTGCCGTCACCTCGCTTGAGCGCAGCCCCAAGGCGCCCGACGTGCCGGCCATGGCCGAGTTCCTGCCGGGCTTCGATATCAATTCCTGGGGCGGTATCTGCGGTCCCGCCGGCCTGCCAACCGACATGGTCGAGAAGCTCAACGCGCTAACGAAAGAGGCGCTGGAAAGCGACGACGTCAAAAATGCATATCTGAAGAACGGCGCAACGCCTTTCTGGAAGAACGTCGCCGACACAGTCACCTATCGTCGTGCCGAGGAAGCAAGATTCGGCCCGATCGTGAAGGCATCGGGCGCCAAGGTCGACTAACGCAGCCCGGATCGCAGCCCCCAGGGCTGCGATCCGGCAACCTTCGGCCATTGGCATCATTGCTCTTCTGAACAGCAGAGGAGCCGCCATGACTCGTACCCTCATTGCCGCTGCCCTGGTCCCATTCGCCCTGGCCTCACTTGCCCTGGCCGTCCCGGCGACGGCACAAGAGTGGAAGCCCTACCGGCCGCATGGCGCCGGCTATCAAGTGGAGTATCCCGGCCAGCCGAGCGAGGACGTGCGCGACGTCGCGACCAATGTCGGCCCGGTCCGCTTGCAAACCTCGTCACTCACGATCGGCGACAAGACATACATGACCATCACGTCGAGCTATCCGCGCGAGATCACGATGGGTGATCCGCAAAAGAACCTCGACGGTGCGCGCGACGGCAGCCTGCAGCACACCAATGGCACGCTGCGCAGCGAAGAACGGATAAATCTCGGCAACGTGCCCGCGCGCCATCTCGTGATCGACTTGCCGCAGCAGGCCAAGGTGGCCGATACGCTGCTGGTGCTCGATGGCCACCGCCTCCTGCAGGCAATCTATGTCGGGCCGAACCGGACGGAGGAAACGCCGGAAGCCCGGCGATTCCTCACGTCGTTCACGCCCGTCCAGTAACGGCGATGCAGTAGCGATCTCGGCTACATGCCGAGCGTCGAGACGAACTTGGTGTTGAGGTAGGCCTCAAGCGCCTCGAGGCCGCCTTCCGAGCCATAGCCCGAATCCTTGATGCCGCCGAACGGCACCTCGGGAAGAGCAAGGCCATGGTGATTGATCGACACCATGCCGCTTTCGAAGGCGGCGCCCACCTGCGCCATGGTCTTGGTGTTCTTGGTGTAGGCATAGGCTGCCAGACCCCAGTCGAGGCGGTTCGCTTCCTTCATCACGCCGTCGAAATCCTTGAACGGCGTGATCGGCGCCAGCGGCCCGAACGGCTCCTCGTTCATGATCTTGGCGTTGAGCGGCACGTCGGTCATGACGGTGGGCTCATAGAAATAGCCCTTATTGCCCTTGCGCTGGCCGCCGGTCTTGACCTTGGCCCCTTTAGCGATGGCGTCGCTCACGAAAGAGTCCATGGCATGGAGGCGGCGCTCGGCCACCAGCGGCCCCATCTTGGTGTCGGCTTCTAGGCCGTTACCGACCTTCATGTTCTTGGCGTAGGTCGTGAAGCGCTCGACGAACTCGGGATAGACCTTCTCGTGCACCAGGAAACGCGTCGGCGCCACGCAGACCTGGCCGGCGTTGCGGAACTTGTTGGCGCCCAGCACATTCACCGCCTGTTCGAGATCGGCATCCTCGAACACGATCGCCGGGGCGTGCCCGCCAAGTTCCATCGTGACGCGCTTCATGTGTGCGCCCGCGAGTGCTGCGAGTTGCTTGCCGACCGGTGTCGAGCCAGTGAAGGTCACCTTCTTGATGATCGGATGCGGGATCAGATATTCGCTGATCTCCGATGGCACACCGTAGACCAGCTGGATCACGCCCGCCGGCACGCCGGCATCGACGAACGCCTTGATGAGCTGGGCGCAGGAGCCTGGGGTGTCTTCCGGCCCCTTGATGATGATCGAGCAGCCTGTGGCGAGCGCCGCCGAGGCCTTGCGCACCACCTGGTTGATCGGGAAGTTCCACGGCGTGAAGGCTGCGACCGGGCCGACCGGCTCCTTCATCACGAGCTGATGGATGTTTTCCGCCCGCGCCGGCACGATGCGGCCATAGGTGCGGCGGCCTTCCTCGGCCATCCAGTCGATGATGTCGGCGGCGAGGTTGGTCTCGACCCTGGCCTCGTACAAGGGCTTGCCCTGTTCCATGGTCATGATGGCCGCGATCTCTTCGAGGCGCTGGCGCATCAGGTCGGCGGCCTTGCGCATGATCTTGTAGCGCTCATAGGCGGAGACTTTCCGCCACTGTTTGAAGCCCTTGTCGGCGGCGGCAAGCGCGCGATCGAGATCGGCTTTCTCGGCGTGCGCGAGCTGCCCGATCACTTCCTCGGTCGCCGGATTGACGATGGGAATGGTTCGTCCCTGAGCGCCCTTGGTCCAGGCGCCATCGATCATCAGGGAGACATCGCTGTAAGTGGTCATGACTTCCTCCGTTTCGTCAGCTTCCGCGATAGGTCGAATAGCTCCAGGGGGTGCAGAGCAGCGGCACGTGATAATGCCCTTCCGGCTCGGCAATGGAAAAGCGCAAAGGCACGATATCAAGGAAGGGCGGATCGCCGCTGTGAACACCCCTACTACGGTAGTGGTCACCAAGGGCGAAACGCAATTCGTAGCGACCGATCGGCAAGGGACGGCCACCGATCAACGGTGCATCGGTGCGGCCGTCGTCGTTGGTGACGGTTCGAACGATACGGTGCGCCTGCTCGCCTGCGAGTTCGTAAAGCTCGATCCCGACCCCGACAGCCGGATGGCCGGCATGTGTGTCGAGGACATGGGTTGAGAGCCGACCGCTGACCTGGGGCACGCCCTCGCCCGTCACTGTCGCCACCAGTCGCAACCGCGTGATGTAGAAAATCTCCCGCAGGGCCGTGGTGAACTCCGCTGCGACGTCATGCTGCAGCCGCCGTTCAAACTGATGCAGGATCGAATCGCGGGTGTGGCGGCGAACGCAAACGATGAAGGGAAAGCCGAACTTCGCCCGATAGGCGTCGTTCAACTGATGGAAGCGTGCGAATTCCCGATCCGATAGCGTGTCCAGTCCGGCGCTCGCCTGCTCCGTTCTCGACTCGTCGGTGATGGCGCCGGCGCGCGCTGCCTTGCCGGCAAGGTCGGGGTGGTTGCCCACGAAGGCGAACTGCGCGTCGTGCGTTGCCGACTGAACGGCCGCCATCATCGCCTCGTGCAGGTCGGCCACGGTGGCGAAGGGCCGCTTGGCATGCGCGGTCGCCGCCACCCAGGGCGCCAGCTCGAAGACCCCGCCTGTTGCGGCTTCGAAATCGGCAAGGTCCATGCGGTTGAGGTCGGCGAGCGCCACGGTCATGTCGCCCGACCTAGCATGCCGCGGCGGGCGTCTCTATAGTCCGGCCGGCCGTCGAACTTGGCCTACTGAAGAAAGGGAGCATCGCATGATCGACCGCAGCCGTTTCACCCGCCGCCAGTTCGGCCAGGCCGCCCTGGCCGGTGCCACAGTGCTCGGTGCGCCGCTGCCGCTGCGTTACGCCCAGGCACAATCGGCGCCTGCGAACCTCAAGGTCGCCCTGTTACTGCCGACCTCGGGCGTGCAGGCGCAGATCGGCCAGGCCTGCAAGCGCGGCGCCGACGTGGCCAACGCCGTCTTCGCCGACATGAAGATGCCCGTGAAGCTCGATATCGCGAACTACGACACGGAAACCAAGCCGGACGTCGCGCGCACCCAGGCCGAGAAGGCGATCGAGGCAGGCGCCCATGTCCTGGTGGGTGCTTTCGATTCGGGACAGACCATTGCCATCGCCCAGGTTGCTGAGCAGCGCGGCGTGCCGTTCGTCGTCAATATTGCCGCCGCACCGCAGATCACCGAGCAGGGCTACAAGTTCGTGGTCCGCAATTTCCCGACCGCGCCGATGCTGATCAGCGGCGCCTTCGAACTGCACAAGGAGATCTTCAAGGCATCCGGCGTTACGCCCAAGACCGCCGTCCTGATGAGCATCAACGATACCTTCGGCACAGCGATGATGGGTGGCATCAAGGCGATGTTCCCCAAGCTCGACATGCCCTACCAGCTCGTCGACACCATCAGCTACGACCCGGCGGCGAAGGATCTCTCGGTCGAGGTCGCCAAGGCCAAGGCCACCAAGGCCGACATGCTGATGCCGGTCTGCCGTCTGAACGACGCCAAGCTTTTGATCCAGGAGCTGGTGAAGCAGCGTTGGGAGCCGATGGCGGTGATGAACCCCGGCTCGCCCGGCCTCTACGAGCAGGACTTCCTGAAGACCATGGGCAAGTACGGCGAGTTCCATATCTCGAATGTGCCCTGGCTCGATCCCAAGTCGACTATGACCCAGTCGCTGGAGAAGCAGCACGCCGCCAAGTTCGCGGGCGACCAGCTCGACCTCAACGGCGGCTTCACTTTCGAGGCCTTGCTGATCGCGGCCCAGGCCTGGCTCGATGCCAAGTCGACCAAGCCCGACGCCCTCATGGACGCCCTGCGCAAGATCAAGATCGACCATCACGTCATGGTCGGCGGGCCGATCCAGTTCGACGCCAAGGGCCAGAACGTCGGCATCAAGGCCGCTGCGGTCCAGAACCTGAAGCGCAAGCCCACCGTGGTGATGCCCAAGGCCTCGGCGGCCGCGGAGCTCGTCTTCCCAGAACCCGGCTGGAACGACAAGCGCCGCACGTGATTGAGGCCTCCCTCATGCTGAGGAGGCCGCCCCTCATACCTCGGGGTAAACTCCGCGGCCGTCTCGAAGCATGGCAACGCCAAGACTGTGGCCGCCCTTCGAGACGCGACCCTGCGGGTCGCTCCTCAGGGTGAGGACTACGCCGTGACCTCGGATTTCCTCCTGGCGCTCGCGCAAGCCATTACCAAGGGCCTGCTCACGGGGATGGTCTATGGGCTGATGGCGCTGGGCCTGTCGGTGATCTTCGGCGTCATGCGCGTGGTCAATTTCGCGCATGGCGAGATGATGATCGTGGGCATGTATCTCGCCTGGGCCGGCTTTGAGTACTTCCAGGTCTCGCCGCTGGTCAGCCTGCCCCTGATCGCGGTGCTGTTCTTCTTCATGGGCTATGCCCTGCAACGCGGCCTGATCTCGCCTTTCATCGGCCGGCCCGAACACCAGCAGTTCCTGCTGTTGCTGGGCGTCGCGCTCATCCTCGTGAACGTTTGCCTCGCCGTCGTCGGGCCCGACTCGCACGGCATCCAGCTCGATTCGCAGTTCGACTCCTATGAGGTCGGCCCGTTGGTGCTGGACGCCGTCAGATTGCATGCCGCCATCGGAGCGATCGTGATCGCGGGCCTCCTGTGGCTCTTCTTCACCCGCACGCGCATCGGCAAGTCGATCCGCGCTGCCGCCGACAACAATATGGGCGCGCTGGTCGTCGGCCTGAATGTGCGCCGCCTCTATGCCGTCACCTTCGGCGTCGGCGCGGCCTGTGTCGGTGCCGCGGGTGCGCTCATGATCACCATCATTCCGGTCACTCCGTCACTCGCCGCCGAATACACGCTTCTCGCCTTCATCATTGTGATCGTGGGCGGTCTCGGCAGCATGACCGGCGCACTGGCGGGTGGCCTGCTGATCGGCGTCAGTGAGGCGGTCGCGGGCCTGCTGGCTGACCCCTCGCTCAAAAGCATGTTCAGCTTCGGGCTGTTGATCCTGGTGCTGCTGCTGCGCCCGCAAGGGCTGCTGGGCAAGCGCGGCACATGACGATTCATCGCCGTCTCCTGAGCGGGGTCGCACCGCGCATTCTATGGATGCTGATGGGCTTGCTGGCGCTCCTGATCGCAGCACCATACTTCATCGACAAATACGCCCTCTCGGTCCTGATCCTGATCCTCTACTTCGCTTATGTTGGCCAGGCCTGGAACATCATGATGGGCTTTGCGGGCGAGCTGTCGTTGGGTCACGCCCTCTATGCCGGTCTCGGCGGCTACGTGGCGGCCGGCCTCTTCACGCATTACGGCCTCGGCCCATGGGCCGGTGTCTTCGCGGCAGCGGCAGCGGCTGCCCTCGCCGGCGCCATCGTCGGTTATCTCGGCTTCCGTTTCTCTCTGGCAGGCGTCTACTTCGCCCTCCTCACGATCGCCTTTGGCGAGTTCACCCGTATCGCCTTCGATCATCTCGACTGGTTCGGCGGCTCGGCCGGCTTGTTCCTCAAGGTCGATGTCGCGCCCAATCCCTTCGACCTGCGAGGCGGTCCAGTCCTTTTCTACTACGTGATCCTGGCGCTGGCGGCCGCGGCCTTCGTGCTGAGCCGCCTGCTGTTGGAAAGCCGGCTCGGTCGCTACTGGCTTGCCATCCGCGAGGACGCCGAGGCGGCGCAGGCCGTCGGTGTGCCTGTCCTGCGCTACAAGTTGATGGCGGTGATGATCTCCGCCGCTCTCACCTCGCTCGCCGGCGTCTGGAATGCCTTCTACTACAACAACCTCTTCCCCGAGACCGCGTTCGGCATCGGTCGCTCGATCGAGATCACGCTCGCGCCCATCATCGGCGGACTGGGCACATTGTTCGGACCGATCGTCGGCGCCGTGGTGCTGACGGGAATGGGTGAGGCCTTCACCAGCCTGGGCGACACTCTGGGTATCCCCGGCATCAAGCAGATCTTCTACGGGCTCGCGCTCCTGATCATCGTGATGTATCGGCCGGCCGGAATCTGGCCCTGGCTATCGGAGCGGCTTGGCCTTGGGGAGCGGCCGCGATGACCGGGGCCCGCCTAGAGCTCATTGAACTCGGCAAGAACTTCCGCGGCCTGCGCGCCGTCCACGACGTCAGCTTCACCGTGCCGGCAGGTGCGATCCATGCCCTGATCGGTCCCAACGGCGCCGGCAAGACCACGATCTTCAACATGATCGCGGGCGTCTATCGGCCGAATGCAGGCACCGTGACCCTCGACGGTCGCGTCATCTCGGGCCAGAGGCCCGATCAGGTCTGTGCAGCGGGCGTCGGCCGCACCTTTCAGCTTGTGAAACCGTTCAAGGGGCTGAGCGTCCTCGAGAACGTGACGGTGGGGGCACTGCATCGTCATCGCGATCTCGACACGGCGCGGCAGAATGCCGAGGTGATCCTGACGCAACTTGGCCTGCATGATCGCCGTCATCACCTGGCCGAAAGCCTCACCCTCCCCGACCGGAAACGACTCGAAGTGGCGCGCGCGCTCGCGACCGAACCCAGGCTCCTGCTGCTGGACGAGGTGATGGCAGGACTGCGGCCCACTGAGGTCGACGTCATGGTGGCCTTCCTACGTGACCTCAATGCCAGGACCGGACTCACCATTCTGCTGATCGAGCATGTCATGCGCGCGGTCATGGCGCTCGCCGCCGAAGTTGTGGTCGTGAGTTATGGCGAGAAGATCGCCCACGGCTCGCCACAGGAGATCTCGCGCAACCCGGCCGTGCTCGACGTCTATCTCGGCGAGGAGGATGCGGCGTGAGTGCATCTCTCCTCAAGGTCGAGGGCCTCGATCTCTACTATGGCGATGCCCAGGCTCTGGTCGGTGTCTCGCTCGAGCTCGCGGCAGGCGAGATCGTGGCCATCGTGGGCGCCAATGGCGCCGGCAAGAGCTCACTGATCCGCGCCATCCACGGCATCGAAAAGCCGGCGGCCGGCAAGATCCTGTTCGACGGCACCGATATCACCGGCTGGCCGAGCTATCGCGTCTGCGAGGCCGGAATCGGCCACGTCGCGGAGGGCCGGCAGGTCTTCCCCAATCTCACCGTGATCGAAAATCTCGAGATGGGGGCAACTCCTGCGCGCGCCCGGGCGGCGGAGAAGGCGACGTTGGAGCGCGTGCTGACGATGTTTCCCCGCCTCTCGGAGCGGCGCCGGCAGGCGGCGGGCACGCTATCGGGCGGCGAGCAACAAATGCTCGCCATCGGTCGCTGCCTAATGGGCCAGCCGCGCCTCATCATGTTCGACGAGCCGTCGCTCGGCCTTGCGCCCGCGATCGTGCAGGAAGTGTTTCGCATCGTGCGACGGCTTCATGAGGAAGGCCTTGCCATCCTGCTGGTCGAGCAAAACGTGACGGCCTCGCTCAAAATCGCTCATCGCGCCTATGTGCTGGAAAACGGAAGGATCGAGCTTTCCGGCCTGGGCAGCGACCTGCTGGCAAACGATCGCGTGAGGCAGGCCTACCTCGGCCTGTGAGCCGTTGACGATTCTGCAGCAGCGCGGCACTTTGTGCCATCGGATACAGACTGCTGCCGCGTGCGGCGCGGGTCGGTCCGGGATGGTTCTGGGTTTTCCGACGACGGCAACACCCTCCTCCCCGGCACAGTGAGCCCAGGAGAAGTCTCGAAATGAATCGCCGCGATGTCTTGAAGGCAGGTATTGCCGCCACCGCCGCCGGTCTCGCACCGCGTCTGGCATCGGCCGACAGCGTCAATTTCTCGCCCGCCCCGTCAGGCTGGCGCAGCTTCGTCGTCATCACGCGCGTCGAGCCAACCTTTGCCAGCAAGGCATGGATCCCCCTGCCGACTTTCGAAGGCGCCGATTGGCAGCGGCCGGACAATGTGAGCTGGACGGGCAATGCCAAGGTCATCGAGCGTGTGCGCGATCCCAAGTACGGCGCGGAAATGCTGCACGTCGAATGGAGTGCCGACGTCCAGAATCCTGTCATCGAAGTAACAACCCAGGTCCGCACGCAGGACCGATCGCTCGAAACCAAAACCGGAACCGTCGCTCCGCTTAGCGACGAGGAGCGCCGCTTCAACCTGACGGCCACCAAGCTTCTACCTGTAGACGGCATTGTGAAGGAGACGGCCGAAGGCATCGTGCGTGGCCGGGCGACGGACGTGGACAAGGCCCGCGCGCTCTACGACTGGGTGGTGGAGAACACCTTCCGCGATCCGAAGACACCGGGTTGCGGCGTGGGCGATGTGAGCTTCATGCTCAAGACCGGCAACCTCAGCGGCAAATGCGCGGACCTCAATGCGCTCCTGGTCGCGATGGCGCGCTCGGTCGGCCTGCCGGCACGCGACGTCTACGGCATCCGGGTTGCCCCCTCGAAGTTCGGTTACAAGTCGCTGGGCGCCGGCTCGCAGACCATCACCAAGGCGCAGCATTGCCGCGCCGAAGTGTGGCTCTCCGGCAGCGGTTGGACACCGATCGATCCGGCCGACGTGCGCAAGGTCGTGCTCGAGGAGCCGCCGACCAACCTCTCCCTGACCGACCTGAAGGTCCTGGCCGCACGCAAGACGCTGTTCGGGGCCTGGGAAGGGAACTGGGTCGCCTTCAATGTCGCCCACGACGTCAAACTGCCGGGCTCCGGTGAGGACGCCATCCCCTTCCTGATGTATCCCCAGGCCGAGGATAAATCGGGCCTTATCGACCCGCTCGATGCGGATGCCTTCAAGTACAAGATCACGGCAACCGAAGTCTCGGTCTGAGCGTCTGATCCGGTAGGGCATTTCGTTCTGCCGCAATCCGCTTTATATCGTCCGGCATGGCGGCGTCGTCCAACGCGGAGCCGGGCGCAGCGGCCCCGAGCCTCGTCACTCGCTACTACCTGGCGATGGCCGTTCCGTTCGCGATCGACCTCGCCAGTTCGATCGTTTACGTCCTGATCTACCACCAGCCGTTCGTCCTCTTGCCTATGGCCGCAGTATCAGCGGCGTTTCTCGTCGTCGGCGTCGGAATCGGCGCATGGCTGCTGTTTCGTCCGGTGCAGCGCTTTATTGCCGACGCTCTCCCATTCCCCGCCATCGAGCATCGCCTCGCGACCCTGCCCCGTTCGTCGGCCCTGCTGGTCGCCTGCCTCTATGGACCGATGCTGGCGCTGCGTCTCTTGTCGCCACGTTTCGGGATCACCTTCGGCGCGGACATCGAGATCCATACCTGGATAGACACTGTCGCCACTTTCCTGGTCGGCACGGCCTTCAACGTGGTGCTGACCTACTTCATCGTCAGTTCTTACCTCGACCGGTTGTGTCGGTATTTCTTCCGGACCCGCAGCGTCAATCTCGCCACCTTTCCCGGTGCGTTCCGCTACAAGATCGGTGTGGCCATCCTGTTCGTGTCGTTCGCCGCGATGATCATGCTGGCCGGCGACATCGCAAGCTACAGTGGCGATCGCCTCCTGCGCGAGGCGACGATGGACGTCACCGCCTCGGTAGCGGGTGTCGCCATCATCTACTACTGGATCGCCCAGGCGCTGACGGCGCCCATCGCGCGACTCGACTATGGCATGCGTCATGTTGCCGAAGGCGATCTCTCCGTTCGCCTGCCCGTCACCTCCGACGACGAGGTCGGTCGCGCCACCAGCGGCTTCAACCAGATGGTCGAAGGCCTGGCCGAGCGACGGTATCTGCGCGACACGTTCGGCAAGTATGTCCACGAAAGCGTCGCTGTCGCGATCCTGGCCGACCAGGAGCGCGGTGGTCGCGTCGCCGACACGCTTGCCGAGGCGACCCTGATGTTCACCGACATCGAAGGCTTTACCACTCTGTCGGAGCGCCTGACGCCGCCCGAGGTCGCGAAAATCCTGAATCTCTACTACGCGACCATCGTTCCCGTGATCCATCGCCATCGCGGCGTGGTGAACAACTGCATCGGTGACGGCCTGTTTGCGAGCTTCAACCTGCCGCTGCCGCAGAAGGATCACGCGGCGGCCGCGCTGCAGGCGGCGCTCGACATTCAGCATGCCTTGCGACAGGAGACTTTCCCGGCCGGGGTGGCGGTGCGTACGCGTATCGGTATCAATACCGGATCGGTGGTCGGCGTGACGATCGGCACGGCCAACTGGTTGAGCTACACACTGCTCGGTGATGCCGTGAACATTGCCTCGCGTGTCGAGCAGCTCAACAAGCAGTTCGGCAGTTCGATCCTCGCGGCCGAGAGCACGATTCGCGCCGCCGGCGACGGCTTTCGCAGCACCTGTCTCGGCCCGACCGACGTCCGAGGCCATCAGGGCGATGTGGTTGTTTACCGTGTCGAGCCACCGGCATGAGCGTCACACCGTCAGAGATCGCGGCGCTGCGCCTCGGGTATCTATGGCGAACGACGTCGATCGCCTTCGTGAGCGTCGCCCTCAACGTGATCTTCGCCGCGGCAACGGGCACCTGGTCCCGCTTGTGGCTAGCTGCCGCCGGCGGACTCCTTCTGCTACTGGGCGTCAACTGGCTGATTGCGCAGCGGCTGTTCGAGCCGATCCGACGCTATCTCGCCGGTCAGATCGCCTTCGAGGACATCCAGCGGCGACTGACCCAGCTTCCGCTGCTGTCGGCGCGATATGTCGGCCTTCTCGCACTCGTGGTGGTGGCCTTCCAGAACTCGATGGCCTGGTGGTTTCCGTCGGACCGGCCTGGGTTGTCGCCACCCACCATCGTCGACTTCGTCACGATCTGCATCGTCCTGTCGTTCTTCTTTTTCACCTACACCTACTTCGTCGTCAGCGACTACCTGGCCAAGCTCTGCGATTTCATCTTCGCGCGCTTCGGCCGCAATCTCGGCCTGTTCTTCGGCAGCTACAGGCTGAAGCTTACGGTGGCTCTGCTGGTCATTTCGGCCGCGCCGCTTGCCGCGATCGTGGCCCATCTCTTCTCGTACGACGGCGAGCGCTTGCAGGTCTCCATCCTGGTCGATGTCGCGTCGGCGATCTTCGGGATCGCCATCTCGGCCTACTTCATCAGCCGCTCCCTGCTGCGTCCGATCGGTGTCCTGTCGCGGGCCATGACCAAGGTGGTCGACGGCGATCTCGCCGTGCGGGTGCCGGTCACCTCCAACGACGAGGTGGGCCAGCTGACCGGCCGCTTCAACGACATGATCGAGGGGTTGCGCGAACGCGAACAGATCCGCGAGACCTTCGGCCGCTACGTCGATGAGAATGTCGCCGCTGCCATCCTGCGCCGCCAGGGCGACGGCCAGCGATCCGGTGAGATCGGCGAAGCCACCATCCTGTTCACCGACATCGAGAACTTCACCACCATCGCCGAGTATCTTGCACCGCACGAGCTGGTGGGCGCCCTGAACGACTATCTTGAGACTGTTCTGGCGCCGATCCGCGATCATGGTGGCGTGGTGAACACTTTCATCGGCGATGGCATTTTCGCTTCCTTCAACATGCCACTCGCCTGTGAAGACCACGCGGCCGCCGCCGTCCGGGCGGCCATCGACATCCAGTGTGCGGTCGGGAGCCGGACCTTTGGTACAGGCGTCGCATTGACCACCCGCATTGGCATCAGCACCGGCCCGGTGATCGGCGGCGACATCGGTACCGGTCGGCGCATGAGCTTCACCCTTCTCGGAGAGACGGTGAACCTTGCTTCGCGCCTAGAGGGATTGAACAAGGAGCACGGCACAAAAATCCTTGTCTCCGACAGCACCTGTGCGGCTTGCGGCGATCGGTTTGTCTTCAGGCCATTGGGCAAGGTCGTCGTGCGCGGTCTCGGCGAGTCCGTTGCAGTCTTTAGTGTCGATCCGCAGGAGCAGCACGGCAAGCCAACAAACGCATGACACACTTCGGCAGGCCCCGAAGCGTTGTGGGACAGCGCATGCTACCTCGGTAATCATGCGGGTTTTCTATGGCTGGAGGATCGTCGCCGTTTGCCTGGTCGCAGCCGTTGTCGGCAACGCCCTAGGTTTGTTCGGCGCCAGCGTCTACCTCCATTCGATCGTCGAAACGCGCGGATGGCCGACCGGCTTCGTGTCGGTCGCGGCGACACTATTTTACCTCACTAGCGCCCTGCTTCTTTTTTCCGTGGGAAGCGCCATCGCAAGGTTTGGGCCGAGACCGGTCGTAACCTTGGGCGCGCTTGCCATGGCCGGCGGCGTGGCGGTCGTGGGACGGATCGATGAGCCATGGCAGGTCTATATCGCTTTCCTGGTCATGGGGATTGGTTGGGCCTGCCTGTCGACCACGGCCGTAGCCACGACGCTTGCCCCCTGGTTCGAGAAATATCAGGGGCGTGCCGTCTCGATCGCCTCGCTGGGCGCAAGCGTGGGCGGCATGATGGGAGCACCAGCCCTGCTCTTCGGTATTGCCCAGATCGGTTTCGCAGCGACCACCAGCGTTGCTGCGTTAGTCGCGCTTATCACGCTCCTTCCGCTCGCCTGGTTGGTACTGAAGCGCCGCCCGCAGGATATCGGCCTGCTGCCCGACGGTGCTCCAGCCTCGGGTGGCGAGAAAGTGGCGGTAGCGCCCAAATGGACGCGTGCCGCCGCCTTTCGCACAACCGCGCTCCGCACCGTCGTCGTGACCTTCGGTCTCGCCATGATGGTCCAGGTCGGTTTCGTCACCCATCAGGTCACCTTTCTCGTACCAGTGCTGGGGACGTCAGCCACCTCTTTTACGGTTTCGGCGACCGCGGCCATGGCGCTCGCGAGCCGTTTGGCACTGGCACGCTTTTCCGATCAGATCGACCAGCGCAAAACGACCGCCATGATACTGGTGGTGGCGGCCCTTGCCTTCACCCTCATGGCGCTCCTCCCATCGCCTTCGATGCTGGTTGTCGCCAACATCATGTTCGGCCTTACGGTCGGCAACGTGACGACTCTTTCGCCCATCATCGTACGGCGGGAGTTCGGCGCTAGGTCGTTCGGCGCCGTCTTTGGCGCGGCCTCCGTCATCATCCAGTTTGCAACAGCGCTGGGGCCGAGTTTTTACGGTCTGCTGCACGATCTGTCGGGAGGCTATCGCATGCCGCTGCTGCTTGCGGCCGCACTGGATATCATCGCCTGCGCCGTGATCCTGACGGGCAGCCGCCCCAGGCGTGACACGGCGACTTGAACAACGGTACGGTGCGGCATCGCGCATCCTCGTCTTTCGCCTTGCAGGAATTCTTCATGAACGCTTCCGGACTATCCGCCGACCAGTTGAAACTGCAGGCTCGCGCGCGCGAGCTTGCCGCCGGCCCGATCGCCAAGCGCGCGGCCGAGGTCGACCGAACCGAGCAATATCCCTGGGACAATGTCGATCTCCTGAAGGACGCCCGGCTGATCGGCATGACGATCCCTGAACAATATGGTGGCCAGGGCAAGGGCTGGCTCGACGCCGTGCTCACCATCGAGGCGCTGTCAGCGACTTGCGCTGTTACTGGCCGCATCGCGGTCGAGACCAACATGGGCGCGATCAGCGCAGTCATGGCCTATGGCTCGGAAGAGCAGAAGAAGATGGCGGCCGATATGGTGCTGGCGGGCGACAAGCCCGCGATCTGCATCACCGAGCCCGACGCCGGGTCCGATGCCAACGGCATGACCACGCGCGCCGACAAAAAGGGCAATCGCTACGTGCTGAACGGCCGCAAGCACTGGATCACCGGCGGCGGCGTCTCGCGCCTGCACCTGATCTTCGCCAAGGTCTACGACGAGAAAGGCACGTTCGAGGGCATCGGCGGCTTCCTCGCCATCCGCGACGAGACCAAGGGGCTCAAGATCACCAAGCGCGAGCCCACCATGGGTTTGCGCGGCATCCCCGAGGCCGTGATCGATTTCGAGGACATGGACGTGCCGCCTTCCGCGCTGGTGATCCCGCCGCGCGGGCTGAAGAAAGGCTTCGCCGACCTGATGACGGCCTACAACAGCCAGCGCGTGGGCGCGGCGACGGTGGCACTCGGTATCGCTCAGGGCGCCTATCAGCTCGCGCTCGACTGGTCGGAGAAGCGACAGCAGTTCGGCCGGCCGATCAACGAATTCCAGGGCCTGCAATGGAAGCTTGCCGACATGTCGATCAAGCTTTCGGCCGCACAGGCGCTGGTCTACAACGCCGCTCGCTCGGGCGAAGGCGGCTTTCCTGACATGCTTTTAGCGGCACAGGCCAAGGTCTTTACCTCAGAGAACGCCATCCAGGTGGTGAACGACGCCCTGCAGTTCTTCGGCGCGCGCGGTTACTCGCGCGAGCTGCCGCTCGAGCGCATGGCGCGCGACGTACGCATGTTCACCATCGGCGGTGGCACGGCCGAAGTGCTGCGCAACGTGGTCGCCGGCGCACTCCTCAAGAAGAAGCTGCCGCAGACCCGCGACGGCTACACGGTAGAGCGATAGGAAAGATCCCTCGCTACAGCGCGGGGGTTACCCCGCGCGACTCGGGATGACAATTTTGGTTTGGCGCTTGTCGTGCGCCACATTCACAGTGTCATCCCGAGCGTAGCGAGGGATCTTTTGCTCTTCAGCATCGTCTCCAAGGAAATGGATCGCAATGTCGCCTCGGCGATCTCGTCGATTTCCATCAGCACGCGCTGCAGGGCGCTGCCGATGTCGGTGTCTTCGCCCGGCTCCTTCGCTCGCTGACCCGGTGCCGGCTCGAACAGCGCCACGATATCCATCAAGGTTGTGCGACGGCGATTTCCGGTGAAGCGATAGCCGCCCGTGGCGCCGCGGCCGCCGCGCACCAGGCCGGCGGTCGCCAGGGTGCGCAGGACCTTCGCCAGGTGATGGCTCGACACGCCGAAACGCTCGGCGAGGTCGGCCGCGGAGAGCGTGCGCTCCGGATCGCGCGCCAGTTCGAGCACAGCATAAAGACCGAGCCGCGTGCCCGTCTGCAGCTTCACGTGCCGCTCCTCACGAGAGATCCTTGTCGAGCTGCAGCGAGGGCCCGGCCACCATGCCCTGCGCGCGGAAGAATGAGAGGATCAGATGGTCCTTGCGATCCACCAAAGTGCGCACGCGCGTCACGCCTTTCGCCTTGAAGCGCTCGACCAGTGCCTCGAAGAGCTGTGTGCCGACGCCATGCAAGCGCAGCCTGGGGTCGATCTGGATCGCAAACACCCAGCCCGCCGCCGGCTGGCCGAATTCCCAGGCGCGGATTTCGCCCGCGATGAAGCCCGCCAGCGCTCCTTTGTCAGTCTCGGCTACCAGGAAATGGCGGTCAGGCCCCAGCATATCCTGCCAATATTGCGGCTTGTCGGATCCCGTCAGCCGGCGGTCCAGAGCGGAAATCGCTGGCAGATCAAAGGCTTGGGCAGGGCGAATCGAAACCATTGGAAGAAGTGTAGAATGCGCTTGCGGGGAAGAAAGTAAATAGGTATTTCAGTACCGAATTACAGAATAGGGAACGCCATGGCTGACGCTGCACCCATCGACGTCCGCACCTCACCCGACCGCTATCGGCACTGGAAACTCGCCCTCGAAAACGGGGTCGCCTACCTCACCATGGACGTGAATGAGGATGGCGGCCTCCGGCCCGGCTACAAGCTCAAGCTCAATTCCTACGACCTCGGCGTCGATATCGAACTCGCCGATGCCGTCCAGCGGCTGCGCTTCGAGCATCCCGAGATCGGCGCCGTGGTGATCCGCAGCCAGCGCGACCGCATCTTCTGCTCGGGCGCCAACATCAACATGCTGGGCCTCTCCAGCCATGATCACAAAGTGAACTTCTGCAAGTTCACCAACGAGACGCGGCTTGCCATCGAGGACGCGACGGACAATTCCGGCCAGAGCTACATCTGTTCGATCAACGGCATCGCGGCCGGTGGCGGCTATGAACTGGCACTCGCCTGCGATCAGATCCTGCTGACCGACGACGGCTCGAGCTCAGTGTCATTGCCCGAGTTGCCGTTGCTCGCCGTGCTGCCCGGCACCGGCGGTCTGACGCGGCTCGTGGATAAGCGATTGGTGCGGCGCGATCACGCCGACTTCTTCTGCACCACCGCCGAAGGTGTGCGCGGCAAGCGTGCGCGCGACTGGCGGCTGGTCGACAAGCTGGTCCCGCCCAGCAAGCTCGTCGACGAAACGAAGACGTTCGCCGAGGAAATCGCGGCCAAGTCGGACCGGCCGAAGGATGCCAAGGGCATCGCCCTACCGACGATCGAGCGCACCATCGACGGCGACACGATCCGCTATCCGCATCTCGCAGTCGAGATCGATCGTGAACGGCGCGCCGCCCATTTCCGCATCAGCGGTCCAACTGTACCGGCGCCGGCCAACGCCGCCGCTGTGCAGGACCAGGGCGTCGCCTTCTGGCCACTCGCCCTCGCCCGCGCGCTCGACGATGCGATGATGCATCTGCGATTGAACGAGACCGAGATAGGGACCTGGGTGCTGCACAGCCAGGGCGATGCCTCGCAGGTCGAAGCCTATGACGCGCTGCTCGCGAAAGAGGCTTCGAACTGGCTGGCGCGCGAGATCGTGCTCTACTGGAAGCGCACGCTGAAGCGGCTCGACGTTTCGTCGCGCAGCCTGATCGCGTTGGTCGAGCCCGGTTCCTGCTTCACGGGTACCCTGCTCGAGCTCGTGCTGGCGGCCGACCGCTCCTACATGCTGGATGGCACGCTTGAAGGATCGAACCTGCCGGAGGCCGAGGTCAGGCTCACGTCGATGAACTTCGGCCCCTACCCCATGGGCAACGGCCTGACACGCCTTGCCACGCGCTTCCTCGCCGAGCCCAAGCATATCGACGAATTGAAGGACGAGATCGGTGAATCGCTGGACGCCGAGACCACCGAAGACCTCGGCCTTGTCACCTTCACGCCCGACGACATCGACTGGGACGACGAGGTGCGGCTTGTCATCGAAGAACGCGCCGGCTTCTCGCCGGATGGACTGATTGGCATGGAGGCGAACCTGCGCTTCGCCGGGCCGGAGACGATGGAAACCAAGATCTTCGCCCGCCTCTCGGCCTGGCAGAACTGGATCTTCCAGCGTCCCAACGCGACCGGTCCGGAGGGCGCGCTCAAGCTCTACGGAACCGGCAAGCAGAGCAAGTACGACCGCAAACGCGCCTAATCAGCGGGCTCAAGGAGGCAATCATGGCCATCGACTACAGCCAGCTCATTCCCAACAACGTCGACCTCTCAAGCGACCGGCGCCTTCAGCGTGCGCTGGAGAACTGGCAGCCGCGCTTCCGCGACTGGTGGAAGGACATGGGGCCGGACGGCACGTCGAACTTCGACGTCTACCTTCGCACGGCCATCTCGGCCGAGGCCAACGGCTGGGCCAATTTCGGCTACGTGAAGATGCCGGACTACCGTTGGGGCATCTTTCTCGCGGGCCAGGACCCCAATCGTACGATCGCCTACGGCGACAACAAGGGTAAGCCCGCCTGGCAGGAAGTGCCGGGCGAGCTGCGCTCTACTTTGCGCCGCCTGATCGTCACGCAAGGCGACACCGAGCCCGCGAGCGTCGAGCAGCAGCGCCTGCTCGGCAAGACCGCGCCCTCGCTCTACGACTTGCGCAACGTCTTCCAGATCAATTGCGAGGAGGGCCGGCACCTGTGGGCCATGGTCTACCTGCTGCACGCCTATTTCGGCCGCGACGGCCGCGAGGAGGCCGAGATGCTGCTGGAGCGCCATTCTGGCGATCCAGACAAGCCGCGCATCCTGGGCGCCTTCAACGAGAAGACGCCCGACTGGCTCTCCTTCTTCATGTTCACCTACTTCACCGACCGCGACGGCAAGTACCAGCTCGCCTCGTTGGCCGAGTCGGGCTTCGATCCGCTGGCGCGCTCCTGCCGCTTCATGCTGATCGAGGAAGCGCACCACATGTTCGTGGGCGAGTCGGGCGTGCAGCGCATCATTCAGCGCACCGTCGAGCTGATGAAGGAGCACAAGACCGACGACGTGCGTGCCTTCGGTGCGATCGACCTCGTGACCATCCAGAAATACCTCAACTTCCACTTCTCGGTATCGCTCGACCTGTTCGGCCAGGAGGCGTCGACCAATGCCGCCAACTACTACACGATGGGGGTGAAGGGCCGGTATCTCGAGACGCGCATCGAGGACGACCACGTACTGACCGGCACGTCGTTCGAAATCGACACGGTCGAGGACAGCCGCATCGTGCGCAAGGCGGTGCCGGCACTTTCGGCCCTGAACGAGCGGCTGCGCAACGACTATGTCGAGGATTGCAGCAAGGGCCTGCTCAAGTGGAACAAGGTGATCGCCGATGCGGGCATCGCCTTCGAGCTCAAGCTGCCGCACCGCGGCTTCAACCGCCGCATCGGGGCCTTTTCCGAAATCCATGTCTCGCCCGACGGCAAGGTGATGAGCGAGGCCGACTGGAACGCCAATACCAGCAAGTGGCTGCCGACCGACGAGGACCGCGCCTATGTCATCTCGCTGATGGGCAAGGCGGTGATAGAGCCCGGCAAGTTCGCCAACTGGATCGCCCCACCGCAGCTCGGCATCAACCGCCAGCCGGCCAATTTCGAGTACGTGCGCTTCAACTAGGAGCTACCTCATCCTGAGGAGGCTGTGCAGCAGCCGTCTCGAAGGATGGGCAATAACGAAAATATGGCTACCCTTCGGGATGCGGGCCTTCGGCCCGCTCCTCAAGGTGAGTAGAATGCGTTAGGGAGGAAGACGTCAGGATGGTGCAAGGCATCGAATTCGGTCCGGACCACAAGGTCCGGTTGCCGGCGCGGTTCAATGTCGCCATGCCGTTCATTGACCGGCATCTGGGCGAAGGACGTGGCGCCAAGGCCGCGATCCGCACCGCGCACGAGACCGTCACCTATGCCGAACTCGCCGAGCGGGTGAATAGCGCTGGCAATACCTTGCGGACGCTTGGCCTGAAGCCAGGCGATCGGCTACTGATGGTGGTGAAGGATTGCCCCGCCTTCTTCTATCTCTTCTGGGGCGCCATCAAAGCCGGCGTCGTACCGGTGCCGCCCAACACGCTCCTGCGCGCGCCCGATTACGCCTACATGATCGACGACTCAGGCTGCAGCCTGGTGGTCTATTCGTCGGAGTTCGCGGGCGAGATCGAGCCGGCGCTGAAACAGCTTGCCGACAAAGCGCCGCGGGCATTCACGGTCGATGCCTTCCTGGCCGAGATGACCAAGGCACCCGCCGTGCTCGAGCCTCACCTTGCCGCGTCGACCGACGACTGCTTCTGGCTCTATTCGTCAGGTTCTACGGGGCGGCCGAAGGGCGCCGTGCATCTGCAGCGCGACATGGTGGTGACCAGCGAGCTTTACGGCGTGCGCGTGCTGGGCGTGACCGAAAGCGACGTCTGCTATTCCGCAGCTAAGCTCTTCTTCGCCTACGGGCTCGGCAACGGCATGACCTTCCCGCTCTGGGTCGGCGGGACCGCTGTGCTCGATGATCGGCGCCCAACGCCGGACGTGACCTTCGAGATCATCGACGCCTTCCAGCCGACGATCTTCTATGGCGTGCCGACACTCTATGCGGCCCAGCTCGCGTCCCTGGACGCCAAACCGCGCCGCTTCCCGAGCCTGCGCGCCTGTGTCTCGGCGGGCGAAGCCCTGCCGGCCGACATGTTCCGCCGCTGGAAGGAGAAGACCGGTACCGTGATCCTCGACGGCATCGGCTCGACCGAGGCGCTCCATATCTTCATCGGCAACCAGCTCGACGATTTCCGCGCTGGCACCAGCGGCAAGCCGGTGCCGGGTTACGAGGTGAAGATCCTCGATGAAGCCGCTAAGCCGGTCCCCAAAGGCGAGAGCGGACGGCTTTGGATCCGCGCCGAGTCGACAGCGAAATACTACTGGAACAAGCCGGACAAGACAGCCGAGACCATGATCGAAGGCTGGGTCAATACCGGCGATACTTATCGGCAGGACGAGGACGGCTACTTCATCTATGAAGGCCGCAGCGACGACATGCTGAAGGTCGGCGGCATCTGGTGCTCGCCGATCGAGATCGAAGGTTGCCTGATCGGCCATTCCGCCGTGCTTGAGGCCGCGGTGATCGGGCAGGCCGATGCCGATTCACTGATCAAGCCCAAGGCCATCGTGGTCCTGAAGCAGGCCGGCGATGCTGGTGCAGGCCTGACCGACGAGCTGATGGCTCTCTGCAAGAAAACCCTCGCCCCCTACAAGTACCCGCGCTGGATCGAATACGTGACCGAGTTGCCCAAGACCGCGACCGGCAAGATCCAGCGCTTCAAACTCAGGACATAGTGTCATCCCGACTGGAGCTCGGGATGACACTGGTCCGGTTTTCGGCTTCTATAACGACCAACGAAACAGGGAGTGGGGCATGAAGCGTACGTTGTTGGGAGCTGTGACCGTTGCGGCGATCCTGGGTTGCGGGCTGTCGCCGGCGCTGGCGCAGCAGAGCATCAAGATTGGCTTCATCAGCACCTTCTCAGGCCCGCAGGCGGCGATCGGCGAGGACATGCGCCGCTCGGTCGACCTTGCTGTCGAGCATCTGGGCGGTAAGGCGGCCGGCAAGCCGATCCAGATCGTCTACGAGGATGACCAGTTCAAGCCCGACGTCGGCAAGCAAAAGTCCGAGAAGCTGGTCCAGCAGGACAAGGTCGACTTCGTCTCGGGCTACATCTGGTCGAACGTGCTGCTGGCCTCGTACAAGTCCGTGGTCGACGAGGGCGACACGATCCTGATCGGCGCCAACGCGGGTCCCTCCCAGATTGCGGGCGAGCTCTGCAACAAGAATTTCTTCTCGACCTCGTGGCAGAACGACCAGACGCCGATGGCGATGGGCGAATATCTGAACACGAAAGGCGTCAAGAACCTCTACCTGATGGGTCCCAACTACGCCGCCGGCAAGGACATGCTGGCGGGCGTCAAACGCACCTACAAAGGCAAGATCGCGGGCGAAGACTTCACCAAGTGGCCGGACCAACTCGATTTCTCGGCCGAGCTCGCCAAGATCGCGCAGGTGAAGCCGGACGGCATCTTCATCTTCTATCCGGGCGCGCACGGCGTTCAGTTCCTGAAGCAGTACGTGCAGGCCGGCCTCAACAAATCGATCCCGCTCTATCAGGTGTTCTCGATCGACGCGATCACCCTGCCGCAGCAGGGCGACCTGGCGCTGGGCACGCTGGGCGCGCAGGAATGGGTCAACGACCTGCCGAACGAGCAGAACAAGCGCTATGTCGCCGACTTCAAGAAGAAGTACGGCGTCTACCCCTCCTACTACGGCGCGCAAAGCTATGACGCGATCATGCTGATCGCCTCGGCCGCCGAGGCCCTGAAGGGCGATCTGAAGGACAAGGCCAAGGTCCGTGCCGAGCTCGCGAAGGCCAACTTCAAGTCGCTGCGTGGCGGCTTCAAGTTCAACACCAACCACTTCCCGATCCAGAACTTCTACATCCAGGAGACGGTGAAGGACGCCGACGGCAAGATGACCGTGAAAACCATCGCCACCGCCGTGACCGACGGCAAGGATCCGTACTACGAGAAGTGTGCGATGAAGTGAGGCTCCTGACGACATTCGACGACGGGAGCGCGTCATCGCGCTCCCGTTTCGTTTGCGGGGGATGATGGACTATCTGCTGATCCAGGTGCTGAACGGCGTGCAGCTTGGCCTCCTGATGTTCCTGCTCGCCGCCGGTCTCACGCTCACCTTCGGCATCATGGATCTCGTCAACCTGGCGCACGGCTCGCTCTACATGATGGGCGCCTATTTCGCCTGGACGCTGATCGGCTGGACCCATTCCTTCGCGCTGGGCGCGCTGCTGGCACTGCCCGCCTGCTTCCTGCTGGGCGTGGTTGTCGAGGTCGTGGTGGCGCGGCGGCTCTATGCCCGCGATCATCTCGACCAGGTGCTCGCCACCTTCGGCCTGATCCTGTTCTTCAATGAGCTGGTGCGCGCGATCTGGGGGCCGGAGGGCCGCAGCATCTCGGTGCCGGCGTTCCTGAACCACACCGTGACCCTCCTGCCGGGCGTGATCTACCCCGCCTATCGCTTCGCCCTCATCGTGGTGGGCAGTGTGGTCGCCATCCTGCTTGCCTGGCTAGTGGCGCGCACGCGACTTGGCATGCTGATCCGCGCCGGCGCCTCCAACCGACGCATGATCGCGGCCCTCGGTGTAAACATCGAGCTGTTGTTCAGCCTCGTGTTCGGCCTCGGTGCCGTGTTCGCTGGCCTCGCCGGCTTGATGGCCGCACCCATCGCCTCGGTGAAGATCGGTATGGGCGACGACATCCTGATCGTGGCCTTCGTGATCATCGTGATCGGCGGCATCGGCTCGATCAAAGGTGCCTTCGTCGCCGCCATGGTCGTGGGCCAGATCGATATCGTCGGCCGCGCCTTCCTGCCCGATTTCCTGAAAACCTTCATGGGGGCGGCCAGCGCCTCGGCCGCCGCGCCCGCCATCTCGCAGGTCCTGATCTACGTCGTCATGGCCGCCGTCCTGGTCTGGCGCCCCACCGGCCTGTTTGGGCAGCGAACCTAAATGGCCGAGCTGCTCCCGGCCCTGCGTACGCCGCGCGGCGTGGTCACCGCACTGCTGTTGCTCCTGCTCGCGGTCCTGCCATTGCTCACGCAAGCCTTCGACCAGCGCTACCTGCTGTCGGTCGGCACGCGGATCGTCATCTGGTCGATCGCTGCGGCGAGCCTCAACATGATCCTGGGCTACGGCGGGCTGGTGAGCTTCGGTCATGCGGCCTTCCTCGGCATCGGTGGCTACGCGGTCGGCATCCTGTCAGCCGAAGGTTTTGCCAGCGGCTGGCTGCAGTGGCCGGTCGCCATCGCGGTGGCCGTTGCCTGGGGCACGTTGATCGGCGCCCTGTCGCTCCGAACGCGGGGCGTCTATTTCATCATGATCACGCTCGCCTTCGCGCAGCTCGTCTACTATCTCAGCTCCGGCCTCGCGGCCTACGGCGGCGACGACGGCCTCAACATCAGCCGCAGTCGCTTTCCCGGGCTTATAGACCTGCGCGACAAGGCCAGCTTCTACTGGCTCTGCTTCGTGCTCCTGTGCGCCACGCTCTGGTTCTGCAGCCGCCTCGTCCATTCGCGCTTCGGCTACGTCCTGCGCGGCGCCAAGTCCAACGAGCTGCGCATGACGGCACTCGGTTTCCCCGTCTTCCGCTATCGGCTCGTGGCCTTCGCGCTCGCCGGCGGCTTCGGCGCGCTGGCCGGCATTCTTCTCGCCAACGACGGCGCCTACGTCTCGCCGGCGATGATGTCCTGGGTGAAGTCGGGCGATCTCATCGTTATCGTCGTGCTGGGCGGGATCGGCGCGCTGTTCGGTCCGCTCTACGGCGCCATCGCCTTCTTCGCCGTCGAGGAATTCCTGCCGCCGTTGCTCAACCTGATGCATCGCGGCTGGGGCGAATATTGGCAGATCGTGTTCGGGCCTTTGCTGGTGATCATCGCCCTCTATGCCCGTGGCGGGCTCGATTCGTTGCTGGGTCGCCGCCATGGCTGAGCCGCTGCTCCAGGCCGAGGCCCTCGTCAAACGGTTCGGCGGACTGGTCGCGACAGACAATGTCGCGATCGACGTGCAACCGGGCGAGATCCATGCGCTGATCGGACCCAACGGGGCAGGCAAGACAACGTTGGTAAGCCAGCTTACCGGCAACCTTCGGCCGGATTCAGGCACCATCCGTTTTGCCGGTCGCGACGTGACCCGGCTGCCGACCCATGCTCGGGTACGATTGGGCCTCGCGCGCTCGTTCCAGATCACGTCGGTGCTGCGCGAGTTCACCGCGCTCGACAATGCCGCACTCGCGGTCCAGGCGCACGACGGACACTCCTTCCGTTTCCTGGCCGATATCCGACGCGACCAGCGCCTGCGCGACCTTGCTCGCCGAAACCTCGAGACGGTCGGCCTCGGTCCGCGCGCCGGTGTCCTCGCCTCGGCCCTGAGCCATGGGGAACAGCGCCAGCTCGAGATCGCGATGGCGCTCGCAGTCGCGCCGAAACTCCTGCTGCTCGACGAGCCGATGGCGGGCATGGGCATCGAGGAATCGCAGCGCCTGGTCGAGCTGTTGCGCGGGCTGAAACAGCGCTGCGGCATGCTGCTGATCGAGCACGACATGGATGCCGTGTTTGCACTCGCCGATCGCATCACGGTGCTGGTCTATGGACGCGCCATCGCTTCGGGCGCGCCCGATGAGATCCGCGGCAACGCCGAGGTGCGCCAAGCCTATCTCGGCGAGGAAGCCTCCTGATGCTGCGGGTCCGCGAGCTCACGGGCTTCTACGGCGCAAGCCAAGCCCTGTTCGGCATGGAGTTGTCGGTCGATGCCGGCGAGGTCGTGACCCTGATGGGCCGCAACGGCATGGGCAAGACCACGACCGTACACGCGATCATGGGTGTGCTGCCTTCACGTCGCGGCGTCATCGAGTTCGACGGTCATCGGCTCGACCAGCTTCCCTCGTTCCGTATCGCCCGCCTCGGGCTTGGCCTGGTGCCGGAAGGCCGCCAGATCTTCCCCAACCTGTCGGTGCGCGAGAACCTGGTGGCGGCGTCCGCCAATCGCGGCGAGCGCCCCGCCCCGTGGACGCTCGACCGCGTGTTCGGCCTCTTCCCGCGGCTCGCCGAACGCCAGAAGAACGGTGGCAACCAGCTTTCGGGCGGCGAGCAGCAGATGCTGGCGATCGGCCGGGCCCTGATGACCAACCCGAAGCTGCTCGTCCTCGACGAAGCGACCGAGGGCTTGGCGCCCCTCATCCGCGAGGAGATCTGGTCGTGCCTGCGGCAGCTCAAGGCCGAGGGCCAGTCGATCCTGGTGATCGACAAGAATGTCGGCGCCCTGATTGGCCTTGCCGACCGTCATCACATTGTCGAAAAGGGCCGCGTCGTCTGGTCCGGTACCTCGCAAGCGCTGGCCGGCGACAGCGTGCTGCAACACCGCTATCTCGGCGTCTAGCGCGCGCGTCGGCCCGGGCGACGAAAAGGCGCGGCGACTGATTTGCAGCCGCTTGCCTTTCATGAATCACACCGGAATGATGCGCCCGTTTGTCTGGCCATCCACCCGGAGAACTCGATGCGTCTTGGCTTCTTCGCTTGCCTGCTGACCCTGCTTGCCGGGCCCGCCTTCGCCCAGAAGCAGGTCGATGTCTACAACTGGTCGGACTATATCGCCGAGAGCCAGATCAAGATCTTCAGCCAGGACACGGGCATCAAGGTCAACTACACGACTTACGATTCCAACGAGATCTTGGACGCCAAGCTCCGGACCGGACATTCGGGATATGATGTCGTGGTGCCAACGGCCTCGCCCTTCTTCGTGCGCCAGCTCGCGGCCAAGCTCTATCTGCCACTCGACCGGTCGAAGCTGAAGAATTGGGGCAATCTCGATCCCGAGATCATGGAGCAGCTCGCCAAATACGATCCTGGCAACGCCCATGCCATCCCCTGGATGTGGGGGACGGTTGGCGTCGGCTACAACGTGGCCGAGATCAAAAGGCGCATGCCCAATGCACCAGTAGACTCGCTTGCCATGATCTTCGACCCGGCGGTCGTGTCGCATTTCGTCGATTGCGGTGTGATGGTGCTCGACAGCTCGACCGATATGCTGCCGGCGGCGTTGAAATACCTGGGTCTCGATCCGGACTCGCGCGATACGACAGATCTTAAGAAAGCAGCGGATGCCATAAAGGCGGTACGCCCTTACATCCGCAAGTTCCATTCCTCGGAGTACATCAACGCGCTGGCCGGCGGCAATATCTGCCTCGCCTTCGGCTATTCCGGCGACATCCTGCAGGCGCGTGACCGAGCCGCGAAGGCGACGGACAAGCGCGAAATCGCCTATGCCATTCCCAAGGAAGGCGCCTTGCTCTGGATCGACGTCGCCGCGATCCCCAAGGACGCGCCCCATCCAGATGAGGCCTACCGGTTCCTCGATTTCATGCTCGATCCCAAGGTCGTGGCCGCCTCGAGTGCGATCACGGGCTACGCCAACGGCAACACCGCCGCCACGTCGCTGCTCGCCAAATCGATCTCGGAAAATCCCGCGGTCTATCCGCCGGCCGCTGTGCGCGCCAAGCTCTACACCATTACGGCCGCCAACGCGGAGCAAGTGCGAGAACGCACCCGGCTCTGGACCGCGATCAAGACCGGGCGATGACTTGACCGTGACGAACGGACCGATCGTCCAGATCGAAGGGCTGACCAAACGCTTTGGCGAAGTCGAGGCCGTGGCCGGTGTCGATCTCGAGGTCGCACGAGGCGAGCTGTTCGCGCTGTTGGGCGGCTCAGGCTGCGGCAAGACCACGCTTCTGCGCCTGCTCGCCGGTTTTGAAACACCGGATGCCGGACGCATTCTGATCGATGGTCAGGACATGACCGGTGTGCCGCCGCACTTGCGGCCCGTCAACATGATGTTCCAGTCCTATGCCCTCTTCCCGCACATGAATGTCGCGACGAACGTCGCCTACGGCTTGCGGCGCGAAGGAGTGTCGAAGCACGAGATCGAGTCGCGCGTTGGCGAAGCGCTGTCGCTGGTGAAGCTCGACGGCCTTGGCGCCCGCAAGCCCGTGCAACTCTCCGGCGGCCAGCGCCAACGCGTGGCGCTCGCGCGGGCATTGGTGAAGCGGCCGAAGCTCCTCCTGCTCGACGAGCCGCTCGCCGCGCTCGATCGCAAGTTGCGTGAGGGCACGCGGTTCGAACTGGTGCGTCTGCAGGAACAACTCGGCCTTACTTTCGTCGTCGTGACCCACGACCAGGAGGAGGCGATGTCGATGGCGAGCCGGCTCGCCGTCATGGATGCTGGCCGCATCGCTCAGATCGGCACGCCGCACGAACTCTACGAGCATCCGGCCTCGCGCTTCGTCGCGGACTTCATTGGCATCGCCAACATCCTCGATCTCGGCAATGGACAATGGCTGGCGCTGCGACCAGAGAAGATCGCGCTCTCCGCCAACCGACCTGAGACGGCGCAGGCCATTTCCGGCGAGGTCGTCGAGATCGCCTACGAGGGCGACCGCTCCCTCTACCGCATCGCCGTCAAGGCTGGCCCCGTGATGCTGGTCTCGCGCGCCAATACTGTCCGCATTCAGGAAGAGGCCTTCTGCCGCGGCCAAACCGTCTGGCTGGGATGGAGCAACGACGCGGGACAGGTGCTCCATGAGTAGGCGCATCTCGCTGGGGGCGCGCCACTCCAGTGGCGCGTTTCCGTTTGTGGCTACAAAAATCGCGCGACTGGAGTCGCGCGCGCCCAACTAAGACCATGCGCGCCGTCATCGCCCTGCCCTTTGCCTGGCTGATTCTGTTCTTCCTGCTGCCGTTCGCCCTGGTGCTGGCGATCGCGCTCGGCACCAATGCTCCCGACTCGGCGCCGCCCGTCGAGCTCGGCTGGAGCCTCGCCAACTTCAGGCTGCTTTTCACGGACGATCTCTATCTCGCGGCATGGCTGAGCTCGCTGCGCATCGCCGCCACCTCGACGTTGGCCACATTGCTACTCGGCTATCCCATGGCCTATGCCATCGCTCGAGCGCGGTTCAAGCTGCGGCCGTTGTTGTTGATGCTGGTCGTGTTGCCGTTCTGGACCTCGTTCCTGATCCGCATCTACGCCTGGATGGGGCTGCTGGCCGAGAACGGCATCCTGAATCAGTTCCTGCGCTGGTCGGGCCTCGTGTCTCATCCCGGCACCATCCTGGGGACCGAGTGGGCGGTGCATCTCGGCATCGTATACGCTTATCTGCCCTTCATGGTGCTGCCGCTCTACGCCACGCTCGAAAAGCTGGATTGGACGCTGATCGAAGCAGCGGCCGATCTCGGTGCCAAGCCGATCGCGACATTCTTCACCATCACCTTGCCGTTGTCGCTGGCGGGCATCGTCGCCGGCTGTTTGATGGTCTTCATTCCGACCGTGGGCGAGTTCGTGATCCCGGACCTTTTAGGCGGCACCGACACACTGATGATCGGCAAGGTCCTGTGGGACGAGTTCTTCACCAATGCCGACTGGCCACTCGCGTCGGCCGTGGCGATCTGCCTGCTCGTGCTGCTGGTCGGGCCAATCGTCCTCTTCCAGCGCCAACAAGCAAAGAGCCTGGAACAACCCTGATGGTTGGCCGCGCACGTTTCCCCCTCGCCGTGCTCTGCTTTGGCTATGCTTTCCTCTACGTGCCCATCGCCCTGGTGATCGCCTATTCGTTCAACGCCTCGCAGCTGGTGACCGTCTGGGCTGGATTCTCACTGCAGTGGTGGCGGGCGCTGCTGCACAACGAAGCGATGCTGTCGGCGGCCTGGCTGTCACTGCGTATCGCGCTGGTGAGCGCGACGCTGTCGGCGCTGCTGGGGCTTGCCGCCGGCTATGTGCTGGCGCGGGTCGCTCGTTTCCCCGGGCGCCTGCTGTTTGGCGGCCTCGTGATCGCCCCCATGGTGATGCCCGAGGTGGTGATGGGCATCTCGATGCTGCTGCTGTTTGTGGGCTCGCAGCAGTTCCTGGGCGGGCCGGATCGTGGCTTCATCACCATCGTCATCGCCCACACAACCTTCTCGCTTTCCTTTGTCGCGATCGTGGTGCAGGCGCGGCTGACCGACTTCGACCGTTCGCTCGAAGAGGCGGCGATGGATCTCGGCGCCACGCCCTGGACCACCTTCCTCACTGTCACCCTGCCCTTGATCGCGCCCGCCATCGGCTCGGGCTGGCTGCTCGCCTTCACCCTCTCCATCGACGATCTCATCATGACGCAGTTCGTGGCGGGCGCGGCGACGCAAACCTTGCCGATGCGTGTCTATTCGAGCGTGCGCCTGGGTGTCGATCCGCAGATCAACGTACTTGCCACGATCATCGTTGCCGTGGCGGCTGTGGCACTGATGATCTCCGCTCGGCTGACGCGGCGGTGACAAAAATCACCCTCCCCTTCATCGGCATTGACAACAAACCCGCTTAGTGACGAGATGATTGCATCGCATCCGACATGGAGGTTTTGATGCTTCCACCGGGCCAACGTGCCGCAACGATTGCTGGTGCAGACATTCGGGCATTGGCATAGCGGACTTCACGGATGACGCACCGGGAGCGCGCCCTCGCGGGTCGCATCAGTCAGGCCAGACCCCAATTGGCCGCTCCCGTTGTGCGGCTCTCCTCGACCTTTGAACGGTGACCGTTGTTCTGCACTACGCAGACAGTCGCTTCGCCCATTTTTCCGACCATGCATGCAGCGGCAGGAACAGATGCAGCAGTTCCGTGCCTAATGCGGTGAGCCGATAGCCGCTGGCGGTGTCGAGCTCGACCAGCTTTGCTGCCCGCAGCTCCGCCAACCTCTCGTTGATGATCGTTGGGCTCGCGCCAATCGCCATCTGCAGTTCGCGAAAGCGCTTGGGCCCTTCGCGCAACTCCCAGACCAGCCGCAGCACCCAGCGCCGACCCAGCAGGTCGAGCAGCAGCATGATCGGCCGGCCACTCTTCGACCCGCGCGCCGGATGTCCAGGCAGGACAGGCTTCACCATTTATTTCACTCCGTTACTACATTTTCTGTAGCGACTGCTTGGCGATGTTGCTACGGAAATTGTAGCAACCGCAACGGAGTCCCGTCATGTCCCGAATCGCCCCTGCAGAGCCCCCTTATGCACCCGCCATCGCCGAAGCCCTGGGTCGCATCATGCCGCCCGGGCTCGAGCCGCTGGTGCTGTTCCGGACCATGGCGCGCAATCCGCGCATCTTCGCCAAGCTTTTTGCCGGCGGCCTGCTCGACAAGGGCGCGCTCAGCCTGCGCCAGCGCGAACTGGTGATAGACCGCACCACGGCCCGACTCGGCTGCGAATACGAATGGGGTGTCCATGTCGCCTTGTTCGCCGAGCGGGTGGGATTCGGCGCAGCCGAGATCGCTGCCACGGTCACCGGCAGTGCGCAGGCCGAATGCTGGTCGATGTCTGAGCAGGCACTTGTGGCACTGGTCGACGATCTGGTGGATCGCCGCACGATCGGCGATGAAACCTGGCAAGGCCTCGTCGCGCATTTTGACGAGACACAGATCCTCGAGGCCATCGCGATCGCGGGCTACTACCACACGATCAGCTTTCTATGTAGCGGGCTGCGGCTGCCCAGCGAGCTCTATGCCACCCGTTTTCCGGTCAGTCGCCCTCAATGATCTCAGCGATGCGGCCCATGATGTGCCCCCAGCCCTGCTTCATGGCGCCGTAAGCGAAGTCGTTGCCGGGTGAACGGAAGCCCGCATGGACGAGACGCAGCCGCGTCCCGCCTCTCTCGGACGTCAGCGTCCAGGTGACGACGCTGTCGAGTTTCGCGCCGTACTTCGGATTGTCGTCCGATCCGCCCTTCCAGCTATAGACCAGGCGTCGGTTCGGGTCGACCTCCAGCACCTGGCAGTGAACGATGCCGTCCCAGCCACCCATCGGCTGGGTCTTGAACGTGAAGCGGTGACCGACAACCGGCTTGAGGTCGTTGGGCATCAACCAACGACCGATCAACTCTGAGGTTGTCAGTGCCCGCCATACCTTCTCCGGCGAATGCGGCAGTACGTCCTCAACGACGATGTCGCGCGGGGCGAGGCTGCTGCTTGCTTGGTGGTTCATCGTCCATCTCCTCCAGGACATGACGCAGTCTGTTGAAGCGCGACCGCCAGAAGACGCCCAGCCAGTCGGCCAGCGGCTCGAGACCCTGTGGCTTGCAGCGGTAGTAGGCGTGACGACCCTCTCGTCGCTCGACCACCAGTCCGGCCTCGCGCAGCGCTTTCAGATGCTGCGAGATCGCAGGTTGGGAGATCTCGTTGCGCTCGGTCAGCGATGCGACCGTGAGCTCTCCCTCCCGAACGAGTTGCTCGAACACCGTGCGCCGTGTCGGATCAGCCAGAGCACGCATGACGCTTGCGACATCCGTCATGCGCGGACACATAAGTATCTACTTATGTATTGTCAACAGCCGATCGAGAGCCAGGATCACGAGCCCGAAAACGAGCCCCCAGAAGGCAGAGCCCACGCCCATCAGCGTGATCCCCGAAACGGTAACGGCGAGAGTGCCGGCGGCCGCGAGACGATCCTGTTCGGCCGAGAGCGCCGCTCCCATGGAGCTCGCCGTCGAACCCAGCAATGCCGTGCCCGCCACCGTCGCCAGGAGTGCTGGCGGCAGGGCCGCGAACAGCCCGACCAGCGACGCACCGAACAACGCCATCAGGCCCCACCACAGTGCGTAAAAAGGGCCTGTCAGCCAGCGCCGGGCGGGATCGGGGTGGGCATCAGGGCCGGTGCAGAGCGCGGCCGAGATGGCGGCGAGGTTGGAGGTGTGTGCGCCCAGGAAAGCGGTGACAAACGAGGCCGCACCCGTCACCGCCAGCGCGGGCTGGGTCGGCGGCTGATAACCGGAAGCGCGCAGCACGGCAAAGCCCGGCAAGTTCTGGGCCGCCATGGTCACGAGATAGAGCGGCACGCCGAGTCCGATCAGTGTCGCCACGTCCCAGCTCGGACTTTGAACGATAAGCGTCGAGACACCTAGCATGGGCATGGGCTTCACGAGACCGAGCGACCAGGCAAGGGCTGCGCCTCCGACCAGCACGATCAATGATGCAAGGGTCGGCAACAACACTCGCGCCACCAGGAACAGCGCGACCATCGATAGAACCAGGAACGGCTGATGCGGCACCTGCTCGAACATTGCCATCACCAGGCGCAACAGGATGCCGCCGAGCATGGCCGCGGCAATGCTGGCGGGAATCCTTTCGATCAGCCGTCCCAGCGGCCGAAGCGCCGCCGTCAGAAGGATCAGCACAGCCGATACAAGGAAAGCGCCGATCGCGGCTCGGAAACTCGGCACGCCCGATGTCGAGGCGATCAGGGCGGCCCCCGGTGTCGACCAGGCGGTGATGATGGGCATGCGATAGCGGACGCTGAGCACGAGCGTGCTCAACGCCGTTGCGAGACCGAGACCCGAAACCCAGGAGCTCGCTTCAGCCGGTGTCGCCCCGACCGCATGAGCTGCCGCCAGCACCACGGGCAGCGTGCCACCCGCGCCTGCCACCGTCGCAACCAGCGCCGCCGTTGCGGCAGATATCCAACCGGATCTCGTCGTTTGCACCAGGGTCGGCTTGTCGGCCGCCATAAACGCTATCCAACTAATTCGGAGCATCGACCATAACGATACTGCCATCAAATGCCAGCCAGTGAACAACTGTGATCAAGCGTCACCCTCCAGCAAGTCTCGAGTGGTGAGCACAACGCCCGATATCGAGCATCCATTCCTTTGCCGCCGATCGCTGCATCGAAACGATTTCTTATGGCGGCTAGAGAAACTTGATCTTTGAAATAAATGCTGGTCTTAAGGAAGGTCGTAAATAGACTTAATAAGTCTATCGTCGTGCGATACCTCTTGGGGGAGGGTTTGGGATGGTCGCAACCAGCGTTGGACCGTAGGGAGGTCAAAATAGAACACGTCTCTTCAGGGGACACGACTTCCCGTTCCGAAGCTAGTCATTTGATGCGGATGCTTGGTGGCGTCGCGTTCGATCAGCAAATCATCGTCGGTATGCTGTTTGCCATCATTTTCACCGGCTTTTCTCTGGCTCTTCCGGGTTTTCTCACGATCGGCAATCTGTTCACGCTGATGCGAACCGTGGCGGTGCTCGGCATTCTTGGCCTCGGTATGGCCATCGTCGTCATCGGCCGCGGCATCGATCTTTCGATGATCGCTGCACTTGCCGTACCATCGGGCGTCACTCTTGCCGTCGCCGCAGCAGGCTACGGGTTGATCGCGTCGTTGGCAGCGGGCATCGCCTTTGCCATCGCCATCGGGATCCTGAACGGCTTTCTTGTTGCCTATGCCGAGATCCCGCCGCTCTTCACCACGTTGGCGGTCGGGATTGGCGTCGCCGGAGTCGGCCAGAGCGGCCTGTTCGAGTATGACATCGTACCATGGCCCCCCAGTCTCAACAGCATCGCCTGGATCGGTCGCGGCGCATTACTGGGCATTCCCTACTCAGTCCTTGCCTTCGCTGCTGCTGCTGTGGTTGTCGCGATCTTCCTGCGGCGCACACGGCTTGGCCTTTTCGTGTACTCGATCGGCGACAATCTCAACGCCGCGCGCATCGCAGGCTTTGCCGTCCGTCCGATGGTCGTGCTGCAATATATCCTCTCGGCCTGCATTGCCCTCTTCGCTGGTCTGGTCCTGTCGGCCTCGTCCTCCAATATGGACACCCGCATCTTCAATCTGACCTGGATCTACGATGTGATCCTCGTCGTGGTCCTGGGCGGCATCGGCCTGTCAGGCGGACGCGGCGGCGTCCTGAATGTGCTGCTCGGAACTCTGCTCATCGGCACCATCGTCAATGGCATGACGATCCTCGACATCTCGTTTGAGATGCAGAACTTCATCAAGGGAATGGTTCTGTTGGCTGCGCTGCTGCTCGACAGCATCATCAACCCACGCAACGAGGAAACGGCGCAACAAGGAGACATCTGATCGGCGAAGCGCGGGAGTTCCGCGTCGATACAACGAGGAGGACGAGAAACGTGGCAAGATTTGCAAGCGTAGTGGCGGCCGCAGCCTTTGGGGCGATGGCCATGGGAAGCGTCGCGTATGCACAGGAAAGCATGAACGACCCGGCCCGCGATGCCTATTACCAAACCTTCAAGGACAAGAAAGTCGTTTTCGTTCCTGTCTTCATGGGGCTCGATCTCACTGAAGGCTGGTCGAAGATGATGGCGAAGCAGGCGGCAGCACTCGGCTACAAATACGAGGTGCGCAACTCCAACTTCAATACGGCGGCGGGCGCACAGACACTGACATCCCTGATCAGCGAGAAGCCAAACGTCATCGTCGTCCAGAACCCTGACGTTCAATCCTACGCCCGCCTTCTTCAGCAGGCCGAGAAGGCTGGCATTCATGTCATCCAGCTCAACATGAAGACCAACACGCTCACCTACGGCTTCGTGGGCGCGGACGTCGTTCAGCTGGGCGAACTGCAGGCCAAGGCCGTCACCGCCAAGTGCGGCGCTGGAACATCCGGTAAAGTCCTCATCCTCGCCGGTCCACCGACCAGCCCCTTCTCCGCCTATATGCTCAAGGGCTACGAGAACATTCTCAAACCCAACAAGAACATCAAGGTCGTCTCCGTGCAGTCGACCGGCGACTATGAATCGGCCAAGGCGAAATCCATTACCCAGGTGGTGCTACAGCAGAATCCAGACCTGTGTGGCATCCTGGGAATCTGGGACAACACCGACGTGGGAACGGCCGCCGCCATCAAGGAAGCGGGCAAGAGCGACCAGGTGTTCGTCTCGAGTTCGGGCGGTGGCGGCGAACTGTCCTGCAAAGGCATCCGCGAGGGCCTCTGGCAGCACTACGTCAGCTACGATGTGCCAGGCCAAGCACGTGATCTTAACGACCTGATTTCGGCGGCGCTGCAGGACAAGAACCCGGTCGGTTCAACCAAGACGATCCACTACACGCCGCTGGTCGAATACACCAAGGCAAATATCGACAAACAGTCCTGCTGGACGCTGGACACCATCCGCTGACGTCACCTGCGAGGCGGCGGCACAACTGCCGCCTCGTTCCTTCAGCAAGCCGGCTTTGTCGAGAGCGGGCCCTATAGGGCGCGGTGCATTCGGGGCCCAGTGCATTCATGGCGAACACCTACACCAACCTGCGTTACAAATACTGGCCGGACCATATCTTCGGTGAATTGCTGCAAAAGCAGTGGATGGAGACCGTCGTCCCGCTGCTGGTGCTTGTCATCACGGCTCTCTATTTCAGTTCGCGCATCGACAACTTTATCTCGATCTCGAACCTGGCCGACACGTTGCGCCAGGCAAGCGAGCTGGGATTTGTCGTACTCGGCATGTCGCTGGTGCTGATCGTCGGCGGCATCGATCTCAGCGTCGGCTCCATCTTCGCGCTCTGCAATCTCACCGTCCTCTATTGCATGAACGTTCTCCAGCTGCCGGTCGGTGCAACGATCGCGATCGGCCTGCTGATGGGGGGCTTCCTGGGTGGCATCAACGGTTTCCTGATCGGCTACATGCGCATGCGCGCCTTCCTGACCACCATGGTCACGCTGATCGTCTTCCAGGCCGTTCACTTGATGCTGAACTTCAAGCTGGCAGTAGCGATCTCTTCGGCCCTCCCCGATTCCGACCTGTGGGATTTCATCGGCAGCGGCTCGATCCTGTCGATTCCGTTCGTCGTGTGGGTGTTTGCACTCATTGCCATCGCCAGCCACATTTTCCTGACGCGCCTGCGCTCCGGTTGGCGGGTCATGGCGGTCGGCGGCAATCGCCGCTCGGCCTACAATGTCGGTCTGTCCGTCAACCGCATCGTTGCTCTCTCTTACGTCGCCTCGGGCGTGTTCGTCGCCATCTCGGCCATCTTCTATGCCTCGCGCCTGGCCAGCGCCGGCGCCGACACTGGCAAAGGCTTGGAAATCACCGTCCTCACAGCCGCCATCCTCGGCGGCATTCGCCTTGGTGGCGGCAAGGGATCGGTGACCAAGGCGGTCCTGGGAACGCTGATCATCCTCCTGATCACCAACGGCCTGTTGCGCCTTGCCGTACCGGCGGGCGCCTCACGTGTCATTCTCGCCACGATCCTGCTGCTGGCCGCCGCATTGGATATCCGCTGGTTCAAGAACCGGCACAAGGCCGTGGAAGAGTTCTACGTCAGCCCATCCTATCTCGAACTGCCGCAGCTCGCTCCGGATGCCACCGGGCCGGCGTCGGCCTATGCCCTCAATGACCGCTTGCGGCATGTCGAGACGATCGGGTTGGGCGAGGTCGAAGCGCCGGAAGACGTGATCCTCGATGAGGAGGACAATCTCTATTGCGGCAGCCGCCACGGCGAAATCATTCGCTTCTTCGCACCGGACTACAAGCGCCACGAAGTCTATGCCCGGATCGGCGGCCAGCCGCTCGGCATGACGTTCGACGATAAGAAGAACCTCTATGTCTGTGTCGGCGGCATGGGACTCTATCGGGTGACGTCGGACCGCAAGGTCGAGAAGGTGACGGACGAGACCAACCGCTCATGGCTGTCGGTGGTCGATGACAGCCGGCTGCGCCTCGCCGACGATCTGGATATCGCACCCGATGGACGTATTTTCTTCTCCGAGGCGACCGTTCGTTACGAGATGCACGAATGGCCGACCGACAGTCTCGAAGGGCGCGGCAATGGGCGCATCATCTGCTACGACCCGCGCACGAACAAAACCACGACAGTGCTGCGCAACCTGATTTTCCCGAACGGGATCGTGATTTCCTCGAACAGGCAGTCGATCCTTTTTGCTGAAAGCTGGAACTGCTCCATCAAGCGCTTCTGGTTCGATGGTCCCAAAGCCGGCCAGGTCGAGTTCGTCATTCGCGACTTGCCGGGCTATCCCGACAACATCAACCGCGCATCGGACGGAAACTACTGGCTGGCGCTGATGGGCATGCGCTGCCCGGCCTTTGATCTTGCCATGCGCAAGCCGGCCTTCCGGCGTCGCATGTCGAAGCAGCTGCCCGGCGACGAATGGCTGGCGCCCAACATCAACACCGGGTGCATCGTCAAGTTCAACGAACAGGGCCAGATCCTAGATGTGCTGTGGGATGAAGGTGGTGTGAATCATCCGATGATCACCTCGATGCGCGAGCATCGCGGCTACCTCTATATCGGCGGCATTTCGAACAATCGGATTGGCCGCCTCAAGCTGGACGGCGCCGATCGCACCTTCGTTTCAAGCAGACACGCCTATGTTTGACGCCCTCACCTCGGCCGTTTCGTCGGCCTTCAACCGTCGCGGCTCAAGCCTCTCGGTGCCTATCCTCGACGGCGCGTTGAAGCCGAACAACCTGCTGGAAGAAGCGCCGGTCCTTGTCGAAAGGAAAGGCCTTGAGGATATCGCGGTCTCAGCCAACGGCGAGATCTATGTCGCTTGCGGGCATGATGTGATGCGTCTGGCGCCCGGCGCCGAGCTGCGGCCCATCGCGCGACACGAACGCGATATCACGGCCCTGACTATCTTGCCGGACGGTGTGTTGGCCGTGGGCCTCGGCGCCAGCGTGATTGTAGGCTCTCCGGACGGTTCCTCGGCTAACAAGCCCGTTGTCGTCAACCATGTCGATGGACAACCCCTCAATGCGGTCACCGCCCTGCATGCAGCAGCCGACGGCACGCTCTTGATTTGCGATGCCTCTGCGGCCCGCCCCTATAGCGAATGGAACTACGACCTCATGGAGAAGGGGCGCACGGGAAGGCTGATCCGTTACGACCGTGCCGCCGACAAGGCGACAACGCTCGCCTCGGGCCTCGCCTATAGCTTCGGTGCATTCGTAGATCGGCAAGGCCGCACCTTGGTCTCTGAAACCTGGCGACACCAGGTGGATCAGGTGGAGGGAGGAAAGACCCGACCCATTATTCCGGCCCTGCCCGGCTATCCGGCACGCATTGCCACAGCCGAAGGCGGCGGCTTCTGGCTCACGGTTTTCGCCTGCCGCACGCAGCTGGTGGAGTTTGTGCTGCAGGAGACCGACTATCGCCGCGAGATGATGCGCACGATCGACCCGCGCTACTGGGTGGCACCGGCGCTGAGCTCCGGCATTGATTTCCGCGAACCACTGCAGACCGGCAGCGTCAAGCAGATGGGTATCCTGAAACCCTGGGCGCCACCGCGATCCTACGGTCTTGTCATTCGCTTCAACGATGACTTCATCCCGGTCTACTCCCTTCACAGCCGGGTTGGCGGACGCCACCACGGCATCGTGGCTGTGGCCCAGCGCGATGACGATCTCTACGTCCTGTCCAAGGGCGCCGGCCGTATCCTTAAGCTTTCCGCATCCCGCATTGAAGCTGTGGAAGCAGCAGAGCACGGCGCATGAACCCGATCCTGGAATTGCGCGGACTGACCAAGATCTACGCCCGCTCCGCCGCCGTCGAGGATATCGACTTCACGCTGCTGCCCGGCGAGGTTCATGCCCTGCTGGGCGAGAACGGTGCCGGCAAGTCGACGCTCACCAAGATGATCGCCGGTGTCGTGTCGCCCACCCGTGGCACGATCCTCTTTGACGGCAAGGAGATCCATCTGCGCACGCCGTCGGAAGCGGTCAGCGCCGGCATCGCCATGGTCTTCCAGGAAACCAGCCTGGTGCCATCCATGACGGTCGCGCAGAATCTTTTCCTCGGCAACGAGAAGTTTTTCAACCGCGTGCACGGCACCAACATCTCCGCGCAGCAATTCATGCAGTCACTGAGTTTCGATGTCGACCCAACAGCGCATGTTGCCAATCTCGGGGCGGCGAAGAAGCAGATGGTCGAGATCGCCCGAGCCATGCTGCTGAAAGCCCGTATCATCGTCTTCGACGAGCCGACGGCAACGCTGACGCCTGAAGAAAAGAGGCACTTCTTCGAACTGGTGGTGACGCTCAAGGCGCGCGGTGTCTCCGTGATCTTCATCTCCCATGCGCTCGAGGAAGCGCTGCAGATCTCCGATCGCATCACGGTCCTGCGCGACGGCAAGCTGGTCGTGACCGACGCGACTTCGAACTTCGACCGAGCGAAAATCGTCCAGGCCATGGTCGGGCGTACCCTCTCGCACGAGCTTTACGGCACGAAGAAGACACGCGTGCGCCCGGCCGGCCGGCGGATTCTGCGAGTCAGCAACCTGCGCGTCGGCAATGTGGTGAAGAACAACTCGCTCTCCATCTTTGCCGGACAGATAACGGGCATCTTCGGTCTCGTGGGTTCAGGCCGCACCGAGACCTTCAAGGTTGTGTCCGGTGTCATCAAGCGCGACTACACCAATGGCGGCGAGGTGTTCCTGAATGGCAAGGCTGTTCGCTATCGCGTCCCGGCGCCAGCCGTGCGCGATGGCATTGCCTACATCACCGAGGATCGCAAGGTCGAAGGCTTTTTCGAGACCATGTCGATCAAGCTCAATGTCTATGTCGGCCGGCTGGCCAAAGCAGGGCTGCACAAGTTCTGGATAAGGAACCGCGAGATGGACACTCTCGGCGATAAATGGATCAAGTCGCTCCAGGTTCGCGCCGTCACCAGAGCCGCCCGCATGATCGAACTGTCGGGTGGCAATCAGCAGAAGGCCGTCATTGCCAAATCGCTAGTACAGGATCCGGAACTCATCATCTTCGACGAACCCACCCGGGGCGTCGATGTCGGCGCGATCGCAGAGATACACCAGATCATCAATCGACTGGCCGATGAGGGCAAAGCGGTGGTGGTCATCTCCTCCTATTTGCCGGAAGTCATGCTGCTCTCGGACCGGCTGCTCGTGGCCCGCCAAGGCAAAGTCGTCGAGGAATTCTCGCCCATCGACGCGACGGAAGAGAAACTCATGTATGCGGCCGTGCACTGAGGTGCCTCTACCCAGAGTCAGCCGCAGAAGAACCGTGCCAAGGGAGCGATAGTAGTCACCCTCTTTGCCCTAACAGCAGCTGCCGAGGCTCTTGAGTTCGAGTCCATAACCATGTCACTTGAACCCGAAATTCGTCCTTTCAAGAAGGCTATCGGCACGACATGAAGATCGTCTATTCCGACAAGCACACTGTCCACGACCCGCAGACCTTTTTTGTCCGCGGCGTGAAGCAACGAAGCACCGAGCAGCCCGAGCGGGCGACGCGTCTGCTGGCCGCCGCAAAGGATGCCGGACATGAGGTCATTGCCGCCAAAGCCCATGGCATAGGCCCGGTCGCTGCGGTTCATACGCCGGAATATCTCGACTTCCTGCAAATCGCCGCGCGCGATTGGGCGAAGCTGCCCAGCGCCTCGGCCGAGGTGATGCCCAACGTCCATCCTGCGCGCGCTCCCGCGACCTATCCGAAGGCGCTGGTCGGCCGCGCCGGCTGGCATCAGGCCGACCTTGCCTGCCCCATCGGCCCCGGCACCTGGGATGCCGCCCTTGCCGCGAGCGATATCGCGGTCACAGCAGCCGATCTCGTGCGCGACGGCGCGCGCGAAATCTATGCGCTCTGCCGGCCGCCCGGCCATCATGCTTTCGCCGACATGGCGGGCGGCTTCTGCTTTTTGAACAACTCGGCTGTCGCGGCTCAGCGGCTACGTGACAAGCACCAGCGCGTGGCGATCCTCGATGTCGACGTGCATCACGGCAACGGCACGCAGAGCATCTTCTACGAGCGGCCCGACGTGCTCACGGTCTCGATCCATGCCGATCCCGCCAATTACTATCCCTACTTTTGGGGCCATGCTCACGAGACCGGCGCAGGCGCAGGCCAAGGGTTCAATCTCAACCTGCCCTTGCCGGTCGGTTCGGGCGATGAGCCATGGCTTGCTGCCGGCGATGCAGCACTGAAAAGGATCCAGAAGTTCGCTCCGACCGTTCTGGCGATCGCACTTGGCCTGGACGCCAGCGAAAGCGACCCGCTTCAGGGGCTGAAGGTTACAGGCCTCGGCTTCCATGCGATGGCGCGCAAGATCGCCGGTCTTGGCCTGCCCACGGTGCTGGTGCAGGAAGGCGGTTATCTCAGCGACGATCTCGGCCGCAACCTCGCGCAGTTCCTCTCAGGTTTCGAGAAGGGCCGGTAGCTTTCCCACAAGTGGGTCTTGATCCATCGTACGAGCCGCCTAAAGTGGTCTGACCACGGATTGACCAAATTCCAATGTTCGAAATAACGAAATCCGAACCGGAGGGAGGCCAAAGCGGTGCAGCCCGGGTCTTCACCTTCTTCCGCGATCGGTTGCTGGCCGGCGATCTCAAGGCCGGAGATCGGTTGTTGGCCGAGCGCGAGCTGGCGCTGGCGCTGAATGTCAGCCGACCCGTGTTGCGCGAGGCCCTGCGCTCGCTTGCCATACTCGGGCTCGTCGACATCCAGCACGGTCGTGGCACTTTCGTACGCAGCGCCGATGCCTCGGTGCTGGGACAAGCACTCACCCTTTGCCTGGCGCCTGAGCCGAACATCCTCGACGACGTCCTGCAGGCGCGGATCGCCATCGAATGCCAGGCCATTCGCCTTGCCTGCGAGCGCGCTAGCGAGCGAGACCTGCAAGCAATCGCAAGCACGCTCGACAAGCTGGTCGACTCGCTCGACGATCCCGAACGAGGCGGCGAGGCTGACTACGCCTTCCATCTTGCGATCGTGCGGGCAAGTGGCAGTCCGTCGCTGATGAAGATCTACGAGGCCATCTCGCCCCTTCTCATGCGCTCGCACATCGAGCGGCGGCGTGACACCTTCCGGGAACCCGCGATCACGTCGGGTCTCGTCGACGCCCACCGCAGCGTCTTCCTGTCGCTCGCCCGTCGCGATCCCGACGCCGCGGAGCGTGACCTGCGCGACCACTTCGCCATCGGCGACGATTTGCGCCGCCGCAATCTTATCTCGGCTTATGAACCCAAGAGGAAACGCTCATGAAGATCGTTGTCGGCTCCGACCATGCCGGCTTTCCTATGAAGGCAGAATTGCTGGCCTTCCTGCGCGGCCAGGGGCACGAGGTGCTGGACGTGGGTTCCTACGATCCCCAGCCCGTCGATTTTCCCGATATCGCCCGCAAGGTGGCGGCAGTGATTACCTCCGGCCAAGCCGAGCGCGGGCTGATGGTGTGCGGCACAGGGGTTGGCGCGTCGATCGGTGCCAACAAGATGAAGGGCATTCGCGCCGCGGTTTGCCACGACGTGCATTCAGCGCACCAGTCCGTGGAGCATGACGATGTCAACGTCATGTGCATCGGCGCCCAGATCGTCGGCCCCTGGCTCGCCAAGGATCTGATCGCTGCCTACCTCAGCGCCAAATTCTCGACGTCCGAGGAGTTTCGCCGGCGCGTCGCCAAGCTCGCCGAGATGGACGCGGGACGATAGCCAATCGACAAGCAACAAACGGAGGAGACGATGAAAAGAACAATGACCGCCCTTGCTATCGCCACGCTGGCGATGATCGGCGTCACTCACATGGCTCGGGCCGACGAACTCGACGACATCAAGAAGGCGGGCAAGATCCGCATCGCCATTGACCTCGGCGTGCCGCCCTACGGCATGACCGACGAGAAGCTGCAGCCGACCGGCCTCGACGTCGAGACGGCGCAAGCACTGGCCAAGGACTGGGGTCTGCAATTCGAGCACGTGCCGACGACCGGTGCTTCGCGCATCCCGTCGCTGCAGACCGGCAAAGCCGACCTGGTGATCTCAAGCCTGTCCTACACGGCCGAGCGCGCCAAAGTAATCGACTTCTCGCTGGGTTATGCCGTGCTGCGCACGGTGATCGCTGCCCCCAAGAGCATCGCCCTCAAGACGCTGGCCGATCTCGACGGCAAGACGGTCGCCACGGTCCGCGGCACGACGCACGACACGCAGCTCACCAAGGAGGGGCCGAAAGGCATGAAGCTGGTGCGCTACGAGGATGACGCCACCGAAGCCCAGGCCTTCTTGAGCGGCCAGGTCGATATCTTTTCCACCGCCGAGATGATCGTGCCGCAGATCGACAAGAAGAATCCTGCGCGGCAGGTCGAAATCAAATTCGTTCTCGACAACTTCAAGCTCGCGGTCGGCGTGAAGAAGGGCGAGAAGCGCCTGCTCGACGAGGTCAACAAATGGATCGTCGCCAATATCAAGAACGGCCGGCTCAATGCCCTGAACAAGAAATATTTCGGTGACAACCTGCCCGACCTGATCCTGAAGCAGGAGGTAAGCCAGTGACGCGCCATTTCCCGCGTCGACTGCTTGCGGGCGCTGCCCTCGCGGTTGGGTGCGCCTTGGCTGTCGCGGCTCATGCCGACACGCTCGATGACATCAAGAAGGCCGGCAAGGTCAGGATCGCGATCGACCTCGCGATCCCGCCCTTCGGCATGACCGACGACAAAATGCAGGCCGCCGGCTCGGATGTCGACACGGCACGCCTCTTGGCCAAGGACCTCGGCGTCGAACTCGAGATCGTTACCACCACGGGACCCACGCGCATCCCGATGCTGCTCACCAACAAGGCCAATCTGGTGATCTCGACGCTCTCGATCACGCCTGACCGCGCCAAGGTCATCGACTTTTCGTTGCCCTACGCCGACCATCCGTCGGTCGTGGCAGCTCTGAAGTCGATTCAGATCGGAAAGATGGCCGATCTCGACGGCAAGCGGGTCGCGGTGGTGCGTGGCACGACCCAGGACACCGATCTCGCGCGCGATGCCAAGGGCGCCCAGCTCGTGCGCTACGAGGATGACGCGACGATGGCGCTCGCAGTGGCTTCTGGTCAGGTCGATATCCTGGCAACGGCCCGCTCGCTTCTGCCCGCCATCAGCAAGAAGAATCCGGCACGTGCCGTCGAGCCGAAGATCACCATGCAGACCTTCTATCTCGCCGTGGGTGTGCGCAAGAACGAGCCGCGGCTGAAGGAGTGGGTGAACGGCTGGGTGAAGGCCAATCTGCAGAACGGACAACTCGGTGCCATTTACAAGAAGTATCATGGCATCGACATTCCGGCCGATCAGCTGCTCAAGGTCGGCAGCTAGCTTCGGCGCCGCCCGGCATGTCCTATCAGCTCGATTTCTCCTTCCTTGCGGAGAGATGGCCGGACTTCGTCGCCGGCGCCTGGCTCACGATCCAACTCACCGTCGTGTCAATCGCACTCGGCCTTGCCGTGGGCACGGTCTGTGCGCTGACACGCGTGTATGGCGGGGCGCTGCTGAAGCGCGTGGTTGGCGTCTATGTCGAACTGATTCGTAACACCCCCCTCCTGATCCAGATCTTCATCGTCTATTTCGGCCTCTCCAGTCTCGGTCTCAAACTGTCGGCGGAAGTATCGGCAGTGATCGCGCTGGTCGTGAACATGGGTGCCTACACGACGGAGATCATGCGTGCCGGCATCCAGTCGATCCAGCGCACGCAGCTGGAGGCGGCCGACTGCCTCGGCCTCACGCGACTGCAGACCATCCTCCATATCGTTCTGCTGCCGGCGATGGAGCGGGTCTACCCTGCCCTGTCCAGCCAGTTCGTGCTGCTGATGCTCGCCTCTTCCATCACCTCCACGATCTCGACAGAGGAGCTGACGGCCACCGCCAACCTCGTGCAATCCGACACCTACCGCAGCTTCGAAGTCTACATCGTCGTCGCGCTGGTCTATCTCGGCCTTTCGGCCCTCTACCGCTGCGCCTTCTGGCTGATCGGCCTCGTGCTGTTCTCGCGCAAGCGCAAGCTGGGCACGGCGCTATGATCAAGCTCAATGCCAATCACATCCTGTACCTCTTACAGGCGGCCGAATGGACGGTGCTGCTGTCGCTGATCGCCTTTGCCGGCGGTTCAGTGGTCGGGCTCATGTTGGCCCTCCTGCGCGTATCGAAAGTCGGCTTCATGCGCGCCTTGGCCAGCGGCTACATCCAGATCGTGCAGGGTACGCCGCTCCTGATCGTACTGTTCCTTTCGTACTTCGGGCTTGGCATCCTCGGCTACAAGCTTGACCCGCTGGTGGCCGCCGGCCTCTCATTCACGATTTATGCTGGCGCCTTTTTGGGTGAGATCTGGCGCGGCTGCATCGAAGCTGTGCCCAGGACGCAGTGGGAAGCTTCGGATTGCCTGGGCCTCAACCGTTTCCAGCAATATGTCTACGTAATCCTGCCACAGGCTGTGCGGCTTGCGATACCGCCCATGGTGGGCTTCATGGTGCAGATCGTGAAGAACACCTCGCTCGCCTCGGTGATCGGCTTCGTCGAACTCGCGCGGACGGGCCAAATCGTCAACAACTCGACGACCTTCGAGCCCTTTGCGATCTTTGCCGTCGTTGCGGCGATCTACTTTGCGCTCTGCTACCCCTTGTCGGTTGCTGCACGCGCTCTTGAGAGGAAAGCCCATGCCGGCAGATGAAGCGATCGTTCGCATCGAGGGCGTGGTCAAGGAATTCGGGCCGTTGCGCGTGCTGGACGGTGTCGGTTTCCAGGTGGCGCGCGGCCAGGTCGCGGCCATCGTCGGCCGTAGCGGTTCGGGCAAGAGCACCCTGCTGCGCTGCATTGCCGGGCTCGAGACCGTACAGGACGGCACGATCACGGTATGCGGCCACGAGGTCGGCCGGGCCGGAAGCGCCGCTCGTGCGCAGCTGCGCCGTGACGTCGGCATAGTGTTCCAGAGCTACAATCTCTTCCCGCACCTCACGGTCGAGCGGAACATCACGCTCGCCCTCACCCTGGTGAAGAAGCAGTCGCGGGAGGAAGCGAAGACGCGAGCGGCGGAAGTACTGGCCCTGGTCGGGTTGACCGACAAGCTTTCGGCCTATCCCGAGCAGCTCTCCGGCGGGCAGCAGCAGCGGGTTGCCATCGCCCGTTCGCTTGCCCTGTCGCCCCAGGTCATGCTGTTTGATGAGGTAACTTCGGCCCTCGATCCCGAACTCACCGCCGAAGTCCTGGCCGTGATGGAGGACCTGGCCCGTCGCGGTATGACCATGATCACGGTCACCCACGAAATGGGCTTCGCGAGAAAAGTAGCGGACCTCGTGGTGTTCATGCACAAGGGCAAGGTATGGGAAAGCGGCCCGACCGCCGAGCTGTTCGGCGATCCGAAGACCGCGGAATTCAACCAGTTCGTCGCGAGCGAACTCTAGCCATCGCGAGTCAACCGCCGCCGTCGCCTCCCACGGCGATGATGGTGAGCTTGTCGGGCAGATCTTCCTTCGCGATCTCGATCGTATGCTTGTCCGGCCAGACGAAGGCTGGCTCCAGCGGTGCCAGCAAGGTCACGAACCGGTCGAGTTGCGAGCGGCCCCAATAGTGCATGGGCAGAACGATTCTGGGATCGATCCGTTTCACGACATCGACCATCAGCGGCACGCCCATCGTGTAGGCGCCATCGATCGGCACCATCAGCACGTCGATGCGACCCAGCGCCTCGATATGCTCGGGCGTGAGCCGCTGATGCAGATGGCCGAGATGGGCGATGCACAGATCGCCTATAGCGAAGATGAAGATCGAGTTGCCGTTGATGCGCACGCCGCCCGACCAGTCGCGCGCGTTGGTCGGCACGTTCCAGACCCGGATGTCCTTTAGCGTGACGTCGTGCTTGGCCTCGCTCTCGCCCTCCTGTGGCCAGCCGCGCAGGGCATAGGTGATGCCCTCCTCCGGCTCGTCGGAGAAATGCGTCGAATGGGCATTGTTCATGGTGACGATGTCGGGATGGCGGCCGAAGCCGTTCACGCCGTTGTAGTCGGTAATCGCCCGCACGCCCTGCGGCGTGTCGATCTGGTAGCTCGCGTGGCCAAGGAAGGTGATGACAGCGCGACTGGGCGACGGGCCGTTTGCCAGCCGCACACCGTCATCGAACGAGACGCGCTGCAGGGAGGGGCCGAACTGCTGCACCAAGTTCTTGGAACAGCGCGCCAAGGCCGGACCGGCCAGCAGGGCCAGGGCCGTGGCCATCAGGGCGGTAAGGGAAAATCGCAGGGTCATGGAAGAACCTCGCGCGAACGCCGGGGGACGGACTTTCGGGCCAAAGCGGGAGATGTGCCAGTCCGGAACGCCTTTTAGGCCCCCGTTGACTCTTCAAAGGAAGGTGACTAGAACAAAACAAGAACTACTTATCCTCAATCGTTGAAAAAGACCCGAGGGGGCAATGTCTGTCATTTCCCCAAATGCCTTCGCTCCCCCTGCCGCCGGCCCGGCGCAGGGGCAAGTCCCGCCAACCCTGCGTGAGCAGGTCCGGCGGCTGGAACGTGCCCATAGCGCCCAAAAGGCAGGCCGGATGGCCGTCCCGACCGGGGTTGCGGCCATCGATATCTTGCTGCCGGAAGGCGGGCTGTTGACCGGCGCCCTGCACGAGATCGAAGCAGGCCCCACCCCCTCTGGCCGCGTCGCCCCCCACGACGGCGCAGCCCTGGGCTTTGCCGCCCATCTCATCGGCCGTTTTGGACCGGGCACGATCCTCTGGTGCCGCCAACCCTCCGGCGGAATCGATGCCCCACCCTATGCCCCTGCTCTCTCTGCCTGGTTCGATCCGGCACGGCTGCTGGTGGTCACGGCCAGGCGCGAGGAAGATCTCTTCTGGGCGATGGAGGAAGGGCTGCGCGCCCCCGGCATCGCCGCCGTGCTGGGCGAGACCCGCGCCGCCGATCCCACTGCCGGCCGTCGACTCTCGCTAGCCACCGAAAAGAACGGTGTTCCTGCCTTCCTGCTGCGCCCCCAACCCGCACCGCCGCAAAGCGTCTGCACGACACGTTGGCGGGTCACCTCGGCAGCCTCGCCCTCTACGACACCGGGGCTTTCCGATCTCAACATCGCACGCTGGCATATCGAACTCAGGCGTAACCGTTTCGGCACGCCTTCGACCGAGGAAATGCCGTCCTGGCTCGTGGAGTGGAACGATGAAACGCATCATCTCGCTGTGGTTCCCCAAGCTCGCCACGGATCGGCTGGCCCGTCCCCAGCCGGAATTTCCTGGGCAGACCCAAACCGCCAAAGACTGGTCGGCTAGGGCCGCCGCCACGGTCATCTGGCTCGAAGGCTGCCCGCGACTGGCAGCCCTCAATGCCCATGCTCGTGCCGCGGGCCTGCGTCCGCACATGCGACTTGCCGATGCCCGCACGCTGTTGCCAGACCTCATCACGAGGGGAGTCGAGCCGGAGGCTGATCGCCGTCTGCTCGAGGCCATCGCCGGCTGGTGCGACCGCTACACGCCTTGGGTCGCGCTCGATCCGTTGGGCGCGGCGATCGCCGAACCCGATGCGGAAGGCCGCGCCGAGGCCTGCAGCGCCGGCGGCTTCGGCGGCGACGCCGGCCTGCTGCTCGACGTCACCGGCTGCGGCCATCTCTTCGGCAAGGACGAGTCGGGCGAACGCGCGCTGCTGGCCGATCTCGTCGAGCGCCTGGCACGCCACGACTTCACCTGCCGTGCCGCCATGGCCGACACGGCGGGCGCGGCCTGGGCACTGGCACGTTATGCCGAGCGCCAGGCCGATCTCTTCTGCCCCCGCCACGGCCAGCGCGAGGCGCTTGCCGCCTTGCCGGTCGACGGGCTGCGGCTTGCCACGCCGATCCTGGAAACCTTCCTGAAGCTCGGCCTGCGCCGTATCGGCGATCTCTACCCCCTGCCGCGGGCGCCGCTGACGCGGCGCTTCGGTGATCAGCCGCTCACGCGCCTCGACCAGGCCCTGGGCCGCGTCGACGAACCGATCGAGCCGCACCGCGTGCCGCCTGCCTTCCGCACACGTCTCGCCTTTGCCGAGCCGATCGGCCGGCCGGAGGACATCGCCGCCGCGACCAGCCGGTTGCTGGCCGCGCTCTGCAAGCAGTTCGAACAGGCCGGTGTCGGCGCGCGCAAACTCGAGATCGCGCTCTATCGCGTCGACGGCTCGGTGGATCGTACGGCCATCGGCACCAGCCGGCCCAACCGCGACAACCCCAAGCTCATGAAGCTCTTTGAGGAGAGGCTTGGTGAGCTCGACCCCGGCTTCGGCGTCGAGCTGATGATCCTGGCCGCACCTGAAGTGGAGGAATGGACTGGCGCGCAGGATTCCCTGCCCGACACGAGTGCTGTCGGCGCTTCCCTCAGCAACGAGGATGGCACGATCGACCTCGCCGATCGGCTCGCGCTGCGGCTGGGTGCGGAGAATGTCGTGCGCCTCGTCCCGCGCGACAGCCATCTGCCGGAGCGCGTACAGACGACGGCACCGATTTCCGCCGAGCCGGTACCGGACGGCGCCTGGGCGCGGCTCGCCTCGATGAAGGGCGCGCGACCGACGCGTCTCTTGCAGCGGCCCGAGCTTATCAATGTGACTGCGCTCCTGCCCGACGATCCGCCGCGACAGTTCCAGTGGCGCCGCCATGCCCACCGCATCGTGCGCGTCGAGGGGCCGGAGCGGCTGGCCGACGAATGGTGGTGCCCGCGCTCCAACGGCAAATATGCGCCGGCCAATTCGGTGCCGCCAGCACGCGACTATTATCGCGTCGAGGACGACGATGGCGGCCGCTTCTGGCTGTTCCGCGACGGCCCGCATAATGCCGTCAAGTGGTTCCTTCACGGGTTTTGCGCGTGACCGGCCATGCGCTACGCCGAACTGCAAGTCACCACCAACTACAGCTTCCTGCGCAGCGGCTCGCATCCAGGCGAGTTGGTCGAGCAGGCAATCGAGCTCGGCCATAACGCCATCGGCATCGCCGATCGCAACACGCTGGCCGGCGTGGTGCGCGCCTACTCGGCAATCAAGGAATATTACGAAGAGCATTCAGCGCCGGAAGAAAAACAGATCAAACTCCTGGTCGGCGCGCGGCTCGAAACGCGCGACGGCTATTCGTTGCTCGCCTACCCGATCGACCTCGAAGGCTACAAGCGACTGTCCCGTCTCCTGACCGTCGGCAATCGCCGGGCGGCAAAGGGTGAATGCGATCTCACTTTCGACGACCTTTCCGAGTTTGCCGAAGGGCTCATTGCCATCGTCCTGCCACCGCGCCGAATCGACGATCCTGTCTTTCACAACAGGCTGCGGCGGCTGGCACGCCTGTTCGGCAACCGCTGCTATCTCGCCGCCAACATGCTGTTCCGCGGCGACGATGCCCGACGCCTCGCCGATCTGGACAATCTCGCGACCCAGATGAAGGTGCGTCTGGTCGCCACCAACGACGTGCACTATCACATCCCCGATCGACGCGCCTTGCAGGATGTCGTTACTGCAATCCGGTTGAACTGCACGGTCGAGGAGCTGGGCTTCCGCCGCTTCGCTTCGGCCGAACGCCATCTGAAGTCGCCGGAAGAGATGATCCGCCTCTTCCGCAAGCACCCGCACGCCATCGAGCACATCCAGGAGATCATCGAGAAATGCCGCTTCTCGCTGAAGCAGCTCAATTACCAGTATCCGGTCGTCTATGAAGGCGGCGAGACACCGATGCAGAAGCTCATGCGCCTTACTTGGAAGGGGGCGGCTGAGCGATATCCCGAGAAGATCCCCGAGAAGATATCCAATATCCTCGAACGCGAATTCGCGCTCATCGAGCACAAGGAGATCGCACCTTACTTTCTTACAGTCCATGAGATCGTGAAGGAAGCCCGTGGTCGCGGCATCCTCTGCCAGGGCCGCGGTTCGGCGGCCAATTCCGCCGTCTGCTACTGCCTCGGCATCACCTCGGTGAACCCCGACAAGGTCGAGCTGCTGTTCGAGCGCTTCCTTTCCAATGAGCGCAACGAGCCACCTGACATCGACGTCGATTTCGAGCATGAACGGCGCGAGGAGATCATCCAGTGGATCTACGAGCGCAAGAGCCGCGACCGCGCTGCCCTCGCTGCCACAGTCATCTCTTATAGAAGCCGCAGCGCCATCCGCGATGTCGGCAAGGCGCTTGGCCTCTCGCCCGACACGCTGGGCGTGATGGCCGACACGGTCTGGGGCATTGGATCGGGTGGGGTCAATATCAAACATGTCCGAGAAGCGGGCCTCGATCCGCACGATCCGCGTCTCGCTCTGGCCCTCGAACTGTCGGCGACGTTGTGCAAATTTCCCCGCCATCTCTCGCAGCATGTCGGCGGCTTCGTGCTGACCGACGACCGCCTCGACGAGCTGATACCGATTCAGAACGCGGCGATGGAGGACCGCACCGTCGTCGAATGGGACAAGGACGATCTCGACGCTCTTGGCATCTACAAGGTCGACGTTCTGGCGCTCGGTATGCTGACAGCTCTACGCATGAGCTTCGACCTGATCGAGAAGTATTATGGCAAGCGGCCAGCGCTCGACATGCCGACGGACGATCTCGACGTCTACACGATGCTGGGCAAGGCCGATTCGATCGGCGTGTTCCAAGTCGAGAGCCGGGCGCAGATGTCGATGCTGCCGAGGCTCAAACCTGAAAATTACTACGACCTGGTGGTGGAGGTGGCGATCGTGCGTCCGGGCCCCATCCAGGGGGGCATGGTGCATCCCTATCTCAAGAATCGCCAAAGAAAAAAAGAGGCAAAAGACATCGTCTATCCGGGAAAGCTCAGAGGCATCTTGGAGCGGACGTGTGGCGTGCCGCTATTCCAAGAGCAGGCAATGCAAATGGCCATCGTCGCCGCGGGCTTCAGCCCGGCCAAAGCCGACAAGCTCAGGCGCGCCATGGCGACGTTTCGGCGCTCCGGCACGATCCACAAGCTCAAGAACGATTTCATCAACGGCATGCTCGACAACCATTACGAAAGGGACTTCGCCGAACGCTGCTTCAAGCAGATCGAGGGTTTCGGTGAATACGGCTTCCCCGAAAGCCATGCCGCGAGTTTCGCGATCCTGGTTTATGTTTCGTCCTGGGTGAAATACCATTTCCCCGAAGCTTTCGCTGCTGCCTTGCTCAATGCGCAGCCCATGGGCTTTTATGCGCCGGCCCAGCTCGTGCGCGATGCGCGGGCACACGGCGTCGAGGTGCGACCGCCGGACGTGAATACCAGCGAATGGGATTGCACACTCGAAAAGATGGCCGGCAAGCGCTGCGCACTGCGCCTGGGCTTCCGTCAGGTCACAGGTCTTTCCGAAGACGACATGAAACGCATGGTCGAACGCCGCACCACACCCTATCGCGACCCGGCTGATCTGTGGCGGCGCGGCGGCCTCACCAGGCGCCAGATCCTGGCACTGGCGCGCGCTGATGCCTTCGCCTCGATGGGTCTCTCGCGCCGCGATGTGCTGTGGGCTGTACGGGCCTTCTCTGACGCACCGCTACCGTTACTCGATGTCCGGCCTGCCGAACGCGATCCTGAGCCCGTCGTCATCCTGCCCACCCTCACGCTCGGCGAGCAGGTCGTGGATGACTACGCCGCGATCTCGATGTCGCTGCGATCCCATCCGCTGGAATTGCTGCGGCCCATACTTTCGGAACGGCGCGTGTCGCGCACCGACGTGCTTCGCGATTCCAGGAACGACGATCGCTTCGTCCTCGCCGGGCTGGTGCTGGTGCGGCAACGGCCGGGCACTGCCTCGGGCGTGGTGTTCGTCACCATCGAGGATGAATGCGGCATCGCCAATCTCGTGGTCTGGCCCAAGGTGTTCGAGGCACACCGTCGCATCGTCATGGGTTCGCGCCTGCTCGCCGTGTCGGGCCATGTGCAACGTGAGGGTCTGGTGATCCATCTCGTGGCCGAGCGGCTGTGGGACTGGTCGGCCGAACTCGACACCATCTCCGACCTCGACGGCCTCACGATACCCCACGGCCGTGGCGACGAGGTCCGCACCGACCCCGGCGATCGCCGGGTCGGTATTCCCGAGGCCAATGCCACGCGACACCGCAGCGGCAGGGGCTTGCCCGCGAAAAAGAAGCCCTACGACCGCAGCCAGATCATGCTCGACCGTCCGACGATTCGGATCGCTTCGCGCGATTTTCACTGACCTCGAAGCGCGAGACATCGGCGGCTCCTCTCCGCACCACAACCCGCCTATAGTGACCGCATGACCCTGATGCGTGCCGCCCTGTGGGCCGTCGTGATCGCGGCCACGATGTACCTCCTGGTGGAGGGCCGCGGTCTTTTGCTGCCGTTCGTGCTAGCACTTGCGCTCTGGTACATGGTCGACGCCATGGCAGACGCAATTGAGCGGCCACGGCTTGGCCGCCTTCGTGTTCCACGACCGCTGGCATTGCTCGCCGCCGTGCTGATCATGGGTGGCATCGTCATCGTGATCGGCCGGACGATCAGCCACAATGTCACCGCCGTCGCAGACGCCGCTCCCGCCTACGAGGGACGGCTGCAGCACTTGCTCGATCAATCGGCGCGGTTGGTCGGCATCGAGCAGACACCGACACTGGGGGAGCTGTTCGATCGCGTGAGCCTCACTGAGACGGTAGGCGGTGTCGCCCGCGCGGCTGCCACGATCGTGAGCGTGGCCGGCATCGTACTGATCTACACCGGCTTCCTGTTCGTCGAGCAGGTTCACTTTCGCCGCAAGCTCGTGTTGATCTTCGAAGCTCGCGCCCAGCGCGCCCGCCTGCGCTCGGTGCTGGAGCAGATCGATCGCGACATCCGCGTCTACCTCCGCATCAAGACCGTCCTTGCGGTCGTCACTTCGGTGCTCGCCTATGTCGTGATGCGCTGGGTTGGCGTGGACTTCGCAGGCTTTTGGGCGGTGATGGTGTTTTTCTTCTATTATATCCCGACCGTAGGCTCGATCCTCGCCATCGTGGCGCCGGCGCTATTGACCCTCGTGCAGTTCGACCATCTGACTCCGTTCCTGATCGTATTGATCGTGATCGGCACCATCCAGATCGTAATGGCAAACGTCATCGAACCCGCGATCATGGGCCGCTCGCTCAATCTCTCACCGCTGGTTGTAATCATATCGCTAATGGTGTGGGGCACTATCTGGGGTGTTGTCGGCATGTTCCTGTGCGTGCCGATCATGGTTGTATTGTTGATCGTGCTCGCCCACTTCGAAACAACGCGGCCTGTGGCCATCCTCCTTTCCGCCGACGGCAACATTCCCGAGCCAACGCACGAGCCAATGGAGGCAAGGACGGACTGACCGGCACTACTTTCCATGCGGCAGATCAAGTGCCGCAAGATAGGCATCGACGGGCCCAGACCATAGCGTATCGAGGCGATCGATCAGATGTCCGTTCTCGGCAGCTGGCTCGTCGATGATCTGGAACAACCCGCTCCCGCCCCGCAGCCCGAAAGCGCTCGAACTTCAGCCGAGAGTGATCGATCGAATAGAGCGGATCATGATTGCCATAGAGCCATAACATTGGCCGAGGGAAGGCTTCGCCCATGGCGAACAGACGCTGGTTCACGGTACTTGCAGTCGCGCAGAAAGTACCAAGCCATCCACTACGAAGTTCACTCCCCTCATGGCAAGTCGGGATGCCGACCCGCCCAAGCGACGGCAAGGACCCCACCACGAGAGTTGCTGGCCGACCAAAAGGCTGATCGAGGACCGCCGACGTCACGGCACCGATATCACGAAGCGCGTGTTCGGCACCGGCAAGCGAACGTTTTTGCTCACAGCTATAGCCTTTGATCGGTCGGCCGCGAAACCCTCGTCGTACACCCCTCTGATCCCCCACATCCGCGTCGTGCCGCAGTGCCACGATATTGCCGCGCGCGACGAACCAATGGGCAAACGGTTGGGGATCGTACGCCAAGCTAAAAGTCGACGGATCCCTGCCCCGCCGATAGAATCGTAATAGAAGATCAGGACGGGAAACGGGCCTGTCCCTGCCAGTTTGTAGATGATCATGGCAAGCCGCATCTGCTCTCCGTTGATCGTGAGCGGCATCATCACCCGTTCCTGGGTGAACACGCCCTTGCCCCGGTAAACCAAGGAACGCCGACAGGACCGCCACAATGGCTGCCAGAGCAGTCTTGCCGGCCATGGTTAGCCTCCTTCGAACTCGACCTATCGGATCGACTGGTCGCTACGAATCGGAGGCGCACCTATTGTCGCGACAGGGAGAGCCTCCAGCTCTTCCGGGGACTCAGCGCTTCATCGCCTTGATCTCCGGCTGCAGCGATGATCTGCGCGATCTGATAGTCGCCTACCCGGGCGTCAAAGATTTTTTGCCGCTTCCTGATTGTCAAACGTACAAGGTCGACGAAGGCGGAATACCCAGGGTGAGTTCTCATGTCGCCAGCCTGCTGATCAATTGTCATGAACGCCGGCCCGGAGAAATTGTTCGCCAAATGCTGCCGATAGCACCCCAATGGCTCAAGTAAAATCAATGAATTCGAAAGAAGATGGGCAAACCGCGCAAGATAGGCGTCGGCGCAAATCCTGAAGCTGGCGCAATCCTCCGGTGGCGGCATGATCAAATCGAGGACGGAACGACGAAAGACCAGCGCGCTTTGGGTTTGCCAGTACCAATGATAGGAGATGTGCGTTGCAGCGTCTCTCCACGGCAGGAAGACGACATTCAATGGCGAAGTTCCCCGGCCAGCCGGGATCGCCAATGTTTTTGCGGTCTTCACTTCGGCGAGGGCATCACGGTTGAGACGCGTACTGGAGTGGACAGCGCCGTCCTGATCGATCGTGAGCTGGTCAGACACAGACAGGCCTGTTGGGTATCGCCCGCTCACCTGAGCGAAGATATGGCGCTCCAGAAAAGCCGGCGCCAGTATGTCGTCAGCGTCCAGAAAGACGACGAATGCCCCGCGGCAATACTGCAACGCAGTCGACTGCGCACCCAGCTGGCCGAGATTGATGGGATTGCGGATGTGCCGGAAGCGCTCATCATCAAACGCCTTCAGCAAATGCTTTATACGTTCGCTCGTCCCGTCAGACGACGCGTCATCGACGACGATACATTCGAACTTGCTATAGGTCTGCGCCACCACCGATCGCAGGCAAGGCTCAATGTACCGCTCGTAGTTGTAGGCAGTGACGACAACGGATGCCAAGGGAAGCGAGTCAAAGCCGATCACGCCGGGGGCATCGGGAAGAATGCGCCGCCAAAGCGGCTCTTCCTGGTCCACAGAGATTATCTGATTGAGCATTGCATCCATGGTGTTCTGCGACTCGCACCTGTTCTGCTCGTTCTGCTCGCGTCCGCCGATGACGCATAAACCATCAGTTGAACTTCCCCTGCCCTCTGGGGACAGCTCACGGAGAGTATACCTACACCAAAATAGTTGCGCCTCCAACGCGGATTAGTATAGTTGCATCAAGCTCATTCTTTGGAGCAAGGGCGCTCCCTTGGCAATGCAGGCGGTCAGACTCCTCTAAGCGGTGCACGAGTGCCTGTCGCTCCCCCTGTCGGAATAGTGATCGCCAACTACAACAATGCGAGTTTCATCGGGGACGCTATTGGCTCGGCTGCGCGACAGACCGTGCGGGACATCCAGATTGTCATCGTCGACGACGCTTCGACCGATCAATCCGACAGGGTGATTCGTGAATATCTCTCTAATCTGAACGACACCAGATTTCGCTATGTCCGGCTAGAAGCGAATGTCGGGCAGGGCGGCGCCATTCGGCGTGGCCTGGCGGAATTGAATACACCACTTGTCTGCTTTCTCGACTCGGATGACGTTTGGTACGAGCACTTCGTGGAGCGGCACGTATCGGCCCATATGAACGCCGACTTTCCCGTTGCCCTAACGTTCTGCGATTCGCACATCATCGATTTCCCTGGACGTCTGGCAGCCGGAACGGCTTGGTGGTTCGACTACATGTACGATCCTCCGAACCGCACTATCGACCCCCTGCATATTCCGTCGGTCGATCCAAATACTGGCAAATTGGCCTACCCAAGCAACAAAACGATGACGCTTCACGGTCGGTGGTCGATCGACGTAGCGACCAATAGCATGGCGAGCATGATGTTCCGACGCAGCTTCGTCGACCTCGTGTTCACGCCTCCAGATGAGGATCTTCGTCTTTTCGTCGACTTCTACCTCTCCACGTTCGCCTGGCTTCTGACGGGCGCGATCGCCATCCACGAGGTGCTGTATGCCTATCGTATGCACGGCGACAACAACCATTCCAACGGGACTGTGCTCGGCGGCACTTACAACTCGTCCGCGACGTCGTGGGGGCCCAAGCGAGATTCAGTCTTGCGATTGATCGACTCGGTGTTCCACCAAAATGCCGATACGCTGCGCGCCGCCTTCGGGGACTTTCACTATTCACAAGCCGAAGCCGCGCTGCGTGCGGCGCTCAGGCCCAAGCGCTCAATGGCCTTGAGGCGACTCCTCGCCACGGCTGGCGCCAAGATTTCGAGGCGGCGCAATTCGGCAACGTCCGGACAGCGTTGACATACAGCTCGCTCCAGCAATGGTCGCCGCCGCGAAGGTCCAGAATGTAGTCTCGGAGAAATTCGCATGTCCGTTGTTATAGTGACTGGATCGTCAGGCCTGATCGGCTCCGAAGCCGTGGCCTTCTTTTGCGACAAAGGCTTCGACGTCGTAGGACTCGACAATGACATGCGCGCGTATTTCTTCGGCCGCGAAGCAAGCACCGCCTGGAACCGGGAGCGGCTGAAGGCAAAGTACCGGAAGTTCACGGACCACGAGATCGATATTCGCGATACATCGGCGGTCGATGCCTTGTTCGCACGGCATGGCAAGGCGATCACGGCCGTGATCCATACGGCGGCGCAGCCGTCACACGATTGGGCCGCACGCGAACCTCTCACCGATTTCTCGGTGAACGCGACCGGCACGCTTGCTCTTCTTGAGGCAACTCGCAAGCATGCCCCGGAGGCAGCTTTCGTCTTCACCTCGACCAACAAGGTTTACGGCGACCAGCCCAACGTATTGCCGCTGGTCGAGCAGGAAACCCGCTGGGAGGTGGCCACCGATCATCGCTATGCTGCCGCCGGCATCGACGAGTCGATGAGCATCGACAACACACTGCATTCGTTGTTCGGCGCATCGAAGGTTGCGGCCGATGTCCTCGTCCAAGAGTACGGCCGCTATTTTGGATTGCGCTCGGCCTGCTTTCGCGGCGGCTGCCTGACCGGTCCTCATCATGCCGGCGCCAAACTCCATGGCTTTCTGGCCTATCTCGGCAAATGTGCCGTCACGAGTGAGCCCTATACGGTGCTGGGCTACAAGGGCAAGCAGGTTCGCGACAACATCCATTCAGCCGACCTCGTCGACGCCTTCTGGCACTTCATCCAGGCGCCGCGACCGGGTGAGGTCTACAACATGGGCGGCGGCCGTTTCGCGAACTGTTCAATGCTCGAAGCTATCCATTTGTTCGAGCGAGCGACCGGACGGCCCATGAACTGGAGCTATTCCGAAGACAGCCGTACCGGCGATCACATCTGGTGGATCTCGGATACTGGCAAGTTCGAGAAGCACTATCCGGCATGGCAGCGCCGCATCTCGCTCGAGGCGACTGTGGCAGAAATTGTCGACGCGGCCTCGGAGCGTCAGGTTAATCGCTGACCATCGCGCTGATTCGCAAAACACGAAATGAGCTGCGCAGTCCTCCGGTCGCCATATTCCGAAATACCAAGTGATGCATCTGCTTGATGAGAACCCGGCCCATCACGGAGTAAACTCCGGGAATTGCAAATCGCTCGGTACTTTTAATTGCGTGGTTATCCTCATCCGCCCAAAGGATTCCCACGGTGCCGCCGCCAACTTCTATGGCAATTTCCGTCGTAACGAGGGAATCCGCTTTAAATTGGCCTCGAATCGCGGCATCGGTATCAACGACCACGGAGTAACGATAGGGCGCGTGTGACGTGTCGATGATTGTACCAAGCAGGGTTGCGAGCTCTATCTTCATATAGGTAGTTGGTGCTTGGCCCCTGATGGCTGCCCGCTCGTGCAAATGCACGTCTGCTAGGAATTTGTCGGGAAGCATGCGGCCACCCGCCACCTTTATTAGCTCATCGAGCGTGGGATGAGGTCTTGTCGTTTCGAACAACACCTGCTTAACGAACTGTGAGGTTGGCGCGGCTTGCCTGCGCCTCCAATTGAACATAGACCATCTCCCAGCGGCAACATCTTGCCTTGGACAACTTAGTATGCAAACCAATGGCAAAATTTAGCAATATGCGCGTTGGTACAGAAATGAAGGTGACGAATCTGGGTCGCCCCTCCTTTACCTGCCCTGCGATTCCCCAAAGCATCAGATGAAAATTCTCTATATCGACACTGGCCTGCGTTACCCAGACGGCCACCTAGCCAGTTCGGCGCTTTCCCTTCCACCAGCATTTCGGCGACTTGGTCATCAAGTTACGATTCTCGGGCATCGCGATCTGGCACCCGGCTTGCAACGGGAAATTGGAGCTCTTCCTTTCTTCCGAATCTACACTTGGCAGAAAACCTCTCCCGATCCGCTTGTTGGATGGATGGTCGACTTTGCCAAGTACGTTAATTTTACTGTTGCTGATCTTCATCACGCTTGGCAGCAATTTGGGCCATTTGACTTTGTTTATGTGAACACCGCCAGGCCCGTACAACTCGCGGCGACAGGCCTCTGGCTAAAGGAGGGTTTTCCCAATCGAGGTGCCGCGCCAGCAATCGTCGTCCAGCTTGGAACAACGCCGGCACTATTTCGATCCCAAGGGCCCAGTGGGTCAGTTTTTTCACTGCGAGATCCATCGACCTTGCTTCATCGCTACGCAACTAATCTCGTCGACAAGGAATGGATGGAACAAATTACTTTGGTAGCCGTCAACAGGACGATCGCCGAGGAGTACAGCTATATCGTCGACTTGCCGGTAGTGCCTGTGACGGCACCCGAAGAACTACCGGCGGCTCGGCAACGCACGTCAACAGGTGCCCTAACGCTCGGTTTCATGGGCCATCAACGGATCGACAAAGGTTACGAGTTCTTACCCGATCTGATCTCCCTGCTGCTTAGCAAGCACGCCAGACTGCGCTTCATCGTTCAGCATAGTGATCCTGATGGTCGTTCCCAGGCTGAACCAGAGCGCATGGCACGTGTGACCGCCCAGCTACGATCACTCGCCGACCGCGCAAGCAATATAGAGCTGATCCTGAAGCCCGCCACTGGCGCCGCGTGGTTCTCGCTCATCGATCGTTGTGACATTGTTGCTTTGCCGTATGAGCCAGCAAACTATGTCGACTCATACTCGGCGATCCTTGGAGAGGCACTGGCTTCGGGCGCGGTGATCGTGGCGCCCGCTGGCACAACAATGGCAGATGAGATCACGCGTGCCGGTGGCGTGGGTACGACCTTCAATGATTGGACCGTGGAGTCAGTCGCTACAGCTATCGACGAAGCCGTCGAGCGCTTCGCTGATTTGGCGCAACGCGCCTCCGTAGGCGGCCGTGCCTGGCGCAAGAAGCATGGGCCGGATGCGTACGTATCTGCAGTAATTGAAGCTGCTGGATTTTCTAACAAGAGCAATGCAGTTCATGACTATACGGAAGTAGAGCGTCCAGGAAGGCAGCAGTTCCAGCCCGAGGCAATCATCCACCCCAAGCTGAATAATGGGGCTTCGATACGAAAGTCGAAGCGATGGCTTTCTCGCATTCGGCATTCAATTTGGCGCCATCAACTCGCGCGCATTCTGAATGTCGAGGTGGAGACGTCGAAGCGCCCCTTCGAATACTCTCTGATACTCAAGATTGGCGCCGAAATTGCGCGCGAAGTGCCTCGAGACAGTCGCCTACGGGTTCATGCAGTCATCGAGGTCAAGGCTGGTGAACTTGGCTTAGTCTGGGTCGACAAAAAATATCAGTTAGTGTCGAGCGAAAAGACTATAGCGGCAAAGCAAGGCGTGCAGCAGGTTGCCGTTTCGGCACCCATCACTCAAGCATATGCGTTGATCTTGCGAAACGTGGGCGCTGCCGGTGAATCGGCAGTATTTATCTTGAGGTGGCTAAGTGTGAATGCAGTTTCGAATTCGGCGACACAACAGCTATCCTGAACAGGGCTATCAGAGGCCGGTAACCCTGGCTTCTCTTCCTAAGACCTCCGGCATACTCGACGGATCGTCAAGCTCGATTTCGACCTGCACGACAGGAGCGTCGGTGGTCAAACCGCCGTCGGGCTCTATGCGCTGCATGCGCTTCACGATGGGTACAATGCGAGAGATCTTGCCGGAATAGGTGTTGGCACTGCCGCGGAACGTTACGTCGACTTTGGCACCGACGTGGGCGCGATTCATGAGCCGCTCGTCCACGTCGGCGATTATGCGCATCTGGCTCATGTCGACGATCTTGGCGATACCGTTCTGGCCAATCCGTTCGCCAGGCTGGGCATAGACTTGCACGACGATGCCGTCCAATGGAGAGCGGACCAGCGACTGCTCGAGCTTCGTCCGCGCGGTGTCCAGGCTCGCCCTCAGGATCTTGAGATCGTCATCGACCTGCGCAAGGTCGAGCGCCAGCTCCTCCTTCATGACTTTGAGCTTGGCCTGCTCGCGCTCCAAGTTCGTTCGCGCCATGTCGACCTGAAGCTGTTTTACGTCAGGCGGACCATCAGAGCGCGTGAGCTCGAGGGTCTTGAGCTTGACCTGCTCGGCCTTGGCTTTCGCGATGATCTCTTGCAAGCCGATGTTGGTGACGCGAAAGCCCGAGACCATCGCCTCACGTTTACGTTCGGCCTTCTCCAGCTGAGCTTCGGCCGTGCGCACCGAAACGTCGGCCTGAGAATAGTTCGACAGAACGGCAATGATCTCGCCTCGCTTGACCTTTTGATCGTTCTTGATTCGCAATTCGACCAAGACGGCCCCCCCAGCCCAGGGATTGCCGCCGATTACGGCAGTGCCCGCCGGAGCATCCGTGTAGCCACGAGAGGTCAATTGTTCCGATGCGCCCGCGCCTGGCGCCCCGCTGCTTTGCCGGCTGGGGACGAGCCAAAGAATGAGAACAGCGGCGGCACAAGACGTCGCCACCAGTCCTGCTCCCCATTTGAACCGCCGCCCGCGCAACAAGCTCACAGGCGCCCGCGTCTCCATGAATCCACTCCGGCCAGACAAAACGACATTGTCGCCAGACGCCGCAAAACATAGCGTCTTGGAAGGACGTTCTATACCAATATCAAGGCGGATACATGCCGAAGTTGCGGCAAGCACGACGGCTCTGAGCCCGGACGAAGGTGCCCAAGCCGGTCAACGGTGCCGCGTTTTAGCGGCCGGCCCTCGTGAAGGATAGCCTCTGCAGGGCGACCCGACGGCCCTCCGCCCGCAGCCGAACGCTGTCGGCAGTGCGCTCGACCCAGGACCGGCGGGCGCACTCGCGCGCGAGTTCGAAACCCTGGTCGGACTTGATGCCCAACCGCTCGCCGATCGCCGCAATGGTATGCCAAGCGTCGCATTCCCCGGATTGCTCCAGCAAAGCCCGGCAGAAGGCGCGTGCATAAATGTGAGAGCGCATGAAAGGCGAACGCCTGAAATTGGCAACGGTTGCAGATGCAAGGATTGAGTAAGAGAGACGCCACAGCTTCGTAACGTGTCGATTGCCGATGTCCCTCGACGGGGTTGCGAATGAGCTGGACGTTGCAGCTGCTCGGCGAGGCGTCCTTTGGTTGGAGGACAGGTTGGGGGCGTTATCTTTCAACCGCCCAGCCCGGAATGCCTCCCCATTATTTTGAGGGAGCAACTATTTCGACGTCGTAGATGCTGGCCCCTCGGCCGCCTGCCCAAGCCGACGCCTTTCTGCTCTGCCTGCCCTGCGGAAATGGTCACAGAGCAACGCCGCAGCGCCACAGATGTGGAGCTTCAAGGAGTTGCGGGTCAACCCACGTCTTCGGTCTCAGGACCGGCGCCATCTTGGGAAAACTTCCTGTTGCGAAGCCCCCTGATCCTTTGCGCTTTACAGGTCAGCCAGTGGTTTCACTTGTTGGGGGAGTGATCCATGATCATTGAGGGCAAGTGGGAGCGTATTGATCCATCGAAGCCCAAGTTGGAGTCGGAAGCGAAGCCCGTAAAGGTGGAGCTGGTTGAGGTTAGCCAAACGCCTGCCGAAGAAGCTCCGTTCTCCGCCGCCGTCGACGCCTATTTCGAGCAAATCGGGAAGGCTGACGCGGCACGGAATGTGACCGTCGAGCAGCAAAAAGACGCTTTCGAGGAAAAGCTGGCCGGACTGAAAGAGCACCTCAAGGAGCGCGGTTCGAGAAAGTGATCGCCTCGCGCCGTGGACCAGTGGCGTAAAGGCAGCGCCTAGGACTTCCGTCCTCCTTTGGGTGAGGCCCATGGCAGCATGCGTTGGCCGCTGCGTAACCGCACATTCCACCGCTTCTTTCGGCTCTTCTTGCGAGCTTTGGCACGCTCCGGCTCACCCATCAGGTACGGCAACTGATCGAGTACTTCGCGTCCCTTGTCGGTAAGCGCCACCCGGTAATCGGGACGCGCCACGAGAAGTCCGTGCCCAATGAGAAGGGCCACGATCGCGTGGCCCGCATCCATGGGATAGCCCTCCGGGCTCCTCCCGCACCGTTCCAGGATCGCCCACAGGATCGCCTCGGCCCGCACCGTCATTCGACTGAAGCTAGGCCGAGCAAGCGTTACACTCCAGTGGCATCATTGCAGGGGCGCCGCACTCAACCGGGCGTCAGTCTCGCCCCTGTCGGCTGCTGTAGAAGACGAGTGCCATCAGGCCGATGCCGAGGCCGAGTGTCGCGACAATGCCGAGGATCATGGCGATCCAGCCGCTGGTCGACATCGACCCGCCTCCCTCGCCGCCTGCGATGCCCCAGCCCTCGTAGAGAATGACCAACGCCAGCCCAAACAATGCCAGCAGAAGCACGACGATAAGCGCCGTTCCCTTGCCGCTATCCTTTCTCATGGCACAGCTCCAGCCAACCGATGAAGTTCACGAGAGACATGACGTTCTTCTCGGCGAGGGTTGCATAGATACGGGGAGCGGGCATAGTCATCTCGAAGAAGATGCCGATACACTGGACCATATCCCATCCCAGCCGCCTCGTCGTCGCCGTCTGCAAGGATGTAGTCAGCCTCGGTGACATCGAAGCCTATCTCGACAGCGTGATGGTCCAGGATAGCATGCCCTATCGCAAGATCTTCGAGTTGCACGATGCCACTTCGGGCCTCAGCGACGACGACATGATGGCACTTGGCGCACGCATCCAAGCCTATGCATCGCTACCAGAGCCAATGGGACCGCTCGCCATCGTGGCGCTCACCGATGAGCAACACGAATACGCGAGGCGCTACGCGACGCTTGCGACGGCGCGTCGCCCCATCAAGATCTTCCGCGAGCTGCATTTGGCACGCCACTGGCTCGATACGCTCGACCCCAGGGAGCCAGCCGCTTGACCTTTCGGGCGCTGATATCGGCATTGATGCTGCTCGTGCCGGCGCACGCTTTCGCCTGGGGCGCGACGGGCCACGAATATGTGAGCGGCATTGCGGTAGAGACCCTGACCAGCGAGATTCCCGACTTCGTCCGCACCCCTAAGGCGATCGACACCATCGCCACGCTGGGCCGCGAACTCGACCGTTCCAAAGGCGCTGGCCTCACACATGATAGCGAACGCGATCCGGGCCACTACGTGAATTTGACCGACGACGGAGCGGTCGTCGGCGTCTTTCCCCTCGAGTTGGCGCCGCTGACCTGCGAGGCCTACGACACCGCACTGCGCACCAAGAACTTTACACAGTACAAGGCGGGATACCTGCCGCTCTCCATCGTCGATGGCTGGCAACAACTGGTGAAGGACTTCGCCTACTGGCGCGCGGCCTCGGTGGGCGCGCGCACTGCTGCGAACACATCCGACCGTACCTGGTTCGATCAGGACAGGCGACGCCGCGAGGCACTCATCATCCGTGACCTTGGTATCTGGAGCCACTACCCCGGCGACGCGAGCCAGCCATTGCACGTCAGTGTCCACTTCGACGGCTGGGGTCCCTTCCCCAATCCGCACGGCTTCTCGATTAAGCGCGGTATCCATGCGCAATTCGAAGGCGCCTTTGTCCGCACCAATGTCCAGCGCGCCGCAGTATTACAAACCGTACCGGCCTACCGCGCCTGCGTCTGCATGATCCAGGACCGCGCACGGGCGGTAATCCTCGGAAGTCATCGCGAGGTCGTGCCGTTCTACGAACTGGAGAAGGCGGGTGCCTTCACCGACGGCAATGCTTCCGGCATCGCTTTCGCCGTATCGCGACTCGCTGCCGGCGCCGCCGCCACGCGAGACATGGTCATCGATGCCTGGCGCGCCAGCGCCGATATGGGCGTTGGCTATCCCATGATCTCCGTGCGCGATATCGAAAGTGGCAAGTACGTGCTTACCCGAGACGATTTCGGGCGGGATTGAGCGAAACATTTCTCAGAAAGGAATTGCCAGAGCAGACGCCAAGCGTCGAAATGGGGTCGCCATACGAGGAGGATGCCATGCGGCTTGAAGGCGGATGCTACTGCGGCAAACTGCGCTATGCGGCTGAAGGCGAGCCGATGATGAAGGCCCAGTGCCATTGCCGCGAATGCCAGTACATTGCTGGTGGCTCTCCGAACATGTTCGTCGCCATGCCTGTTGGCAGCTTCAGCTATACCAAGGGAACGCCCAAGCAGTTCACGCGCAGCGATCTCGAGCGACCGGTAACGCGCGAGTTCTGCGCCGAATGCGGCACGCACGTTGCAGCCCGGCCGCCGGGCTTCCCCGCCGTGATCCTGAAGGTGGGCACACTGGACAATCCGAGCCTGTTCGGCACGCCACAAATGGCCATCTACACGGTCGACAAACAGGTTTTTCACCAGATTCCTGATGGTCTACCGGCTTTCGAGCGCCTGCCGCAACGATAGGGTCGGGTTCGTTTTCGACCCTACGGATCGTTGACGGCTGCAGCGAAGCTGCCGATATGCGATGAATGTCCAAGACGCTTGTCGCAGCAGTAGCGATCGCTTTAGCGCTCGCTCTCCCGGAGGCTGAGGTCTTCGCGCAGGGCGTGGCGCCCGGTGGGCCGATCGGGAATAGCACCGGCATCGGCAGCGGACTGGGCGGCGTAGTCGGCGGTACTGGGCCGAGCTACCCCAATGGCACGACCCAGCCCACGCTTCCGACGCCACCACCTCCCGGCGGCGGGACAGTGCCCACCAGCCCGCCCCATGCGATCTCAACGGTGAGGCCGCCGTCCTATCCCAAGCCGCTCGATCCCTTTGGTCCTTCGACATCGAGGACGTCGAGCGCACCGAGCGTGCCGCTTAGCCTTCCGGAGCCACCGACCAGCGACCTCTCCTTCCTCAAGGGTTGCTGGCGCACAGGTGTATTTCGACTCGCGCATGAACCAGGCGTCGGCACCTATTGTTTCGACGACAAGGGTAGCGGCCGGTTCCTTTACCAGCGCGTCAGCCAGCCGGACTACTTCTGCCGCGCGTCGGCCCAGGCCGGCTATGTGCAGAAAGTCCTTCGCCTTCGTGTTTTCGCGACGACTTGCAGCGACGGCAGAGAGTACCCCGAGTCACTCGACTGCAGCGCTGCTGGTGCCGCCGCACGCTGCGACGGCACCGCCACCACCTCCACTGGAACGGAAAATTGGACCGTTCAACTGCATCGCGTGCGGTAGAGATCAGCGCTCTCTGAATGTCACCTCAGCCGACGATCGATCAGGCCGCCGAAAGCATCGCTGTTTTCAAGATTTCCTCGACTGGGACGAGCTTTGCCATCGCACCGCTTCCCGAAGCGGGTTCGCCGTCTTCGATGGCATGCGCGAACTGGACCGCCGGATCAGCCTCCAGCCTCTCCTTGAGGGCAAGAATGCGCGGGAACAGGGCAGGATCGATGGCCCGGTGAAAATCCGCCCACCGAGCAACACCGATGAACAAGGCATCAGCCAGCGTTGGGTGATCGCCAAGGAGATACTTGCTGCCCCCCATCATCGCCTCGAGTTGCCGGTGCCGTTTGGCGACGGCACCACGCCCGAACTTGCGCAGCGTTTCCCGGAAGTCATCGGAAACACCCTTCATTTCGAGCGCCGCCCAAAGTGCACTGAACGACGCGGTGAAGCTGCTATTCAGGAACCCCATGAACTGATGCAAGCGGTCCGCATGCGGGCTGCCGGGCTGAAAGCTGATGCGGCGCTCGACGTCGCGCGCCTCCAGCCAGAGGGCGATTGCCATAGTCTCGGTCAGAGGACCTTCATCGCTCACCAGGACGGGCGTCTCCTGCCGCTTATTGAGCTTCGCAAAGCTGCCGGTAGTCAGGTCGTCGGGCATCCTGATCCGTGACAGACGGTAAGGCATGCCCAACCATTCGAAGGCGGCCACCAGTCCCAATGAACTACCTAGGGGAAACCCGGCAAGAAGTGTTGGAATCATCAATCGCTCCATATGCAGTGTTGCGATCGATCTAGTTTTGTGGACTTTGTCGCGGTAGCCGGTTCTAGTTCGCCCTAATGTCCATATATGTGGACTACACCATGCTGAATCTCAACGACCTTCGCTTCTTCGTCCAAGCCGTTGATTCAGGTGGCTTCGCGGCCGCCGGCCGACGACTGGGATGCCCCAAATCAACAGTAAGCAAACGGGTCGCCGAACTCGAAGCAACACTGGGCGCGCGGCTCCTGCACCGTACCTCACGCCACTTCGTGCTCACGGACGTTGGTCAGGATTTCTACGTCCACGCGCGTGCCGCCGTTATCGAAGCAGAGGCCGCAGAAAACCTGGTGCACACACGGCTCGCCGAGCCGAGCGGGATCGTCAACGTGACCGCATCGGTTCCGAACGTGCAGTTTCGCCTCGCCGATGAGCTTCCGAGGCTTGCCCGAGCCTATCCGAAGGTACAGATCCGGCTCCACGTCACCGATCGCTTTGTCGATCTGGTGCAGGAAGGATTCGATATCGCCATCCGCAGTCACTTCGCACCGCTTCCCGATTCCGATTTGGTGCAGAGGCAGATCAGGACCGATCCGATCGTCCTCATCGCCTCTCCCGACTATCTAGCGCGACGAGGTGCGCCCCGCTCGCCGGAAGACCTCACCGCGCATGATGGACTGGTTGCAAACCCATTCGCCAAAGTCTGGCAGCTGAGTGCCGCGGATGGCAAAATAGTGGCCGTCGCGCCCATCCCCCGACTCTTCGCCGACGAATCGATCGCACTTCTGAAATCCGCAGAAGCCGGGCTCGGCATTGCACCACTACCTCAAACGATTGTCGCCCCGGCCCTGCAGAGCGGACGGCTGGCGGCCGTGCTTCCGACATGGCAGGCCGGCACGGTGACAACAACCATTCTCATTCCGCATCGCCGCGGTCAGCTTCCCGCAGTCCGTGCTGTCATCGACTTCCTGGCCGGCAATGCCGCTCAGACGTAGTCTACCGCGCGCTCCAACGCGAGGCTCAGCCTCGGATTCTCGGCTGCAACGGCGAGCGCCCGTTCGGTGAGCGCCCGGCGCAAATCGATCTGAAAGCCGCTGGGCTCATAGCTAAAGCGCTCAAGGTCGCGAAAGCATGAGGCCACGGCCTCGCGGATGGCGGCAAACTGCGCCATCTCGTCGGGCGTCGACAGGGCGATATCCTCGATCTCCTGGACGCAGCGCGTCATGCGCTCGGTCGGCCCTCGCCAATCCATGACGAAGCCATCCCCTATTGGCGAACGCCCTGGATGATGTCCCGTAGCACGGGGAAATTCCGCCCCATGGTGTCGGTGTCGCCGTCGTGGGGCTCAAGCCCGTGGTAGAGGTAGGAATTGAGCTTACCGGCATGATTCTTGGCAACCGCCAATAACTCGAACATATCGACTTCGCCGACGCCATCGACTTGATGCCGGCCAACGCTTCTGAACTCGAATTGCCCCTGCGCGAGCTCGACGGTCCGGTCGGAAGCGCTGATATGATTGTCTTCGGTCGCTTCGCCAAGGCTGCGCACGATACCGAGCGTGTCTGGCACGGTGACATAGCCGCTATGCACGCTCGTGCGAACCGTCATGAACTCGCCGGCGAATGCCCGCCGGATCGCGACCGCGGCACCCAAGGCCCGCACGGCATGATTGTCGTCGCCGTCACCGGCGGTGAAGAGTGCGACGACTCCGTCGCCTTTCGCCTGAACGACCACACCCCTGTACTGCTGGATGTAATAGTCGAGTGTGTCGTGGACTCGTCTCGAAACGTCCGGCATGGCCATTCGGCCGACCGTGCGCACTAGGCTCGGAAAGCCCTCGAAGCGCCCAACCATGATCGTGCCAAAAACCGTCGACGCATCTTCCCCACGCGTTGGGTCGGCGATCGTCGCCATAGCCCCTCCCCCAAAATCCAGCGCGCCATGCGCGCACCCACACCCTGCACCCGGCGGGAGTCATAGCCGCGCGCCCCGCGCCGCTCAATGACTTTGTGGAATCTTGCGAGCCTTACCTAAGTAAGGCGCGTCGCCTCGTCGATCAGCTCCTGCGCGGCAATGTCAAGGAGCTCGTCAACGGCAGTGCCGTCCAGCACGTGCTCCCTGCCAATTTCGAGCAGCACGGGCACGGCAAGCGGCGAGATGCGGTCGAGGCGGCGGTATTCGATGCGGCCTTTGGCGCGCCGCAAAAGGTCGCCCAAGCGCTTCAGGTCGGCGAGCTGCCAGGCGGCATCCTGCCGTGTGGCGCGCAGCAGGATATGGTCGGGCTCGTGCTTGCGCAGCGCATCGTAGATCAGATCGGAGCTGAAAGTGACCTGGCGGCGCGACTTCTCCTCGCCAGGAAACCGCCGTTCAATCAGGCCCGCGATCACGGCGACGTTGCGGAAGGACCGGCGCAGCATGGTTGATTCGTCCATCCAAGCCTCGAGATCGTCACCCAACATGTCCTCGTCGAAGAGTTGATCCAGTTGCGCCTTCGTCGGCGGCCGCAGCCCCCACAATCCAAGCACATAGTCGGTGGCAACGAAGCCCAGCGGCTTCAGCCCCATCCGCTCCATCCGACGAGTCAGCAGCATGCCCAGCGTCTGGTGCGCGTTCCGACCCTCGAAGCAATAGGCGACGATGAACTGCTTGGAGCCGCGCGGAAATCCTTCGATGAGGAGGTTCCGGCTATTGGGCAAGGTCGAGCGCCAGCGCTGCAGGTTCAACCATTCGCGTACTTCCGCCGGAAGCTTGGGATGTCGTGACGGATCCTGCAGGATGCCGCGCACACGCTCGGCCAGGAACGTCGAGAGCGGCAAGCGGCCGCCGCCATAGGCCGGCACCTTGGGATCGCCTGTGGTCGCGAGCGAGCATTGCGCCACAAGCTCTTTCACGCCCTCGAAGCGCAGCATGCGGCCGGCAAAGACGAAGGTATCGCCGGGCACGAGCCCCTGGATGAACGCCTCTTCGATCTCGCCCAGCACGGGCCCGCGCCGCAGCTTCACCTTCAGAAGCGGTAACTCGACGATGGTGCCGACATTCATCCGGAATTGCCGCGCCACCATCGGCGACGCGAGCATCCAGCGCCCGTCGGGGAGCTGCTTCAGCCGGTGCCAGCGCTCGTACGCCGCAAGCGCGTACCCCCCGGTGGCGACAAAGTCGAATGTATCGTCGAAATCCTGACGCGGCAGGTCGCGATAGGGTTGGGCATGGCGCACTTCGTGAAAAAAGGCCTCGCGGTCGATCGGCTGGGCACACGCAGTACCCACGATATGCTGCGCCAGCACGTCAAGGCAGGCAGGGCGCGGTGGATCTCCATCGAGTTCTCGTGCCTCGATCGCCTCGAGTGCGGCGAGCGATTCCAGCACTTCGAAGCGATTGGCGGGTGCGATCATGGCGCGGCTCGGCTCGTCCAGCCGATGGTTGGCACGGCCGATGCGCTGCATCAGACGGCTCACGCCCTTGGGTGCCCCCATCTGGATCACGAGATCGACATCGCCCCAGTCGATACCGAGATCGAGCGACGAAGTCGCGACCACGGCGCGTAGCTTGCCGGCGGCCATCGCCGCCTCGACCTTGCGCCGTTGCTCGACGGCGAGCGAGCCGTGATGCAGACCGATCGCAAGATTATCCTCGTTGATACGCCACAGCCGATCGAAGGTGAGCTCGGCCTGTGCCCTTGTGTTGACGAACACGATCGAGGTCTTGCGCTGGCGAATGATGTTGTAGACCTCAGGCACCGCATGCTGGCCCATGTGACCACCCCACGGCAATCGCTCATGAGCATCGACAATGGTGACGTCGGGGGGTGCACCGGGTTCGCCCTTGATGATCTCGACCTCGTCGCCGTCACGCAGCCTCAGATAGTCGGCGAGCTCGACCGGGTCGGCGACTGTGGCTGAAAGGCCGACGAAGCGTGTCAGCGGGGCCAGCGCCGCCAAACGGGCGAGACACAGCGCCAAATGATGTCCGCGCTTGGAAGTGGCAAAAGAATGAAGCTCGTCGACAATGACGGCGCGCAGGCTCGCGAAAAACTTCTCCGCATCGGGATACGAGAGGAGCAATGCCAACGACTCAGGCGTCGTTAACAGCAGGTCGGGCGGCCGCTCGCGCTGGCGCAGCCGCCGGCTTTGTGGCGTGTCGCCGGTGCGGCTTTCGGCACGCACCGGAAGCTGCATCTCGGCAATGGGCGTCTCGAGGTTGCGGCGGATATCGTTCGCCAGCGCCTTCAGTGGCGAGATGTAGAGGGTGTGCAGCTCACCCTTTCCCTTGGCATGAGCGAGATCCTTGCCGGTGGCCCGGCGCTCGGTGAGCTCGATCAACGAAGGCAGAAACCCTGCCAAGGTCTTGCCTCCACCGGTCGGCGCGATCAGCAGAGCGCTCTTGCGCTGGGCCGCCAGCTCGACCAGGGCGAGCTGGTGTCGCCGGGGCGTCCAGCCGCGACTTTCGAACCAGCGTGAAAACAAGTCGGGCAGCCCCATATCTGCAGGGTAGGATGCACTCCCTTCGATGGCGACCGACACTCTAAATCCCACCCCTTTGAATCCGAGGGCCTGGCTTCATCCGACACCGCGCGGACTCTATTGCGTGCCCGGCGACTTTTACATCGATCCGGCGGTCGCCGTACCGAGGGCGGTCATCACCCATGGCCATGGGGACCACGCCCGACCAGGCCACCGCCATGCGCTGGCCACCCCCGAAACACTCGCCATCATGCGGGCGCGTTTCCAGGATATGGCCGACACTCAGCAGCAGGCCCTGGGATACGGCGAAAGCGTGCGGATCGGCGACGTCGAGGTGAGTCTGGTTCCGGCCGGCCACATCCTCGGTTCGGCGCAGGTCGTGCTCGAGTACCGGGGCCAACGCATCGTCGTATCCGGCGATTTCAAGCGCCGGCCCGATCCGACCTGCCCACCTTTCGAGCCGGTGCCGTGCGACGTCTTCATCACCGAGGCGACCTTCGCCCTTCCGGTCTTCCATCATCCCTCCGATTCAAGTGAAATCGGCAAGCTCCTGCGCTCGCTCCAGACATTCCCCGAGCGAACTCATCTGGTGGGCGTCTATGCCCTCGGCAAGTGCCAGCGCGTGATCAAGCTCCTGCGGGCCGCGGGTTATGACAAGCGGATCTGGCTGCATGGCGGGCTTGCCTCGCTCTGCACATTGTACCAGCGGCATGGCATCGACTTCGGCGATATCGCCCTGGTATCGGACGCGGTGTTGGAGACGTTCAAGGGCGCGATCGTGCTTTGCCCGCCATCGGCCATGGCCGATCGATGGTCGCGTCGTTTCTTCGATCCCATTCCCGCTATGGCCTCGGGCTGGATGAGCGTGCGCGCCCGTGCTCGCCAACGCGGCGCCGAGCTGCCATTGATCATTTCCGATCACGCCGACTGGAGCGAGCTCACACAGACCTTGAAGGATGTCGGCGCACCCAAGGTCTGGGTGACGCACGGCCGCGAGGAGGCATTGGTCCACTACGCCCGTTCGATCGGCATCGAAGCCGAGGCGCTGCATCTGACGGGCCGCGACGAGGAGGACGAGTCCTAGGTGCAGGCTTTCGCCGAGCTGCTGGACTCACTCTCCTTCCAGCCAGCCCGCAATGCCAAGCTGCGGCTGATCGAAACCTATCTACGCGAGACGCCCGATCCGGACCGCGGCTGGGCGCTGGCTGCCCTCACGGGCAACCTCAACTTCGCCGCCGCCAAGCCGGCGTTGTTGCGTTCGTTCGGCGAGGACAAGATCGGTCCAGAGCTGTTCCATCTCTCCTACGACTACGTCGGCGACCTTGCCGAGACCTTGGCGCTGATCTGGGAAACCGATCCGAACGCAGGTCCGCCGCCCGGCCTCGGCGAAGTCGTCGAGACTCTGCAACGCGCTACCAAGATGCAGACGCCGCCGATCCTGAAACGTTGGCTGGATGCGCTCGACGCGACCGGCCGCTGGGCGCTCCTGAAGTTGCTGACCGGCGCCTTGCGTGTGGGCGTTTCGGCGCGGCTTGCCAAGCAAGCCGTCGCCAATATCGGCAACCAACCGGTGGCAGATGTCGAGGAGGTCTGGCACGGACTTTCACCGCCCTACCGACCGTTGTTCGACTGGCTGTTGTCCGACGGGCCCAAGCCTTCCAGCAACATGGGGGGCGCGTTCCTATCACCAATGCTCGCCAATCCGATCGAGCGGACGGAACTCGACGCGCTCGACCCCGCGCATTTCCGCGCCGAATGGAAGTGGGACGGTATCCGCGTTCAGGTCGCGTCCACCGGCGGCGTGAAGCGGCTCTATAGCCGTGCCGGCGAAGACGTTTCATCGGCCTTCCCCGACATCATCGAGGCGATCGACTTCGACGGCGTGCTCGATGGTGAATTGTTGGTACGCCGCGAAGAAGCTGTCGCGCCTTTCAACGACCTGCAGCAACGGCTGAATCGCAAGACCGTCACGCCCAAGATGCTGAAGGAGCATCCGGCACATGTACGCCTCTATGATGCGTTGTGGCTCGACGGCGCGGACTTGCGGGCGCTTTCCTTCGACGAGCGACGCGCGCGGCTCGAGGCCTGGATGGCAGCGAAGCCACGCCCACGCTTCGATGTCTCGCCGCTGGTGACCTTCGCCGATTGGGCGCATCTCGCCCAGCTGCGCGAGGGCATGCGGCAAGATGGCATCGAGGGGTTGATGCTGAAGCGCGGCGACAGCCCCTATCTCGCCGGCCGCCCCAAGGGACCGTGGTTCAAGTGGAAACGTGATCCGATGTTGGCCGACTGCGTCATGATGTATGCGCAGCGTGGGCACGGAAAGCGCAGCTCCTTCTATTCCGACTACACTTTTGGCTGTTGGCGGGAGGGTACGGGAGGCCAGCGCGAGCTAGCGCCCGTCGGCAAGGCCTACTTCGGTTTCACCGACGAGGAGTTGCGCTGGCTCGACAAATGGGTACGCGACCACACAACCAATCGCTTCGGTCCGGTGCGCGAGGTCGAACCGAGTCTGGTGATCGAAGTTGCCTTCGATGGCGTGGCGCGCTCGACCCGGCACAAGTCCGGCGTATCGTTGCGGTTCCCACGCATCAATCGCATAAGGACTGATAAACCCGCTGCAGAGGCGGACACGGTCGACAATCTGCTGCGCCTTGTGCCATGAGCGGATCATGCAGACACGACCGAACGCCCTGCCCGTGCAAACCCATACCTTGTCGCTCAACGAACGCAGGATGCGCGGCCGAGCCTTGCGTGATCGTAGCGCGCGCAAGGACCATGCTGCCTGGGCGCCAACCCCCAACCGTCGTGATCCGATCGAAATCCTGATCGAGCAAGGCGAAAGCCGGCTGCAGGATCTCCTGCCGCTGCGCTATGCCCGTATGAAGGCGTCGCCTTTCGCCTTTCTGCGCGGCGGGGCCGCAGTGATGGCGGCCGATCTTGCCGCCACGCCATCGAATGGCCTTTTCGTGCAGTCCGGCGGCGACTGTCATTGTTTGAACTTTGGCGGGTTCGCGACACCCGAGCGACGGCTCGCTTTCGACATCAACGATTTCGACGAGACCTCCGTTGCGCCCTGGGAATGGGATGTGAAGCGCCTGGCCGCGAGCTTTGCGGTTGCAGGACGTGACACGCTCGACAAGCAGGGGCGTAGCGATCTCGCGCAGGCGGTCGCGAAAGCCTATCGCGAGGCCATGGCCCAGATCGCCGCCACGCCGGTGCTCGATGCCTGGTATGAGGCGCTCACCATCGGCGATACAGGCACCGCTGAAGCAATCGGCATCGGCGATCGTGAGCTGAAAAAGGCCGACAAAGCATTGAAGCACGCAGTGGCCATGATTGCGATGCGCCACAGGGGTGGTACTGCACCTCACATCGAGGACCAGCCGCCGCTCGTCTACCATCCCAAGCGCGAGGACGCAGATGCTTTTCGCTCGGCTGTCGAGGCGATGCTTGCGGACTACGAAGCCTCGTTGATCCCCGAGCGGCGGACGCTCTTTCAGCGCTATCGGATGGCTGATGCGGCCTACAAGGTGGTGGGTGTTGGCTCGGTCGGAACGCTCTGCGGTGCGCTGCTGATGCTGTCAGGGGATGGCGAGGCGCTCTACCTGCAGTTCAAAGAAGCGACCAGCTCAGTGCTGGAAGCGTATGCGTCGCCCAGTCCCTATGCGCATCACGGCGAGCGCGTCGTACGTGGCCAGCGCCTGCTGCAGGCGGCCAGCGACATCTTCCTGGGCTTCGCGACCGGACCGACAGGCCGACACATGTATGTGCGCCAGCTGCGCGACGCCAAGATCAAGCCGCAGGTGGAGACGCTGGCGCCTCGTAGCCTCCGGCGATACGCCACCACCTGCGGCGAGGTGTTGGCGCGGGCCCACGCCCGCACTGGCGATGCGGCCATTCTTTCGGCTTACCTCGGCAAAGGCCCCTCTTTCGATGAGGCTATCGCGACCTTCGCACTCGCTTACGCCCGGCAGACCGAATTGGATCATGCAGCGCTCCTGCAAGCCATAAACGAGGGCCGTATCCCCTGCGCGGAACAGGTTTCGTAGGGCCCTTGCAGGGGCTATGAGCCATGCCCATTATCCGGGCATCATGATTGATCCTTTCGGCCGGCATATCACTTACCTGCGCGTCTCGGTGACGGATCGCTGCGACTTCCGCTGCGTCTATTGCATGGCCGAGGACATGACCTTCCTGCCCAAGGCCGAGGTGCTGTCGCTCGAGGAGCTCGAGCGTCTGTGCACCGCCTTCGTGCGACGCGGTGTCCGCAAGCTGCGCATGACCGGCGGCGAGCCGCTGGTGCGCAAGAACGTGATGTCGCTGTTCCGAGGTCTCGGCCGTCACCTCGAAAGCGGTGCGCTCGAGGAGCTGACGCTCACTACCAACGGCAGCCAGCTGGCCAAGTATGCGCGCGAGCTGGCCGACATCGGCGTGCGCCGCGTAAACGTCTCGATCGACACGCTCGATAGGGAGAAGTTCCGCGAGATCACGCGCTGGGGCGATTTGGATCAGGTGATGCGCGGCCTCGATGCCGCCCAGCAGGCCGGCCTGCATATCAAGATCAACGCCGTCGCGTTGCGCGGCGTGAACGACACAGAGTTCGAAGACTTGATCCGCTTCAGTCATGGCAGGGGCATGGACCTGACGCTCATCGAGGTCATGCCAATGGGAGAGATCGGCGGCGAGAACCGTCTGGAGCAATATCTGCCGCTGTCGCTGGCGCGCGCCGAGATCGCTCGGCACTTCACGCTCGCCGAGACCGAGTACCGCACGGGCGGACCCGCTCGCTACTTCACGGTCGAGGAAACCGGCGGCCGGCTGGGCTTCATCACGCCCCTCACCCACAATTTCTGCGAAAGCTGCAACCGTGTGCGACTCACCTGCACCGGCATGCTTTATATGTGCCTCGGTCAGGAGGATTCGGCCGACCTGCGGGCGCCACTGCGTGCCTCCGATAGCGACGTCCTGCTCGACCGCGCCATCGACGAAGCGATCTCGCGCAAGCCCAAGGGCCACGACTTCATCATCGACCGCCGCCACACTGCGCCGGCTGTCCGCCGCCACATGAGCGTCACTGGCGGCTGACGCGCACCTCTCACGCGGCCTGGCCGGTTTGCGTATCGCCGGTCTTGATCTGCGCCCGCCGCACCGCCTCGCGATGGGAGATATACATGGCGCTGGCGAAGATCACGGCAGCACCGACGAAGGTCCAGACGTCGGGATGCTGACTGAAGAGCAGGAAGCCCAGCATCGCATTCCACAACAGCGACAAGAAGCCGATCGGCTGCAGGAGCGTGATATCGGCGAGCTGGTAGCCATTCTGCTGGCTGAGATGCCCCAGCGTGCCGCACAAGCCCGCCGCCACGAACCACAACAAATCCGTCCAGGCGGGCGCCTGCCAGAACCACAGCGCCACCGGCGCGGCGAACAGCACGATCATGAAATTCTGCCAGATCACGATCGTGTTGGCCGACTCCGTTCGCGCCAGCGCCTTCGAGATCAGGTTCGAGGCAGAGAAGATCGGCGTGCTGGCCAGGATGCAAAGTGCGCCGATGCCAATATCGCCGAAGCCCGGCCGGATGATGATCATGGCGCCGGCGAAGCCCACCACAATGGCGATCCAACGCCGCAAGCGCACATCTTCGCCAAGGAACAATGCCGCGCCGATGGTGATGAAGATCGGGCCGGTGAAACCCAGTGCGGTGACACTGGCAAGCGTGGCGAGCGGCAAGCCGACGAACCACAGAAACATGCCCCCGGTGTGGAGCGCGCCACGGAAGATATGCAGGCCGGCCCGGCGCGTATACATCGAGGCACGCAGGCCATGCCGCAGGATGATCGGCAGCAGGAACAGCGATCCGAAGAAATAGCGCATGAACGCCATCACGTACGGATTGAGATGTTGTGCCGGAATCAGCGTGAACACATTCAGGAGGGCGAACAGCACGCCGGAGAGCCCGACCCAGAGAATGCCGCGCAAGTTGGGCGGCAGCGCGTGCCAGCGCGAGGCTAGCGAGGACGTCCAGGACGAGACCACGAAGGGACTATGTCATACCAGCTGCAACGGCACACGCCGACAGAGTGGTGGATTTCGACGCGCGAGCGAGCAGACAACGCCACTCGATCTAGGAAGGCCGCATATTCGGGAATTTGGGCAGCGCCGGATCGAGAAGATCCCAATCGTGCCCACGTGAGGCGAACATCACGATCTGCGGCTTGAAGCCTGATGGATCATCGAGCGTGCCGACATAGACGCCGATCATATCCGGCACGTTCCGCGGCTTGTTATAGAGTGGCGACCCACAGGTTGCGCAGAACCCTTTGCGCTTCTGCGCCCCGCTGTCCGCGGTTCTCAAATGCTCGGTGACGCTGCCGGTAATTTTCAGGGTGGCGATCGGAAACACCGCAACGGCCGAATGGCCAGCCCCCGTATCCCGTTGGCAATCGCGGCATTGGCAGTAAAAGCCGCGGATGGGTTCGGCGCCGATCTCATAGCGCACCGCACCACAGGTACAACCGCCCGTGTACGTGCCCATGCGAAACTCCCACTAGCGATCAGAATCGCGAAAGGCCGGGCGTCTCCCCAAGGCCAGCGGCTGCGCGGTCTAGTCGGCGGCCTTGGTCGCCTCGACCGCTGGGGCTGGAGCCTCGAGATCTTCGCCGCGCAGACGGGCAACACCCTCCATCAGCTCCTCGAGGTAGGGATCATGGATGCCCAGAGCTCGCGCATGGACGGCGGTGTTGATCAGATAGTCGCGGCAGGCCCCTCGACGACCTTCGGCAAAGGCGATGTGATGCACTTTGCGTTCCATCGTCAGGTCGCCACCGCAATATTGGCAATGGCTCGTATCGACCACGAAGGTCACGGCGGTCACTGTGCGACCATCACGCAACGTGATCGGCACCCACTGAGGCATGTACACGCCTGCCAGCATTTCGCGGTTCCAGACAATGGCCAGCTCGCTCCGCACCTGATGCGGTGCGAGGCGATAGGCGATGCCCTCGCAAGAGCCGCCGCGCTCGAGCGCCAACATCAGGCCAGGCAATTCAGGCGTGCCGCGTCCCATTGGCATCCAGAAGCAAAAGGAGCGGCGCCAGCCCTCGAGCTGACCCGGCTGCTGCTCGGCGAACTCGATGACCGGGTTCCACATCAGGGAGCCGTAGGCAAACACCCAGGCGTCTTCTCCGGGGGCGTAGCGGGCGAGCGCCTCCGTCAGGCTTGCCTCGCGCTGTTCTGCTGTGAGGAAGAAATCATAGCCAGCCTGGTGAGCATCCCGAACGATCTGCTCGATCCGTTCGTGACTGAGCTCCTCGCGCTTGAGCAATGTCATTTTTACTCAGGCCCCGTAGACGATGGACATGGTCTCGGCCACGCAGGCCGGGCGGTCCTGTCCCTCGATCTCGATCGTCATCTGGTTGGTAAGCCGCACACCACCGCCAGCCATCGCGTCGGCGGCGAGAAGCTTCGCCCGGGCGCGCACGCGCGCGCCTGCGGGAACGGGGCTGGTGAAGCGTACCTTGTTGCAGCCGTAGTTGATTCCGTTGCGCACATTGTTGATGTGCGAGATCTGATGATTGAGCATCGGGATGAGCGACAGAGTGAGGTAACCATGGGCGATGGTCTTGCCGCCCGGCATATCCTTCTTGGCGCGCTCCACATCGACATGGATCCACTGATGATCACCGGTCGCATCAGCGAAGCGGTTGATCCGGTCCTGCGATATCTCAACCCAGTCGCTGACCCCGATTTCCTGGCCCACGTATTTGTGCATTTCGTTAGGGTGGGCGAACTCCCGCTTAGCCATCTCCTACCTCGGTACCCTTCATTTCTTAAGCAAGCAACATACCACAGGGCCATGGGCGCGGGGTAAATTCCAGCTCGGACGGCGCTCTCTGGTACGCCAATTACCGGCCGAACCCCAGCCCTATTCGCCGGCTATTGCGTGCCAATTGTAGCAACCGGTTCCCGTTTGTATCGTCGCTGCATTTCTCGCCACCCGCGAGCTACAAAATTGCACAGGAGGAGGCCTGTCGATGATGTACGAAACCATCCTCTACAACGTCAGCGATTGCATCTGCACCATCACGCTCAACCGTCCGGAGAAGCTCAACGCCTGGACCCGTCAGATGCATCTGGACCTCAAGGACGCGATGCAAACCGCTGGTGCCGATCGCAATGTACGCGTCATCATCCTGACCGGCGCGGGACGTGGCTTTTGCGCCGGCGCGGATATGGGCAGCTTGCAGGCCATCGGATCGGGCACGGCAGCGTCAGCTCAGGTGGAGCGCCGGACTGCGGCCGGTCGTGATCTTCCAGGTGGCAGTACCTTCGCCGACTTCCACATGACCTATTCCTACTTCCCGGCCATCCCAAAGTTCATCATCGCTGCGATCAATGGGCCTGCGGCTGGCTTGGGCTTCGTCGTTTCGCTCTATGCCGATCTCCGTTTCGCGGCTGAGTCGGCGGTGTTCACGACGTCCTTTGCCCAGCGCGGCCTGATCGCCGAGCATGGCGTGAGCTGGCTGCTGCCGCGGCTCGTGGGGCTGCCCGCCGCCCTTGATCTCCTGTGCTCGGCGCGCAAGTTCCGGGCGCAGGAAGCGCTGTCGCTGGGTCTGGTGAGCCGCGTCATCCCCGACGACAAGCTGATGGCCGAGACGCGTGCCTATGCCCGACTGATGGCCGACACGGTGTCACCGCGCTCGGTCGCAGTGATGAAGCGGCAGCTCTGGGAGGCGCAGTTTCAGACCCTGGCCGAGGCGACTGTCCAAGCCAACCACGAGATGGAACTCTCGTTCGAGACGGCCGACTTCAAGGAAGGCGTCGCCCACTTCCTCGAGAAGCGCGCAGCGCGCTTCACCGGCGCCTGATTGGCTACACCTTTTCCGTTTCGCTCGCTCTTGGCTGCCAGGTCATGAGGCGGGCTTCCACCAAGCCGACGACGGCGTCGAGCACCAGGGCGAAGGCGGTGAGCACTAGGATGCCGGCAAAGACGGTGTTGACGTCGAACGTCCCCTCCGCCTGCAAGATCAGGTAGCCGACGCCGCGCGACGACCCCAGGTATTCGCCTACCACCGCACCGACGAACGCGAGGCCCACGGCATTGTGCAGGCTTGCGAACACCCAGCTCATGGCGGATGGCAGGTAGATCGAACGCAGAAGCTGACGCGACGAAGCGCCCAGCATGCGAGCATTGGCAATGAGCGTTGGGCTCACCTCGCGCACGCCCTGATAGACGTTGAAGAAGACGACGAAGAAGACCAGCGTCACGCCCAGTGCCACCTTGGACCAGATGCCAAGCCCAAACCACACGGCGAAGATCGGCGCCAGCACGACACGAGGCATCGAGTTGAAGCCCTTGATGTAGGGATCCATCACCATCGATGCGGTGCGCGAAAGCGCAAGCCAGAGCCCGATGCCGAGGCCGAACACCGAGCCAATGACAAAGCCCAGCACCGTCTCCAGCAACGTGATCCCGAGATGCCCGAAAATTTCCCCGGAAGTGAACCAATCGATGATGACATGGAACACCTTCTGCGGCTCACCGAAGAAGAAGGCGGCGCGATTGTCCTGCTCGAAATAGAAGTTCGGGAGTAGCCCTGGCTTGGTGAAGAGGTACCAGAGCGCGATCAGCACGACGAGGATCAGGATCTGAAGGCTGCGCAGGCGCATGTCAGGCGGCCTTCTGCCGTTCGTAGGCCTTCAGGACCTCTTCCTTCATCGCTCCCCAGATCTCGCGATGGAGTGCCAGGAAAGCCGGTGTCATGCGGATCTCCGACACGTCGCGCGGCCGCGGCAGGTCGATCTTGAAGTCTCCGATCGGCCTCGTACCTGGCCCCGCCGACAGAACGACGACGCGATCCGAAAGCGCGATCGCCTCTTCGAGGTCATGAGTGATGAACAGCACCGACTTCCGGTCCTCCGCCCACAACGCCAGCAGCTCGTTCTCCATGAGCTGGCGCGTCTGCACGTCGAGCGCCGAAAACGGTTCATCCATCAGCAGGATGTCCGGTCGCAAGATCAATGTCTGGGCGAGCGCCAGCCGCTTGCGCATGCCGCCCGACATCTGGTGCGGGTAGCGGTCGCCGAAACCCGCCAAGCCGACACGGCGGAGCCAGGCGTCGCCCTGCTGCCGCGCCTCGGCCCGGGCAACGCCGCGGAATTCGAGCCCGGCGACCACATTCTCGATCCCGGTCCGCCAGGGCATTAGGGCATCGGCCTGGAACATATAACCGGCACGCCGGTTGATCCCCTCCGCCGCCTGCAGCTGCTTGCCAAAAACGCTCACCACGCCGGACGACGGCGCGAGCAAGCCGGCCGCAACGTTGAGCAGGGTCGACTTGCCGCAGCCAGTCGGGCCAACGACGGAGACGAACTCGCCGTCGGCCACACGCAAGGTGGCGTTGGCGACCGCAGTGTAAGCCGCGTCGCCGTCACGGCCGGCGAAGCGGCAGGTGATGTCCTCCAGCGCCAGCGCCGGCGTTGCAGTCATCGCCACGGATGACTCAAGCTGGTTTCTTGGCGCGCTGCGCGAACTCGTTGGTCCACGTTTCCGCGAGCTTGATCTTGTCCTTGTCGGCCGCGATCTTGGGATCGGCGTCGACCAGGAACTTCAGGCAGTTCTCCATCGCACCAGCCGGCATAAGGCCGTCGGGCGATATCGTCTCGCGAACACCCGCGAATGATTTCTCGTAGACCGCGCGATCGCCGAGCAGATAAGCCTCGGGCACCGTCTTGGCGACGTCGGCGGGCGATGCCGTCTGCAGCCATTCGTCGGCGCGCACGATCGCGGTGGCCAGCGCCTGCGCCGTGTTGGGGTTCTTCTTCAGGAAACCGGGTTGCGTATAGAGGCAGGCGGCGGGGAAGGCGCCACCGAAAAACTCCTGATTGCCCTTGGCGGTGCGCGTGTCGAGCATGATCTGGACCATGCCCTTGTCCTGCAGGATGGTCAGCGCGGGATCGGTCTGGGACACGCCATCGACTTGCTTCTGCTCAACTGCCGCCACGACAGTGGCGCCGGCGCCCACACCCACGGCGATGACGTCGCTCGCCTTCAACCCTCCCTTGGCCGCCCAACTCAAAAGCAGCATGTGCGTCGAGGATCCGGGGGCGCTCACGCCGAACTTCATACCCTTGATATCGGCCGGCCCCTTGATCTTTGCCGCCTCATCCTTGCGGACGGCGATCGCAATCTGCATGCCCCGTCCCATCAGGGCGAAACCGGTGATCGGCTGTCCACGTTGCTGCATGCGGATCGTGTGTTCGTAGGCACCCGCCGTCACGTCGGCGCTGCCGCCCATCAAGGCTTCGAGCGACTTGGAGCCGCCCTGGAAGTCGTTGATCTCGACGTCGAGGCCGGCGTCCTTGAAGAACCCCTTCTTCTCCGCAATCGTGAGCGAGAGATAATAGAGTGCCGACTTGCCGCCGACGGCCAGCACGACCTTCGGTTTCTCGGGTTTTCCCTGGGCGTGCGCGAGGTAGGGCGCCGCTAGGCTCCCCACGAGGGCCGCCGGTACGGCCGCCAGGATAGAGCGGCGCCGCAAGTACAGCTTGGTCATTACTTTCCTCCCACCAGCAAGTCGGCCGGGAGATTGCCGCAAGTGCAACAGGGCTGCAACCGAACCGTCGCCGCACCTCGTCGCGTCAGCCGAACGTCCGCTCCTTCCACCATGGGAAATACGACGGCATGCCCGTCGTCACCTTCATCGGGAACCTCGCCGGCCGTTTCTCGAGGAAGGCCGTAACCCCCTCTTTTACGTCTGCCGACTTGCCGCGTTCGTAGATCCCTTTGGAATCGACCTTGTGCGCCTCCATCGGATGATCGGCACCCAGCATCCTCCAGATCATCTGCCGATTGAGGGCGACCGACACAGGCGCCGTATTGTCGGCGATCTCGCGCGCCAGCGCATAGGCTGCGGGAAGAAGATCGTCGGCCTTGTGAACGGAGCGCACCAGCCGTCCTTTGAGGGCTTCTTCAGCGGGAAAGACGCGCCCCGTCATGACCCATTCCAGTGCCTGCTGCGGCCCGACCAGGCGCGGCAGGAACCAGCTCGAGCAAGCCTCCATCACGATGGCTCGGCGGGTGAACACAAAGCCGTAGCGCGCGGCCTCGGACGCGAGCCGGATATCCATCGCGAGCTGCATCGTGATGCCCACGCCCACCGCCGGGCCATTGCAGGCCGCAATCGTGGGCTTGAGCGAGTCGTAGAGGCGCAGCGTCAGGAGGCCGCCGCCATCGCGATGGCCATCCAGACCCGGATCGACCGGCCCGCGATTTTCGGCATTGAAGGTATTGGCGCCGCCTGAGAGGTCGGCGCCGGCGCAGAAACCACGGCCCGCGCCGGTGAACACGATGGCGCGCACGTCGTCGTCACGATCGGCCCGATCCATGGCATCAAGAAGCTCCGATAACATCTTGCCGGTGAAGGCATTGAGCTTGTCCGGACGATTCAGGGTGATCGTCAGGACGCCATCTTTGACGTCGTACTTGATCTGCTCGTAGGTCACGTCGCCCTCCTTCATCCCTGATGGACCAGGACCACGCCGCCCGTGATCAGCAAGATGCCGCCAACCTGCTTGAGGCCAAACGGTTCACCGAACACGAAGTGACCCAGCACTGCCACGATCGCATAGGACAGCGACACGCTGGGAAAGGCGACCGACAGCGGCAGCTTGCGCAGCGCAATGATGTAGAGGAAGGCTGCTGCCCCATAGAGCGCGAGACCACCGAGCGTCGAAGGTCGCAACAGTTGGCTGAAGAAGTCCGGCGCATCGGCGCCCTGCTTCAAAAGAATCTGGCCGCCGATGCCGGCCAATATACTGATCGCCAGCGCCACGTAGGAGACCCACATCGTCTATGACCTCGGTTGAAAAGCCTCGCGGTGCGGTTGGCCAGCCGCTTTGGTATCGGCCGGCGGATGCTCGATGTCGAGTCCGTCGCCCGCCGGCTTGCGTCGGAAAATCTCGCGCACGAGATATTGCGGCTTGCGGTTGACCGCCAGGAACATGCGTCCCAGGTACTCGCCGATCAACCCCACCACGACGAGCTGAACGCCCGCCAGCACCAGCACCGCAACCATCAGCGAGGCCCAGCCTTGCGGTGGCTGACGATCCGAGATCGCCTCGGCGATCACAATGATCGCCGTCAATGCGCCTATCGCACCGAAGGCAATGCCGAACAACGTGGCGATACGGAGAGGGATCACCGAGAAGTTGGAGAACATCGAAAGCCACAGCCGGAACAGGCGGGCCAGCGTATAGTTCGATCGACCTTCGACGCGCGGCAGATGCTCGACCTGCAACCGTCCGACGTTTTGCGTGATCTGGAAGACGAGACCGTCGATGTAGGGGTAAGGGCCTTCGTAGGTTGCGACGATATGCTGGCGGACGAAGGCGGACAGGCAACGAAAGCTCGAAAGATAAAGGCCCGGCGGTTTGTCGATCAGCCGGTCGGCGCACCAGTTGGTGAATCGGCTGCCGAGGTTGCGCCAGGCGGTGTGCTTCTTCTCGTCATAATAAGTATAGACGGCATCGTAGCTGCCATCGCGCGCGTACTCGAATAGGCGCTTCACCTCGGACGGCGGATTCTGCAGGTCGTCGTCCATCGTGATGGTGTAGGCACCGCAAGCACGAGAGAGACCGGCCATGACCGCATTGTGCTCGCCATAATTCCGGCTGAGGCTCAACACGATGACCGGCGAGCCTGCCTCGGCAGCGAGCTGCTTGCAGACGTCGAGACTATTGTCGGGACTGCCATCGACCACGAGCACGATCTCGAGTCCGCCAGCGATGTCGAGGGCGCGCAGTGCGCTCACCAGCTCACCGACAGTGGCCGCACCGTTATAGACCGGGACGACGATCGAAAGTGCCGGCACCTCAGCCATCGCGCACCGCCACAAGGATCAGCGAACCGCCGAAGGGAAGGCGCACACCGCATCGGATTGCCATCCGCTCGATCGTCAATGCAGTCGAGAACAAGACGTCCTGCCAATGTGGGAAGTCGCGTACGTCGCTTTCGGCATCGTCCTTTTCGATCAGTCTGTGCAGCAACATCAAGGGAAACAGCAGCGTATTCCAGTAAGTCGAAATCAGGACGCGAAACCCGTGCTCTGCAAGCAGTCGATGCGCCTTGCCTCGCGTGAAGCGCCGCGCATTGTGCACGCGCTTGTCGTGCGCGGACAATAGCCACGAATAAGCGGGCAAATTGAAGATGGCAACGCCATCCGGCGCCAAACAACGACGAGCCTCGTCCAATGCAACCTCAGGTTCGACTCCTGCATGGCAAAGCACGTCGAGCGAGAGATAAGCCGCGATCCCGGCGTCATCCAACGGCATTTTTGTGACCGATCCCACGACGATAGGTCTTCGGGTCTTGGCAGACGCAAATTCCGCGGCGCTGGGATCGTACTCCAGACCAATCGTCGGATGGCCGCCAACGCCGGCGCCGAGTTTCGCCAGCATGCCGCCGGTGCCACATCCTGCATCCAGCACGTACCCTGACGCTTTAGATCGCTCGAGCGCCCTTCCAAGTAGTTCGGTGACGAGGAGCCGCAAGCCGCGATACCACCACATGCGATCCTCGACCGCGTGCATGCGTTCATATTCCGCCTGATCCACGCGTCCCACGCTCCTGCTTGTCGCTCTGGTCTCCGCTTATGATATCTTCCAAGCGCCTTGCCAACCGCCGCCGCCAAGCCCCCTGTCCAGTCGCCGCGCATCGAGCGCCTTCTCATGGTGCCGCTGTTTGCGCTGCCGATCCTGTGGCTGGCCGGCTACTTCTTCCCGCCCATCAATCACGATGTCGGTGCCATCCTCGACGTTTCGGGGCGCTGGATCGACGGGCAGAAACTCTATGTCGACGTGATCGACGAGAACCTGCCTCTCACCTTTATCGTGCACACCTTACCGGTACTGACCGCCAAGATCCTGCCCGGCGGCGTGCCCTTCTGGTTCACGGCCTGGGTGGTGGCAGGCATATTCGCCTCGTTCTTCGCCTGCCGCCGGCTGATCCGCCTCGTACCATCGGCCGATCATGCCTTGACCGAAGGCTTGCTGCCGCCGGTGCTGCTGTTCCTGTTCACGGTACTGCCCAACGAACACTTCGGGCAACGCGAGCACATCATGTTCGTTGCGACCGCGCCGTACCTCATCGTCTCGATGGCCCGGGCGGAGGGCGTGTCGACCTCGCGCGGCAAGGCGATCGCAATCGGCCTGGTGGCCGGTGTAGCCTTCGCGCTCAAGCCCTACTTTCTCGCCATCCCGGCGACGGTCGAACTCTACCTGCTGATCCGCCGGGGCTGGCGGACCACGTTCCGCGACGAGATACCGTGGTCGATTCTGGCAGTCGCCGTGATCCATCTCGCACTGATGTACACGGTATTCTCGGCATACGGCCTCTTCGTCATGCCGCTTGCCATCGAGGCCTATTCACCGATCGGCGACGCCGGCTGGTGGCAGATCCTGACCGGCAACGTGATGGCACCGACGCTGCTGGCGCTCCTGATCTTCGGCGCCTTCGCGGTGTTTCTCACTCGCACGCTGGCGGCACGCGCCCTGGTCGCCTATGGCATCGGTGCCGCCATCTCGGCGATCGCCCAGGCCAAAGGCTGGCCCTATCACTTGCTGCCGACGTTGTCTGTCGCGATCCTGCTGGCAGCGCTCACTATCTCGCAGACTGTCGATCGCTACCTGCCGATCAGCCGCAGCGGCCACCGGCTGCCGGTGGCCGTGATCTCCGCCACGCTGATGGTGCTGCTCTACTTCCAGGCGGCGCTCTATACACCGCCCTTCTTCAAGCAGCGTCAGTACGAGGCATCCGTCGGCGGAGTCCTGCGGCACATCGTCGAGCAGAACGCACCGCATCGCACGATCCTTGCTCTTTCACCGGGCATTTATCCGTTCTGGCCGATGCTGAACTACACCGAGGGCCGCATGACCATGCGCTTCCTCACGATGTGGGTGCTGCAGGGTGTCTACGCCACATGCGAGGATTTCCCGGCGCTCTACAATCCGCCCGACACGATGTCGGACACAGAGAAGTTTGTATTCGAAACCGTCTCGCAGGATTTCGCCAACGGCAAGCCTGACCTTCTGATCGTCGACACGGTTCCCGGCATGCCGCGCTGCCAAGGCAAGGTGTTCGACTACCTAGAGTACTTTCGGCAGGACAAGGTGTTCGCAGACGCCTTCGCGCACTACGAACATCTGATGGATTTCGATCGGTACCAGATCTATCGCCGGAAGAAGCACTGAGCGGCTGTCAGCTCTCGCCCCACTTGCCGAGCACTTTCGCCCGTACAGCCTCGGGAATCTTGTCGACGTCCGGCACCTTGAAGACACCCGACGCAAGCAGCACGACCTCCCCACCGCAGAGCAGATCGCAGCTGCAAAAGCAGAAATTGACCGTGCGCCGGGCAATGCGCGCCGTGCCCTCAAGCCATTGTCCCAGCCGCGCGCCACGCACGAACTCGGTGCTGAGCGACACCGTGGGATGAGGCCAGCGAATGCCGGTGGCGTGGCCCGACCCGGCGCCCATCACCATGTCGGCCACCGTCACCAGGAGGCCACCGTGCGCCCAACCCATGGGATTGCCGTGCCGGGGCTCGAGCGGCAACCCGACGCGGAGCTTCTCGCCTTCGGCCTTGAACCAGAGCGGCCCGATCAGCCCGACAAAATCGTCACCGACATCGAGCTTGCGGAAACCGTCGGGGATGAGCGTGTTTGTCATGACGGCAGTCCATTCGGAGAAGCAGCGAGGCGACAGAGGGTTTCGCGCACAACCGAAGCGAACGGCATGCTGCGATGGGTCTCTTCGTTCAGCGACACCATGATCACTTTGAGCACCGCCGTGCAATTCCCATCGCCGTCGAACAAGGCTTGGCCCACGACACATTTGCGATCATGCACTTCGACCAGCCGCGCGCAGGCCGTCGCGCTGCCGGGATAGAACATCTGCCGTTTGAAATCGACTTCCAGTCGCCCGACAACGAGACGGAAAGGCGGCAAGCCCACACGGACGATCTCGCGCAGATAAGAGACGCGAGCACTTTCCAGAAGCTGCAAAAAGGCGACGTTGTTGATGTGACCATTGGCATCGACATCGGCGAACCGCAGGTGCTCGGACGTCACGAAGCCATAGATGCCGCGGTCGGCCAGATCCAACGCCATGAAACTAGCGCTCCGCGAATTCCAGGGTGAGATGAGCTGCTTCCGCCGGCGAAACCAGCAATCGGTCTCCATCGGGTCTCAGCACCTTCACTCCGTTCCCCTTCAGAAGGGCCTCGCAAGCCGAGAGGTTCTCGACCCGCACTCGCAGCAACGCGGGATGATCATCCGATCGCACCGGAACAATGCCCGGGTAGCAGGCCGCATAGGCCGCGCGCGACATATACCGGACCGGCTGTGTGCCGGTATCGACGACAAGCCCCTCGCTATCGCGACGCACTGCGCCGGCGCCGAAGTATTTCTCCAAGGTTCCGATCCATTTCGTCGGCTGTTCGGCAATGACGGTGACGCCCAGGATGCCGCGCGCGCCGTTCGGATGCCGAGCCCACTCCGGCCGATAGACGAATTGCGGCGTGACGTGCTCACAGACGAAGAAGCCCACCACCGGCATATGCGTCTTGGGAATGCGCACCGTCCGGAAACGCGCCTGCTCTGTCCTGCCATCGATTTCGACAGCGCGATCGAATGAAAGCGGCGCATCGGGCTGCAGCCCCGCGGACTGGAACGCCTGATGGGCGAGGTCGGCATCGTCGGTCGCCAGCGCCACGTTGGCGAGGCCGCCGCCGCTCTTCAGCCATTGGCGCCGCTCGGCATTGAATTCCGTGTCCTCGACGATGCCCAGGATTTCGAAATAGTCGTTGTCGAAGATCATCAGATGATTGGCGGTGCCGAGCTTTCTGTGGAAACCACGTGGCTGGACCTGGAACCCCAGCCGCTGGCAGGCAGCCTGCGCCGCATCAATGCCGTCGACCATGACCACCACATGATCAAGGCCCTTCACTGCCCGCTTCATGCCGGCCGCCGCCGGATCATGTTGATGCCCCTGGCCGTCATGATGAGTTCGCCCTTCTGGTTCACGGCGTGCCACGCCTCATGGATGATGCCCAGCTCTGGCTTGCTCTTGGACGGCACCTTCGCGGCGCACTCGACCCAGGCCGAGAGCGTATCGCCCGGCCGCACTGGCTTCAGCCAGCGAATCTCGTCGATGCCGGGGGAGCCGAGCGCGGTGCGCTTGTCGAGGTAGTTGTCGACAAAGAGGCGCATCAACTTGGCGCAGATATGCCAACCCGAGGCGATAAGGCCACCGAACAGCGAGCGCCTGGCACCCTCGGGATCGATATGGAATTCCTGTGGATCATAGAGCCGCGCGAAGTCGACGATCTCCTGTTCGGTGAAAGTCGTCGAGCCCAGCGGATATCTCTTGCCGACTTCATAGTCGTCCCAATAACGCGGAGCATTCTGCGGTACAGTCATCAGTCGCGAAGATGCGGTGCCCCGATCAGTCTGACAAGACCTGCCCGAACCGCTTGGCGACTTCTTCCAGCATCACTTCGGACGCCCCGCCGCCGATTGCCTGCACCCGAGCATCGCGTGCCATGCGCTCGATCGCGCTCTCGCGCATGAACCCCATGCCGCCGTGGAACTGCACGCAGTCGTAAAGCACCGCATTCACCAAATCGCCGGCTAGTGCCTTCACCATCGAGACCTGGGCCACGCAATCCGTGCCCTGGGCATCGAGCCAGGCGGTGTGATGCACGAGCTGGCGCGCCGCATCGACCTCGGCCAGCCGTCGCGCCAACCGCTGCCGGATCGTCTGCTTCTCCCACAAGGGCTCGCCGAAGGCGGCGCGTTGATTGACATAATCGAAAGTGATGCGGATCGCTTCTCGCGCCTCGGCCATCGCCATCGCGCCGATCACCAGGCGCTCGTTCTGGAAGTTCGCCATGATCGAATAGAAGCCGCGATTTTCCTCACCGAGGATGTTCTCTGCAGGCACGCGGCAATCCTCGAACACGAGTTCGGCCGTGTCGGAACTCAGCCAGCCCGTCTTGGCAAGCGCGCGGCTCACGCGGAAGCCCGGCGTTCCCTTCTCGACGATGAACATGGTGAGCGCGCGGCTGCCCTTGGCCTCGGGATCGGTCCGGGCCGCAACGAAATAGAGATCGCCATGGACGCCATTGGTGATGAACATCTTGGCGCCGTTCAGCACATAGGAGTCGCCATCGCGGACGGCGCGTGTGCGGATACTGGCAACGTCGGAGCCTGCGCCGGGCTCGGTGACGGCGACGGCCGTGATCGTCGTGCCCGCCATGATGCCGGGTAGATATTTGTCGAGCTGCCGCTTGCTGCCGAAGCGGACGAGATGGGGGCTCGCCATGTCGGTATGAACGAGGACGGTGATAGCGAAGCCGCCATAGGTCGATCGCCCGACTTCCTCGGCCAAGATCACGGACGCTCGCGCATCAAGGCCCGCACCGCCCAATTCCTCGGGAATCCGCAGGGAGAAGAAGCCCAGGCCCCCCATTTCACGCAGCACCTGCCGCGGCACGAACCCCGCCTGCTCCCATTTCGGCCCTTCGGACTTCACCTTCTCCGCGACAAAGCGGCGAAGCTGGGCCCGGATCAGGTCATGCTCTTCGGTAAAGACGGGATGGCCCATTTTCTTGCCCTAATTCCGACCCTTGACCTATCTGCGAATGCCTCTTATCTTCGGCATGCGAGTAAGTCGCAACTGCATGGAATTGCACGAAAGACGTCTGTCAGATGTATATCTGTGTCTGCCGCGCCATTCGAGACCGTGATGTCGAAGCTGCCGTCCGGGCGGGAGCCCGACGTCCGGTGGACGTTTTCCGCGCCTGCGGCCAGAGCCCGCAGTGCGGCGGTTGCGCGCCGGAGATGCGCAAGCGGATCGACCAGACCATCTCAATCGAGCAAGCGGCGCCGCAGACCCTGCTCGCGGCCGACTGACATCCGCAAACGCGTCGGCCACTAGCGAACGGCCGCGCTCAATCAGACTCGTTTCCTTCGCCGATCTGGGTCTGCAGGTAATTCTGCTCGCCAACCTTCTCCAGAAGCGAGATCTCGGTCTCCAGGAAATCGATATGGGACTCGGCGTCCTCCAGGATATCGACCGCGATCTCTCGGCTCACGTAATCCTGTGCGGCCTCGCAAGCCGCCACCGCGGCGACCACGTCCGTCCGCGCGGCGCTTTCCAGCCTCAGGTCGGCATTCAGGCATTCCGGAACAGTCTCGCCGATGCCCAGCCTTCCGAGGTCCTGGAGATTGGGCAATCCTTCGAGCAACAGGATACGCTGGATCAGCCGGTCGGCATGCTTCATCTCGCCGATCGACTCATCGTAGATCTTCTTGCCCAGCCGCTCGAAGCCCCAGTGCTTCAACATCCGCGCGTGGAGGAAGTACTGGTTGATGGCGGTCAGCTCGTTCTTCAGGAGCTTGTTCAATTCCGCAATTATTTGCGCGTTGCCTCTCATGACGGGCCTCCAGAGTGACGCTCGATCCTTAGACACCGACTGTCGAGGACAATGCAACCGCGGAGCGCGCAACTGAGAACCGTTCGCTCAAAAATACGCGGATAAGGGAATTTCGCGACACGCCTGCCTGCGAAAATGAGACGCAACATTAAATTCAGCGAGACGTTCCATAGTCGGGGGTCGTCGCAACATCAGGAGTAGTGTCATGCCACTAGACAAGCCTAAGCACGCCTTCAGCCTCCCCAAGCTGCCCTACGCCGAGGACGCCCTCGACCCGGTGATCTCAGCCAAGACCATCTCGTTCCATTACGGCAAGCATCACGCGGCCTACGTCAACAACCTGAATGGGCTGATCGGTGGCACCAGCTACGACGGCATGGCACTCGAGGAGATCGTCGCCAAGTCGGCGAAGAACGAGAAGGACAAGGCGATCTTCAACAACGCCGGCCAGATCTGGAATCACAACTTCTACTGGGAAAGCATGTCGGCCAAGGGCGGCGGCGAGCCCACCGGCAAACTCAAGGACGCGCTGCAGTCGAGCTTTGGCGGCGTGAAGGAGTTCAAGGACGCTTTCCAGAAAGCGGCGGTCGGACAGTTCGGCAGTGGCTGGGCCTGGCTCGTCAAGGGTAGCGACGGCAAACTCAAGATCACCACCACGTCCAACGCCGACACCCCGATCGCGCATGGGGAGACGCCGCTGCTCACCGCCGACGTGTGGGAGCATGCCTACTACCTCGACTTCCAGAATCGCCGTCCCGATCATGTGGCGGCATGGCTGGACAAGCTCGTGAACTGGTCCTTCGCCGAAAAGAACCTGGGCTAACAAGGAGACAGGCAACGTGCCGGGCACCATCTGCGGATCATCGGTCCCGATGTTGCTCGGCACATTGCCGATCAGTAGCGAAACGTGACGTTGATCGACGCGTACTGATCGAACCGGTTGCGTTCGAAGAATTCGGGCGTGCGCAGGACCTGGGTGAAGGAAACGCGCATCCCACGAAAAAACAGAGCGAGACCCACGGTGCCTTCGGCGATGAAGGGGCGATGGGTCACATGCATGCTGTTGCCATCGGTATTGCCGTCGAGAAACATGTTGCGTGCCACAGCGTCGCCACTCACGCCGAAGAACAGATACCAGGCAAATCCATCGCCGACGAAACCCTCGGAGCCCGGGAGTGCCGGCCGTGATCTCGGCGGGCCGAAATCGGCATGCAGGTCCTTGCCGATGCGCAGCAGGCCGCCGACGCTGGCATAGGTCGAGACATTCCCGACCGCGAGAGCGACCATGGGCACGAGATCGTACTCAAGCTTTGGCTGATCAAGAAGAATCCCTCTGCCGGTCCGCCAGCGACGCTCAAAGGTGAGGTCGAGCGTCGGCTCGTTGTGAAGCTGGTTTGCCCATCCGTTGGCCGGACCATCATTGATCAGGCGATGGAAGTTGTTCTGCACGAACGCGCCACCCGCTGCGGGTCCGACCAGACCAAAATCGAGCTGAAGCGTGTCGAGTCGGATCGGATCCGGCGCACCGGTTGCAGGGTTGATCCGCTTGTAGGTCGATTGCAGCGCGACGCTCATGTAGAGCCACGCCGAATAGGGACGGTCGTTAAAAATCGGCTGGGCCGTTTCCGTGTCCTGCGGCGTGTAGAGATTCTGACCGATCGACACGCCAACGCGCCGCGTGACCAAATTCGCAGGCGCCTCGCCGAACACCGTCGGCAGGGTAAGCAGTCTTGCCCACCCGTCGGGCAGGTCTGATAAGGCGGGCGACAGCCAGCCGATCCGTACACCATTGGTGTAGTCGCGATCCGACTTGCCGACGATATTGAAAAAATCGTTCTCGACCTGGAAGGTAAAGATATTGCGCCGCTCATCAGGTGTGGGCGCCGTATCGACCGGGAGGGACTGGGCAGCGACGGCCGTGACATTCACCAGCAAGAAGACGGCCGCCAGCGCTGGGATCTTGGGCATGCTCTCCTCGATCGGTCGCAAGCCAACGCCCCCCAGCCCCGGAAAGTTCCCCTATCGATTGGCCGCCGCCTGCGGATGCCACAAATGATCGCGCCAATGGGCGGCGATCAACACCGTGAAGGTAAGGCCGACCAGGCTGAACAGGGACCCGGTCACCGCGAAACCGACATGCTCGATCATCGGTCCGCTCAACAGCAGGCCAAGCGGCAGGCCGTAGACCGCGAGCATCCGCACGCCCATGACCCGGCCGCGAAAAGCAGGATCGGCCGTGCGCAGGAGGATCACCGCCATCGGCACCATGCAGAAGCTCTGCGCCACGCCGATCACGATCAGCAGCGCCTCGCCCCAGCGCGGCGCCTCGATCCACGAAAAGACGAAGTTCAAAACGAACCAGACAAGCGCGAAGGCGATCATCGTCCGGGCAGCAGGAATTCGTGCACCGTGCATTGAAAGAAGGATCGAACCCAGCAAAGCGCCCGCCGCGAAGCTTGCGATCAGCCAGCCAAGTCCGGTCTGATCGAGGCCGTAGACATCCTTGGCAACATGCGCCAGCAAGGCGTTGACCATTGGGTAGGCTGCGAAATTCATCAGGAAGGCAAGGAGTGTTGCCGCGCGTACGTCGGGCGTCGACCAGACATAGGCGAAGCCCTCCTTGAGCGCTTTGATCGGCGATGCCGGCGTTGCCTCTTCGCCCAGGACGCGGACCCGCTTGAGGCCGACGTTGAGCGTAAGCAGAAAACTCAGGCCATAGACGCTGCAGATCACTGCATAGGCCGCTCCTGCGCCCAGTGTGGCCACCAACGTTGCGCCGGAGAGAGCACCGATCACACGCGCTGAGTCGGCGGTCATGCGCGAGACGCTCATGGCACGCATCAGCAGCTCGGTCGGCATGGTCTCGCCCACCAGGAGATTGCGCAACGTGACATCCGATGGCTTGACGAGGCCCATGAGGGCAGCCAGGACGAACACTGGAACGGGTGTCGCAAGCCCGGCCAGGAACAGCAGCATCAGGCAGAGCGCAATCCCGACATAGGTGATGCGCATCAGGCAAAGGACATTGCGGTTGCCGATCCGGTCACCCGCCATCCCGAAGAAAGGCGACACCAAGGTGCCAAGAAACTGCAGGGAGCCGAAAATAGCCAGCGCAGTTACGGAACCGGTGGAGACGAGGACAAACCAGCCGAGGATCACCCCTTCCATCTCGAACGCCCAGGAGGCGAGAAGGTCGGCGGGCCACTGAAAGCAGAAGCTGCGGATCTGGAAAGGCGCCAGCGCAGGAACACGCGCAAATACGGTCACGTCTTGTGGTTTTCCTCCGATCGGCGCCATCCCGCGCGCTTCCGAACGAAACAGGGTGTCTGCACGGCGCATGGGGCGCAATGAACTTCTATTTGTAGCTCACCCAAGGCGAAACAGGCTCCACAGCTACCCTGGCCTGCACCCTTGTCGGGGATGCAAATTGTCGGCATAACGTATTGAAGGGGAATGCCTTTCTTTCACCGGACGGGCACAAGCCGGTTGTTTTACAAAGCGGTGTCAATTCGACGGATCGTCAGCGGCGCGATTAGACAGCACGCGGACTTTTAAGGGGAGCAGTCCGCAATGGGCAGTTCGGCCAAGAAGACTTGTTTCGAGCTCATCCTGATCAAGCCGACGCATTACGACGATGCCGGCTATCCCATCACTTGGCTGCGGTCTCATATTCCGTCCAACACGTTGGCTGCCCTTTACGGGTTGGGCGACGATTGCCGGCGCCGGCAGGTGCTGGGGCCCGACGTCGAGATCGTCATCAAGCCGTTCGACGAGACCAATGCGCGCGTACGAGTGGATCGCATCGTGCGCGACATCCGCAGGAATGGCGGCAGGGCACTGATCTGCCTGGTCGGCGTGCAGAGCAACCAGTTCCCGCGCGCAGTCGACCTTGCTCGGCAGTTCATCAAGGCCGGCCTTCCTGTGGCACTGGGCGGCTTCCATGCGGCGGGATGCCTCTCGATGCTGCCGGTCGTACCACCGGAGATCCAGGCCGCCATGGACATGGGCGTTTCGATCTTCGCCGGCGAGGCCGAGGAAGGCCGTCTCGACGAGGTGATCCGCGACGCGTGGAACGGCACGCTGAAGCGCCTCTACAACTACATGGACGACCTGCCGGGCATCGAAAATGCGCCGACGCCGCACCTGCCGGCCGCGGCGCTCGCCCGCAACGAAGGTAAGAGCTCGAGTTTCGACCTCGGCCGAGGCTGCCCCTTCCAGTGCTCGTTCTGCACCATCATCAACGTGCAGGGCCGCAAGAGCCGCTTTCGCAACGCCGACGATCTCGAGGCGATCATCCGCGAGAACCACAAGCAGGGCATCACGTCGTTCTTCATCACCGACGACAACATGGCGCGCAACCGCCATTGGGAAGACTTCTTCGACCGCATCATCGAGCTCAAGGAGAACGAAGGCATCGAGCTCTCGCTGCTCATCCAGGTCGACACCCAGTGCCACCGCATCCCGAACTTCATCGCCAAGGCGCAGTGGGCGGGTGTCTACCGAGTGTTCATCGGTCTTGAGAACATCAACCCTGATAATCTGCTGGCTGCCAAGAAGCGGCAGAACAAGATCACCGAATACCGCAAGATGCTGCAGGCCTGGCACACCGCAGGCATCTCCACATGGGCGGGCTATATCTACGGCTTCCCCGGCGACACGCGCGAGTCGGTGCTGCGCGACATGGAGATCATCAAGAAGGAGCTGCCGCTCGACATCCTCGAGCTGTTCATGCTCACGCCGCTGCCGGGCTCCGAGGACCATCAAAAGCTTTGGAAGCAGGGCACGTGGATGGATCCGGACCTCAACAAGTACGACCTGCATCACCGTGTCGTCCATCATCCCACGATGAGCGACGAGGAGTTTGACCGCACCTATCGAGATGCGTGGAAGGCCTACTACACGCCCGAGCACATCGAGACGGTGGCGCGCCGGCATGGCGCCGTTAAGGGACGCAACCCCGCCGAGCCGGCCCAGTTCATGACAATGTTCAAGATCATGTTCGAGGCCGAGGGGATCCATCCGCTCGAGGGCGGCATCGTGCGCATGAAGTATCGCCGCGATCGCCGCTACGGCCTGCCGATCGAGCCGGTCGGCCTGTTCCATCTCAAGCTTGCGGCCGAAACCTGGCGCAAGCTCCGGATCTATGCCCGCCTCGCGTGGCAGGGCTGGCGCATCGGCCAGAAGGTCAAGCACGACCCCAAGCGTCACGAATACACCGACCTGGCCCTCACGCCCGTGGTCGACGGCGACATGGACAAGCTCGCCCTGTTCGCCGAGACGGCGGGCGGCGAAGCAGCCGTCAGCAAGAAGCGCGGCGAGGACCTGGCGCGCGCACGGGCGGCTGTCGCCCAGCATCAACGGCTTGCCGCTGCCGAATAGTGTCACGGCCGTGGCCGGACCGGGTTATGGTTCGGCCATGGACGACGATATCGCCCAGCGTGTCTACAGCGACCCAGTAGCCCGCTGGTTCGTCACCGAAGCCTATCGCATCACCGACACTGCCGAACTCGTCGCCGCCGCCGGCGAGCAGCTCGTGCTGGCCGATATTCCGCTGTATCGCCTGGCCTATTTCCAGCTCACACTGCACCCCGAATTCGCCGGCAAGGGCTACTTCTGGCGACGCGGCCGCGGCATCGAAGTCGGCATCCGGCCGCATGTCCCGGTCGACGATGCGGAGTACCGGGACAATCCGCTGCCCATTGTCTTCGAGCAGCAGAAGACCATCCGCTTCCGTCTCGATGAAACCGAGCCTCAGGCACCGCTTCTGCGCCAGCTCAAGGGCGAAGGCGCGACGGATTACGTCGCCCTGCCATTGCTGTTCACCAACGGCCACGTCGATGCGTTGAGCGTCGTGTCCGACCGACCAGGTGGTTTCTCGTCGACCGATCTTGATCGCATGTACCTGCTGCAGTTCGCCTTCACGCGCCTGGTCGAGATCCATTCGTTGCGCGATACCGCAACCCATCTGCTTGATGCCTACGTCGGCCGCACGGCCGGCCAGAGGATCCTTGCCGGTGAGGTCAAGCGTGGCGACGGTCAGACGATCGAAGCGGTCATCTGGTACTGCGACTTGCGCGGTTTCACGCGCGCGTCCGATACCCTGCCGCGCGATATAGTGATCAATCTGCTGAACGACTACTTCGACGTGATGGGCAAGATCGTCACTGGCGCGGGTGGCGAGATCCTGAAGTTCATGGGCGACGGCATGTTGTGCATCTTTCCCGTGCCAACGCCAGCCAACCGTGGCCAGGTGGCCCTAAAGGTGGTGCGCGCCGCCGGTTCCGTGGCCGACGCGATCACCATATTGAACGGTATCCGCGCTGCCGCCGACGAGCCCGCTGTACGCTTTGGCTTGGCATTGCATATCGGCGAAGTGATGTTCGGTAACATCGGCGCCAGCAATCGGCTCGACTTCACGGTGATCGGCCCGGCTGTGAACCACACCGCTCGGTTGGAGAAGCTTTGCGTGCCGCTAAGCCGGCCTGTCCTGCTCTCCGCTGCTCTTGCTGAGCTGTTGCCGCCGAGGGACATCGAATCGCTCGGCCTTCACGTGCTGAAGGACGTCGATCAGCCGCAAGCGATCTTCGGCCTGCGCGGCGCCGGTGGCTGGAGCCTTCCCTAACCTCTCGGCCGCTCGACCCGATCAGTGGAGACCGGACGGCCTCACCTGGTCGAGTCCATCCGCCGTTGTCGCCGAGATCGTGGTGCGCACCATGGTACGCTCGCGGGCATAATCCCAAGGCCGCCCGCGGTGGAGCATGGCACGGTTGTCCCACATTACCGCGTCGCCTTGGCGCCATTTGTGGCTGTAGACGAACTCGCGACGCGTCGCCTCGTCGAGAAGCTGTGCCAGGAGCTGGCGTGCGTCACGATCGTCCATGCCGTCGATGGCGTAGGCGTGGCTCGCGACATAGAGCGCGCGACGATCGTTGGTCGGATTGCGCCAGTTGAGCCGCCAGCGCACCGGCGGCAGGGACCGGCGCTCCATCTCGGTCGCGAGGTCGGGGTGAATTTGGTCACGGCTGTTGGCGTAGGAGTGCGTCGCCACCGCGTCCGTCAGGCGGGCCTGCAAATCGGCTGGCAACCGCTCCCAGGCGAGCCGCGTCGAGGTGAACTCGGTCTCGCCGCCGTCCTCCGGCAGCACACGAGCCGTCAGGACGGAGGCGAGAGCCGGCGTCGTCTTGAACGACGAATCGGTGTGCCAAAGGGCATTCGCCTTGGCGACCAGCACCTGGCGATGGTCAGGCGGCACCACCTTGCCGTTCGCCTTGTTGGTGAGGCGCGAATAGAACGTATTTTGGCCGAGCGACGACACCTTGGTCAGTTCGAGCGGTCCGAAGGCGCGGCTGTATGCAGCCTGGACGTCGTCGGCAATCGGCTGGTCGCGAAACACCAGCAGCGAATGTTCCTCGAACGCACTGCGCACCGCCTTGTAGGCGTCGGCGTCAGTGGCGACGTCAAGGATATCGATGCCTCTGACTTCCACGCCGAAGCCCGGCCCCAGCGGAACCAGTTCCATCACGTTCCTCCTCCGGCTCGCTTTGAACGGGTATTTTATCGCAACCACGTAGTCAGCCGCTATAGTGCGAATTCCGTTCTACGCGTCGCCGAGGCCCAATGTCAGTCCCTTCCAGTTCCGCTCCTCGCCTGGCCTTCATCGCCGCCTCGACGCCGGTCGCCCGAGCCGCCCGCGTGGCGCTGGTGAAACGCTATGGCAGCGTGACGCCGGCGCAGGCAGATATCATCGTGGCCCTGGGAGGCGACGGGCTGATGTTGAATGCCCTCCATCGCAACATTCGCCGCGGCACGCCGATCTTCGGCATGAACCTCGGTACGGTGGGCTTCCTGCTGAATCAGTATCGCGCCGGTGGCCTGCCGGCCCGCTTGAAGGCTGCCCGGAAGGTGACGCTCATTCCCTTGCGTATGGTCGCGACGAACACTCGCGGCCGGCGCCACGAAGTAATCGCCATCAACGAGGTTTCACTGCTGCGCTCAAGCCGCCAGACGGCGCGTATCGCCGTCGCGATCGACGGGCATCTGCGTCTGCCGGACCTCCATTGCGACGGTGCCCTTGTCGCGACGCCGGCCGGATCAACGGCCTACAATCTCTCCGCCCACGGCCCGATCCTGCCGTTGGGTGCCGGCCTGCTCGCACTGACGCCGATCAATGCCTTTCGGCCGCGGCGCTGGCGCGGCGCGCTGTTGCCTCACAAAAGCAAGGTCGCTTTCACCATACTCGATCCACGCAAGCGTCCTGTTGCCGCCGCGGCCGACTCGGTGGAGATCGCCGATGTGGTCAAAGTGACAGTGACGGAGGCCAACGACATCCGGCTCACCCTGCTGTTCGATCCTGAGCACGATCTCGAGGAGCGCATCCTCAAGGAGCAATTCGCTCCCTGACGATCAGGCGCGAAGCGTAATGCCGCCGTCGACCACCAGCAGATGGCCGTTCACGTACGCCGCTTCGTCGGAAGCCAGGAACAAGGCAGCGTTGGCGGTGTCCCAGCCGGTGCCCATCTTGCCCGTCGGCGAGGCACGATTGCGGATGGCGATCATCTTGTCATAGGCCTGGTTGTGATCCTTCTCGCCCTTGGCGTACTCCTCGGCGAGGAAGTCGATCATGGGCGTGTGCATCAGGCCCGGCAGGATCGCATTGCAGCGGATGCCCTTGGATGCATATTCCGAGGCGATTGCCATGGTGAGCGAATTCACGGCGCCCTTGGACGCGTTGTAGGCGACGTAGGAGATGCCCTTGGGCGTGCGGATCGAAGCAATCGAGCTCACGTTGACGATCGCTCCCCTGCCCTGCGCCTCCATGACCGGAAGCACATGCTTGGCGGTAAGAAAGAAGCTCGTCACGTTGACGTTGAATACCCGCTGCCACTCGTCCTCGGAAAGCTCGACAGGGCCGCCGGTCGAGCCAATGCCGACGTTGTTGTCGAGGATGTCCACCCGACCCCATTTGGCCATGCAGGCGTCGACCATCGCCTTCACCTGGGCATTGTTCGAGGCATCACATTCGAAGGAAGCAGCGTCGCCACCTTCCTTGACAATCAAGCCGACGGTCTCGTCCGCCGCAGCACGTTTGCGGTCAACGCAAAAAACCTTGGCTCCCTCGCGGGCAAAGGTGACAGCGGTGCATTTGCCGTTGCCCCAGCCGGGACCGCTCGAGCCTGCGCCCACCACGATCGCCACTCTGTCCTTCAGTCTGCCGGCCATCTCGCTTCACTCCCTTTCGAAGGAATGTAGCATGGCGCCCGTACCGACAAGCACCAGTCGCGACTCCACGTCGCCGGGCCATGAACCATCTTCGCTGATATCGACGCGGCGGCCGACCATGTGCACGATCGATCGCCGGTCGGCAGAGTCGGCAAAGCGCACGATGCCCTTGGCCCGCAGGACGTGAGACGGTACCTCGTCCAGCATGGCCAGCAAGGCAGAGCGATCGACCGGATCAGGCCAACTGTAAGACCAGCTCCGAAAGGGCTTTGGATTGCCATCGCTCTGTGAAACGCCGTGTTGGTCCAGTCCGAACACAAGAGCAAGCGTCACGTCGGCATGCCGTGCTTCCAGAACGGGCGCCATGGACTGACCGTCGAGCCATGTCCGCACGACAGAGGGATCGTCGGCCAAATCGATCTTGTTCAGGACCAGGAGGTCGGCCGCCTTGAGCTGGCGTAATACCGTATCGCCGACACGCCGATCGGCAGCGCGTCGCTGCACGTCATCTGCGTCGACGACGACTATGACGCCGTCACGATGGAGACGCGCCTCGAGGGTGGCGAGATCGGCGATTCGGCCTGGATCGGCGACGCCGGACGCTTCGACGACGATGTGATCGAACTCATCTGAGCGCTCAAGCAGGGCGAGCAACGTCGCCACCAGCGAATCACCGATGGTGCAGCACAGGCAGCCGTTGGAAAGCGCGATCGTGTCACCGCCATGTTTGGCGACCAGCTCGCCGTCGATATCGAGCGCACCGAAATCGTTGACGAGGACGGCGAGCCGCCGGCCCTCCGCACCGGCCAGCAGACGATTGAGCAGAGTCGTCTTGCCGGCTCCCAGGAAGCCACCAATGACAGTGAAGGGAATGGGCGCCGTCACACCCTCGGTGCCTCAAAGACGCGGCCGCCCAGCACTGTCCCCCACACGCCAACATCATTGAGTTTCTCCGGCGGAACGGCGAGCGGGTCATCGTCGAGGATGGCGAAGTCGGCCCGCTTGCCAACATCGATGCTGCCCAGCTCCTCATCGAGCTTCAGCGTGTAGGCAGCACCCAAAGTAATCGCGTGCAACGCATCGGCGACAGAAATCTTCTCTGCCTCGCCCAAGGTGCGTCCCGACGCGGTAAGACGATTCACGGCGCACCAGGCCGTGAATAGCGGCCCAATCGGCGTCACCGGCGCATCGCAATGAATGGCGAGCGGTACGCCAAGCTTGAGCGCGGTTCCACAGGCATCCATACGCTCGGCTCGCTCGGGGCCGAGTGTCTTCGCGTAGTGGACGTCCCCCCAATAGAAGAGGTGGTTGGCGAAGAGGTTTGCGCACATGCCCAACGCCTTCAGGCGCCGGAACTGTCCCGCGTCCGCCATCTGCGCATGCTGCAAGGTGTGGCGATGATCCCAACGGGGCGCCGCGGCCAGTGCCCGCTCGACCGCCTCGATCGCGACCTCGGATGCTTCGTCACCGTTGGTATGGATGTGGACCTGGAGACCGGCTCGATGATAGGCAAGCAGCAATCGGTCGATCTCGTCCGGCCCGACATTCCAGACACCATTGGGCGTCCCATCATAGTAGCCGGGCCAACGCATTCGCGCCGACAGCCCCTGGATCGAGCCGTCAGTGATGATCTTGACGAGCTGGAAGCGCAGCCGCTCGTTGTTCTTCTTCGCGAGCTCTTTCAATCGCGCGATCCCTTCATCGGGCGGCATCGAGAAGGCCGCAAATGCCGGCAGCAGGCGCAGCGGAAAATCCACCGATGCGCTCGCCGCCAGATAGGCCGCGACGGTGCTGTCCGGCAACGTATTGTGAAGGTCGGTCGCCGTGGTGACGCCCGCGAGCTGGGCCACCTTGGCAAATCCCCAGGTTGCCGCATCGTCCGACAGTATGGCAGCAAGTTCGACACCGGCCGCCTTGTACGCCATGAATTTGGCCGTGTTTTCCTGCAGCTCACCCGTCGGCTCGCCGTGTTCGTCTTTCACGACGCCATGTACGTTGGTGTGACGTGTGATGCCGGCCTTGGCGAAAACCGGCGTATTGGCGTTCAAGACGTGGAAATTGGAATGAAGCACGACCACCGGCCGCGCCGCTGAAACCTTATCGAGGTCAGCGAGGTTCATGCGCCGTCCGCCGAAATAGATCGGATCGAATCCCCATGCCAGAAGAGTCGAGCCGTCGCGGGGCATTTTCGTCTCGTACGCCTGCAAGGCCGCGACGACTTCGTCGATGCTTTTGAGGCCGCGTGCCAGCGCACCATCGGGGCTCGTGCGGTCGAAGTAGCCGACATAGGGAAACTTCCACACGCCGCCTTCGTAGGCATGGCTATGACCTTCAACAAATCCCGGCAAGATCACCTTGTCGGCGAAGCGATCGTCGACTTCGACCTTGCCCCACCCTTTCAGCGATTCGATCGGCCCGGCCCCCAGGATGCGCCCGTCGCGCACCGCCACATGCGTGGCGAAAGGCAGGTTGGGATTCATGGTAATGATGCGACGGGCGGAATAGACGACAGTGCTCATGGAAGCTGCTTTTTCCTGCAGGGCGATGGGTCATGCGAAGCTCGCGCTGCAGCAGGCGATCTTCGGAGTCTTCTTCATCGCTGGACCTTAGCACAAGCGGCATGGAATGCTGCGCCAATGACCATCGGAGGAAACATGCTAAGACGTACCTTCATCTCTGCGCTGGGCTTTGCCGCCGCGGCACCTGCTTTTGCCGATGCGTGGCCCAGCCGGCAGATCAAGGTGATCGTGCCCTATCCGCCGGGCGGCCCCACCGACATCTCGTCACGCATCGTGCTCGAGAAGGCGGGCCAGCTGCTCGGCCAGCCGATACTGTTCGACAACAAGGGCGGTGCCTCGGGCATGCTGGGGGCAGAGATCGCCAAGACCCAGCCCGCCGACGGCTACAGCTTCCTCGCGACCACCGTGGCGATGCTCGCCATCACGCGTCACCTGCAGCCGATTCCGATCGATCCCGACAAGGATTTCGCGACCGTGGCGCGCATGTCGACCTCGTGGATGGCGCTTGCGGTCCATCCCTCGGTTCCCGCCAACACCCTCGCCGAGTTCGTGGCTTACGTGAAGGCCAATCCAGGCAAGGTGAACTTCGGCTCGGCCGGGCTCGGCACCATCACGCAGCTCTTCGGCGAGATGCTGAACATCGAGGCCGGGATCAAGATGGTGCACGTCCCCTACAAGGGGAGCGCCCAGGCAACGCAGGATCTTCTAGGCGGTCAGATCCAGGCACAGTTCGACCAGACCGTGTTGCCGCACATCCTGGCCGGCCGGCTGAAGGGACTTGCCATCGTTGGAAACCAGCGCTGGCCGCAAAAGCCCGACATCCCGACAATGCGCGAGCAAGGCTACGGCAAGGAAGGCGGCGAGAGCTGGTACGGGCTGCTCGCACCTGTCGGCACCCCTGAACCGATCATCACGCGCATGGCCAAGGCGATCGAGGAAGCCTTGCAAGCGCCGGATGTGCTGGAGAAGCTCGACAAGGGTGGCGCCAAGGCGACCTATCTCGGTCCCGCCGCCATGCGCGCCGAGGTGAATAAGGAAAGCGTAACCTTTGCCGACATCATCAAGCGCGGCCACGTTACCCTGGACTGAGGCAATCAGCGTCGGAACCAGGCGCGTGGCCAGAAGCAGGAGAGGAGGAGCGCCGCCAACAGGCCGCCGCCTGCGGCCATGAAAGCGAAGCGATAGCCTGCGAGAAAGCCTTCGACGCCGTCGATCCCGGCGGCGCCGCGGGCTTGCAGGGCGCTCAACACGGAAGCGCCGCTCACGATCCCGAGGGTGCGCGTCACGAGCGCCAGAGCGCCGGCTACGCCACGATCGCGTCGGGCGAGCGTGCCGGTCACGATATCGGTGTAGGCAACGACCAGCAGGCCGTAGGCGCTGCCTTCGACCAGCAACATCGCCGCGAGCAGCGGCAGGGGCGTATCTTTCGTCGTGTAGCCCAACACCATCAGGCTGATGCCCACCACCACTATGCCGGCAAAGGCGGTCGGACGTTGTCCGAACCGTGATACCAGCCGTGCGGCCAACGGTGCACCGGCCGTACCGCCGACATAGGCAAGCGCGATCATGAGCCCCGACATCGCCGCGGATAGGCCCAGTACATTGACGAGATAGTAAGGAGTCAGCAGCAGGATCGCGAAGTTTGCGAGATTGGTAAGCACGCTGAGAAGATTGGGAATAGCGAAGCTGGCATCGGCGAACAGCGCCGGCCGCAGGATCGGTTCGTCGAACCGGTTCTCGTGGCGGACGAAGATGGCGATGCCGACCAACGCGCCAATTGCCAGCGCCAACGGCTGCCAGGTCGGCACAGCGCGCTGCGACAGGACGAGCGCCAGCAGGAGAGCGCTCATGCAACAAGCAAGCAGCACCGCCCCCAATGCATCGAACGGCCGATTGTCACGCCGGGGCGCCGGCAGCAACCCCGACAAAGCGAGCGCACCGAGTGCGATTGGAACCCGGAACCAGTAGACGGCCGACCAGTCCCAGACCTCGATCAGAACGCCCGCCAGCAGCGGTCCGATGGTCGACGCAAGCGCCTGGCTCGCCGTAAAGCCGGCAAGCGCGCGGGTACGTTGGCTTTCGGGATAGAGCGAGGTCGACAGTGCCGGCCCACAGGCAAGGGCAAGCGCGGTGCCAATGCCCTGCCCCGCCCGCGCCCACAGGAACAAGGGCCAGTTTGGTGCCATCGCACAGGCCGCGCAGCCGATCGCCGAGAGACCGAGGCCCACGCGGAATACCAGGCGATGGCCCACCAGATCGCCAAGCTTGCCACACACCAGCATCAGCGAGCCGTAGACAAGGACGTAGCAGATCACGAGCCATTGCACGTCGCCCAGCGCCAGCCCGAAGTGTGCCGTGATCGCCGGTAGCGCGACGTTGACGGCGATATCGAGCGGCGCGAGCGCAGCCCCAAGCCCCACGATTGCAAGGCCGAGGGCCGGTCGTATGGGAGCCGCCACGACGGCGCGCTCCGCTGAGCTCAGAGGTGCTTGCCCAGGAAGACCAGCGTGCGGTCCCACGCTTGCTTGGCGGCAGCAGCATCGTAGGCCGCACCACCGTCCTTGGCGAAGGCGTGGGCTGCGTCGTAGCGATAGACCTCGGGCTTGTTGCCGGCTTTGGTCATTGCCGCCGCGAATTCGTCCACGACCTTCGGCGTACACCAATCGTCCTGGTTGGCGAAATGACCCTGGATGGGAATCTTGATCTTCGCCGGATCGGCCAGTTGCGTCGGCGGAACACCATAATAGGGCACGCCGCAGGCGATACCCGACACCCGCGCGCAGGCGGCAATGGTGAGCGCGCCGCCCAGGCAGAAGCCCATGACGCCCACCTTGCGGCTGAGGTCAGCGACGTGCTTCACCGCGCCCGCGATGTCCTGATCCGACGCCCCGACGAAATCGAGACCGGTCATCATGTGATTGGCCTCGTCGGGATCTTGCGTAACGCGGCCTTTGTAGAGGTCGGGCGCCAGGGCGTTGTAGCCGGCTGATGCAAATCGATCGGCGACGCTCTTGATCTGATCGTTGAGACCCCACCATTCCTGGATCACGATGATGCCCGGCTTGCCCTTGCCCGCTTCGGCGAGATAGCCCTTGCAAGACGAGCCGTCCGGACGCTTGAAATCGATCATGCCCATGCTTTCCTCCTCTCTCCTGAGAGCGACCCTATAGCAGAGCCCGCAGCTCCGTCTTGAGAATCTTGCCGTAGTTGTTCTTGGGCAAGGCTTCGATGAATCGATAATCCTTGGGCCGCTTGAAGCGCGCGATATTGTCGAGGCAGAGCCGGTCGAGCTCGGCTGCCGTGAGCGCAGTACCTGGCCGGGCAACGACGAATGCCACCACTTCCTCGCCCCATTCCGCATGCGGCCGACCGACCACGGAACACTCGGCGACGCCGGGATGGAGGTTCAATACATCCTCGATCTCGCGCGGATAGATGTTGCTGCCGCCCGAGATGATCATGTCCTTCGAGCGGTCCTTGAGTGTCAGGAAGCCGTCCTGGTCGAAAGCGCCGACATCGCCGGTCCACAGCCAGCCTTTGCGCAGCGATCTGGCTGTCGCCTCCGGATTATTCCAGTAACCCGACATCACCGTGTCGCCTTTGACGATGATCTCCCCGACCTCGCCAGCCGGCAGCGATTGCCCCGTCTCGTCGACCACCCGCACCTCAACGCAGGTGTCGGCAACGCCGGCCGAGGCGAGCCGCGCCTCCCAGCGCGGATGATCGCTGAGCGCGTGTATCTCACGCGAGAGATGCGTGATGGTCATTGGGCTCTCGCCCTGACCGTAAAGCTGACAGAGGACGTTTCCCAGCGCCCCCATCGCGCGCTTGAGGTCGCTTACATACATCGGCGCGCCGCCGTAGGTGATGAGCCGCAGGGCACCCGGTCGAAGATCGCCTGCCGCCGGATGCTCAACCAGCCGCTTCACCATGGTGGGCGCCAGGAAGATGCTGCAGTCGGGCCAGCGGTTCATGAGTTCGACCGTCTCGGCCACGTCGTACTTGCCGCTTTCGGGGAAGACCTGAACGACGCCGCGAGCCAGCATGGGGAAATTCCACAAACCCGAGCCGTGGCTGATCGGCGCCGCATGCACCATCGATCCGCCGGCGACTGGCCGATCGACGTCGGCATAGTAGTTGAGCGTCATCGCCAGGAGATTGCGATGGGTGAGCGTTGCCCCCTTCGGCCGTCCGGTCGTGCCCGACGTATAGAACAACCAGGCCGGATCCTCCGGCGCGCAGTCCGCCATCGGGCTGGGGTCGCTCACCGCCATGAGGGCGTAGGGCCGGGTCGTGACGTCGATGATCTCCTTCAGCGCCGGCGCCTCCTTCGCCGCCTCCGCGATGGTGGTCGCGAGGTCGGGGGTCACGAAGCAGATCTTGGCCCCCGAATTCTCGAGGATGAAGGCGAATTCCTTGGCGTGCAGCTTGGCGTTCATCGGAACAGCGCAAAGACCCGCGTGCCAGATCGCGTACATGACCTCGATCGCCTCGACACAGTTGGCGAGCGCAAAAGCGACGCGATCGCCAGGCACCAGGCCGAAGCGCGCACGAAGATACGTGCTCATCACCGAGGCCTTGCGCCACAGATCGCGGTAGCTGAGATGCGCCGTGCCGCCGCGCGCCAACGCGACATGGTCGCGGAATTCCTGCGAGGACCCGAGCAGCAGATGGGCGATATTCATGTCCGTCGGACTATTGCAGGGTAAGCAACGACCTTGCAATGTGGGCTCATGCAGGAATTCGATTTCGCCATTGTCGGCGCCGGCATTGCCGGTGTCTCCGCCGCCTATCATCTCGCTCCGCAAAAACGCGTGGTCATTCTCGAGCGAGAACATGTCGCCGCCTATCACACGACCGGTCGCTCGGCCGCCCTGCATTCGGAGACCTATGGCTCCGCGGAGATCCGCGCCATCACGGTCGCCTCCGGCCGCTTCTACCGCCGGCCGCCACAGGGCTTTGCCGATCATCCCTTGCTCACGCCGCGGGGCGCATTGATCGCCGGTCGCGCCGATCAGGAGACCGCGATCCGCGCAGCGGCTACTGAGTATGCCAAGCTGGTGCCGAGCGTGCGTTGGCTCGACCCCGCAGAGGTGTTGCGACGGATGCCGTTGTTCAAACCGGAGGCCGTGCAAGGCGGTGCGCTCTTCGAGCCGGAGGCGGACGACATGGACGTCGCCGCCATTCACGGCGGCTTCCTGCGTGGCGCGCGAGCCGCCGGCGCGCTGCTGCGCCTCAACGCAGAGGTCATCCGTCTCGAGCGCAAGGACAATCGCTGGTTGATCGGCCTGCGGGATGGCGAGCCGATCACCGCAGCCAACATCGTGAACGCATCAGGCGCGTGGGCCGACGTGCTGGCGGGACTGGCCGGCGCCAAGCCCGTCGGCCTGGTGCCAAAGCGACGGACGGCTTTCACCTTCGACTCGCCCGCCGGGCTTGCGATCGATCATCTGCCGATGGCTATCGACTTCGATGAGACCTTTTACTTCAAACCCGAGGTCGGCCAGTTCCTCGCCTCGCCCGCGGACGAGACGCCTTCGCCCCCCTGCGATGCCCAGCCCGAAGAGATGGACATCGCCATCGCCGTCGATCGCATAGAGACCGCGACGACCCTGCAGATCCGCCGGATCAAGAACAAGTGGGCGGGCCTGCGCAGCTTCGTTGCGGACAAAAACCTGGTGGTCGGCTACGACGACGCGATCCCCGGCTTCTTCTGGCTCGCCGGCCAGGGCGGGTATGGCATCCAGACCGGCGCCGCGGCCGGCCGTCTCGCCACCAGCCTGGCGCTTGGCCAGGGACTGCCTGCCGACATTACCGAGCTCGGCGTCAGGGAGACCGCTCTTTCGCCCCGCCGTCTCACGCTACAGTGACTGCGCAGTCACGCCTTCTCGCCAAGGTCTGACTTCTCGATCTTTGCGGCTGCAGGCAAGATGCTGACCTGTCGGGGAGATCGACATGACTAAACGCCATCTGATCATCGCTTCTGCAGCCGCGTTGTTTGCCACGGCCGCCGTAGTGGCCGATGTGTCCGCCGCAACCCGTGTGAAATGTGCAGGCGTCAACTCGTGCAAGGGCACGAGCGCCTGCAAGACGGCTTCGTCGTCCTGCAAAGGACAGAACTCGTGCAAGGGGCTGGGCTGGAGCGAAGTCAGCAGCGAGAGCGAATGCACGTCGAAGGGTGGCAAAGTACTCTGACGAATCGCTCGGCGTTCAAACTTCAGAAAGAGCGCAAGCGATCCGCAGGCCTGCCATGCTGAGGTGCAAAGCAACATCACTTGCACGTGATGGTTTAGCTGCTGATGACACGCGCAAGTGATCAGATGTCTGCATACCCCCCGATAGACTCATAACTCTTCACGTTGCGGTCACTACAAGACGTGAAAATTTCGAGGGAGCAGTCGCATGAAGAAATCATTGATGGTAGCCGCAGCGAGCGCGTTTGCGGCGGGAACGCTGATCGCATCCGTGGTCAGCGCCCAGACCCCAAGCAGCCCGTCGTTTGGCAGTGACTCGCTTGCCTGCAAGGGAGCCAATGCTTGCAAGGGTCAGAGCGCGTGCAAGTCGGCTTCCAATGCCTGCAAGGGACAGAATGCTTGCAAGGGCCAGGGCTGGGTAGAATCCAAGAGCCGGCTTGAATGCCAGGCTGCGGGCGGTTCACCGACCAACTTCTAACTCGGACGCGAATCGAGAGAGGGCGCCCCGGGAAGCCGGCGGCGCCCTTGTCGCGTCAGACCCCTGTGTCGAATCTCAACTCTTCCCTGCGCATGGCGAAAAATACATATGCAGACCAGATGCATGTGCGCTATCGTGCCGAAATTGCAGGGCTGTCCTGCAAAAAATAGGGAGGAGACCAATGCAAATCAAAACAGTCGTCGCCACCGCCGCCGTCGTGTTTGCGGCAAGCGCTTTCTCAGCGAGTGCGCAATACGCGACCAAGGACTGCAAAGGGGTCAATGCCTGCAAGGGGCAGAGTGCGTGCAAATCGGCGGCAAATTCCTGCAAGGGGCAGAACGCCTGCAAGGGCAAGGGTTGGGTGTCGGTCCACTCGGCGGCTGAATGTATTGTCCTGCAGCAAAACCCGCCCAAGAACTGATCATCACGCCGGTTTGCACCGGCACGAAGCGGCGGGCGTCAGGACCTCCTGGCGCCCGTTCCTTTTCACGGCGAGCGCCGGCATTCGGAGCTAGACTGTAGCCATGTCACCGCGGGTCGATTTCGGGCTGGGCCTTCGCCCCGACCACTACGAGGAGATCGCCGCCAACCCCGGCAAGGTGAGTTGGTTCGAAGTGCTGTCCGAGAACTACATGGTTCCGGGCGGCAACCCCCTGCAATGGCTCGACACCTTTCGCCGCGACTACCAGATGGCGATGCACGGCGTGTCACTGTCGATCGGCTCGATCGATCCGCTGGACCTGCGCTATCTCGACGAACTGAAGGTACTGGTGAACCGGATCGAGCCGATGTGGGTCTCCGATCACCTCTGCTTCACCGGCCTGCGCGGCGTCAACATGCACGACCTGCTACCGCTCCCCTATACCGAGGAGGCGCTGGACCACGTCACCGAGCGGGTGATGCGCGTGCAGGACCATCTCGGGCGACGACTGGTGCTGGAGAACGTATCGAGCTATGTCACTTATGCCGCGTCCGAGCTCACCGAATGGGACTTCATCGCCGCTCTTGCCCAGCGCGCCGACTGCGAGCTCTTGCTCGACGTCAACAATGTCTATGTAAGCGCCTTCAATCACGAGTTCGACGCCCGTGCCTTTCTTCGGGCCATGCCGGCGGCACGCGTGCGGCAATTCCACCTTGCCGGCCACCTCCATAAGGGCACGCATATCATCGACACACACGACCACCCGATCATTCCGGACGTCTGGGAGCTCTATGCAGAAGCGGTGCGATTGTTTCCCAGCGTGCCGACCATGATCGAACGGGATGCCAATATCCCGCCTTATGCCGAGCTGCTGGCCGAGCTGGACATGGCGCGCGAAATCGCCGCGCGAGTGGCGCAGGAGCGCGCACCCGAGGCGGCCGAATGAGCCTTGGCGCTCCGACGACGAATGCTGGCTCTCTCGCTGACTTACAGCGCGCGTTCCAGGACTATCTGCTGTCCAGCAACAACCGATTTGCCGCCTCGGTACGCGACACGCGCAAGGCCGATCGCGTCACACTGCTCGACGTCTATCGCGACGGATATGCGCTGCGCCTGATCGAGGTGCTGACGAACGACTATCCTGGCGTGATGGCGATGGCAGGCCCCGCCGACTTCGACTACATGGCCCGTGCTTACATCGCCGCGCATCCGTCGCATCATCCTTCGGTCCGCTGGTTCGGCAAGGACCTGGCGGATTTCCTGGCCAGAACGCCGCCTTTCAACGGCTCACCCGCCGTCGCCGAAATGGCGCGCTTCGAATGGGCGCTGGGCGACGCCTTCGATTCGGCTGACGCCAGCCCGATCGTCGCCCAGACGCTGATCGATCTGCCAGCCGAGGCCTGGGAGACCCTGGCCTTCACGAGGCTCCCCTCGCTGCGTGTGCTGTCGTTCGACTTCGATGTGCCGCGCGCCTGGCAGCAACGAGATGAGCAGGAAGCCGGCAACCTCGAGGTCGCAAGGGCCGATGCGCCGACGCCCTGGGTGATCTGGCGGCCACAGCTCACGTCGAATTTCCGCTCGCTGGCGACAGACGAGGCGACGATGCTTGCTGTCCTCATGGAGGAACGGCCCTTCCCCGAGCTGTGCGAATGTCTTATTCCCTCCGCGGGCGAGGAGCAGGCGCCGGCCCGCGCGGCCGGGCTGCTGCGCGGATGGGTCGAAGAAGGGATGATCGGGTCGTTTCGTCACTAGCAGCGCCGCCGGCATCTCGTCCATCATGCAGCGTGCCCAGGAGTAAAGTGTGGAAGTAAGCGAGCTTGTCGCAGCGCTCGTCGATATCGAACGCGCGGCCCATGAATTTGTCGAGATGCCCGACTCAGCCGAGGCCGACAAGCGGCTGCTGGCGACGCTGCATCGCTGCCAGGAACGTTTGAATGAACCCTATGGCTTCGATTCGGACACCGATGCGGTGCGCAGCCGGGTCTGGAAGGACTGCATGACGATCCTCTCCAACCTCGAGCTTGCCCCCCAACATGCAGCAGGCCAGCAATCGGAGCTGGTGCGCACCCAGACGCAGAAGCTCGCAATGCTCACCAAGGGCCTGCTCGACCTCGTGCAGCATAAGGCCGAAAAGCGCTAATCTGCCCGCGTCGAATGCCCGCTTGATGGAATTGGTAGACATACAGGACTTAAAATCCTGAGGCCGCAAGGCCGTGCCGGTTCGAGTCCGGCAGCGGGTACCATTCATGTGCAACCCATTATAAAAGCCCAACGTTCCTCCTTTGACGCATCGCAACGTCAGCGAAGGAGGCTGTCATGAATAATGACGTCGATCGGCATCGCCGATGGCTCTTCGGTGCCGTCGCGGCCTGCGGCTTTGTCCCCGTCCTGCCGGCCCTCGCGGACGAACGTGGCAAGGGCATCGGCACGAAAGCCGAAGCCGAGGCACCCGTCCCGCCGACAGAGGATCTGATGCGCGAGCATGGTGTGCTCCGCCGCATCCTTCTCATCTATCAAGCAGGCGTGCGACGCCTCGGCCAGGGCGAGGATATGGAATCAGCCATCTTCGTGGACGCGGCGGAGACGATGCGCGATTTCATCCACGACTACCATGAGAAGCTCGAAGAGAATCATCTCTTTCCCCGCTTCAAGAAAGCCGGGCGAATGGTCCCGCTCGTCGAGGTGCTGATCGCGCAACATGCGGCGGGACGGAAGCTCACGGACCAAATCCTGCAGGTCGCGCCGACCACCCGCACCGACAGCGGGCGCCGCAAGACCATGATCGACGCGATGACAGCTTCAATCACGCTCTACCAGCCGCATGCGGCGCGTGAGGATACCGACATCTTTCCCACGCTGCGCGGCCTGGTGACGCCCAACGAGTTTGACGCGCTCGGCGAGACCTTCGAGAAGGAAGAGCTGGCACGGTTCGGTGCCGACGGCTTCGAGCAGACGGTCAAGAAAGTCGAGGCGATCGAGAAGCGCCTGGGCACCGACGACCTCACCCGGTACACGCCGAAGATCTAGGCGCTATCCGCGATAATGGCAGGCGACCCAATGGCCGGGGCGGCTTTCGCGTAGCTCGGGATCGCGTTGCGCACAGTCGGGCCGGGCGATTGGGCAGCGTGTATGGAAATGGCAGCCCGATGGCGGATGAATGGGATTGGGAACGTCCCCCTGCAACATGATGCGCTTGCGCTTCACGGTCGGATCGGGGATCGGCACCGCGGACAGAAGCGCCTCGGTATAAGGATGCAGCGGCTTGTCGTAGAGGTCACGCGACGGCGCGATCTCGACAACCCGCCCGAGGTACATCACTGCGACGCGTGTCGAGATGTGCTCGACCACGCTGAGATCA
>JAFKFL010000033.1 GCA_017308235.1 Alphaproteobacteria bacterium | reverse complement strand
CCTTCGCCGCCGGAGCAGATTACACGATCGCCGATATGGCGATCTTTCCGTGGACCGCCCGGCACGAATGGCACACCGTCAACCTCGCGGACTTTCCCAACGTGAAGCGCTGGTACGACACCATCAACGCACGTCCGGCGGTGACCAAGGGGATGTCGGTCCCCTACCTCAATTGACGTGGTTGAAGGTTGGGCGGAGTTTGCCTATTTAGAATATATCTAAAGTGACCATCGCCTTGAGGAGAGCCCTGTCCATGAGCAAGAACGTCAAAAGCCGCCAGGCTGCCGCCTTGGCTACGCCGACGGATCTCGGCGAGAACGCGACGAAGGACATCTCGGGAGGGCTCAACATCCTGCTGGCCGACGTCTTCGCGCTCTACTTCAAGACCAAGAACTTCCACTGGCACGTGTCGGGACCGCACTTCCGCGACTACCATCTGATGCTCGACGAGCAGGCCGACGAAATCTATGCCATGGGCGATCCAATCGCCGAGCGCGTCCGCAAGCTCGGCGGCACCACCGTCCGCTCGGTGGGCCACATCAAGAAGCTGCAGCGCGTTCTGGACAATGACGCCGACTATGTGACCCCTCAGGACATGCTGGCGGAGCTACGAGACGACAACAAACAGCTTGCCGCCCATATGCGGATTTTGCACGAACTGTGCGACGAACATAATGACGTGGCCACGGCCAGCCTGATCGAAAATTGGATCGATGAAGCCGAGAAACGCACTTGGTTTTTGTTCGAAACGGGCCGGCGAAATGCCGGATAATCGGCATTTTTTGCATATCTCAAAGCTGTCAAGAGGGTAGTTGTTCACATTCGGTGACCAGAAGTGTGGCCGTCCTGCCACAGGCTTGGCGGCAATTCGCGCCAAATGTCCGTCCTCGTCGCGATCGCATTGGAATTCGACTAAACTCCGCCCCGTTCGAGACCGCTTCAGCTCCGGTTGAGTGAAATTTAGAGTACTAAAGCAAGGGAGATAGCGATGAAGAAGGCTTTTGTGGCGGCTGCCGCCATTGCGGCGCTTCCCGTCATGGCACACGCGCAGTCGCCTACGCCGGGCTTCTATGGCGGTGTGGAAGGTGGCGTGAGCTGGCTGCTTAACACCACCATTGCCGGCCAGGGCGTACAGCCGAACACCGGCTGGGCAGCTGGCGGCAAGTTTGGTTACGATTTCATTGGTCCGCGCGTCGAACTCGAAGGCGTGTACCATGAGAATCAGACCAGTGGTGGTAACTTCCCGGGTCAGGCGATCCAGGGCAAGATCGGCCAGGCGGCCGTGTTGGCCAACCTGCTCTATGACTTCAACGCTGGTGGCGAGATCGTGCCGTTCATCGGTGCGGGCGCTGGCGTCGGCTTCATCGACTCGACCCAGCCACTGGGCAGCACGCAGTTCGCCTATCAGGGCATCCTGGGCGTGGGCTGGAACGCCACGCAGAATCTGCGCTTCGACCTGAGCGGCCGTTACTTCGGCACGACGAACCCCAGCTTCCAGGGCTCGACCTGGAACAACAACAGCTTCGCTGTGATGCTGGGCATCTCGTTCAAGTTCGGTGGTGGGCCTGAGGCTGCTCCGCCGGCGCCGCCGCCGGTGGCTGCTCCGTCGTTCATGGTGTTCTTCGATTGGGACCGCTCGAACCTCTCGCAGCAGGCTCTGAACACCATCAAGCAGGCGGCCGACGCCTACAAGACCAAGGGTAGCGCCCGCGTTACCGCGACCGGCCATACCGATACGTCGGGCCCGGCCAACTACAACATGGCGCTGTCGCTGCGTCGTGCGAACGCGGTCAAGGACGCTCTGGTGCGCGATGGCGTACCGGCGACGGCGATCTCGGTCGTCGGCAAGGGCGAGACCGACCTGCTCGTTCCGACAGGCGACGGTGTGCGCGAGCCGCAGAACCGCCGTGTCGTGATCGACATCCAGTAATCGACGATCCTCGGATCAAAGGAAAAGGCGGCCGTTTGGCCGCCTTTTTCATGTCCGCGAGACGGCGTTATTCACTTCTCCGCCCAACGGATCATCTTGCCCATGAACGCATCGCAGGCGTCCATCTGCGAGCGGGCGACGAATTCGTTGGGTTGATGCGCCTGGGAGATATCACCCGGGCCACAGATCACCGTAGGAATGCCGTGGCTGCGGAAGATTCCAGCTTCCGTGCCGTAAGGCACGGCATAGGTGCGGTTCCCGCCGGTCCATTGCAGAGCAAGCTGGGAGGCCTCGTCGTTTTCATCCGGCTTGAGACCCGGTACCCAGCTGCGGCGGCGGAGCGTGATGTTGGCCGCGGGATGCTTGGCGCGCATTTTGGGCAGCAGGAGTTCGGCCACATACTGTTCGGCGCGGCGCTGGACCTCCCAGGCGTCGTCGCCGGGCAGGGTGCGATAGCCCCAGGTCAGCACGCATTCGCGTGCCAGAATGTTGCCCGCCGTTCCGCCGGTGACGATGCCGGCATTGATCGTGGTGTGGCCAGGCACCGTATCGATGTCGGTCCGTTTCCTTTGCGCGAGCTCCTCCTGCAGTTCGTTCAGCCAGTGGAGGAAGTCGCCAGCGAAATGGATGGCGTTGACGCCGAGGTGGGTCATAGACGAGTGCGCTTCGACGCCGGTGAAGGTCATGATCAAACTGCCGCCCGCGTTCTGCGTATTGACCACCTGCATCATGGTCGGCTCACCTACGATCACGGCTTGCGGGCGAGGGACGTCGCCGACCAGTTTCTCCGCGAGCGAGAAAGCGCCAAGGCAACCGACCTCTTCGTCGTAGCTGAATGCAAAGTGCATCGGCACCTTGAGCTTGGCGCGCTGGAACGCAGGGACATGCGCCAGCGCCCCGGCAATGAACCCCTTCATGTCGCAGGTGCCGCGGCCGTAGAGGTTGCCGTCAGGCTTCTCGGTGAGATCCCAGGGATCGGTCGACCAGGGCTGACCGTCGACGGGCACGACGTCCGTGTGCCCCGAGAGCACGATGCCGCCCGGCACGTCCGGACCGATCGAGGCATAGAGGTTGGCCTTGGTGCCTTCCTGGTTGGGCACCAGCTTGCTCGCGACTCCGAAGTCGTCGAGGTAGCCCTGGATGTACTTGATGAGGTCGAGGTTGGAATTGCGCGAGGTGGTGTCGAAGGCCACGAGACGCTTCAGCATCTCGACTGACCCGGGGGCGTGCTGGCTCATGGCGGCAACCGTCGCACACCCGGCGGCTATGGGCCAAGGGCCTGAAAGAACGTGCGAAATTCCGCCCTTGTTTGACACTCCCGCGCCCCGCCGGTAGAACCGCCGCGCATCCGTCGTGGATATCGACCACCGGGGTCTTACGGGCTGCGGAGAGGTGGCCGAGCGGTCGAAGGCGGCGGTTTGCTAAACCGTTATACGGGGATAACTCGTATCGAGGGTTCGAATCCCTTCCTCTCCGCCATTATCAGCGACTTACGCCCGTTTGCTGGATCGGCGAGGCGCCTACTCGAGCGTTGGGAGGCGGTAGCGGTCGTCGGGGTCGTTCCAACCCTTGAAATTGGGTTTGCGTTTCTCGGCGAAGGCGGCGCGCGATTCCATCAAGTCGCTCTTGGCGCCATGGTCGTGCAGCAGGGCAGCAAGGCGCTGCTGGTTGGCAGCGGGAGCCGGCCGCATCTGGCGCATCATATGCACCGTGTTCACGCGCGAGGCCGGCGGCAGGGTAAGCAGGTGCTCGGCCATGCGAAGCGCCTCGGGCATCAACTGATCGGGCTCGCACAGCCGGTTGAGGAAACCCAGCTCATAGAAGCGCTCGGCGGTGAAGCGGAAACCCAGCGCCATCTCCATGGCGATGGGGAAGGGCAGGTTGGCGACATGGCCGTGATTGTAGCCGCCCAGTAGCCAGCGCTTGGCCTCGGAAACTTCGAACACCGCCCCTTTGACGGCAAGCCGCAGGTCAGTCCGCTCGACCAGCATGAAGCCGCCGCCCATGGCGAAGCCATTGACCGCGGCGATGACGGGCTTCTCTAGCGTGCTGACCATGAAGGGATCTTCGATTGCGGGTCGTTGGCCGCCTGGCTGGCCGTGCTCCAGCGACTCCTTCATGTCCTCGCCGGCGCAGAAACCACGGCCGGTGCCGGTGAAAATGGCGACCTCTAGGGCTCGGTCATGGCGGAAGTCGGTCCAGATCCGGGCGAGCTCGGCGCGCATTTCCGTATTCAGCGCGTTGAGCCGATCCGGCCGGTTCATGCGCACCACCAGCACCTGCCCGTGGCGTTCGGTTTCGACGACGGCCATGACGTTCTCCTGCTCTACAAAAGCGTCAACTGGGGTGCAGACTAGAGCCGCGCCGGCTCAGAAGAAACCGCCTGCAGCCGTCTTTGAGTGAGGAGGACAATGAGCGAGATCGGACTATTCGAAGCCATGTACACGGCGCGAGCGCTACGGCGATTGAAGCCGGATCCCGTGCCGGATGAAGTGATCGCCAAGGTTCTGGAGGCGGCGACGCAAGCACCTTCAGGCGGCAACGCGCAAAACTGGATCTTTCTTGTCGTCCGGGACAAGTCCCAACGCCAAAAGATCGGCGCCGTCTACAGAAAGGCCTCCGACGAGGTCGCTGAAATCTATGCGGCTCGCGGCCGGCCCAACTACATGACCGAAGAGCAGTTCGCCAGACTGATGAAGGGCGGGGCATATCTCTGGGATCACATGGGTGATGCGCCGGTGCTGCTGATCCCATGCGCGAGAAAGCGCGAGATGCCGCCGCCTGAGAAGCTGCCCGACGCCGTCGCAAAGAGATACGACGCTCACCTGGCACAGCAGGACAGGATTTGGGGTGCGAGCGTCTATCCCGCTATCCAGAACATCAATCTGGCGTGCCGGGCGCTGGGGCTCGGTACGGTCATCACCACCAACCACATTCTCTACGAGGATGAGGTACGCCAGATCCTGGGGTTGCCCGACGACATCTTCACATTTGCCCTGATGCCGATCGGGTATCCGCTCGGCAAATATGGTCCGCTCGCACGCCGTCCGATTTCCGAAGTCGTGTATTCCGATCGCTGGGGCGAGCCCTGGACGGCAAAGCCATGATCAGACTGGGCGGGTCTGCTGCCGTTTCGCCACTTCTGCGGTCTAAGCGCTGGCTCTCAAGTCGGCGAGCCGCTCGACCAAGCGCTTGGTCACAACAGTGGCTTCCTCGCGCGGCACGAAGATGAAGTTATAGACATAAGGTCCGAATCGCTTGCGAGCCGTCAGCGGCGCAGTGAGATCCGGATAGTTGGCCGGATCCTGCATGCGTTGAACCGAGAACTGCTCGACAGGTTTCAAGAAACCGTCATGGACAAAATATCCAACGTATTCCAACGAGTCGAAGTAATCGCGGGCACGGCTTATGCCGCCAGGCGCCAGAAGTTCGAGGACCTCAACAAGGACGCGCGGCCGGCAGCGACGCACAGTTTCGATGGCGCCGTCTAGAACCGCTTGCTCATGTCCCTCGACGTCGATCTTAATGAAACCTGCTTTACCGTCATAGACATTGTCCAGCCGGTCCATCGGCACGTCTACGCTGACATAGCCGGGATAAGTGGCCGAGGCTTCAGCCGAGACCGTACAGCAGCCCTCGACGGCAACACCGTCTACAATGGGCGTTCTAAGCTCGATCGTTCCGGTCCGATCGGAAAGCGCGATGCGTTCCAGTGTCATGCCGCGCGGGAACTTCTTGCTCAGCATTTCTGCGAGCTTGGGCATGGGCTCGAAGGCTACGATCTGCCGAACGTGGCGTCTCAGATGGAGAATGTAGGACCCTTCATTTGCTCCGACGTCTATGGCATCCGCACTGGACCGGCAAAGAATGTCCAGGAGATGAAGCTCTACTTCGCCGTATCGGCCGTAGAACCGTGCTTCGCGCCAATTCAGTAGAGATTGGGGACAAACTGCCCGAACGGCGTGCTTGAGAGCACTTACGGCGGCCACTGGATTACCCTTCAGACCCGAACTCACGATTGCAACAAGCGACGCCAAGCTGGCGACAAGTGTCGATCGCGCGGACTTAACGTGTTCCAATGCGTCTGGTTGCTGCGAATGTGCAATTTCTACGCTTAACCTTGTCGCCATCCGCCTGTGTAAGATCCCTCGTGAGCTGCCAAATCCGAAATCGACGACCTCATAGCCTCTCGCTCGTCATGCTGTTCTTCGCACTAAGTGCTTGCGACGTGCAGCACAGCGACAACTGGAAAAAGCGCGACGATGGTTCGGCGCCAGGGCTCGCCGATGTCCAAGACTGCCACGCCGAAGCGCAGCGCCAGGCCGAGGCGCGCTATCCGCCGCAACGCGTCATGAACGGCCGGCTGGAGATGACCTTCCAAAATCGGGATCTTTTTCCGGCGGAAATCTCCTTCTTCTTCCGGCGGAAATCTCCTTCTTCGAAGAATGCCTCCGTCGGAAGGGATTTGAGCGCACGCCCCAATGACACGGAGGGCCTCGCAGGCCGTGCGGTCCGCCGCTCGCGCGAAACCTGCCTGTCGGCCGGGGCGTTGACTGGGAAATCCGCTCAACCGTCCAGAGAGGTCGCGCCATGGCTGATACCATTGCTGCCGAGGAGATGCGTGCTCACTGGCGTTCCTACGTGACGTTCGAACGACTCGTCCTGTTCTCAGTACTCCACATCGCACTGGTGCTGGTCTGCCTCGCCCTGGCTTTCCTGGGCGGTGCACCCTTGATCGCCTTCTTGTTGGGCGTCGCAGGCTTGGCCATCGTCATGGGCCTTGTGCTTGGCGGCTCAGCTCAACGGAGCTAGCGGCAAGCCGACGAGATCTGCGCGTAACGGCCGAGGATCAGTGAACCTGCCGCTGCTTCAGCCATGTACGGAGGCGGGGTGATGCCTGGAGCGCCGCGAGGATCATCAAGGTCCGGTCGGGCTCAGATGCCTCCAGGAATTCTTGCACGGTGATTTCGCCTCCGGGACGCGGCGTTTCCTCCGCTGATACCGGGTAGCGGTCGTCAGCGAGAATAAAATCTCGCTCCTGCTTGGACTTATAGTCAGTCATTGAGACGCCACCTCTGCTACACCGTCGCGTAGCTCAGATATTACTTTAAGTAGCGTCGCCGTGTAAGTAGTTGATTTACGGTTCCATCTTCGTTCGCTGTACAGACTCCTGCTGTTTCCGTCGAAGACCCCCGTGGACGACTTCCAAGTCGGCTATCGCCACTCAGCAAGCTCCACCGTGACCCCCTCGGGCCCTTCGAGGAAGACCAGCTTGCGGTCATGGAAGGTCATCGGCTCGTTGCGCAGCCGCACGCCAGCCTTGGTCAGCCGCTCGATCATCTCGTCGATGTCGGAGACGGCGAAGCACATGTGATTGTAACCAAGGCGATCCAGCCGATCTGCATTGGGGTCCGAACGCGGCGTGGGTTGGCGGTAATGCAGAAGCTGGACCTCGCATCGCGGGTTGGCGTCCACCATGATCAGCGTGACGTGGTCGGCTTCGATCCCTGGCACCCCCATGTAATGGTCCATGACCGGACCACTGATCACCACCGCCTTGTCCTCCTTGAAGCCAAGCAAACTGAAGAAACGCTGGGCCGCGGCAAGGTCGGCGACCACGACCGTCACATGATCGATATGTTTCAAGGCCATTCGGATACTCCTTGGATCGGATCCTACGCCCCGAGGTGGGGCCAGAGTCCAATCGCGGGAGCGGTTTTTGCGATTCAATCCTCGGTGCGCCAGGTGCCTAGGAGGAACATGGAGCGCTTTCGGCGATGGGGTCCGGCCTGGGCCTGGATGCTGGAGAGATCGACGTCATGGCGCTGGGTCCACCGGTTAAGGGCGACTTTCGCTCCCAGACCAAGGATCAAGAAGGTTCCGAAATAAATGATCGCCGTCCACAACGCGTGCATGGAGGTCCTCAATGACTGCGGTTATCGGCCTTCGCAAGGAGCACGAGGGCCGTCGCAGTTCAGGTCTGTGGTCGTGCCATCAGCGTAACAGGACCTTGCGATAGAGATGCCAGGTCGCGTGGCCCAGGACTGGCAGCACGATTGCAAGCCCCAGCAGCAAGGGAATTGCGCCCAGCACGAGCCCGATAACGATCATTATGCCCCACAACGCCATTGTGCCGGGATTGGCGCGCACGACGCTCACGGACGTCTTGATCGCCGTCATGACGCCGACATGACGGTCGAGCAGCAAGGGAAAGGAGACGACGCTGATGACGGCCGCGACCAGTGCGAACAGGAAGCCCACGCCGATGCCGACAACGATCATCGTCCAGCCGGCGGATGTGGTGAGCACTTCCTTGGCAAAGCCGTTCAACGACTCCGGCGGCTCCGGCCCGAAGCTCAGCAAATAGATGAAGTGGGCGGCGAACAGCCAAAGGGCGAGCAGGGCGGCCAATAGCAGGCCCATCACCACGATCTGGCCGAGGGCAGGCGAGGACGCCACGCCAAAGGCATCGGCCCAGCCGTTGGTGACGCCCCTCTCGCGGCGCCGGCTCATTTCATAGAGGCCGACCGCGAAGAACGGGGCGATGATCGCGAAGCCCGACACCAGCGGGAAAAGGAGCTGGAGCATCCCGTTGCCGACGATGAAGCGAGACAGCACGATGCCGGCAATAGGGTAGAAGAGGCAGAGGAAGATCACGTCGGTACGGTAGGCGCCGAAATCCTCGAAGCCCTTGCGCAACACTTCGCGCAGGTCGGCCGCTCCGATGCGCCGCACCACGAGCGGTGCCGCATCGCGCGCTTCCCATGTGCCCTCGACGGTATGTGCGGCCGCATCCATGGCGTGGCCGGTACGCTTGAGCTGATCCCAACCCCATTCGATCGGATTTCGGATTTGATGTATGGCCATAGCGTCTTCCTCCCGGAACGACAGTCCGAAGGTGCGGCCATTCGTGGTCGACGCACGTTTTTTCGCCGGTCACAAAGGAGCCGCGAACCAATTACTCAACCACCAGAACATTTATTCTATGCTTTCTGGTGGGTGCCGTCGCGTTGTTAAGGCGAAAAAGAAAGTTCGCCCGTGCGAACTATCAGGCTTTCCCATCGATTGGCCGTGGCCGGCCGTCATCGTCGATGGCGACAAAGGTGAAGACCGCATCGGTCACCTTGACCCGATCTCCCTGGCCCTGGCGCAGGGTCCAGACCTCGATGGAGAGCGTTACCGAGGAACGTCCGACACGCAACGTTTCGGTGTAGCAGCAGACGACATCGCCGACTTTGACTGGCTCGCGGAAGACGATCCGGTCGACGGCAACCGTAACGACGCGGCCATTGGCGACCGTGGTGGCAGACATTTTACCGGCCATGTCCATGATCGACATGATCCAGCCACCGAAGATGTCGCCCTTGGGATTGGTGTCCGTGGGCATGGCAAGAACGCGCGAGGCCAACTGGCCGCGCGGCTCCTCCAAATTGCTCGGTGTGTAACCGGAGTCGGGCATCGGTTTCTCCGCCAAACGCTAAACTGGCGGGCGTTCTCCCGGACGGCGCCTTCTGTTGCGGCGCACATCAGCAAGATAACCGAGAAACGTGGCAATTCCAAGAATTATGCTGCAACGCACAATTCACGGATCGAGCATGGCTTTTATCACCCTAAAGGCATCAAGCGAGCTCGGGAACGACCCACAACGCGGGCTCGCCTCGCGCGACTCGCTGGACGTTATCGAAGCCGTTGCGCAGGCGCGTGATGTTGCTTTCGAAGGTCGGGCCGGCGAGATGCGCCGTCAACACGACATTGTCTAGCTTCAGCAGCGGATTGTCAGCCGGCGTCGGCTCCTCATCGAACACGTCGAGACCGGCCCCGAACAGCTTGCCGGACGACAAGGCCTGGGTCATCGCCTTCTCGTCGATCACCGGCCCGCGCGAGGTGTTCACGATGATCGCCGACTTCTTCATCACCGCAAGCTCGGCCGCGCCGATCATGTGATGGGTCGAGTCGTTCAGGGGGACGTGGAGGGACAGGATGTCCGAACCGCGCAGGATCTCCGGCAGCAGACGGAAGCGGACGCCGAGCGCGTCCTCCTGTTCCTCCTTGAGGCGGGCGATGTCGTAGTAGTGGACCTGCATCCCGAAGGCGAGGGCGAGGCGGGCGACTTTCTTGCCGATTGTGCCGAGCCCGATGATGCCCAGGACCTTGTTGCGAACTTCGTGGACGGTCGGTGGCGCATTGCCGTGCCAGCGCCCGGCCGTGACGTTGGAATGCTGGGTGATCAGCCGGCGCGAGGTGGCCAGCATCAAGAGCAGCGCATGCTCGGAGACCGCGACGGAATTGGCACCGCCGTTGTTGCACAGCGGGACCTTGCTCTTGCGCGCTGCGTCGAGGTCGGCCCTGTCATAGCCCGCACTCAGCATCTGCACGAGCTTGAGGTGCGGTGCATCCTTATAGAGCTGCGAGGTCACATACTGCTGCACGAAGCCCACGAAATAGTGCGCTCCCGGCAAAGCGGCCTTCTGTTCGGGCGAGTTGTGCGGCGCCTTGACGATCTCGAAGCCCTTGGGGGCAAGGTCGTCGACCATCGCCAGGCAATCCTTGGGGCCCACAACCAGAACACGCTCGACCATTACCATCCCTCCGCCGCTAAACGATGACCTCAGATGACTTTTTCCAACTTCTGCAGGGAACGCAGATACTTCGGCATCGGCTTGTCGGGGAAAGTGCCGCGCCAATTGGTGTAGCTCACCTCGCCGACATAGATGTCGCCCCGCGAATCGACAGCGAGGCCATGCGGCGCCAAGAAACGACCAACCTCCTGGCCGGGCCCATCCTGCCCGCCCAGCCGGGCGATGAGCTTGCCCTTGCCGTCGACGATGCTGAGCCGTGGCCCAATGTTGGTGTGCCGCGCATTCACCGGCATGCCGGGCCCCAGCTCGCCGACAATGAAGCTCAGCCGATTCGCGGCGCCGCCGCAGCAATAGAGCGCGCAGGGACGATGGAGGTTGTTCCACTGCGCTTCGTATCTGCCGTTGCCGTCAAACACCTGCACGCGATGGTTCTCGCGATCGGCCACGTAGACCCAGCCGTCGGTATCGGTCGCAATGTTGTGCGCGATGTTGAATTCGCCAGGATCGGTACCGGTCGTGCCCCAGCACATCAGGTGCTTGCCGTCGGGCGAATACTTGTGGACGCGCGAATTGCCGTAGCCGTCGGAGACATAGATCTCGCCTCTTGGCGAGAGGGCGGTGTGGGTGCAGCGATTGAAGGGCCGGCCGCTCATGAATGGCGCAGGCTGGTTCGGCACGCCGATGGTGAGCAGCACCTTGCCCTCGGTCGTGACCTTGCGGACGGTGTGGTCGCCGTCATCCGTGCAATAGAGCACGTCATCGCGATCTATATGCAAGCCATGCGCTCGGCCGAACAGGCCTTCACCCCACGACCGCAAGAACTTGCCCTCACGGTCGAACACCATCATCGGGTGCTGGCCGCGATTGAAGACGTAAACGTGGTCCTTGCTGTCAACGGCGACCGCGGCCACGTCCAAGAACTCCCAGCCGTCGGGGAGCTTGGCCCAGTTTTCGACCACGCGATAACGATGCTCGCCACTACCCAACACGACAGACATGGGGCCTCGCTTATTGTCCGGTAAGGATGGCGTCCGAGATCTTCTCGGCCGTCATCAGAGTCGGGAAATTGGTGTTGGCGCAGGGCACCATGGGGAAGACCGACGCATCGACCACACGCAGGCCCTGAACGCCCTTCACGCGGCCCTGCGTATCCACCACCGACATCGGATCGTCCGGTCGGCCCATTCGGCAGGTGCAGGAGGCATGCCACACGCCGATCGCGGCCTTGCGCACGAAGGCCTCGAGCGCCTCGTCGTCGGCCATCACCTGATCGAAGGTGAAGCCTTCGACCACGAAGGTGTCGATCATGTACCGACGCAGGGCGGCGGGGCCGTCGAGGAACTTCGCCACCACGCTGGTCAAAAACCTGTTCTTGGCATTGACCACGCCGATCTTGCGCACGCGGTCGGAGTAGGCAGCCGGGAAAGGATTGTCCGTCACCGCTTTTACGGGCGCGCTCATCTGCAGCCCCGCCATCTTGCGAAAGCCCGTCATCAGACGGTCGAGGTCGCGCTTATCGGACAGGAGGTTGAATTCGACCGTGGGCTCGGCCCGCCAGTCGCGTGAATTGAGCTTCACCTGACCGGTCTCGGAATAGGTTCGATAGATGCAGGTGAGCAGCGAGGCGATCTGCTCGCCGACGGCGTGCCAGGCCGACTTGTTCACGACGGCGACGAACATGTCGCCTTTGGGAATGCCGGGGAGGTCCGAGGAGTAGCGGATGGCGAGATGGATATGGCGTCGGGTCGCGCCATTCATGCGCGCCCCGCGGCGCAGGAAGGAGGAGAGCGAGATCGCAGGATGGTCCATCAACCGTTGGCCGACGCCGGGCAATGCGGCCACGACCGGAATGCCCATGTCCTTCAGATGCCCGACGGGTCCGATGCCCGCGCGCAAGAGATGCGCCGGCGAATGAATGGCGCCGGACGAGAGGATCACCTCGCGCGCACGAAACTCCGTCTCCTTGCCTTCGACCATGGCCGTGATGCCGACGCAGCGCGTGCCGTCGAACAGCAGCGACTTCACCTGGGTGTTGGTCGAGATGGTGAGATTGGTCCGCTTGCGAGTCTCGGCGTTGAGATAGCCCATGGCGGCTGAGACGCGCTGCTCGGCGGCATTGGAATGGGTCGCCGGAAAATAGCCGTCGGCGAACTCGCCGTTCTGATCCGGCAGGAAGTCCATACCAGCAAGCTTGCAGGCCTCACCCACGGCCTGGGTGTATTTGGTCCATTGCTCAGCCGGGATGCGACGTACGGGGATGTGGCCGTCCTTGCCATGCCACGGACCGTCGAAATCGAGATCGCGCTCGACCTTCTTGAAGTAGGGCAGGACGTCGTTCCAGCCCCAACCCTCGGCGCCGCGATCGACCCATTCCTGGTAGTCGGTCGGTGCGCCGCGATTGGCCATCTGGCCGTTGATGGAAGAGCCGCCGCCCAGCACGCGCGCCTGTTCATATTTCCGCAGTGGCGGGCGGTTCTCGTCGGGATTGTTGTGGGAGACGACCTGGGTGTGGACCTTGAGTTCTGTCCAATGGAAGCGCGGATCGAAATAGGCCGTTCCGGAGTAGGAGTCGCGGATCTCGGGAGGCTCTTGACCTGGCGGCGTGTCCTGGCCGGCCTCGCAGACCAGCACCTTGTTGGCGCTGCGAGCGGACAACCGGTTCGCCAGCGCCGAGCCTGCCGAGCCGCCGCCGACGATGATATAGTCGTAGGTCAAGCGTTTCCCCTTGTCTTGCCGCACGCTACGCCTGTGCTGAAACCGGAGCAAAGAAAGAATGTTGCGGCAACGTGCTCTGCGAGCCGGGCGTTACTGGATCATGACGATCAATATTCCGTTAGCGTCAGTTTTGGTCTCCGCTTCCGTCATGGTGGTTTCGGCTGCGAGTGCGCAGACGATGCCCAAAGGGCCCGCGCCGACCAGCCAGACGACTCAGGCGGGCGCTGCCGGCGTCTCGTCGCGTCTACAGTCGCAGGGCTATTCGCAGATCAAAAATCTTCACCGTGGGCCGGACGGCAAATGGGTCGGCGAGGCCACACGCAACGGTGTCAACCACACCGTCACTGCCAACCCGGACGGCAGCACGACAGCTCGCTAAGTTAGCCAAGTTCCCGTCGGACCAGCGCTGCGCCCTCGACGAGAGCCTTCAGCTTGCCGAACGCGGTTGCTCGCGGGAGATACTTCATGCCGCAATCGGGAGCGGGGAGGAGCTTGTCGGGCGAGACAAACTTGAGTCCGGCACGAATCCGTTCAGCGACCTTCTGCGGGAACTCGATCTCGGGATCGTTGAGATCGATCATGCCCAACATCACCTTCTTGGGCGCAAGATCTTTCAGCACACCGAGATCGATCTTGGGTTGCGCCGATTCGATCGAGATTTGCTGGGCGATGGTGTCTGCGAGCTGGGGCAGGAAAGAATAACCGCTGGGCTTGCTGAGCCCTGGCACTACTGCGGCGTAGCCGAAGCAGAGATGCACCACGGTCGGCACAGTGATGCCCTCAAGCGCGCGATTGATCACCTTCACCGCGTAGCGCTTGGCTTCCTCGGGATTGTTGCGCAGCCACGGCTCGTCGAGCTGGATCACATTGGCGCCGGCCTTGACGAGGTCGTGCGCTTCCTCGTTCACGGCCTGGGCGTAGTCCATGCACATCGCCTCAGCGTCTCGATAGAACTCGTCTTTCACCTGCTGGCCCATCGTGAACGGCCCGGGCAGCGTGATCTTCGCTGATCTGGTCGTGTTGGCGCGCAGGAACTGCATGTCGCGCACTTCAACGGCTCGGGTGCGCTTGATCTTGCCGACGACGCGAGGAACTGGCGTCTTGTTGCCGGTGCGATTGACGATCTCGGCCGGATTGTCGCTGTCGATGCCGTCCAGCGCCGTGGCGAAGTGATTGGAATAGCTTTCCCGGCGCATCTCGCCGTCGGTGATGATGTCGAGGCCGGCGCGCTCCATGTCGCGGATGGCAAGCAGTGTGGCGTCGTCCTGTGCCTGCTGCAGGAAAGGCTCGGCGACGCGCCAGATCTCCTTCATGCGCGTGCGCGGCACGACCTTGCTCAGCAGGTCCCGGTTCACCAGCCAGTCGGGCTGCGGATAGGAGCCGACGACGGTCGTTTGCAGAAGCGCTTCAGCCATGACGCACTCCTTACTGGATCTTGATGCCGGCTGCCTTGATCAAGGCAGCGTTTTCGACCAGCTCGCGAGCAATGATCTTGTCGAAGTCGGCCGGCGTCGTGGCCGAGGAGTCGGCGCCCAGCGATCCCAGGCGATCCTTGACCTCCGGCGCGGACAGCGCGGCTTTCACCTCGGCATTCAGTTTGTCGATCACCGTCGTCGGCGTGCCGGTTGGCGCCAGCATGCCAACCCAGAAGTTGTAAGCGCTGTTGGCGAAACCTTGCTCCTCTGTCGTCGGCACATCGGGCAGGACCGACGAGCGCGTGGTGCTGCCGACGGCAAGCGCCACCAGCCGCTTGTCGCGCACGATACTGAGGCTCGCGACCACCGGCGCAAAGAAATAGTCGACCCGGCCGTTCATCGTATCGGTCATCGCTTCGGGCGTGCCCTTGTAGGGAACGTGCAGCGCATCGATCTGCGCGGAGAGTTTGAACTTCTCGGCGTTCATGTGCGTGCCGGTGCCCGTTCCAGCGGAGGCGAAGGTGAGCTTGCCGGGCGAAGCCTTGGCGGCCTTTACAAGGTCAACCGCGTTCTTCCAGCCTTTCTCCGGTGCCGTGACGAGGATGTTGGGCTGCTGGGCGAGCAGGCTGACGCCCATCAAGTCCTTGCCGGTGTCGTAGGTGAGATTGGGATAGATCGACGGATTGACGGTATGGCCGGACGAATGGACGAGCAGGGTATAGCCGTCGGGCTGGGCTTTTGCGACTTGCGCCGAGCCAATGGTGCCACCGGCACCCGGCTTGTTGTCGACGACGACCGGTTGGCCGAAACGGATCGACAGTTGCTGCGCCACGGCGCGGGCCACGACGTCCGTGGCGCTGCCCGGCGTGAAGGGAACGATCACGTGGATCGGTTTGTCGGGATAGGTCTCCGCCTGCGCCGGACCGCCTGTAATAACCAGGGCCGCCGCGACCAACAGATAACGCATCGTCTCCTCCCAGGTTCGTTTGTTCGGCCACCCGCCGGCAGCGCGGCTCCGCTGTTCGGTGCCTTGCCGTTCATGAGTGAAACCTTTATCTCGCTCCAGTGTTCGACGGTATGCCTCAGTCTGGGGGAGGGACCAAGCCACTGTCCATGCCCGCTGCCGCGAAGGCATTCGCCTTCGTGCTGATTGGACTATGCTTCGGAGTTCTGGCGGCCTGTACTGGCGTGCTGCCAAACACAGCCATTCCGCGCCATCTTGCCGTGCGCTATGTCGGCGCACTCGATGCTGCCACGCCTGTCGCGACCGTCATCCACGATCGCGGCATCCACGTTCCCGACCCGACGTCAAATGTACCGCTGCTAGAACAGCTCGAAGCTGAGCTGGCGCGCAGCGATGTCCACCAGTCTTTTGCCGGCGTTACCTACGACCTGACTTCTGGCAACAGGCTCGCGAGCGACTGGATCGTCCAGAGCCCGAACCGGTGGGGCCGGCGGGCCAGCGATCTGCCTTTCTATCCGCTCGACTGCACGAACTGCGAGCCGGATGTCCGCTTGCCGACCTGTGCCGCCGACGCCGATTGCCCGGGAGGCGGAACCTGCAACGAGATCTGGCCGCGGCCGGGCAGCCCACGCAACGCCAAGCGCAAGGTCTGCTTCGGCCATTCCGATGCGCTGATCGTGCGTCTTCATGATCTGATTGCGAGCGCCCGGCAGCGTGTCGATATCAATCTGCTGGAGCCTCCGCCGGGGACGCGCTTCCTGGGCACGATCCGCGACGCTCTCGATTCGCTGGCGCGGACGCACCGCGCCATCTCGGTGCGGATCCTGATCGGCCAGTATCCCACGGGCGAAGTCGATGTGCCGGCGTTCCTGAAGGCGCTGACGGCCGGGCTGGAGGACATCAGCGGTTCGCGCCTGTCGGTCAGCGTCTCGGCCATGCGCTCGTGCGTCGCATTCGAGGATTGCGACAGCTATTCGTGGAACCATTCGAAGATCGTGGCGGTGGACGGCCGCGAGGCGCTGGTCGGCGGCCATAACCTCTGGTCGGACGACTATCTGATCGACAATCCGGTGCACGATCTTTCGATGCAGGTGACTGGCCCGGCGGCCACCAGCGCTGCACACTTCGCGGACGCGCTTTGGCAGTTTGTGTGCGCCAACCTCGACAAGAAGGCGGCGATATCCGTGGCGAGCCTGCCGGCCGGTGCGACCGACCCGATCAGCGAGTGCCTGCCGCCGCAACCGTTACCGCCTCAGTCGAAAGGCACGCGAGGCGGCATCCCCGTCCTTGGCGTCGGCCGGCTGGCAGCCGGCATCACGAAGGACTTCGCCAACCAGAGCGAGCTCGCGCGCGATCTGATGCTGGGCACCGCCCGGCACGACATCCGAATCGTCCAGCAGGATCTCGGCTTCAATCTCGCTCGCGCCGACACGCTCTTTCCCGATTCGACATTCGACCGATTCGTGGACTTCCTGCGACGCCAGCAAGGCGATATCTACATCGTGCTGTCAGACCTCGGCGCCACCGGCGATAGTGGCAGCAGCTACTCCAATAACGTGACCCTGGCTCAAATCGCGCTGCATCTGCGCGACGCCGTGCAACGACGGATCTATGCCCGCGATCCTCTGGCGCGCTACGAGATCCGCCGCGGTCCCGACCCGGTGAACGAGATGCTGTGCAGCCGGGTCCATCTCGCGCCGTTTCGCTTCGGTCCCGACGCCGCGTGGCCCGGCGGACATCCCATCGCCAATCATGCGAAGTTCTGGATGGTCGACGATCGGACCTTCTATATCGGCTCCGACAACATGTACCCGGTAAACCTGCAGGAGTACGGCTACATCGTCGATGATGCCAAGGCCGCCGCCGACATCACCGAGGCCTACTGGAAGCCACTGTGGGAATGGTCCAGCCGTGCCGCTGTCTCCGGCCCCGGCATCGAGCCCTGTATCTTCCGTACCGTTCCCAACAGGTAGGCCCTTCTAGGCCGCAACGGGATCGATCGGCGTCACGATGCCTTCGGCGGCCTCGATGACCTCGCCAGCATCGAGGCAGAGATCCTCACGATTGCGCATCGCCATGATCTGCACGCCGGTGCGCAGCTTGCCGTGGCTGCCGACCGGGACGGCAAGGCCGGGCAGGCCGAGCGTGGGCGCGACCAGGGTCGGCCGCATCGAGTCGAGGAGTTGCCTTTGCCCCTCGAGCGTCGTGTCGGCGTCTTGCTTGGGCGGCAGTTCGGCAAGCGTCGGCATAATGACGAGGGGCCATTGCTGCAGGAAGGACATCCAGCGAAACAGCACGCCCTCGCGTTCCGCCAGTGCGTCGATATAGGTCGAAAGGTCGACCGGCTTGTGCAATTCGAGCCAGGCGCCCATGGCAGCGATGCCGTTGGGATCGCCCATCTTCTGCATCTGCGGCCACAGCCTGTCCAAGACATCGGTGACGCAGATCGCATGCCAGAGGTCGATGATGCGCTCGAGGTCGGGCGGCAGGATCTCCTCGACAACATAGCCCGCTGCCTGGAGGTGCTTGCCGGCCTGGCGCACCGCCGCAGCCTGCGCCGGATGGGTTTTGGTATTTGGGAATTCAGGCACGAGGGCTACTTTGATCGGCCGTGCCGGCGGTGGACCCTGCATCGGCACATGGGTCCACCGCCAGTCGCGTCCACCGTTACGGGCCATGATCTCGAGGGCTAGGCGGGTATCACGAACGGTCCTTGTAATCGGTCCCTGGACGGCCATGAGCACGAAGCCGGAGGGCCGCCCAACATTCGCGCCGGAGGGATTCTGGGACGGGACGCGGCCAAAACCAGTGCGCAGGCCCACGACCCCGTTGACGTAGGCCGGGACGCGCACGGAGCCAGCGATGTCATTGCCGAGGGAGATGGGGCCGATACCGGCAGCCGTCGCCGCACCTGCACCGCCGCTCGACCCGCCGGGCGTGACACTTGGATCGCGCGGATTGAGTGTGCGGCCATGAAGCGCGTTGTCGCTGAAGAGGCGCATCGAGAAAGCCGGTACATTGGTGCGACCCACGATGATCGCGCCTGCGTGCCGCACATTCGCGGTGACCGGGCTGTCCTCGTGCGCGATCACGTCCTTGAAGCCAACCACTCCATTGTCGGTCGGCTTGCCTGCCACATCGATGTTGACCTTGACGGTCACCGGCACGCCGTGCAGCGGCGGCAGGGCATGACCGCGCGACCGCGCGGCGTCCGCCGTCTCGGCTGCAGTACGCGCCTCCTGCTCGTATACGCTCACGACGGCGTTGATCGCGGGGTTGACCTTGTGCAGGCGCTTCAGGACGGAGTCGAGGGCTTCGACCGCCGAGGCCTGGCCGTTGCGAATGAGCCGCGCCAGGTCGGTCGCGTCGAGTTGCCAAAGTTCCAATGTTCTCTCCGTCAGGTCCTGGGAATCTCCATGCCGAAGAAGATCATGTTGCCGTCAAGATCGGCAACATCGAAGTCCCGCAGGCCGTAGTCTTGATTGGCCGGGGCCTTGATTACTTTCGCACCGCGCTTCGTCAGGTCGACATGCAGCGCATCGATATCGTCGACGTAGATACATGCCGTGCCGTGACCCGGTTGGCGTGGAGTCCGGCTGGCGGCGATCAGGTGCAGGGAAACGTCGCCGCTGCAGAGCCCCACGTAGCAGGTCGGCACGCCATATTCGAAGGCGACATCGAAGCCCAGCTTGTCGCGATAATAGGCGAGACTTGCGGTGATATCCCTGACCGTGAAGACGGTCGCGCTGCCACGCATCATCAGTCTCTCCCGTTTCCTGTCGAAGGCCGCAGATGTAGACGAAGACCGTAACCGTTCGGAGTCGATGCGGCCTTCGGCAGATGAGTGCCAGAAAAGGCCCATTTTATCGATACTCTGTCGAAGGCCGCAAAGTTCCGGGAAGCCTGCGGTCTTCGGTGCAATGCGTCAGGCGTAGGCCACCCAGCCGCGCCAGGTGAATGCGGCGTAGAACAGGCTCACATCAGAGAATCCGGCGTCACGGAGAATCGCTTCGTCCTGCTCCGGACCGAGGAAGAGGTTTGGATGTGCCTCGATCGTCGTGCGGGCCTTGTGCGCCTGGCCGGGATCGGCGCCCGAGGCAATACCGAATGCCGCGTAACGCGACAGCCAGAGCGAGCGGTCGTTCTGCGGATAGCTGGCATGGGCCGCGACAAAGGGCGCTCCCGGCTTGAGGCGGCGTCGGATCTCGCTTGCGGTGCGCAGTCGTTCTTCAGGTGGCAGGAAATGGAAGGTCATCAGACACGTTGCGGCATCGAATGGGCCATCCGGCGCATCGTCAATATAGCCCCGGTGCAGGTGTACGCGGTCAGCGAACGGCCCGAGCGTCCGCTCGGCAAGCTTCAGCATTTCATCCGCCGGGTCGACGCCGTCGAAGGTCCAGCTCGGCTGGGCCTCGGCAAAGGCCTTCAGCTCCAGCCCACCGCCCGCGCCGACAACCAATACGCGGGCATCGTCCGGCGCGCGCTCGGCCAGAAGGATTCTCGTCATGCGGTGCAGGTCGGCAAAGCCGGGCACGAATCGCCGTGGCACCTCGGCGTAGCGGGCGACCGATTGCGGATCGGAGAAGTGGGCTTGCAGCGCGCTCATGACGACGACACGTCACGCGGCATGGATATCCTCCAGCTTGCGGGAGCCGCCATGAGCCCGCAGGCGCCTGCTCACGTCGGCGCCCAGCATGGCCAGCGTCACTTCCCCCAGGCGTGACAGCAGCAAGGCCTCGGCGTCCTGGAAGGCCTGGCCGAGCGCTGAATTGACGGCCTGTTCAAGCAGACAGCCGGGAGACTCCGTCCGGTTGCCAATGGCTAGAAGCGATGGATTGCCGAGGGCGGCGTAGATGTCGCGCAACGTGACCGTCGAGAGGTCGCAGGCCAGCGTCCAGCCGCCGCCGCGGCCTTTTTCCGATCGCACGTAACCCCGCTCCCTGAGGCCCGCCATGATTCGCCGGATGACCACGGGGTTGGTGTCCATCTGCCGCGCCAACATTTCCGACGTCACTGGTCCGTCCTGTCTCGCCATGTGCAGGACGATGTGGAGCACACCCGATAAACGGCTATCTCTCTTCATGTAACTTTATATGTTGCAATTTGTGGTGCTCGTCAAGAACTTGAGGCGAGACGAAGACCGCAAACCCGTCTGAAAGTTCTGCGGTCTTCGAAAGAGTCCCGATGGAATCGATGTTTTTCGGAGGTCCGGCGTCGAAGACCGCAGAGCTTACGAACGGTGCGGTCTTGGGCGTATTGCGGTGACGTGCTTCTGGAAGGCGAGGAGAGCGCTGGAGCACATCATGTCGCGACGTCGGACGAAGACTGTCTGCACGCGCGCCTCCGCCGTCGGCAGACGATGGACAGCGATGCGGCCGCCGCGCCAGGTCGGCCCGACAAGCGGCCTCGGCAGAAGGGTGATCCCCAGATCCGCAGAGACCGCTCCCAGGATCGCTTCCAGCGTGCCGAACTCGAGGCGACGCAAGCCGACGATGCCGCGGCGCGCCAGCACTTCCTCCAGTCGCTGGCGATAGGAGCAACCGGCGCGCAGGATCACGAGGCGGAGATCGGGCTGGCTCAAAAGCGTCGCCATGGATTTACGGGATGGCGCACTCAAGAGCGCCAGTTCCTCCTCGAAGGTAGCGGTAGCCACGAGTTCGGGATGGGCGACCGGCCCGCAGACGAATGCGCCCTCCAGCGTGCGATCGAGCACCTGCTCGATCATCTCGGCGGTCGTGCCGGTGCGCAGCACGAGGTCGACGTGTGCATGGGCGCGGGCGTAGGAGGCGAGCAGGGGTGACAGGCGCAGCGCGGCCGTCGTTTCCAGTGCCCCGATGGTGAGCGTGCCGCGCGGGGCACCGTCATCGCGTGCGGCCCGCGCCGCCTCGACCAACAGAGCATCGACCCGAGCGGCATAAGGCATCAGCCGTTCGCCGGCGGCGGTGAGTCGGGCGCCGTGGCGGTTGCGTTCGAACAGGCTGACGCCCAGGGCCTCCTCCAACCGACGCACGCGCTGCGTGACGTTGGACTGAACCGTGTTCAATTCGCGCGCGGCCCGGCTCATGCCGCCCAGGCGGGCGACGGCAGAGAATGTGGCGAGATCCTTGGTATCCATGGGATCATTTTAGCAGATGGTTCTGATCATTTTAAATCGCTATAAAAGATATCAGGACAGCGCTAGGGTCGGGGCTCCAGAGGAGAGTTCGCATGAAGTGGCAAGACCGTCGTCTGCTCGACCTGTTCGGCATCGAGCATCCCATCCTGCAGGCGCCCATGGCCGGCGCGAGCTCGACGCAAATGGCGATCGCGGTGTCGGAGGCCGGCGGGCTGGGAGCGGTCGCGGCTGCGATGCTGACGCCCGAAACGCTGCGCACGGAGCTGCAGCTCGCGCAGCAGGCCACGGGCCGATCGATCAATGTGAACTTCTTCGTCCACAAACCGCCTGTTGTGGACGCCGGCCACGAGGCTCGTTGGCGCAAGCGCCTGGCGGCCTATTACGGCGAGCTCGGCCTGGCGCCTGACGCGGGCGCCGGCGGCCCGGTGCGCGCACCCTTCGATGCGGCGCTGTGCGAGGTGGTGCTGGAATACAAGCCCAAGGTCGTGAGCTTCCATTTCGGCATGCCCGACGCGGCGCTGGTCCGGCGGTTGAAGGACGCCGGAATCGTCGTGATCAGCTCGGCGACCAGCGCCGAGGAGGCGCGCTGGCTCGAGGCGCACGGATGCAACGCGATCATCGCCCAGGGTGCAGAGGCGGGCGGGCATCGTGGCATGTTCCTGAACGACGACATCGCGCGCCAGGCGGGAACGATGGCGCTGGTACCGCAGGTCGTGGATGCGGTGAAAGTGCCGGTGATTGCTGCGGGTGGCATCGGCGATGGCCGCGGCATTGCTGCCGCGCTGGCGCTGGGTGCTTCAGGCGTGCAGATCGGCACCGGCTTCCTGCTGACGCCCGAGGCCAAGACCGTGCCGCTTCATCGCGCTGCGCTCAAGCAGGCGCATGACAATTCGACCACGCTCACCAACGTCTTCACCGGCCGGCCGGCGCGCGGCATCGTCAATCGCTATGTGCGCGAGGTGGGGCCGATGAGCCCGGACGCGCCGGCGTTTCCTCTCGCGGCAGGCGCCGCTTATCCACTGCGGGCTGCGAGCGAGCCCAAGGGCTCGACCGATTTCATGCCGCTCTGGAGCGGACAGGCGCCGACGCTTGCGCGCGAGATGCCGACCTCCGCCCTGATCGCCACGTTCGTGAAGGAAACGGGCGCGGTGTTGGATCGCTTCGCCTAGCGCGTGCTGGTGTCGATCCAGTCGGCGTAGGCCGCGCTGATGCGCTCAAAAGCAAAGGCGTGGATAGCCGGCAGCTCGTAGGAATGCAGGTCGCGGATCACGCGTTCGACAAGGTCGTAGCGCTCAACCTTGGTCTTGAGCAGGACACGGTATTCCTTGCCGTGCTCGATGGCGCCTTTCCAGGCGTAGACGCTCTCGATACGGGAGATCTGCGCGCAGGCGGCGAGTCCCGACTCGACGAGGGCATGTGCCATCCGGCGCGCTTCCTTCTTGTTCCCCACCGTGGTGACGACGGCAATAGCGGTCATGCGGGGCTCCTTGGTCGAGTATGGCCTCAGTCGAGTGTGGCGCCGGATGCCTCGACAATCGGCGCCCAGCGCTCCGATTCCTGGCGGATCCGGGCGGCAAAATCAGCCGGCGCGACCGCTTCGGGTTCCGCGCCCTGGCTCAGGAAGGCCTGTCGCAGTTTATCGGTCGCCATCAGCTTGGCGACTTCAGTGTAGAGGTGCTCGATCGTCGAAGCCGGTGTGCCGCGGGGCGCGTGCAGGCCGACCCAGGAATTGACGTCGATGCCGTGCAGGCCCTGCTCTTCGAAGGTCGGAAGATCGGGCAGCAGGGGCGAGCGCTTGGCGGACGTGACGCCCAGCAAGCGGATGCGGCCCGACTGGGCATAGCCCAGCAACGAGGGGATGCTGCCGCAGTAGAGCTGGACGGTGCCGGCCATCACGTCGTTCATCGCCTGGGCGCCACCTTTGTAGGGGACATGCGTGAGCTTGATGCCAGCCTTTAGGTTGATCAGCTCGCCACAGAGATGCGGTACCGAGCCATTGCCAGACGAGGCGAAATTGACCTGCTCCGGACGTTGTTTGGCAAGCGCGATCAACTCGCCCACGTTCTTGATGCCGAGATCGGGCGCTGCGCTCAGCGCATAGGGCACGTCGGCGAAACGCACCACCGGCGCAAGATCCTTCTGCGGATCGTAGGGCAGCTTGCGATAGAGGTGCGGTCCGATGGCGAGCAGTCCGTTGGTGGTGACCAGCAAGGTCTGGCCGTCCGGCGTGGTGTGCGCGACCTGCTCGGCGGCGATGTGCCCGCCGCCACCTGGCTTGTTGTCGACGACGACCGACCGGCCCGTTGCTTCGCCGAGATGCTGCGCCAGGACGCGGGCTAGCGTGTCGTTGGCGGCTCCCGGCGTATAAGGCACGACAAAGCGCATGGATTGCGCCTCAGCGCTTGCCGCCATGCCAAGGAGCAACAGAAGCGCTGCTCCAAGTCGCATCAGCTGCATCGGGTCAGTTCCGGGGCTGGGGCGAGGTGACGACGGTGCAGACCGATACGCGCTTGTCCTCGATCAGCGGCTCCTGCCAGGCATGCGAATGTCCGGGCTTGGCCGCATGGGCCGTGATCGAGGCGCGATCGCGCCACAACTCGATCAGCAGCACGCGCGCATCGCTTTCCTTTTCAGGAACCGAAACCTCCATGCGCAGACAACCGTCGTCTTCACGGATGCACGCCTCGGCTTCCTCGCGTAGACGGGCGAGCAGCGTCTCCCGGCAGCCCGGACGAGGGATGAATTCGATATAGATGCCGATGGCCATGAGCTTTCCGCGCTAGAAGATCGAGAAGTACTCCCGCTGCTCCCAGTCGCTGACGTCGAGGTTGAAGCGGTCGATCTCAGCCTGCTTCAGCTTCACGTAATAGTCGACGAAGAAATCGCCGAGCCCCGCGCGCAAGGCCTTGTTCTCCCGCAGCGCGTCGACGGCATCGGCCAGGGTGCGCGGCAGCATCGGCGCCTTGGCGGCGTAGGGTTCGTCGGCCGAGGGACCGGGATCGGCGGTCCGTTTCATGCCGTCGAGGCCGCAGACGACCTGGCTTGCCATGTAGAGATAAGGATTGGCTGCCGGCTCGCCGATGCGATTTTCGAGATGCGTCGTCGGATCGCCGGGCGCGCCCAGCACGCGCACCATCACGCCGCGATTGTCATGGCCCCACAGCGCGCGGTCGGGCGCTAGCGAGAAGGGGCGGTAGCGCTTGTAGCCGTTCAACGTCGGCGTGCTGAAGGTCGAGGCCGCGGTCGCGTGATCGAGGAGGCCCGCCATGAAGGACATGCCGACGGGCGACAGCAGCTCCTTGCTGTCGACGAATGCGTTCGCACCGGTCTTTCGATCCTTCAGCGATTGATGGAGATGCCAGCCGCTCGACATGATGTTGGGCAGCTTCGGCCGGCACATGAAGGTCGCATGATAGCCGTTTCGTTCGGCCACCTGCTTGGTGGCGCTGCGGAACAGCACCATCGCGTCTGCCGGATCGAGGCCCGTGGCGGCGCGGAAGGTGAACTCGATCTGGCTTGGACCGAACTCGACCTCGAGCGAACGCAACGGCAGGCCGAGGCCCGCGATGTTGGTGCGCAGGATCTCGAGAATCGGATCCATCTCGTCGTAGCGCTGCTCGGTCAGGTACTGATAACCCTGGTTGAGCAGCGAGACTTCTGGCGGCAGGCCTGGCTGGCCGGGCGAACCAGCATCGCCCGCGCCAAGGTTCGTCTTGTTCAGCTTGAACAGATGGAACTCGACTTCCAGGCCGGCGAAGAAGTCGTAGCCCGCGTCGGCCAGTGCCGACAGTGCCTGACGATAGATGTGACGGGTGCTGATCGGCACCGGCTTGCCGTCGGGGAAGACGATGTCGCACAGCATCCAACCGGTGTGCGGCGCCCAGGGCAGCACGCGAAACGTCGTGGGATCAGGCAGCATCATGACATCCGCCGCGCCTTCCCATTCCGCTGATCCGAACGGACCGCCCGGCCCCCAGATCGGGAAGGCCGTTCGATGCGACGTGTCCTTGAGCAGCATCGTGGCGCTGAAGCCTACGCCGCTCTTCATCGCCGCCGCGATCTCTGACGCGACCAGCGTCTTGCCGCGCAGGATGCCGTGCTGGTCGGCGAAGGAAAGCCGCACGACGGTGAGTTCGCCGGCCTGGATGCGGCGTTCGACTTCGCGGACGGCCGCCTTGCGATCGTCGGTCCAGAGACCGGCCTTCTCGGCGAGATGCATGCGATCAGGCAGCCAGCGGCGAGGGAGTGGCGGAGGCCCAGCTCGACCCGCTGCGGCGTCGCGCGTCGAACTCTTTCCAGTAACCCTGCCAACCTTCGGTCGGGCCCATGCCGTCGACGGTGATCGGCCCGCGGATCAGGGCGGCACGCGCTGGATCGAGCCACATCGGCGGCTTGTCGCCGTTGGCCACCTGGCCTATCGCCGACAGCAGCAGGCGGCGATAGGCGGCGATCGCCTTGTCCGAGGTACCGAGATGCTCGCGCGTGCGATCCTGGATGCGACCCTGGCTTTCGATCGCCCACTGATCATGGACGTTGATGTCGAAGCCCATGCCGGTGAAGGTCTGTGTCGCTTGTTCGGCGATTTTGTAGCCATATTGATTGTGTCGGCCTAGGCGTGGCCGGTAGTCGGGAAGCTCATAGAGCTGCAGCCGCTGCTCGCGCATCTGCTGGTGGTCCACCGGTTTACCGAACGACGTGAAGATCGCATACCAGTAGCAGGACGTGTCGTCGATCGGCACATGCCACTGCGTGATCGTCATCTCCGGGCTCATCGGGATCACGAAGGCATGGGGGAACACGAGGTTGGTCACGCGGAGGTGCGTGTGGCTGTCGTTGATCTTGCGCCGCGTGAACAGGCGCAAACCGTAGTCCGTGCCCTCGACATCGATCTGCGGCCGAGGATAGTCGCGCATCAGCTGCGTCATTGGGATGTCGGAATCGGACGAGGAGGCGCGGAACTGCCGGCCGTAGGTCTCGCCGGAAGGGTCTTCGTCCTCATAGAAGCGATGCAGGAAGGAGGCGTGCGCGGGATCGATGCCGACCTCCAGCGCCTGCAGCCAGTTGCAGTCGATCAGGCCCTTGAAGGCAAAGGCATGGGTGCCGGGGGCCAGGAAGCAGTCGAGGTCGGGGAAGGCCGGCGGCTCGCCTTCACCGAGATAGGCGAAGACGATGCCGTTCTTCACCACCACCGGATAGGCGCGCTGGCGCACGCGCTGGCAGAGCACGCTGCCTTCGGGCTCGGCTGGCGTCTCCAGGCACTTACCGTCGACGTCGAACAGCCAGCCATGCAATAGGCAGCGCAGGCCGCCATCTTCCAGCCGGCCGTAGGCGAGATCGACACCGCGATGCGGGCAGGCGCGATCGAGCAGCCCGTGACGGCCGCGCTCGTCGCGGAAGAGCACGAAATCCTCGCCCAGGATGCGCACCGCTTTGGCCGGCCGCTCGTTGGGCAGCTCCTCGACCAGCGCCACCGGATGCCAGTAGTGGTGCATCAAGGCGCCGCATTTCGTGCCGGGGCCGACGCGCGTGATCAGATCGTTCTGCTCGGGACTCATCATGGCTCGTGTCCTCCCGACGATGATACGGCAATTCAGGATGTTCAATTAACGAACATTCGTTCTATAATAGATACTCCCATGAGCCGACTTCGCCCGCAAGATGCCGAGACGCGTGCGCAACGTGTCAATAGCGCCGACTTCTCCGAGGCCCTGGCCCGAGGGCTGCGCGTCATCAACGCCTTCGACGAGCAACACCGCCAGATGACGTTGAGCGACATCGCCCGCGTCATCGATCTGCCGCGGGCTACGGCTCGGCGGGCGCTCACCACCCTGGTCGAATTGGGGTACGTCGAAAGCGAGGGCCGTCTGTTCAGGCTGACGCCGCGCATCCTGAAGCTTTCGATCGCCTACCTCTCGTCCGATCCAGTGCCGGGTGTGCTCCAACCCGCTTGTGAGCGCATCTCCCGCGAGGTTGGCGCATCCTGCTCGGTTGCCGTTCGCGACGGCGACGAGTGCGTGATGATTGCACGCGGCATGCCGGCGCGCCCGGCGTCAGTGGGGCTAAGCATCGGCTTCCGGTTGCCGCTCTTCTGCAGCGCGCTCGGCCGCGTTCTGGCAAGTGCCATGCCCGATCCCGAACTCGATGCGTTTCTTGCCTGGCTGAAGCCTGTTCGCTTTACGAGGCAAACAGTCATATCGAAGCCGGAAATTCGCCGGCAGATCCTCGATGCTCGCCGAAAGGGCTATGCGCTGGTCGACCAGGAAGCCGAGGCGGGCATCCGGTCGCTGGCCGTGCCGTTGGTGCGGTTCGACGGCAAGACGGTGGCCTCGATCAACATCGGCGTGCAGCCCGACCAGGTGCCGGCCAAGACCATGATCGCTGAATACGCCCCGCTGCTCATGAGGGAGGCGGCCGCACTCAAGGAACGGCTCGTCTAGCCACGGAGCGATGGCGACCGCTAGATTGGGGTCATGACTGCTCTTCACGACATGCCCGGGCCGACGTCCCGGCACTTCATCTCCCAGCGCCTGCGTATGCATTATGTCGATTGGGGAAATCCCGAGGCTCCGCCGCTTCTCCTGGTGCACGGTGGGCGCGATCATTGCCGCAATTGGGACTGGGTGGCCCAGGCACTACGCCACGACTGGCACATCATTTGCCCTGACCTGCGCGGACATGGCGACAGCCAGTGGTCGCCCGACGGCAATTACTCGATGTCGGCCTATATCTACGATCTGGCGCAACTGATCCATCAGCAGGCGTTGGCGCCGGTGACGATCGTTTCGCATTCCCTGGGCGGTAACATCTGCCTGCGCTACACCGGCATCTATCCGGACAAGGTACGCAAGCTAGTGGCGATCGAGGGGCTTGGGCCGTCGCCCAAGGTCATCGCCGGGCGCGCCGACAAGACGATGGCCGGGCGCATGCAGGAATGGGTCGACGAGCAGCGCAAGCTCTCGGGCCGTCTGCCCCGACGCTACGCCACCATCGAGGACGCCTTCCGCCGCATGCAGGAAGAAAACAAGCACCTTTCGGCCGAGCAGGCTCGGCATCTCACGCAGCAGGGCGTGAACCAGAACGAGGACGGCACCTACAGCTGGAAGTTCGACAACTATGTCCGCGCCTGGCCACCCTACGACATGACATACGACGACATCGAGAGCCTTTGGACGCGCATCACCTGCCCGACACTGCTCGTCTACGGCAAGGAGAGCTGGGCCTCCAATCCGGAGAAGGATGGCCGGATGCGGCATTTCAAGACCGCGAAGGTTGTCGAGTTCGACAACGCGGGCCACTGGGTGCATCACGACCGGCTGGAGACTTTCGTCGATACCGTCCGAACATTCATCGCCTAAGGTCGATGCCCGCCGCGTCGAAAGTGGATCTGCTGCTGAAGGAGGTGCGCGCCTGCACCGCCTGCGCCGGCGCGTTGCCAGCCGGGCCGCGGCCCGTCGTGCAGTTCGCCGCCCGTTCGAGGCTGGTGATCATCGGTCAAGCGCCAGGATCTCGCGTCCATGAAAGCGGTGTACCGTGGGACGATCGCAGCGGCGCCCGGTTGCGCGACTGGACGGGGCTCAGCGAGCGAGACTTCTACAATCCGGCGAAGGTTGCCCTCGTGCCCATGGGCTTCTGCTACCCGGGCGCCGGGGCGAGCGGCGACCTGCCGCCGCGTCCCGAATGTGCACCTCTCTGGCATGACCGCATCCTTGCCAGCCTCAAGGCCAAGCGGCTGATCCTGTTGGTCGGCAGCTACGCCTTGGCACGATACCTGCCGCAGACTCGGAAGCAGGGACTGGGTGAGGCCGTTCGGCATTTCGCACAGCACGGCCCGGCATTTTTCCCCCTGCCGCATCCCTCGTGGCGAAGTGGTATCTGGATGCAGCGCAATCCTTGGTTCGAGAAAGAAGTCCTGCCGGCACTGCGTGTCGCCGTGGACGAGGCTTTATCGGGAGGAACGAAGCGATGAGAGCAGCCATCTTCCGCGGCGGCGATCTGGTCGTCGATACGATGGCGGCGCCCGTCCCGGCGCAAGGGCAGGCCCTGGTGAAGACGCTGGCCTGCGGCATCTGCGGCTCGGACCTGCACGCTGCCAAGCACGCTCATCGCATGGTGGAGGTGACGAGGCGCATGCCAGGTCGCACGCCCATGGATCTCTCTCGCGACATCGTGTTCGGCCACGAGTTCTGCTGCGAGGTGTTGGACTACGGTCCCAAGACCGAGAAGAAGCTGAAGCCCGGCACGCGCGTCTGCGCGATGCCGGTGATGATCGAGGCCGACGGCCCCAAGAGCATGGGCTATTCCAACAGCTATGTCGGCGGTTACGCCGAGCAGATGCTGCTCTCGGCGCCGCTGATGCTGGAAGTGCCGAATGGCCTGCCGACCGAGCACGCCGCCCTTACCGAACCGCTGGCGGTGGGCGTGCATGCGGTCGAGAAGGGGCTGCTGAAGGGCGACGAGGCGCCGCTCGTCGTCGGCTGCGGCCCGGTCGGACTGGCCGTCATTGCGGCCCTTCGCCTGAAAGACATCCGACCTATCGTGGCAGCTGATTTTTCGCCAAAGCGACGGGAGCTCGCGGCGAAGATGGGGGCCGATGTCGTCGTCGATCCCGCCAAGGAAGATCCCTACGCCAAGCTCGCCGCGGGCAAGCGGGCCGTTCTGTTCGAGTGCGTCGGTGTGCCGGGGCTGATCCAGCAGACGCTCGAGAAGGCGCCCAAGGATGCCAAGATCATTGTGGTTGGCGTTTGCATGGAGTCCGACGCAATAGAACCGATGTTCGGCATCGTGAAGGAGCTCAGCCTGCAGTTCGTGCTGGGCTACACGCCAGAGGAGTTCGCCCGGTCACTGCGTCTCCTGGCGGAGGGAGTAGTCGATGCACCGGCGTTGATCACTGGCAAGATTGGTCTTGACGATGTCAAGAGTGCATTCCGGGAGCTCGGCAACCCGGAACGCCACACCAAGATTCTTGTCGAGCCGTGGCGCTGAGATATCTTGCCGTTCGACGAGGGGGAGAGAATGAAGTTCTACAATTCGATCGGGCCGAACCCGCGCATGGTGCGGATGTTCATGGCCGAGAAAGGGTTCGCGGTTCCCAAGGTCGAGGTGGATTTGCGCGGCGGCGAGAACCGCCGCGAGCCCTATCTGAAGGCTAATCCGTCGGGCCAGATGCCGGCGCTCGAGCTGGATGACGGTACCGTGCTGGCCGAGATCACGGCGATCTGCGAGTACGTGGATGAGGTGAAAAAAGACACACCGTCCCTGATCGGTGACACGGCCGAGGAGCGCGCCAAGACGCGCATGTGGACGCGGCGGATCGATCTCAACATCGTCGAGCCGGCGGTGAATGCCTTTCGCTATGCCGAAGGGATCAAGCTCTTCCAGAACCGTATCCGCTGCATCCCGCAAGCGGCCGACGATCTCAAGGCTGTCGCACGCGAGAGGCTCGCATGGCTCGATGGTCTGGTGAGCGACAAGGCGTTCGTCGGCGGCTCGAAGCTCACCATGTCGGACATCATGCTGTTCGCTTTCCTCGATTTCATGAAGGATGTCGGTCAGCCGCTCGATCCGGCATGCAAGAGCCTCACGGCATGGTTCGGACGAATGAAAGCGCGACCAAGCGCCGCCGCTTGAACGAATAAAGTCGGCTTGCCTTTTTTTCGTCGTTTTCCGAGACATAGCCTCGCGCCCGCGAAAACGGGGATGGTTTCGACAAGACGCAGGGACTCCAAATGCGCCGTCTGATTGCTCTACTGGCTTTGATCGCTACTTCAGCTTTTGCCGCGACCCAGGTCGTTGCGGCCACGCCGCCCGCTCCAGCAGCGACAGCTGCAACCTCGACAGCCAAGGGATTGTGGCTGCTCACCGACTATCCGTCACAGACGGTCCGCGCCGGTGAGGTGACGAATGTCCACTTCAAACTGCAGAACATGGGGCTGGCGCCTGAGCCGCTGGCATTGTCGCTTGGCGACGTGCCGGCCGGCTGGAAGATCGACCTGATGGGCAGCGGGCAGCCCGTCGCGGCGGCGATGCCGACCATGAACGAGAGCGTGTCCCTGCAATTGCGCGTCGATGTCCCGAAGGATGCGAAGCCCGGCTCGCATGTCATCACGATCCGCGCCAAGGGCCAGAACCAGGCAATCGAGCTGCCGGTCACGCTGACGATCGGCGAGATCGCACCGGCCAAGCTCACGATCAAGTCGAGCCTGCCGGCCTTGCGCGGCACGCCGAAGTCGTCGTTCGACTATACGCTTTCGGTCACCAACGACAGCGGCAAGGACCTGACGGTTGCACTGGCCGCCCAGGCGCCAAGCAACTTCCAGACGACCTTCACCGAGGGCTACGGCAGCAACGAGATCAGCTCGCTGCCGATCGCTGCCGGCGCCTCGAAGGACGTGAAGATCAAGGTGACGCCGCCGCGCGACGTGAAGGCCGGCGACTATCCTGTGCTGGTCAAGGCGTCGGCCGAAAGCGCCACCGCCGAGCAGCGCGTGACCCTGCAGATCAGCGGCCAGGGTAAGCTGGCGCTCAGCACCAAGGACGGGCGGCTGAGCGGCGATGCCACGGTCGGCAAGACCTCGAACTACACTTTGGTCGTCAGCAATGACGGTACCGCGCCGCTCGAGGATGTCGAGATGTCGGGTACCGTGCCGACCAACTGGAAGGTCGAGTTCAATCCCAAAAGCATCGCGAGCCTTGCCGCGGGCGACAAGAAGGAAGTCGAGGCAGTCGTGACGCCGTCCGACAAGGCGATCGCCGGCGACTATGTCGCCTCGTTCCGTGCTGGCGGCCGTGGCGATTCGGCGAATGCCGATTTCCGCATCACGGTGACGACCTCGACCCTGTGGGGCATCGTTGGTATCGGCATCATCGCGGTGGCGCTGTTGGTACTGCTGGGCGCCGTGGCGCGCTTCGGCCGTCGGTAAGACAGCGGCAATGAGCGACAATGTCATTGACGCCCGCGGACTCCTGAAGCTCTACGGCGGGGCCCGCGTGGTCGACGCCATCGATCTCAGTATCCGGCGTGGCGAGATCTTCGGTCTGTTGGGCCCCAACGGCGCTGGCAAGACGACGACGATCCTGATGATGCTGGGCCTCACCGAGATCAGCGGTGGCTCGGTGAACGTGCTCGGCTTCAACCCGGTGCGCCAGCCGCTTGAGGTCAAGCGGCGCGTCGGCTATCTGCCCGATGCGGTCGGCTTCTACGACAATCTGTCGGCGCGCGAGAACCTCATCTACACCGCGCGCCTGCTCGACATCCCGCGACGGGAGACGGAAGCCCGCATTATGGAGGCGCTGCGAAGCGTCGATCTCGCCGACGTCGCCGACAAGCGGGTCGCGACCTACTCGCGTGGTATGCGCCAGCGGCTCGGCATCGCCGAGATCGTGATGAAGAAAGCCGAAGTGGCGATCTTGGACGAACCGACATCGGGCCTCGACCCGCATGCCACCTTCGAACTCCTGGAGATGATCCGCCGCCTCAAGCGGGGCGGCGTGGCGGTACTCCTGTCGTCTCATCTGCTCGATCGCGTGCAGAGCGTTTGCGACCGTGTGGCGCTTTTCAATCAGGGCAAGATCGCCCTCATGGGGACTGTGGTCGAGCTTGCCAACAAGGTGCTGGGTGCCGGCCACCCGCTGCTGATCGAGGCGACTGGCCAAGACGTCGCAGGCACGTTGGGAAGCATCGCCGGCGTGCGGCAAGTCGTGCCGGCCGGCGAGGGAGCCTGGCGGGTCACCGCCGATCATGACGTGCGAGCAGAGGTCGCGCAGCGCATCGTCTCGGCGGGCGGCGCCTTGACCAAGCTTTCCGACCTGCAGCCGAGTCTGGAGGAGGTCTATACCCGCTACTTCCAGGAGGCGCGCCATGCCGCGTAGCCTCGGCGGGCGAGAGGGGTCGCCCTTCACCGGCATCGGTCCGGTTTACATGAAAGAGCTGGCCGATCATCTCAGCAGCGTTCGCATGCTGGTGCTGACGCTGTTCATCATCGTCTTCGGCGCTTTCCCGGTGGCGTCATCGCTGCAGCAGCTTCGCACCACCATCGGCTCCGACGCCTATCTGTTTCTGCGGATCTTCACCATCGAGCCGGAACAGGTGCCGATCCCCTTTGTGCAGGCCCTGAACTTTGTGATCCCGTTGATGGCGATCGGGTTGGGCTTCGACCTTGTGAACAGCGAGTTCAACCGCCGCACTCTGAGTCGGGTGCTGTCGCAGCCGCTCTATCGCGATGCTCTGCTGCTGGGCAAATTTCTGGCCGGCCTCACCACGTTGGCGGTGGCCTTGGCGGCGCTGTGGCTGATCGTGTTCGGCGCAGGTCTGCTGCTTCTCGGCCTGCCGCCGCGCGGCGTGGAGGTGGCACGAGCGCTCGGCTTCCTCGTGGTCGCCGTCGCTTACGGTGGGGTGTGGCTCGCCGTTGCCATGTTCTTCTCCGTGGTCTTCCGATCGACGGCGACATCGGCGCTCAGTGCGCTTGGCCTCTGGCTCTTTTTCTTCATTCTCTGGCCGCTGATCGCCCAGGCGATCACCCGGGCCTTCGTGCCGCCGGAGATCACGAGCCTCGACCAGTACATCGGGCTACAGGAGCTTGCGCTTGCGCTGCAACGCCTATCGCCCGGAACCTTGTTCAGCGAAGCCGTACTGGCCTTGCTCAACCCTGAAACCCGGACGCTCGGCCCCATGCTGCCGAGCCAGATGCGCGGGGCAATCATGGGCGCGCCCCTGCCGCTCGGCCAAAGCCTGCTCTTGATCTGGCCGCAGGTTACCGGTCTGATTGCCGGCATGATCGTGGTGTTCTCGGCCTCCTACGTCATCTTCCAGCGCGAGGAAGTGCGCGCCTGAAAGATTGGACGATCACTGCCGCGCTTAACAATGCGCGTTGGTGCAATGCCGTGTGTTTTGCACACGGCACGGCGGGCAGGTTTTTGGTCCACACCTGGGTCAATGCCGAGCCGGTGCCGCGCTTCTATCCCAATGTCGTGACGCTGACGTCGGGCGACGCAGACCTCGCAGAGCAACGTCAGACCGTGCGCATTCTCCTGAAGTCGCATTTGCCTGGTCGTTGGGCGGTGAAGGACAGCTTCCATACGCTCGACATCGCCCGGCTTGGCTTCGAGGTGCTGCAGGAGGCGAACTGGATCCGCAAGCCGCAGCCGAAGGCATCGGTCATGGTCTCCGGCCTCATGTGGGAACGTATGGGGCCAGGCGGCGATGCGTTTCCTGCCGCGCTGTTCGGCGACGGGAACTTCGCCATGTTTTCCGGCCGCCGCAATGGCGCGATCGTGGCTGGCGGCACGTTCTATCGGGCGGACAAGGTGGTCGGGCTGACTAACGTCGTGGCCGATGCCGACGACGAGCCGGCGGTATGGCGCGACCTCAGCACGCTTGCCGCGATGACGTTTCCTGGCTTGCCGGTGGTCGGCTACGAGTCCGGCGACGAACTGAAAGCGGCGCACAAGGCCGGGTTCGAGATCGGCGATCCCTTGCGGATCTGGGTCACGTCTCGGGATTGAGGTAACCGCACATCTTCAGCGAGGGTAGCATGTGCGCCGGCGGCGGCGCCTCCACCCGGATCGGCGGCTTGGTTTTGGAGAGGGGCAGCACGATCGCTCGCGAATGGAGATGAAGCTGCTGGCCCGCGTCGACCATACCGTAGAGCCGGTCGCCGACAACGGAACAGCCTGCATGAGCACAGTGCACACGGATCTGATGCGTGCGGCCGGTCTCGGGCCGCAGCTCCAGCCACGTGGCGTCGGGACCGCGGCCCAGAACCCGGTATCGCGTGACGGCCGACTGTCCCTTGTCCGAAACCGCTACCGACCAACCGCTCCTGGTATTTGTTTTCAGCAGCGGCGCGTCGAACGTGCCTTCGTTGGCGGGCGGCGCACCGCGGACAATTGCCCAATAGGTCTTCTCCGTGCCGCGGCCGGCGAACAGGCGGCCGAGCTTGCTGAGTGCCTTGGGATGGCGGCCCAGCACCAGAACGCCGGACGTATCCGCATCGAGACGATGGGCGAGCGCTGGCGGCCGCGGCAGGCCGTAGCGCAGGGCGTCGAAGCATTCCTCCAGATTGGGCGCGCCGCTAGGGCCGGCATGAACCGCGAGCCCGGCGGGCTTGTCGATCACCAGGATCAGCCCGTCGCGGTGGAGCACGCGGGCCTGGATCTCCTCGGGTGAAAGCGGTGGCGGTCGCCGAACAGGCGGTCGGACCGATGGGCGTGTCAGAGGTCTGGCCATCGCGTGAGCCAATCCTCGCTCGCTTCATAGAGGGCGCCCGCGCGCAGCACCGAGGCATCGTCGCGAAAACGGCCGACGAATTGCAAGCCGATCGGCAGGCCCTCGTTGTCATAGCCGCAGCAAAGCGTGAGTGCAGGATGGCCCGTGATATTGAAGGCCATGGTGTAGGGGAACCAGTTGCGTCGAAGCTCGCCCACGTCGACGCCGTCGATGTTGATCGGCTCGAACAAATCCTGGTCGATCGGCAGGGCCGTTCGCGACAGCGTGGGCATGACCAGGAAATCGACGGTCTCGAACCAGCGCTGCACCAGACGGAAGATCTCGGCGCGCTGGAACATGGCGCGCTGGTAGTCGGCGCCGGACCACTCCATCGCCATTGCCACCTGGCGCACCAGCGAAGGCGACATGCGCTCGCCGTCACGACGGATCATGTCGTCGAAACGCGCCCGCCAGGTCGTATGGTTGATGACCTTCCACACCGCTTCCATATCAGGCACCGTTTCGGTCAACTCGACCAGCTCCGCTCCGAGTTCACGCAGGCGGCCGAGGGCGCGCTCGAAGGCGGCCTGGACGCTCTTTGCCACCGCCCTGTTGCCGAAGGTGAGGCTGTAGAGGATCTTCTTGCCCTTGAGGTCGCCTTCCGCCCGCGCTGCCGAGAGATAATCCTGAGGAGCGACGCCGATCGACCAGGGATCGGAAGGATGCGGCCCCGCCATTGCCTGTAGCATCAAGGCCGTGTCCATGACCGTGCGCGTCATCGGCGTGACGTAGGTATAGTTGCCGAAGGCGTCGGCGGCCTGGCTGTGGGGGATGGTGCCCAGGGTCGGCTTGATGCCGGCAAGGCCATTGGCGGCGGCCGGAATTCGCGTCGAGCCGCCGCCGTCGGTGGCGATCGCGATCGGGCCAATGCCGGAAGCCACCGCGACAGCGGCGCCGCCACTCGATCCGCCCGAGCTGCGTTCGGCGCTCCAGGCATTGCGGGTGCGGCCGAACAGCGGGGCATCGGTCAACGCCTTGTGACCGAACTCCGGTGTCGTCGTCTTGCCGAACAGGACGGCGCCGGCACGCTTGGTGCGGTCGGTTGCGACCGCGTCTTCCTTGGGCACGTTCTGTTCATAGAGTCGCGAGCCGAAGGTTGTCCGCACACCGGCGGTATTGACCAGGTCCTTCACCGAATAGGGAATGCCGTGCAGCAAGCCCAGCGGCTTGCCCTGCATGACGGCGTCTTCTGCTTCCTGTGCCGCTCTCATCGCTTCATCGGGCACGAGCGTGATAAAGCAATTGAGCACCGGCTGCAGTTCCTCTGCGCGCGCCAGCACGGCTTTCGTGAGCTCGACGGGCGAGACCTTTTTGGCAGCAATGTGCTGGTGCAAAACCGAGGCCGGCAGGCGGCAGAGATCGGGAAGAATATCGCTGGTCGAAGCCACTGGACGTCTCCGGCGCTTCGTTGCAAAACAGGCGCGCCAATTTCCGGAGAAATAAAATCATGGCCGCAGCGCGGATCAAAGGCGTTCTTTCGCCCGTCGTCACTCCTTTCAAGCGTGACCTGTCGCCCGACGTCGGCCGTTTCATCGCCCATTGCAAATGGCTGCTGAGCCAGGATTGCGGGCTGGCCATGTTCGGGACCAACTCCGAGGCCAATTCGCTGTCGGCCGACGAGCGCTTGGAACTCCTTGAGAAAGTCGTCGCTGCTGGTGTGCCGACAGCCCGCATGATGCCGGGCACCGGCGCCTGCTCGGTCACGGAAGCGGCTAAGGTGAGCGCCCATGCGACCAAGCTCGGCGTTTCGGGCGTCCTGATGCTGCCACCCTTCTATTACAAGGGCGTGCCGGAGGAGGGGCTGTTCCGCTTCTTCTCGGAGGTCGTGCAGCGTGTCGGTGACGATCGCCTTCGCGTCTATCTCTACCATATCCCGCCGGTGTCGGCGGTGCCGATCACGCACAAGCTTGTCGAGCGGCTGATGAAGGCCTACCCGAAGCAGATCGCCGGCATGAAGGATTCGTCCGACGATTGGCCGCATACCAAGAGCATGATCGATGCCTTCGCGAAGGACGGCTTCGATGTCTTTTCCGGCAACGAGAAGCCGTTGATCGACAACATCAAGTCCGGCGGCGCGGGCTGCATCAGCGCCACAGCCAACATCAACCCCGGCAAGATCGCCGAGACCTACAAGAAGCATGCAACGCCAGAAGGCGAGAAGCTGCAGGGCTGGATCAACGAAGTACGCGGCGTCATGCAAGGCTACGTGATGATCCCGGCACTCAAGTACTGCATTGCGCACTACGGTGCCGATGCGGACTGGACGCCGGTCCGCCCGCCGCTCGTGGAGACGGCCGATGCGCAAGGCAAGGACATGATCGCCAAGCTCGACAAGCTCGGCTTCACCATGCCTGGTCTCAAACAGGCGATGGCCGTCGCGGCCGAGTAAGTCGCGGTCCGAGGACCGATGCAGACCTGGAAGATCGGCAGCACGACCGTCACCCGCATCGAGGAGCAGCTCGGGCCCAGCGGTTCCCTGGTCGAGTCCTTCCTTACCGGCGTCGTGCGCGAACGGTTCAATCGGCACCTGTCCTGGATGGTGCCGGTCCATTTCGATCCGGTGCTCGACAGGCTGATCACCAGTATCCATTCGTGGCTGATCAGGACGGACCGCCACACCATCCTGCTTGACTGTTGTGCGGGCAATCACAAGGAGCGGCCCTCGCAACCGCGTTTCCATCGGCAGGACATCCCTTTTCTCGAACGGCTTCGGGCCGCGGGGGCGCGGCCCGAAGACATCGATATCGTTCTGTGCACGCATCTGCATGCCGATCATGTCGGATGGAACACCCGGCTCGAGAACGGGCGTTGGGTGCCGACGTTTCCCAACGCCAGATATCTCTTCTCCCGCATCGAGCATGACTTTTGGGGGCCGGGCGCGGGCCGCCGCGCGCAGGAATTCGACCTGGCTGCGATTTACAACGACAGCATCCTGCCGGTGATCGAGGCAAAGCAGGCGGTTCTGCTCGATGGCGCACACGCCATCGACGATCGCCTGATGATCGAACCATCGCCGGGACACACGCTGGGGCATGTCGTGCTGAAGCTGGATGACGGTGGCGATCGGGCGTTGTTCTGCGGCGACACGTTGCATCATCCGGTCCAGGTCTATGAGCCCACATGGAATTCGTGCTTTTGCGAGGACCCGGTGCTGGCGCGGGTGACACGCCGCAAGATGCTCGAGCATTGCTGCGAGAACCGCGCCTTGCTGTTTCCAACCCATTTCGCCGCGCCGCATGTCACGGCGATCAACCGCGAAGGTGACGGTTTCCGACTGGAATTCATTGCACCGGCAGCAGCGGGCTTCTGATCAAACGCTATGCCGAATGAAGCCCTCCCAAATTGAAGCTTTGACAGAACCTGCTCGTACGCCCTATAAAATGCGCATGATCACGAACCTGCTCCAGAAGGGTTGGTACTTTACGTCGCCAAAATAGGCGGCGCGAAGGGTTGTGACCTGACGAAGCCGCCGCTTCCCGGCGGCTTCTGTGTTTCTGGAGAGGGCCTCCGGGCCGCGGCGAGACCGCAGACGGAGGATAAGATGTCGATCGCTGATGCCGAGATAAAACCCGTGGCGCCGCCCGCGATTCGCGTGCGGCTGGCAGGTCCGCGAGACTCTGATGCGCTCTGCGACCTGCTCGATGACCCAAAGCATGCGCGTGAGCAGGTGATGACGTGGTTGGCGAACCCCGCCATGACGCTTCTGGTCGCGCAAAGCGAGCTTGGTGTGCTGGGCGTGGCAGTGCTGGTCACGCGGATCGTGCCGCGGCCTGAGGGCAGCATCCACAAGGTCGTGGAGGTCGACAATCTCGTCGTGCGCGCCGACCAGCGCGGCCGCCGCATCGGTCGCCGGTTGCTGGCCGCCGCCGTCGAATGGTCCCGCCAGCGCCGTGCAGTCCAGGTCGAGGCTTTCGTCGGCGACGTCAATCGCGACGCCAAGCGTTTCTACGAGAGCTTCGGGTTCGCCAAATCCTCGGACCGCCTTGTCCTGGCGGCATGATCGGCGGGGTGGGCCGCTAGGCCGGCTCCTTGTCGCGCATCTCCCACATCTTCTTGAAGGCCGGACGGCTTTGGCAGGCAGCGAGCCATGCCTTCACCTTGGGAGCGGCGTCGAATAGCTCAGGCGCCGGCAAGGCGTAGCGCACGATCTCGGCGGCATTGATGTCGGCCACCGTGAAGCGGTCACCTACGAGATAGCCACTGTGGGCGAGCGCTTTGTCGAGCACCGCGAAGGGGGCGCGCAAAGCGGCGATGGCGGCATCGGCGACCTTCGGATCCCTGCCACCGGCAGGATTACCGGCGCGATGATAGGCAATATTGAGCGCCTGGGTTTCGACCTCGGTCGCGGCCCACAGCGACCACATCGACATCTGACCGTCCTCCGACACATTGGCCGGCGCCAGCGGGCCGCCATGCTTCTTGGCGAGATAGAGATTGATGGCGAGCGACTCGTGCAGCACCAACCCGTCATCGTCGATCGACGGGACATGGCCGTTGGGGTTGACCTTGAGGAACCCGGGAGATCGTGTGTTCAGGGGTGCATCCGGCGCGTTGGCATTCGTCAGGCGGTAATGCTGGATGACCGGCACGTGCTTGAACGTTAGGCCAAGCTCATTGGCCAACCAGATGGGGCGCGAGGCGCGCGAGCGATAGACGCCGTAGATCGTCAACATGAACGGCTATTTATCAGGAACTTTTTGCCTTGTCCGGAGGAATAAACCGCAGTCGCGACTGCGCTTGTTGATCAAGATGTGTAGGTCTAGGCTTGCCATATGAGCAGCACCCAACGGCTTCAGCCGGTGAAGGACGCAAGCCATCTCTACGAAGTGGAGCGGCGGGCACGGCATGCCGAACGGCCGGGTTTCCGCATCAGCGAGTTGCAGCTTTCACCGACCCAGAAAGTGCCCTGGCACTATCACACCAATATCAGTGACACCTTCTACGTGCTCGAAGGGCAGATGCGTCTCTTCCTGCAAAACCCGAAGGAGGAGGTGCAGCTTGGACCGGGCGAAAGCTTCGTCGCCACGGCGAAACGACCGCACCTCGTGACCAATGCCGGAACAACATCGCTTACGTTCCTCATCATGCAGGGGATCGGTGTGTACGATTACGTACCGTTGGTCTGAGCCCAATCAGCTGATGGCGGGCTTGTCGGCGCCGATGAACTGCGCCCGTAGCTCGCGCTTCAGCACCTTGCCGGTCGCATTGCGCGGCAAGGTTTCGACGAAGGTGACCGACTGCGGCACCTTGAATTTCGCCAGCCGGCCGAGGCAGTGACGGATCACGTCGCCTTCCTCCAGTGTTTGATCGGGCTTGCGCACGATGATGGCCATACCGACCTCGCCCCAGCGGTCGTTGGGCACACCGATGATTGCCGCGTCGGCGACCTGCGGCAGCTGGAAGAGGACGTTCTCGACTTCGGCCGGGTACACGTTCTCGCCTCCTGAGATGTACATGTCCTTCCAGCGGTCGACGATATAGACGAAGCCCTCCTCGTCCAGGCGGGCGGCATCGCCAGTATGAAGCCAGCCGTCGGTGAAGGCGCTCGCCGTCGCTTCAGGCTTGTTCCAATAACCTGGCGTTATGTTTGGCCCCTTGATCAGGAGCTCCCCGACCGCGCCAGGCGGCAGATCCCGGCCGGCCTCGTCGATGATTCGGATGGCCGTGTGCATCACGGCCTTGCCGGCCGATCCCAGCTTGCGGACCGCATCAGCGGCATCGAGCATCGTGCCGGCCGGGCTGGTCTCGGTCATGCCCCAGCCCTGCACCAGCGGCACGCCGCGTGCCGCCCAGCCTTCCAGGATCGAAAGGGCACAAGGCGCACCGCCGACGCCCGCCACCTTGAGGCGAGTAAGGTCGGCATTCTGAAATTTCGGATGCTGCATCATGAATTGGTATGGGGCCGGCACGCCGAAGAAGTGCGTGATGCCAACCGTGGGATCGGAGATGTAGTCGAGCGCCAGGCCCGGATCGAAGCTGCGCATGATCAGGATGGCGCCGCCGGCATGCAGTACCGGATTGGCGTAGCAATTGAGCCCACCGGTGTGAAACAACGGCAGCACCACGAGCTGAACGGTTGTGGGCGAAATGAACGCTGGAATGCCGAGGTTGACGCAGTTCCAGAGCACCATGCCGTGGGTGATGATGGCGCCCTTGGGATGACCCGTGGTGCCCGATGTGTACATCACCATGCCGATGTCGTCGTGGGTGAGAGCGACGGGCGGAGGTGCGGCGATGTCGGTTGCAAGCGCGCGCTCGTAGGCGCTGTCAGGGCGCTCATGATCGATCTCGAGCAGATGTGGCAGCCCGCAACGTTTTGCGAGTTCCTGAGCGGCAGCGGCGAAGTCCTTGTCGTAGATCAGCAGCCTGGGAGCCGCATCGCTCAGGATGTACTCGAGTTCCGGCACGGTAAGCCGCCAGTTGAGTGGCAGCATGATGGCGCCGATCCGCCCGCAAGCGAACTGGAGCTCGAAATATTCGGCGCAGTTGGGAGCAAGCAGGGCGACGCGGTCACCCTTCGAGATTCCGAGTGCCGTCAGAGCCGTCGCGAGACCATTGGCGCGACGGTCGAGGTCGGCATAGCTGAATTTCCGTGCCGTTTGCAGATCGTGGATGGCGAGCTGTTGCGGCCGACGTCCGGCGTGGTGGGTGATCCAGTCGTAGTAGGGAGGAATGCCGGGCATGGTCAGTTCGCCGTCCTGCCCTCGGCATCGACCAGCCGAACGCCCGGCAGCAGCACGGAAGCCTTGTCGAGCACAGATTGGGGAATGGGCACGGTTCCGTGAAGGATCGTGGACAGGCTCGAGAGATCGAAGTCGCTGAAGCGACGATAGGAAAGAAGTTGGTCGATCATGTCCGGAAGAAGCTGAGCGTGGGTGACCTTGTCGGCGGTGATGATCTGCAGCACCTCGCGAGGTTCGAAGTGCGGCACGAAGACGTGACGGCCGCCGGCCAGGGTGACGCCGAAGGTCACCGCATCTTCGGCCAGCTCGAACATCGGTGAGGCGTGGAGATAGACGGCGTCGCCGTTGAAGCCCAGGGTATCGACAGCGTCGATGGCGTTTCCACTCATTGCGGCGTGGCTGAGGGCTGTGCCGGTTCCGCCCTCGTAGAACAGGCCGGCGAGGTCGTCGTCGTGGGCACAGATGTCAGCAACAGGTTGATACGCCGGGAGGTCCTCGTAATGCAGCATGCCTTCGGGCGAGGCGATGTCGTCGATCCAGACGACCTCGCGTATCTGGGGGATCCTGCCTTCGAGGTCGGTCAGGTGATGCGCCATGGTGCCGTCGATGAAAAGGACAACGGCCCTTGAGTCGCCAAGGATGTATTCCACCTCGGCGGCGCCAAGTCCCGTGCTCATCGGGACCAGAACGGCACCCAACCAGGCGGTAGCATACATAAGCTCGAGATAGCGGTCGCTGTTCTGTGCCAAGATGGCGATCCGGTCACCCCGCCCGACGTCCAGCGTGACGAGTGCCCCAGCAACCCGGCTCACGCGCTCGGCCGTCTGTCGCCAGGTACGCCGACGGGGGGCGAAACTCGTGGAGGGCGCATCAGGCTTCTGTTCGACGACACGGTGCAGGCCCAGGGTCAATGCTTGCATGATACAATGCTAGGGTGCCGTTCATTCACGCTGCAAGGGATATCGTGCTAAAGGTGGAGACATGAATGAGATGAGCCATCCGCCAGCAGAGACCGGGCTGGTATTCAATCCGCTCGATCCGTCCTTTCTCGCCGATCCCTATCCGTTTTACCGCAAGCTGCGTGAGCATGCGCCGGTGTTCAAGGCAGAGCAGGGCTTCTGGCTGCTGACGCGATACGAGGATGTGGCCTTCTCGCTGCGCGACAAGCGTTTCGGCAAGGATTTCGCAGGCTCCATCCGCCGGCGCTACGGCGAGGACAGGATGGGCGAGCCGACCATCGCCAATCTATCGCACACCATGCTGGTTCTCGACCCGCCAGATCATACCCGGCTGCGTAGCCTGGTGACAAAAGCCTTCACGGCACGGCGGATCGCCGACATGCGTCCGCGCATCCGCCAGCTGGTCGACGAGCAGCTCGATCGTGTGGTCGACAAGGGCGGCATGGATGTGATTCGCGATCTTGCCCATCGCCTCCCGGTGATCGTGATCTGCGACATGCTGGGGATTCCCGAGGAACATCGCGCGCCGTTCCTGGTCGGCAGCAATGTGAGCGGCCGTATCCTCGATCCGGCGCCCATGAGCCGTGAGGAGCTCGACCACGCCAATACCATGACCGAGGCCGGCAACGTCTATTTCGATCAGCTTTGCGAACTGCGCCGTCGTGAGCCACAGGATGATCTGACGACGGAGCTCGTGCGAGCGGAGGAGGCGGGTGACCGGCTGACGTCGGAGGAACTGCGGGCCAATATCGGCCTGCTGTTCGGCGCGGGGCACGAGACCACCACCAATTTGATTGGCAACGGCCTGCTGGCGCTGCATCGCTCGCCCGACCAGTGGCAGCGGCTCAAGGACGAGCCATCGCTGATCCCCGGCGCGGTCGAGGAGCTGTTGCGCTACGATTCTTCGGTCCAGATGACGGGGCGGGTGACCAATACGGCGGTCGAGGTCGGCGGTGTTACCATACCGGCCGGTGAAAGCATCATCACGCTGTTGGGTGCCGCCAATCGCGACCCGGCGCAATACACTGATCCCGACCGGTTGGATGTCGGACGCGAGAATGTGCGGCCGATGTCGTTCGGCGGCGGCATCCATCACTGCCTCGGCGCGCAGCTCGCCCGTCTGGAGGCCGAACTGGTTTTCACGGCGCTTGTGGAGCGACTGCCGTCTCTTGAATTGTCGGAGAAGGATCGGCCTGATTGGCGGCGCAGCTTCACGTTGCGCGGTCTCAACAAGCTTCCAGCGGTGTGGCACTAGGATGTGGCATTAGGGTATGAGGTCCCGCTGGCGGGGCGAGGGCAGCCAACATCAGGGCGGCCGCTCCTATCAAGAAGATAGCTGGGTTTTGCGGCCGCTGGCCGATGGATCGTTGCTGGCGATCGTCGCCGACGGTATGGGCGGTCATGCAGGTGGCGCGACGGCCTCGAAACTCGTGGTCGGGGCGATGGCCAAGTCCGTCGAGCAAGGCGGCTCGCTGGCCGACGCCTTGCAAATGGCGAATGCCACGGTACGGGACGGTGGACGGGGGAAGCCCGAGCTCGAGGGCATGGGCTCGACGGTCGTGGCGGCTCTCGTCGCCAACGACGAAGTGCGATGGATCAGCGTCGGGGATTCGCCTTTCTATCTCGTTGTTGGAAACAAACTCGAGCGGTTGAACGCCGATCATTCGATGGCGCCGCAGATCGATGCGCTGCGAGCGCGCGGCATGTTGACGGCGGAGGAAGCTGCGGCTCATCCCGGCCGCCACACGCTGCGCGAAGCGGTGATGGGCACGCCGCTCAGCCTCATCGACCAGGGAAGCCGCCGCCTCGGCCGCGACAGCCGGCTGCTCCTGTGCAGCGACGGCGTGCAGAGCCTTTCTGACGACGCGATCGCAGCCCATGCGGCGCGGCCGGTGCGGGACTTGATTGCCACGGTGCTGGCGGTCGGCGTCGCGCATCAGGATAATGTCACCATCATCAAGCTGGAACGCGAGCCATGAGTAGCAATGGACCTGTTGTCGTCGAAGTTACGCGAGGCCCGATGGTCGAGAGCCGCCACGAGGGCATCGCCGCCGTCGTGAAGCCCGATGGTACTGTTGTGGCGGCCTGGGGCGACATCGATGCCGCCATCCTGCCGCGATCGGCCAACAAGCCCATCCAGGCAATGGCCTTCGTCGAGAGCGGAGCGGTTGAGCGGTTCGGCCTTGGCAACGAACATATCGCGCTCTCCTGTGCTTCGCATAACGGCGAACCGCGGCATGTCGAGACCGTGCGCGCCTGGCTCCAGAAAGTGGGATTGAGCGAAAGCGATCTTGAATGCGGCACTCATCCGCCACGCCTGCAAGCCTCGATCGAGGCGCTGACGCGCGAGGAAGCCCTACCGACGCCAGCCTTCAACAACTGCTCGGGCAAGCATAGCGGCTTCCTCACGACGGCTGTCGTCCATGGCGAGCCCACGCGCGACTACATCAAGTACGACCATCCGGTGCAGCGGCGGCTGCGTGACGTGATGACGGATCTCTGCGGCGTCGATGCCGGCGGCTTCGCCCATGGTACCGATGGCTGCGGTATCCCCACGCTCGCCACGCCGCTCAAGAGGCTTGCCCAGGCGATGGCGAGCATGGCCGATCCTTCGCGGCTTTCGAGCAAGCGCGCCGATGCCGCCAACCGTATTCGCGCGGCGATCAGCGCGGAGCCTTTCATGATGGCGGGTACCGGCCGTTTCTGTACCCGCATCAACGCGGCGTTGCCAGGGGTGGCGCAGGTGAAGACCGGCGCGGAGGGCGTGTTCTGCGGCATGCTGCCAGGACAGGGACTCGGGATTGCCCTCAAGATGTGGGACGGCGCGGGTCGCGCGGCCGAGATCGCCATGGCCACCTTGCTGGTCCATCTCGGAGTCGTGCCGGCAGCGCAGCAGGAAGAACTCCTGCATCCGCCGGTCAAAAACGTGGTCGGCCTGCTGGTCGGCGAGATGCGTCCGGCCAAGAGCTGGCTGGGATAGGAGAGCGAGAGCGTGACGATCACGCTCGATATCCTGGAAATAGGTGCACGGGGCGACGGCATCGCCGAGGTAGGTGGCGAGCGCTATTTCGTGCCCTTTACTTTGCCGGGAGAGACGGTCGAGGCTGAGCCACTGGAACGGCGGGGTGAAGGCATGGCCGCCCGGCTGGTCGAGGTTCTGGCACCCTCTCGCCATCGCGAGACGCCGCCTTGCGCGCATTTTGCCGTGTGCGGTGGGTGCGCCCTGCAGCATTGGCGACGGGATGCCTACACCGCCTGGAAGGTGGGCTTGATCGAGCGTGCGCTCGTTCAGCGTGGCGTGGAGGCGCCTCCCTTTGAAGCGCCGTCGGTAAGCGGCCCTGGGGAGCGTCGCCGGGCAGACTTCGTGTTGCGGCGACAAGGTCGTCGGACACTGGCCGGATTTCACGAACGCGCCAGCACTCGGGTGGTTGACGTTGGTACCTGTATCATCGCGCGGCTGTCGCTCAACGCCATGCTCGAACCTTTGCGGACGGCCCTGGTCGAGATTTTGCCGGATGGCGCTTCGGCCGACGCCGTTGCGAACGAGACCGACACCGGTATCGACCTGTTGCTCCGCCCGTATAAGCGGCCCGATCTTTCGGTCGACCGACGCCAAGCACTGGTCGAACTCGCCGACCGCTCGGATCTTGCGCGGCTGAGCTGGGGAGACCGCGCGCGGGCAGAGCCTATCGTGATCCGCCGGCAGCCGCTCATCATGTTGGGTGATGTCGCCGTCGAGCCGCCGCCCGGCGCCTTCCTGCAGGCGACCAAGCGGGGGGAGCTGGCGATGCGAGCGGCCGTCGCAGCCTGGACAAGTGAGGCGACACGGATTGCCGATCTCTTTGCCGGCATCGGCTCGTTGTCACTGGGACGGCCTGGCCGGCTCTCTTTGTTCGAAAGCGACAGAGCCAGTGTCGTTGCGGCGGATGCCGTGGCACGCAGGATTGGCGGCAATCGTGTCGTGGCCGAACGGCGCGATCTATTCCGTAATCCACTGCAGGCAAAAGAGCTCGACGCCTTCGATGCGGTTTTGCTCGACCCACCGCGCGCTGGGGCGGCAGCGCAAGCCGCTGAAATCGCCCGGTCGAAAGTACCGCGGGTCGTCTATGCCTCGTGCGACCCTGGCAGTTTCGCGCGCGACGCGCGTACGCTGCAGGAGGGCGGCTACCGGCTGCAGCGGCTGATCCCGATCGACCAGTTCCTCTGGTCCGCCCATCTTGAGTTGATCGCCTTGTTCGACCGCCGTTAAGGTCTCAGCAAATCACATGAGGAGATGAGCCGATGATGTTCGACCTTTCCGGCAGGGTGGCCGTAGTCACGGGCGGCAGCCGCGGCATCGGCCGCTCGATCTGCGAACAGATGGCGGCCCACGGCGCCAAGGTCGTGGTCTCGAGCCGCAAGCTGCCGGCCTGCGAGGAGGTCGTGACGGCCATCAAGGCCAAGGGCGGCGAGGCGACCGCCGTAGCGGCCAGCATTTCCGACAGGGCGCAGCTCGAGAATCTGGTCGCGGCGGCGCGCAAGACCTACGGCAAGATCGACATCATGGTCTGCAATGCGGCCTCCAATCCTTATTTCGGCCCGCTTACGGGACTGAAGGAGGACGTGTTCCAGAAGATCATGATGAACAATGTCATGTCCAATCTCTGGCTGATGAACCTGGTCGGACCGGAGATGGCGGAGCGCAGGGATGGGGCCTTCATCGTTGTCTCGTCGATCGGTGCCCTCGTCGGGTCGGCGCATATCGCAGCCTACAACATGAGCAAGGCCGCGGATCTGTCGCTGGTGAAATCGCTCGCCATGGAATGGGGCAAGCACAACATCCGAGTGAACGCGATCGCGCCGGGCCTGATCCAGACCGATTTCGCGAAGGCCTTGTGGGACAATCCGCAAATCCGGAGCGCCCAGGAGAACAAGGCGGCGCTGAAGCGGATCGGTCAGCCTGACGATATCGGTGGTGTGGCGGTCTTTCTCGCCTCCAAGGCCGGTGCTTTCGTTTGCGGCCAATGCATCATCGCCGACGGCGGCGTGATCGGTGCAGGAGCGGAATAGGCGCCGGTTAGTCGACGTCGAGCTCGCACCACACCGGCACGTGGTCAGAAGGCTCGGGCCGGCCGCGCTCCTCCTTGTCGATGCCGACGGCCGTCAGGCGGTCGGCGGCCTGGGGCGAGAGCAGCAAGTGGTCGATCCGCAGGCCGTTGTTCTTCTGCCAGGCGCCAGCCTGATAGTCCCAGAAGGTGTATTGCGGTCCATCAACGTGGAAGGCCCGCACGGCATCGGTCAGCCCGAGATTGAAGAGCCCACGCAGGGCCTGGCGTGACTGCGGCTGGCAGAGCGCGTCGTTGGCGAAGGCGGTGGGGCTGAAGACGTCGACGTCGGTTGGACAGACGTTGTAGTCGCCGCCCAGCACAAACATCTCCTCCTGCGCGAGCAGGGCGCGGGCCTGCTTGGCGAGGCGGTCCATCCACGCGATCTTGTAAGCGAACTTATCAGTATGGATGGGGTTGCCGTTGGGCAGATAGAGGCCGCCCACCGTTACCGGGCCCTTGGGTGTTTGCACCCTGCCTTCGACATAGCGGGCCTGCTCGTCAGTCTCGGGATCGGGCAGGCTGCGAGCCGTGATCTCGACCGGGTGCAGCGAGAGCAACGCCACGCCGTTGAAGCCCTTCTGTCCGACGATCTCGACCTTATAACCCGCGGCCTCGATTTCGAGGCGGGGAAACTGTGCTTCCTGGGCCTTGATCTCCTGTAGCACGACCACGTCGGGTTTGGCCTTCTGCAGCCACGCCAGAAGATTCCCCGTCCGCTTGCGGACGGAATTGACGTTCCACGTCGCGATCTTCATCGCGGCCGGATCACACGCTGAAGGAGTTGCCGCAGCCGCAGGAGGAGGTGGCGTTCGGGTTCTTCACCTGGAAGGCCGAGCCGACCATCTCCTCGACATAGTCAAGCTCACTGCCCTTGAGCAATTCGAGGGAGGTACTGTCGACCAGGACCGCCGCACCGCTACGTTCGATCACCAGATCGTCTTCGTTGCGCTGTTCCTCGAACGAAAAGTTGTACTGGAATCCCGAGCATCCACCGCCCAGCACGGCCACCCGCATCATGACGGGCTTGGTCTCTTTGGCCGCCAGAAAGGCGATCCGCTTGGCGGCATTCTCGGTAACGGAAAAGGAGGTATCGCTCATGTCATACAAGATGTGGTTTGAGAGCCTTTTCGTCAATGCCGGAAGGAGAGATCAGTGGAGGTCAACCGAGGAACAAAAACCGTAGGTGGATCATAGGCTTGGCAATCGAAGCCTTGGCCCAGGGTAGGGTTGCAGGAGGCGGAGCCGGCTTTAGTGCAGCCAGCGCTTGCGTCGCTTGTAGTGTTTGGTGTCGTGGTAGGACTTTCGTGCCCCACCCTCGTTGAGGCCGAGATAGAACTCCTTGACGTCGGAATTGTCGCGCAGCTTGTCGGCCGGGCCTTCGAGGACGATGCGGCCGTTTTCCATGACATAGCCGTGCCTGGCGACAGCCAGCGCCATGGCAGCATTTTGCTCGACCAGGAGTACCGATAGCTTCTCCTGTTTCACCAGCCGCCCGACGATACCGAATATTTCCTCGACCAACCGGGGCGCGAGCCCAAGGGACGGTTCGTCCAGCAGCACGATCCGCGGCCGGCTCATCAGTGCTCTGCCGATGGCCAACATTTGCTGCTCGCCGCCCGACAGGTAGCCCGCCTGCTGGCTGCGCCGCTCGCGCAGGCGGGGAAAGTAGGTATAGACCATGTCGATGCCCTGCTTGACGGCGCCGCCGCTTTGCACGTGGCCGCCGGCAATCAGGTTCTCCTCGGTCGTCAGGTGCTCGAACACGCGCCGGCCCTCGAAGACCTGGGCAAGGCCGAGCCGGGTCACCTCGTTGGCCCGCATGCCGTCGATGCGGCGCTCGCCGAAATGGATCGTGCCTTTGGTCACCTCGCCGCGCTCGCTGCGCAAGACGCCCGAGATCGCCTTTAGCGTCGTCGTCTTGCCGGCGCCATTGGCGCCCAGGAGCGTTGTGATGGCGCCGTCGTGTACGTCGATCGAGACGCCCCTCAGCACGAGGATCACCCGGTCGTATACGACCTCGATATTGTTGATGGACAGCATGCGCAAAATGGGCGGCGAGGGACCGCCGCCCACTCCCTTTTTTCGATCAGGACTTGGCGTCGGCGGCGATCTGCTTCTCGATAACTTGGCGGAAGCCTTGGTACCATTCCTTGGTCTTCACCAGCTTACCGCCCTTGACCGTCCAGACTTCGCACCAGCCACCGCCTTCGTGGTCGGTCGGCGTAATAGTCAACGGTGGTACCAGGCCGCCGAGCGTGAAGCCCTTGATCTGCTCCATGCCTTTGCGCACGTCGTCAGACGTGGGCGGTTTTCCGCCGGTGGCCTTGAGGGCATTGCGCAGCGCCTCAACGTGGATCGCGGCCGTCATGACGCCGCGATTATAGTAGACCGTCGAATCCATCTCCTTGGGCGCGGGCTTGCCTTGCGCCTTGTACATGGCGACGATGTCCTTCAACACTGGGAAGTCCTTGCCGACACCGGCGAACTGCAGGGTGTTGTAGCCTTCGGCCATGGCGTAGCCGCCGGCGGCGAGGATGTCGGCTTCTGCGCTGCCCCATACAAAGGATATGACCTTGCTGAGCGGGTAGCCCTTGCCCTTCAGTTCCTTGATGGCGACCGAGGGCGCGCGCCCGAATAGATGGGCGACGACGAAGTCGGGCTTGTAGCGGCTGGTAATGTCGAGCACCTGGGCACCCATCTCGACACCCGGCGCCGGCACGGCGAAAGTGCGTAATTCGAAGCCCTCGCTCTTGGACAGATCCTCGAGAATCGGCAACGGCTCCTTCCCTGCAGGATTGTCATAGAACAAGTAGGCGATCTTTTTTCCTTTCAGCGTACCAAGCTTCTCCTTGACGAACTCGATCGCTGCACCCGCCTGCGACCAGTAGCTGGCCGCAATCGGAAAGATGTAGGGGAAGCGCTTGCCATCAGCCGCGGAGGCCGTGCCGAAACCCGGCGAGGTCCCGGGCATCTTGTCTTCCTCGAGCTTTTTGGCCAGTGCCTGGGTCTGCGGCGTGCCGTACAGGCCGTCGATAACGGCGCCTTCCTTCTTGAAGCGCTCGTGCGCTTCCATCGCGGGCGGCACCTTGTATTCGTTGTCGACCTCGATGACCTTGATCTTGTAGCCGTCGACGCCGCCCTTGCTGTTCACCAGGTCGATATAGTCGTGATAGCCGGGGCAAAGCACGGTGCCCACGGTCGCCGTCGGCCCGGTGCGATCGCACTGGAAGCCGAACACCACCTCTTTCTGCTGCGCAAGTGCTCCACTCGTTCCGAATGCCAGGGTGCCGGCCGCAGCCGCAATTCCCAGCCAACTCTTTACGCTCCTCAGCATAGGTTCCTCCCTTTGCTCGAACGTTGCCCCGCTCTAGTAGGAGAAGGGCCAGACCCGGAAATAGTTCCGGACATTCCGCCACAACCGATTGAGCCCCTCGGGCTCGACAATCAGAAAAAAGATGATCAGTGCGCCGAACACAGCAAGCCGCGTGCCGGATATGACGTTCGCCAATTCGGACTCGCTGAACACCAGCGAACCGACATTCTCCAGCAGCAAACGCAGGACGATCGGCAGCAGCGTGACGAATATGGCGCCAAAAATCGAGCCCAAAACCGATCCCAGCCCACCGATGATGATCATGGCCAGGTAGTCGATCGAGACGATGAGCTGGAACTGCTCATAATTGGCGATGCCGAAATAGTAGGTGTACAGGACCCCACAGACGCCCGCGTAGAAGGACGAGATCGCGAACGACAGGAGCTTGTAGCGATAGATGTTGATACCGATGATCTCGGCGGCGATGTCCTGGTCGCGCACGGCGATGAAGGCACGGCCGATGCGGCTGCGCATGAGGTTCAGCGTTGCCACAATCGCGAGCGCAGCGAAGAACAGCAGGAAGAAGTAGAGCCGGCTCTGCGTGTTCAGGATCAGGCCGAACAGATCCGGTCGGGGGACCTGGATGGAGGCCTGCGCACCACCCGAGATCGCGGGCACGTGGTTGATCGTCCACTCGATGATGAGCTGGCCAGCCAGTGTGGCGATGGCGAGATAGAGACCCTTGATGCGAAGGCTCGGGATGCCGACCACGACGCCAATCAACGCCGCCATCAGCCCGCCGGCGGGGAGCGTGATCCAGAACGGCAGGTCCAACCTCACCGCGAGGTTGGCCGCGGTATAGGCGCCGACCGACATGAAGGCGCCATGGCCGATCGAGATCTGGCCCGTGTAGCCGACCAGGATGTTGAGCCCCAGGGCGCCTACGACGGCAATGAAGATCAGGTTCAGGATGGCGAGGTAGTATTCGGCAAATAGCAGGGGTATGAGCACCACGAACAGCAACGCAAGTGCCGCCACCGTCCATTTGGCGATTGGCAATGGATAGAGCGCCATGTCGGCGGCGTAGGTGGTTTTGAAGATGCCGGCTTCACGGTGGAACATGCTCACACCCGCTCGATCTGCCGTCGGCCGAAGATGCCGTACGGCCTCACCATGAGCACCAGGATCATCAGCACATAAGGCGCGAAGTCCTTGGTGCCGCCGCCGACATAGGGGTCGAGGTAGCCGGCCGCGAGGCTTTCGACGACCCCGACGATCACGCCGCCAAGCAACGCGCCACCGATCGAATCGAGGCCGCCCAGGATCACCACGGGGAAGACCTTCAGCCCGACCAGAGCGAGCTGGATGTCGACGCCCAGCATGCTGCCCCAGATGATGCCGCCTAGGGCCGACACGACACCGGTCATCGCCCAGGCGATTGCGAAGTAGCGCTCGACATTGATGCCCATCGCCTGTGCAACCTGCTGGTTGTCGGCGACGGCGCGCATGGCCACACCCATGCGGCTCTTCTTGAAGAACCAGCTGAAGGCCAGGAAAAAGAGAATGGCCACCACGGCGCCCAGGACCTGTATGGGCGGCAGGCTCGCCGGGCCGATTTCGATCGGTTCGTCACCGATCGGCAGCGGCACCCCCTGCGTTGCGCTGCCGAACACGATCGGCGTCAGCCCGCGCAGCATCGCGGCGAGGCCGATGGTCGCCATGATAACAGCGACTACCGGGCGCCCCAGTAAGGGGCGCAGCACCACGCGCTCGAGCCCGAAGCCGAAGCCGATCATGACCGCAAGCGTGACCAGGATCGCCACGATCAGCCAGGTTCCGTCGGGCCCCAACACGGCCGCGGCGACCAGCCCGGCCATCATCACGAATTCGCCCTGGGCGAAGTTGATGGCGTCGGTCGCCTTGTAGACCAGCACGAAGCCGAGAGCGATCAACGCATACATCAGGCCGATCGAAGCGCCATTCAGCAGCAGCGCCAGAAGGAAGCCGAAGTCCTCTGCCGACATCGTGCCGACCTCAAGCCGCCCGACGTGCCGGCTCGGCCGGGGCCAGGTCGTGGATATCGATATCCGAGGTCAGCGACGATTTGCGACCGTCCTCGAACGTGATCTCCATCGTCACCTTTACCTGCCGTGAGCCGTTGTAGAAGGCATCGATCACGGCCGCATATTTTTCCACCACGAAGCGCCGGCGTACCTTGCGTGTGCGGGTCATCTCCGCGTCGTCGGCCTCGAGTTCCTTGTTCAGGAGCAGGAAGCGCTTGACCTGTTGCACGTCTGGCAAGGTTGCGTTGGCTTTGGCGATTTCCTGGCTGATCAGGGCCGCCACTTCGGGTTTGCGGCTGAGATCCATGAAGCTCGAGTAGGCGATGCCCTTCTTCTCGGCCCATGTGCCGGCGGTCTGCATGTCGATGGCAATCATGGCCACGACCATCGGCTTGTCGTTTCCGAACGCCACGGCCTCGCGGATGTAGGGACTGAACTTGAGCTTGTTCTCGATGAACTGCGGCGCGAAAGCCGAGCCGTCGGCCAGCTTTCCGACATCCCTCGCTCGGTCGATGATGACGAGGTGGCCTTGCTTGTCGAAGAAGCCGGCATCGCCCGTCAGCAACCAACCTTCGTCCGTCAGGGTGGCGCGCGTGCTGTCCTCCTGCTTGAAGTACCCCCTGAACACGGTCGGACCCTTCAGGATGACTTCTCCGCGATCGTCGATCTTCACTTCGACGCGCGGCATCGGGCGGCCGACTGTATTGGGATTGGCCTCTGCGTTGGATTGGCAGGTCACCAGCGCCGATGCTTCGGTGGCGCCGTAGATCTGCTTCAGGTTGATGCCGAAGGAGCGGAAGAAGCGATAGGTGTCCGGGCCCAGCGGCGCACCGCCGGTGTAGCACCAGCGCGCATTGCGCAGGCCGAGCTGGTCGCGGACGGGCCCGTAGACGAAGATCTCGCCGACCGCAAGAGCCAGCCGCTCGGCGACGGACAGCGGCCTGCCGTCGGTGCGCTTCAGCTCGCAGCGCTCGGCAAGCCGGCGGAAGCGCTCGAACACGAGGCGCTTGACCGGCGAGGCATCATCTCCTTTCACCTGCACCTGGGTCAGCATGCTTTCCCAGATGCGGGGCGGGGCCAGCATCGCATGGGGACCGAGTTCGCGCAGATCGCGCTGTACCGTCTCAGGGCTTTCAGGACAGTTGGCGGTGAGCCTGCCAACCAAGGCCATGCCGAGCGAGAAGGCGGCATCGCCCAGCCATGCCATCGGCAGGTACGACAGCCAGTTGTCGCCGGCCCGGACATCATTGACCTCGATGAACGATTCGGCCGCAGCGATCATGTTGCGATGGCTCAGCATCGCGCCCTTCGGGTTGCCGGTCGTGCCCGAGGTGTAGGCGATCATGGCGATGTCGTCGGCTGCACCCTTCGCAAGCTCGGCGGCATAAAAGTCTGGATTGGCCTTGGCGAATTCGCGGCCCGCACCCAGGACGCTCTCGAACGAGTGTAGGATCGGATCGTTGTAGTCCCACAGTCCGCGCGGATCGTCGAATACGATCAGACGCAAATTGGGCAGCTTGTCCTTGAGCGACAGCGCCTTGTCGACCTGTTCCTGGTCCTCGGCGACGATCACCGAGGTCTCGGCATGGTTCAGTACATAGACCAACTCCGACGCGATCGAATCCTGGTAGACAGGCACCGATATCCCGCCCAGCGCCTGGGCGGCGATCTGGCCGATGTAGAGCTGTGGTCGGTTGTCGCCGACCACGCTGAGCTTGTCACCGCGCCGGAATCCCATGGACTCGAGGCCGAGTGCGAAGTCGCGGACGCGATCGCGATAGTCCGCCCAGGTGAAGGTCTGCCACACGCCGCGCGTCTTCTCGCGGATACCGGCTGCGGCGGCGCTTTCCTGGGCATTACGCTCCAGAAGCTTGGGTAAGGTGTCTGTTTGCGGGGAGTCGAGCAGGCTCATGTCTGTCCTCCACTCTTGGCGGTGCCGAGATAGGCTTCGATCACCCGGGCGTCGCCCTGGACGTGTGCCGGCGTGCCGGAGGCGATGCATTTGCCACGATCGAGCACGACGACCTTGTCGGAGATGTCCATGACGACGCCCATATCGTGCTCGATCAGCACCACCGTGACGCCTCGTTCCTGGTTCACGTCCAGGATGTAGCGCGCCATGTCTTCTTTCTCGTCCTGGTTCATGCCGCCCATTGGCTCATCGAGCAGCAGCACCTTGGGTTCGAGCGCCAGTGCGCGACCGAGCTCGACGCGCTTGCGCAGGCCGTAAGCGAGCGTTGCCGTCTGCAGCTTGCGCAGATCCTGCAGTTTCAGGAAGTCGATGATCTCCTCGACTGCCTCCCGATGGGCGATGTCTTCCTTCTGGGCGAAACCCCAATAGATCACGCTCGACAGGACGCCCGCCTTCATGCGGACGTGACGACCCAGCATCAAATTGTCGAGAACGGTAAGGCCGCTGAACAGAGCGATGTTCTGGAAGGTCCGGGCAACGCCCAGAGATGCGATCTCGCTCGGCTTCTTGTGTGTGATGTCCTGGCCTTCCAACATCACACGCCCCGAGTCAGGCTTATAGAAGCCGGAAAGCATGTTCAGAAGCGAGGTCTTGCCGGCGCCGTTAGGACCGATGATCGAGAGGATGCCGCCGCGCGGCACCTCGACCGATACGTCCTGCACGGCGGTGACACCACCGAACTTCTTGGACACACTTTCGATGGTCAATTGGTTGTCACCCCGGCACGACGATGCGCGCCGGGCAGACAGCCCCATCATGACGCCTCCCTAGATCAACCCTGTTTTCTTTAGCTTTGTTTGCATCATGTGGGCTTCCGTCGCCGAAGGCAACAAATCCATCCGAGGTATAAGGCCTAAAGAGGCCACTGCGACTATCGGCCTGAGGGTGGTCGAGGCCAGGGCGGAAGGATGCCTGGTCGATCGAATATTGAAACGATCGGGGTCGGTGCTAGGGTCGCAGTCGGCCCGCAATGACGAGGGGGAAGACCAATGTCCGGGCATTACGACACCCTTGAAACCCGCAAGCGCGAGGAGCGGGAGGCTGCCCTGATGCAGGCGCTTCCTCTCCAGATCGCCCATGCCAAGGCGAACGCTCCCTTCTTCGCCAGGTGGCTGAAGGACGTCGATCCAGCTACAACCAGATCGCGTGAGGCGCTAAGCAAATTGCCTGTATTGCGCAAATCCAGGCTGGGCGAAGTGCAAAAGGCGGATCCGCCGATGGGCGGTCTGATCACGGTGCCGCTTGCCAAGGTGCGGCATGTTTTCATGTCGCCCGGGCCGATCTTCGAGATCGATATCGACGAGCCGGACTTCTTTCGAGGTGCGCGTGCGATGTATGCCGCCGGCTTTCGTGCCGGTGACGTGGTCTACAACACCTTTTCCTATCACCTGACACCGGCCGGCGTGATGATGGAGTCGGCGCTGCGGGCAGTGGGTTGCCCCGTCGTACCGGGTGGTGTCGGCAATACCGAGCTGCAGCTCGACGCCATCGCGGCCATCAAGCCCGTGGGCTATGTCGGCACGCCGTCATTCCTGAAGATACTGCTCGAGAAAGCGGCTGAAGCAGGCAAGGACATCTCGTCGCTGAAGAAGGCGTTCGTGGGCGGGGAAGCGTTGCCGCCCTCGCTGCGCCGGATGTTCCAGGATGCAGGCCTTTCCTGTCTGCAAAGCTACGGGACGGCCGATATCGGCACCATCGCCTACGAGTCGGAGGCCCTCGAAGGGATGATCGTCGACGAGGGCGTGATCGTCGAGATCGTCCGCCCGGGCACGGGCGACCCGGTGCCCGAGGGCGACGTGGGCGAAGTGGTGGTGACGACCTTCAACACTGCCTATCCGCTGATCCGATTCGGCACAGGCGATATGTCGGCAGTCCTGTCGGGACCGAGCCCCTGCGGGCGTACGAACATGCGCATCAAGGGCTGGATGGGGCGCGCCGATCAACGAACGAAGGTGCGCGGCATGTTCGTCGACCCCGAGCAGGTTGCCGAAATCTCCAAAAAGCACCCCGGCCTCGGGCGTCTCCGCCTCGTGGTCGATTGGGTGAACCAGGCCGATACGATGGTCCTGAAGGCGGAAAGTGCCGACACGTCGCCAGCGCTCGCCGAGGCCCTCGGCGACACGATTCGAACTGTCTGCAAGGTGGGCGGCAAGGTTGAATTCGCGACACCAGGCACTCTGCCGAACGATGGCAAAGTGATCGACGACATCCGCAAGTACACCTAGTAATGCGGGCACGAGGGGCCGTCTGACCGGCGCACCCTCGGCGAACTGGAACGGTGTGTATGTCGCCAAGGAAAAGTGAGTTGGCCGCCATCGAGGCGGTGGTTTGCCGAGACGTCGGACGCAAGACCCAGCCTTTGATCGATGCGACCCGCGGTGAGTTGGGCGCGGCGGCGGCGGCGTTACTGCAGGCGAAAGGCGTCGGCCTGATCACCGGCTTCTTCGTGCCGCGTGATGAGGTCATGGCACCTGAAACCGACGGTCCGGTGGGCACCGCCCTCCTGGCGGCGAGCTTGGCTGCCTGCGGCGTGCCCGTGCGCATCGCCGTCGATTCGCCGTGCGCTGACGTGGTGCGCATGGCGGTTCGAGAAGTCGGCGGCAACGTCGGAGTCGATGAAGTCGGCGTCGACGATCGGCCGGGGATCGACCGGGTGGTCGATGCTTGGCGCCGCTCAGGGACGAGCCATGTCGTGGCGATCGAGCGCTGCGGCCTTGCTCGCGACGGCCTTCCACGCAACATGCGCGGCGTCGACGTGTCGCGGTGGACGGCGCCGCTCGACACCCTGTTCTCGGCTGGTCCCTGGGTACGCATCGGTGTCGGCGACGGCGGCAACGAGATCGGCATGGGCAAGTTGCCGGCCGATTTGATCGCGGCTGCCGTTCCCAACGGCGAGCACATCGCTTGCGTGACAGGATGTGATCATCTGGTTGTTGCTGGCGTTTCCAATTGGGGTGCTTACGGCCTGATGGCCGCATTGGCACTTTTGCGCGAGAGCTGGGCGCCGAAGTTTGCGAAATTCCTGACAGCAGAGAGCGATCTGCGGATCACGTGCGCGCTCGCCGAAGATGCTGGGGCCGTGGACGGTGTGACGGGTCGACGCGAAGCCACGGTCGATGGCCTCAAACCGGAAGTCCACGCTGCGGTCATCGACGAGTTGCGCCGCATTGCCTGGGGGAAGGCTGCAGACTAGGGTTTGCCGCTATGGAAAATCCCTACGCGCCGACGCATCCTGAAATCCGCGACGCGATTCGCGCCCTCTGCCTGAAATTTGATGGTGCCTACTGGCGCAAGCTCGACCGCGAGCGCGGCTATCCGACGGAATTCGTGAAGGCGCTGACCGAGGCGGGTTGGCTTGCGACCCTCATTCCCGAAGAATATGGCGGCGCGGGACTCGGCATCTCGGCTGCTGCTGCGGTGCTCGAGGAGGTCCAGCGTGCGGGCTGCAACGGGGCTGCCTGCCACGCGCAGATGTACACGATGGGGACAGTGCTGCGGCATGGCAGCGCCGAGCAGAAGCAACGCTACCTGCCCGAGATCGCCAGCGGGAAGTTGCGCCTGCAGGCCTTCGGTGTCACCGAGCCAACGAGCGGCACCGACACGCTCGCACTGCGCACGACGGCGGTGAAGAAGAACAACAGCACCTACGTTGTGAACGGCCAGAAGGTCTGGACCAGTCGCGCCGAGCATTCCGACCTGATGCTGCTTCTGGCGCGCACTACGCCTCGGGACCAGACGAAGAAACGCACTGAGGGGCTATCGGTGTTCCTGGTCGATATGCGCAAGGCGCTGGACCACGGCCTTACTATCCGGCCGATCCGCACCATGATGAATCACAACAGCACGGAAGTGTTCTTCGACAACATGGAAGTGCCGGCGGAGAATTTGATCGGCGAGGAGGGGCAGGGGTTCCGCTACATCCTGGGCGGCATGAACGCCGAGCGCATCCTGATCGCTGCCGAAAGCATCGGCGATTCCCGCTGGTTCATCGAGAAGGCGACCGACTACGCCAAGGAACGCAAGCTGTTCGGCCGGCCGATCGGCCAGAACCAGGGCGTGCAATTTCCGATCGCACGCGCTTATGCCCAGACCGAAGCGGCGGATCTCATGGTGCGCAAGGCGGCAACGCTCTACGAAGCCGGTTTGCCGTGCGGGGCTGAGGCGAACATGGCGAAGATGCTCGCCTCCGAAGCGGCTTGGGCCGCGGCCGACATGTGCGTGCAAACCCATGGCGGCTTCGGCTTTGCCGAGGAATACGACATCGAGCGCAAGTTCCGCGAGACGCGGCTTTACATGGTGGCGCCGATCTCGACCAACATGATCCTGAATTTCGTGTCCGAACATGTGCTCGGCCTGCCGCGATCCTACTGACAGGCGCGCTGCACCGGTCAAAAGAAAGACTTGAACACGCCGGCCACGACCAGCGGACCGACGATCAACAAAAAGGTCGTCCACAGGACGGTCAAGACGGCAAATGCCCAACCGAGCATGGCCATGACGCCGTCACCTTCTATCAGCGCCAGGCAGAAGAACAGGATCGACCACGCCGGCAGGAGGTTGTCGAACGGGATCGGGACCGCGAGCACCACGATCATGGTGATGAGCGTCAGCTGCAGCAGCCGGCGTCGTATCCCCGTCACCCACCAGTCACGGCGCGGATGGATGGCGGCTTCGATCCATTCGATCCGGCGCCGGGCTCGGCCCAGAAAGTCCTGGAGCCTGCCTCGCGGTAGCGACCGCAGGCCGATGAACTGTGGCAAAGACGGCGTCGGATGGCCGAGCCAGGCTTGCGCCACCAACCAGAGCATGGGCACGCCGGTGACGGTGGACAGAAGCGGAATGCCAGTGGGCACGCAGTTCGGCAGGTCGAGCGCCGCGACGATGAAGGCGTACGAACGGCCGCCGAGGCCAGCGAGGAACGCCTGGAGCGTGAGCCTCGACTCGCGCGGCCCCTCGAACAGTCGCTCGAGGACGGGCAGCAGCGTGCCGCGTTCCCTCATCCAGCGCGGGCGAGCAGGCGGCGGGCGAGCACGAAATGGGGCCTGTCGAGCATCTTGCCGTCGAGCGTCAGCACGCCGGAGCCGGGGTTGCTTTCGAAGGCGTCGACCACCCGCTTGGCCCAGTCGACTTCCTGCGCCGACGGGGTGAAGACCTCGTGAATGATCGCGACCTGGTCGGGATGGATCGCGATCTTGCCGCCATAGCCCATGCGGCGCGCCTCGAGGGCCTCCGCGCGCAGGCCCTCGATGTTCTTGATGTCGGGATAGACCGTGTCATAGGCGGTGACGCCGGCTGCGACCGACGCCAGCAGATTGACGGTGCGCGCGAGCTTGAAGGTATCATCATAGACGCCGGGCGACGGTCCTTTGGCGAGCGCCCCGAGGTCGGCCATGAGATCCTCGCCGCCCCAGGAATGCCCGATCAGGCGCGGATGCTTGGCCGTCGCTGCGGTCAGGGCCAGCACGGCCGCGGCACTTTCGGTCGCGACGGTAAGGATGCGGGTCGTGCCGGCCCCGATCCCCTCCCGCGCCTCAAAGGCGTCGAGATAGGTCGCAAGCAGGTCGAGGTCGCGCTGGCCGACGCATTTGGGAAAGACGATGCCGTCGGGCTTGCCTTGCATGATGGTCGCGAGATCACCGAGGGTGAGGCCGGTATCGAGTGCATTCACCCGGATGTAGAGCTTGGGGCCGGTGCCGCGCTTGGCAGCGCGCAGAAAGGCCAGCGCCATGTCGCGGGCGACCATCTTGCGGTCGGCGGCGACGGAATCTTCGAGATCGAGGATCAGGCCGTCGGCGCCAGATTGAGGCCCTTTGGCGAGCTTGCGCTCGGAATCGGCGGGAACGAACAGGAAGGAACGCATGCTTCGGCTCTCAGTTCTTGGGGCGTTTGCGCATCAGCGCCTGGCGGGTGCATTGGGCGACGGTCTCGCCGCGCTGGTTGAAGGCGGTATGTCCGAACTCGACGATACCTGCATCGGGCCGCGACTTGCTTTCCCGCACCGAGATGACCTTGGTCTGGACCTTGAGCGTGTCGCCATGGAAGACGGGCTTGGGAAAGCGAACGTCGGTCATGCCAAGATTGGCGACGGTCGTGCCGAGCGTCGTGTCGTTGACGGTGATGCCGATCATGAGGCCGAGTGTGAACAGGCTGTTCACGATGCGCTGGCCGAATTCGGTTTTCGAGGCGAACTCCTCGTCGAGATGCAGCGGCTGTACGTTCATGGTGAGCGAACTGAACAGCACGTTGTCCATCTCCGTGACCGTGCGTGTCCAGACGTGGTCGAATGTGCGTCCGACGGTAAATTCCTCGAAATAGAGCCCTGCCATTTTCCTCCTCGCGAAAGTCCTGCGTCTTTTAGCACGGATGGACGCTGGGCAGGCCGTCATCGTATCAATGTGGCCACAGGACGAAACTCGAGCAGGCGGAGCAAACGATGCGGGCCATGATCAGCGAAGCGCCGGGCGGACCGGAGAGTCTCAAGCTGATGGAGTTGCCCTCCAAGCCGCTGGGCAAGGGCCAGGTGCGCGTCGCCGTGCATGCGGCGGGCGTTAACTTTCCCGACACGCTGATTATCGCCGACAAGTATCAGTTCAAGCCGCCGCGGCCATTCGCACCGGGCCATGAGGTTGCGGGCGACATCACGGAAGTGGGTGAAGGCGTAAGCGCCTACAAGGTAGGCGATCGGGTGATCGGCATGATCGGCCACGGTGGCTACGCCTCGGAGGTCACCACCGACGAAGGCCAGCTCCTGCCGATGCCGAAGAACATGAGCTACGAGGACGGCGCCGCCTTCACCATGACCTACGGCACGTCCTACTACGCGCTGAAGCAGCGCAGCTCCTACAAGCCGGGCGAGACGTTGCTCGTCACCGGCGCGTCGGGTGGCGTCGGTCTCACCGCCGTCGAGCTGGGGGCTCTGATGGGGCTGAAGGTGATCGCCGCTGTCGGCTCCGACGAGAAGATGGAAATCTGCCGCAAGTACGGCGCTACCATGTTCGTGAACTACGCCAAGGAGAAGATGCGCGACAAGGTGAAGGAGCTGACCGGCGGCAACGGTGCGGACATCATCTATGATGCCGTGGGTGGCGATGCCTTCGATGAGGCGGTTCGCTGCATCGCCTGGTATGGGCGTCTGCTGGTGGTCGGCTTCGCAGCAGGCCGCATTCCATCACTTCCCGCAAACCTGGCGCTGCTCAAGAGCTGCGACGTGCGCGGCGTGTTCTATGGTGCCTGGCGCGGCCGCGAACCGGCGGAAGCGCGCAAGAACTTCGATGAGCTGCTGACCTGGTACGCACAAGGCAAGCTCAAGCCGCATATTTCCATGCGCTTTCCGCTGGAGAAGGGGGCGGAGGCAATGAACGCGCTCCTGTCTCGCAAGGCGACCGGCAAGGTCGTCCTGACGGTCGCCTGAGCTGACGATGGGCCGGCTCGCAGGCAAGGTCGCGATTGTCACGGGCGCTGCCTCTGGGATCGGTGCGGCGTCGGCCAAACTGTTCGCGGACGAGGGCGCGCAGGTCCTCGCTGTGGACCGGCCGGAGTCCGACATCGAGAAAGTCCACGGCAGCGGTAGCGCCGTTGCGCCCTTCAAGGCCGACATCACGGCCGATGATGCACCCAAGCGCATCATCGAGGCAGCACTCTCGAAATTCGGCGCGCTCGATATCCTGTTCAACAACGCAGGTGTGAGCGGCCGGGCCTTCGTCGAAGAGATGACGGACGAAGAATGGGATCGAGTGAATGGGGTGAATGTGCGTGGCATGTTCCGCCTTTGCCGCGAGGCCATTCCCGCGCTCAAGGCCCGGGCCAGAGAAAAGGGCCGCGCGCGGATCATCAACACCGCCTCGGTGATGGCCTTCGACACCGATTATGGGCTTGCCGCCTATTGTGCCTCGAAGGCAGGCGTCGGCGGACTCACGCGCACGCTGGCGCTGGAGCTCGGCAAGTTCAACATCACCGCCAACTATGTCTGTCCCGGCGCGATCTACACAGGCATGACGCGCACCAACTTCGACAATCCCGAGATCCGCGCGGTATGGGAGAAGAAGGCGGCGCTTCGCCGGCTTGGCCAGCCAATCGATATCGCCCGTGGCGCACTCCTGCTGGCGTCCGACGAGGCCGATTTCATCACCGGCCACGAGCTGGTGGTCGACGGCGGGCTCACGCTTCGGACCTAGGTTGATCCATGCCCAACATTCATTCCTTCGCCACCGATTACAGTGAAGCCCGCGACAAATTCCTCGCCGCGGCGCGGATCGCAGGTGCGGTGATCTCGCGATACGACAATCCAACCAAAGGCCCGGAGGGCGAGGCGCTGTCGACTGACGTGGCGCGCCTTGGCCCGGACGATGCGAGCAAGATTGTGGTCACGTTGTCGAGCACGCATGGCGTCGAGGGCTATTGCGGCTCGGGCTTCCAGGTCGATTGGCTGGCCGCTGTCGGTGCCGCGGGTCTGCCGAAGGATACGGCCCTGTTGTTCGTGCACGCCATCAATCCCTACGGCTTTGCCTGGACGCGGCGAGTGACAGAGGAAGGCAACGACCTCAACCGCAACTATGTCGACCACTCCAAGCCCTATCCGGTAAACGAGGGATATCTCGAGATCGCCGACTGGCTGGTGCCGGCAGACTTCGGCGACGCAAGCCTCAAGACAGCCGACGCCAAGCTTGCGGAATATCGCAAGAAGGTGGGGGACGTGGCGTATTTCCGCGCCATCTCCGGCGGCCAGTACAGTCATGCCGATGGCATGTTCTTTGGCGGCGGTGGGCCGAGCTGGTCGAACCGTACCTTGCATGCGATCGCAGACCGGTTCCTCAAGAGGCGCGGCGATGTCGCTGTAATCGACTTCCATACCGGCCTCGGCCCGTATGGTTACGGCGAGCCGATCACGCACTACGACATCGATTCCGCTGGCTCGCGTCGCGTGCGGGCCTATTGGGGCGAATCGGTCACAGAGTCCAAGCGCGGCCAGACCGCCTCGCAGGCGCGCGACGGTCTCGGGCATTACGGCCTCAATCGCGTGCTGACCGAGCCCACGACACGGCTCACCATGTGCACGCTTGAATTCGGTACGTTCGAGCGCGAGCGCGGGCAGAAGGCCTTCCGCGCCGACCACTGGCTGCACAAATACGGCGATCCGCTGGGCAAAGAGGCCGAGCCGGTACGCGCAGCCATGCGGCGCCAGTTCTACCCCGACACCGACGACTGGAAAGAGGCGGTGCTGTTCCGCGGCCACCAGGTCGTGCGTCAGGCCGTTGCAGGGGTGCAGTTGGGCGCCGTCTGATCGGGCACGCGACCGATCGCGTTTCGCCCTTGGCGATCCACAAAATGTCGTGCCGTCGCAGTGGCGCGCCTCGGTCATCCTGCTACAAAGCCTGCCATGCGTGCCTTGGCAGCGTTGCTCGCGTTTGCGGTCGTGACAGCGCTCAATCTCATGTGGTGGTGGCTGCCCAATAGGCCAGTCGAGATCGCCGGCTGGACCAGCGCTCCGCTCCAGAGCGTCTCCTTTGCGCCGTATCGGCCAGGTCAGAGCCCGCTGTCGCGCACCTTCCCCACCCCCGACCAGATCGAGCAGGACCTGAAACGCCTGCAGGGGAAAGTGCAGGCAGTGCGCACCTATTCGGCCGCCGAGAACCTGGAGACCGTGCCGCAGCGCGCCGGCAAATACGGCCTCAAGGTCTGGGAAGGGGCCTGGCTGAACGGCAACGACAAGGAGAACCTCCAGCAGGTGAACCTGCTGATCGACCACGCGAACAAGTATCCCGACGCGGTTGAACGGGTGATCGTCGGCAACGAGGTGCTGCTGCGCAAGGACCTGACAGCGAACCAACTCCGCGCCTACATCCGCATGGTGAAGTCGCGGGTTCGTCAGCCGGTGACCTACGCCGATGTGTGGGAGTTCTGGCTACGCAATCCATCGCTCGCCGACGATGTCGACTTCATCACCATCCATATCCTGCCCTACTGGGAGGACGAGCCGATCGGCCTCGACCGGCGCGAGGCAGATGGAAGGCTGAGCATCGAGAAGCATATCCTCGATATCTATCATCGAGTGCAGGCGCGCTTTCCTGGCAAGAAGATCGTGATTGGCGAGACGGGCTGGCCGTCCGACGGACGCATGCGATCTGATGCGCGACCAGGCCGGGTGGAGCAGGTCCGCTTCTTCTCGCTGTTCCGCGGTTTGGCCGAGCGCGAGCACTTCGACTACAACGTCGTCGAGGCCTTCGATCAGTATTGGAAGGCACGCCAGGAAGGGACGGTTGGTGCAGCCTGGGGCCTGCTCGACGCCTATCGTGAAGATAAGTTCGAGCTTGGCAAGCCCGTCGTGGCCGAGCCGCACTGGCGCACCCTGTTTGGCCTATCGGCCTTGCTTTCCGGTCTGCTGCTGTTGGTCTTCACGGCGGGCCGCCGGCGCGCCAACGGGAAGCAAATCGCCGTGTTTGCCCTGTTCGGTCAACTGATCGCGACTTGCTATGTCCAATCTGTCTGGATCGATGTGTCGCGCACCTTCTATCTGGAAAAATGGCTGGGCGTTGTGTTCTGGGCGGTCCTGTTGGGCCTCTTCGGCTACGCGTTGCTGCGCGGCATCGCCGACAGTCTCACCGGGCGCATGGCCGATCCTTCGCTTTATGGCGCGCGCGTGCGCGAGGCCTGGCGCGCCTGGCGTGAGCTGCCGCGCTTTCGCATCTTGCAGCGCGCCGATCTGATGGCGCAGATGCTCTATCTCGCGCTCACGATCCTTTGCATCTTCTATCTCGTGGTCATCTCGATCGACTGGTACGACGGTGTCATCCGGCTGAGCGACACCTGGTTTCGGCAGATCGCCATCGACGGCCGTTATCGCGACTTCCCGATCTGGAGTTTCGTCATCCCGGGCCTCTGCTTGATGGCTTGGAAGGTCATGACCTTGCTGCGGACCCAGACAGTGCCGCGGCCCCAGCAGCTGCTGCGTGCGCTCTCGTTCGGCCGCCTGTTGGGCTATGACACGAGCCGGGGCTACGTGCGCATGGATCGGACCTTGAGTCGGCTTCGTCCGGTCTTGCCGGAAGTCATCCTCGCCGGCCTCCTGATCTTCTGGGCGGCCGTCCTCGTCATCACGGAAGGGGCCATCAAGCTCTACGATGGCGGCATCGGCGGCTTCATTGCCGCGGATGGTGGCCGCTGGGTAATCAGGACACTTTTCTGGAACACTCAGGCGGACTGGCTGGCCGGCTTGGCCGTCTTGATGGCCGTGCCGTACTTGGCGACCGTCTACCTCTCGGTCCGCGAGCCTCTGGCAGAACTGCCACCAGACTCCTATACCAGCAAGTGGTAATGCAGGCCCGAGGAGCGGAGTAACCTTATGGAAATCAAGGGCGAATATAAAATCGACGCACCGCGGGAGAAGGTGTTCGCGGCGCTCAATGATCAAGCCGTGCTACAGGCCTGCATTCCGGGCTGCGAGTCTCTCGAGAAGCTGTCGGATACCGAGATGACGGCAAAGGTGCGCTTGCGCATCGGGCCGGTGAGCGCGGCCTTCAGCGGCAAGGTCACGCTGTCAGATATCGATCCGCCGAATGGCTACAAGATCAGCGGCGAAGGGCAGGGCGGGGTCGCTGGCTTCGCCAAGGGCGGCGCCGTGGTCAAGCTTGCTGACGATGCCGGTGCCACGATACTCACTTACGACGTAGACGCTCAGGTTGGCGGCAAGATCGCCCAGGTGGGCGCCCGGCTGATCGCCGGCACGGCCAAGAAGCTCGCGGACCAGTTCTTCGGCAAGTTCGCCGAAAGCGTTGGAGCACCGGCGCCGGTAGCCTCAGCGGACTAGCAACATGACCTCGCCAGACGATCTGCGGCCACCGAGCCCGACCTCGGCGGCGCAGCGCGGCTACCGGGACTGGACCATCATCGGCTTGGGCGCTGTGGTCCTGATTATCGTGTTCCTGCTGAGCCGCTAGGCGCGGCTTTTTGCCGACCGTTGTGCGTCATCCGTAATTCGCTTGACCGGCATATCGCGCGCTTGCGACAGTCGCCGAAAGCCCTGCGGCGCGCATCGGCGCGGCCTGAACCAATATGTGAGGGAGAAGAGTAATGACCATTTCCGTCGCCATGACCGTCAACGGCAAGTCCGTGTCCGGCAAGGTCGAGGCGCGCACACTGTTGGTTCAGTTCCTGCGCGAGCACCTCGGCATGACCGGCACCCATGTCGGTTGCGACACCAGCCAATGCGGCGCCTGCGTCGTCGATGTCGACGGCAGGTCGGTGAAATCCTGCACCATACTGGCAGTACAGGCCGAGGGAGCGAAGGTCACCACCATCGAGGGACTTGCGGCCAGCGCCGACAAGCTTCACCCGATGCAGGAGGCATTCCGCGACAACCACGCCCTGCAGTGCGGTTTCTGCACCCCGGGCATGGTGATGAGCGCCATCGATATGGTGAAGCGCCACAATTACCAACTCGACGAAACCACGGTGCGCCACGAGCTCGAGGGTAACCTCTGCCGTTGCACCGGCTACCATAACATCGTGAAGGCTATCCTAGCCGCTGCGCCGGCCATGAAAGCCGCAGGAGTGTAGCCGCCATGACCGCCACCGGAATCGGCGCCCGGGTCAAACGGAAGGAAGACGTGCGCTTCCTGACCGGCACGGGCCGCTATGTCGACGATCTGCCCCTCGCGCGGGCGACTTACGCGTACTTCCTGCGTTCGCCGCATGCTCACGCCGCGATCAAGGGCGTCGACCTTTCGGCGGCAGAGAAGATGCCGGGCGTCGTCGCAATTTTCACGGGCAAGGACTTGGCCGAAGCCAAGGTCGGCAGTTTGATTTGCGGCTGGGTCGTGAAGGACAAGCACGGCCAACCGCACAAAGCGCCGCCGCATCCGGTCCTGGCCGCTGACACCGTGCGCTATGTCGGCGATCCGGTCGCGATGGTCGTGGCCAACAGCCATGACGAGGCCAAGGACGCGGCCGAGAAGATCAAGGTCGACTACGAGGTGAAGCCCGCCAACGTTGATTTGGCGAAGGCTCTCGACAAGGGCGCGGCACAGGTCCACGGAGAAGCGCCGGGCAATCTGATCTACGACTGGGAACTCGGCGTGAAAGCCGATGTCGACGCCGCCTTTGCCAAGGCCGCGCACGTCACCAAGATCGACATCGTCAACAACCGGCTGATCCCCAACGCGATGGAGCCGCGCGCCGCGGCCGCCGAATTCGATAAGGGCACGGGTCAATATACGCTCTGGTCGACGTCGCAGAATCCGCACGTGCTGCGGCTCATCCTGTCGGCCTTCGTGCTGGGCATCCCCGAGCACAAGCTGCGCGTGGTCGCACCTGACGTCGGCGGTGGCTTCGGTAGCAAGATCTTTTGCTACAACGAGGAGACGGCAGTGTGCTGGGCGGCGAGCCGCGTTGGTCGTCCGATCAAATGGACGGCTGAGCGCTCGGAGTCTTTTATGACCGATGCGCACGGCCGGGATCATGTGACCCATGCCGAACTGGCGCTCGACAAGGACGGCAAGTTCCTGGCGCTTCGCGTCGACACCATCGCCAACATGGGCGCCTATCTCTCGACCTTCTCGACCGCGGTGCCGACGTATCTCTATGCCACCCTGCTGGCGGGGCAGTACACGACGCCGTTGATCTACGCCAACGTGAGGGCGGCAGTCACGCACACCGCGCCGGTCGATGCCTACCGCGGCGCGGGCCGCCCGGAAGCGACGTTCGTGGTCGAAAGCATCGTGTCGCAAGCGGCGAAGGAACTGAAGGTCGATCCGGCGGAGTTACGCCGGAAGAACTTCATCCCCTCGACCGCCTTCCCGTACCAGACGCCGGTCGCCTTGCAGTACGATTCGGGCAACTACCCGCCAATCATCGACGAGGCGATCAAGATCGCCGACTACAAGGGCTTCGAGAGTCGCCGCGCCGAGGCCAAGTCACGTGGCAAGCTGCGCGGCATCGGCTTCTCGTCCTATATCGAGGCCTGCGGGCTCGCACCTTCGCAGGTGATCGGCCAGCTGGGCGGCGGCGTCGGCCAATGGGAGTCGGCGCAGCTCAAGTTCAATCCGACCGGCAACGTGCAGGTTATCACCGGATCGCACAGCCATGGCCAGGGCCACGAGACGACCTTTGCCCAGATCGTCTCGGACAAGCTCGGCGTGCCGATCGAGAATATCGAAGTAGTCCACGGCGACACCTCGACGACGACGTTCGGCATGGGCACCTACGGTTCGCGATCGCTCGCGGTCGGTGGGTCGGCCATCATGAAGGCGGCCGACAAGATCATCGCCAAGGGCAAGAAGATCGCGGCTCATTTGATGGAGGCGTCGGTCGACGACGTCGTCTTCGAGAACGGCACCTTCAAGGTCGCCGGCACCGACAAGAACGTGCCGCTGGGACAGGCGGTATTCGCCGCCTACGTGCCGCACAACTATCCGCTGGCCGAGCTCGAACCCGGCATGGACGAGAACGCCTTCTGCGATCCGGCGAATT
>JAFKFL010000004.1 GCA_017308235.1 Alphaproteobacteria bacterium | reverse complement strand
GCGGTCAGCGCCGCGGCGCTGGTGTTGGACAGCGTCAGCACCGTCACCCAGCTGTCGGTCGCGCCGGCGCCGTCCCGGTCCAACTGCACCAGCGTGTCCGCCCCGCTTTGCAGCAGGCGCAGATAGCCGGTGGTGAACGGGTTGGTCGTACTGTCCCAGCCATCATAATACTGCGACCACTGCAGCAACTGCCCGACATCGAGCTGGTCGCCCCCCGCCCCGGCGACGAAGTCGGTGACGGTATCGGCATGGAACGTCCCCGGGTTATAGCCGGGCGTGTTGGCGAACACGAAGCTGTCCTGCCCGGTCCCGCCGGTCAGCGTGCTGCCGGTATCGCCGGCCGACACGCTGTCGATCGTGTCGTTGCCCGCGCCGCCGTCGAGCGAATTCGCCCCCTCGGTGTCGCTCAGGGAGTCGTTGCCATCCCCGCCCGCCAGCGTATCGGCCCCCGCCTGGCCATACAGCCGGTCCCCGCCGCTGCCGCCATCCAGGCTGTCGTCACCGCTGCCGCCATACAGCGTATCCGACGCTCCCCCGCCGGCCAGCGTGTCCGCCCCGTCATCGCCGCTCAGGTAGTCGTTGCCGCCATTGCCGACCAGGCTGTCATTGCCCGCCAGCCCGTACAGCGTGTCGTTGCTGTCGCCACCGGCCAGGGTGTCGTCGATATTGGTGCCGGTCTGGCTGGTGTTCAGGTCCGGCGCGGTCGCCCCGCCGCCGGTGTTGAACGAGGAGGTGCCGAAATTATCCGACACCAGGTTGGTGGCGGTCACGTTCTGCAAGGTGACCAGCGTCACCCAGGTGCCGTCGGCCGCGTGCGAAAGCTGCAACAGCGTATCCGCCCCGCTCTGCACCGCCTGCAGGTAGCCGGTGGTGAACGGGTTGGTCCCCTGCGTCCAGTTGCTGTAGCCGAGGACGTAATAGCCCAGGTCAATGATGTCGCCCCCGACCCCCGCCTGGAAGTCGGTGACCACATCGGCATGCAGCCCACCCGGGTTGTAGTTCGCCGCATACCCGGCGCCATAGTCGAACCGGAAGATGTCCCGCCCCAGCCCGCCGGTGACCGTGCTGCCGGTATCGCCGCCCGACAGGTCGCCGATCACGTCGTTGCCGTCGCCGCCATCCAGCGAATTGGCGCCCTGGGTATCGTCCAGCAGGTCGTTGCCGCTGCCGCCGGCGAGCGTATCGTCGCCCAGGTTGCCGTACAGCGAGTCCGCGCCATCGCCGCCATCCAGGCTGTCCGCGCCGGTGCCGCCGCTGAGCGAGTCGTTGCCGTTGTCGCCGGCCAGCAGGTCGTTCCCGCCGCCGCCGATCAGCGTGTCCGCGCCGCCATTGCCGCCCAGCGTGTCGTTGTCCGACCCGCCGCTCAGGTAGTCGTTGGCGTTGCCGCCGAGCAGCACCTGCCCCACCCCTTGCGGGCTCCAGCCCTGGGCGATATTGGCCGCGAGCACCGCCGTCGCGGTGACGTTCTGCAACGTCACCACGTCCACCAAGCTCGCCCCGGTGCCGTCATGGCTGAGCTGCAGCACGGTGTCCGCGCCCGACTGGAACAGCCGCAGGAAGCCGGTGGTGAACGGATTGGTGCTGCTGTCCCAACCGGTCAGATAGGCGGTCAGGTAGTAGCCCAGGTCCAGCACGTCGCCGCCCGCGCCGGCCTGGAAATCGGTGATCACGTCGGCGTGCAGCGCGCCGGTGTTGTAGTTGGCGTTGTAGCCCGCCGAGGAGCCGACCCGGAACACATCCTGCCCGGCCCCGCCGGTCAGCGTGCTGCCGGTGTCGCCGCTCGACACATCGTCGAACGTGTCGTTGCCCGCCCCGCCATCCAGCGAATTGGCGCCCTGGGTGTCGTCGAGATAGTCGTTGCCGTTGCCGCCGGCCAGCGTGTCCGCCCCGGTGCCGCCGTACAGCGAATCGTTGCCCTCGCCGCCATCCAGGCTGTCCGCCCCATTGCCGCCCTGGAGGTTGTCGTCGCCGTCGCCGCCCGACAGGCTGTCCGCCCCGGCATTGCCATACAGCGTGTCGTTGCCGCCATTGCCCGCCAGCGTGTCGTTGTCCGGCCCGCCGCTGAGAGTGCTGTTGCCGTCATCGCCGCTGGTGCTGCTGCCCGCCGCCCCCAGCGGGTTCCAGCCCTGCGCGATATTGGCCGCGGTAAACGAGGCCGCCGTAACGTTCTGCAGCGTCAGCACATCGGCCCAGCTCGCCCCGGTGCCGTCATGGCTGAGTTGCAGCACGGTGTCCGCGCCCGACTGGAACAGCCGCAGGAAGCCGGCGGCGAACGGATTGGTGCTGCTGTCCCAGCCCGACAGGTAGCCGGTCAGGTAATAGCCCAGGTCCAGCACATCCCCGCCCGCGCCGGCCTGGAAATCGGTGAGCACGTCGGCGTGCAGCGCGCCCGGATTGTAGTTGGCGTTGTAGCCGGCCGAATAGCCGAGCTGGAAGGTATCCTGCCCGGCCCCGCCGGTCAGCGTGCTGCCGGTGTCGCCGCTCGCCACGTCGGCGAAGATGTCGTTGCCCGCCCCGCCATCCAGCGAATTGGCGCCCTGGGTGTCGTCGAGAGAATCGTTGCCGTTGCCGCCGGCCAGCGTGTCCGCCCCGGCACTGCCATACAGCGTGTCGTTGCCCTCGCCGCCATCCAGGCTGTCCGACCCGTCGCCGCCCTGGAGGTTGTCGCCGCCGTCGCCGCCCGAGAGGCTGTCCGCCCCGGCATTGCCGTACAGCGTGTCGTTGCCGCCATTGCCCGCCAGCGTATCGGCATCCGACCCGCCGCTGAGATTATTGTCCCCGTCATCGCCGCCAAGGCTCACGCCCACCCCCGGCGGGCTCCAGCCCTGGGCGATATTGGCCGCGAGCACCGCCGTCGCGGTGACGTTCTGCAACGTCACCACATCCACCCAGCTCGCCCCGGTGCCGTCATGGCTGAGCTGCAGCACGGTATCCGCGCCCGACTGGAACAGCCGCAGGAAGCCGATGGCGAACGGATTGGTGGCGCCGTCCCAACCGGTCAGATAGGCGGTCAGGTAGTAGCCCAGGTCCAGCACGTCGCCGCCCGCGCCGGCCTGGAAATCGGTGATCACGTCGGCGTGCAGCGCGCCGGTGTTGTAGTTGGCGTTGTAGCCGGCCGAATAGCCGAGCCGGAACACATCCTGCCCGGCCCCGCCGGTCAGCGTGCTGCCGGTGTCGCCGCCCGACACGTCGTCGAGCGTGTCGTTGCCCGCCCCGCCATCCATCACATTGGCGCCGACGGTGTCGTCGAGGTAGTCGTTGGCGAAGCCGCCGGCCAGCGTGTCCGCCCCGGTGCCGCCGTACAGCGAATCGTTGCCCTCGCCGCCGTCCAGGCTGTCCGCCCCGCTCTGGCCGTAGAGGTTGTCGTTGCCTTCACCGCCGCTCAGCAGGTCGGCGCCGTTGCCGCCCTGCAGGTAGTCGCCGCCGCCGCCGCCATCGATGCTGTCATTGTCCGGCCCGCCGGTGAGGGTGTTGCCGAAATCGTCGCCGGTCTGCGCCTGCCCGGCCGGCCCCTGCGGGTTCCATGCCTGCGCGATGTTGTCGTAGGTAAAGCTGCCGGCCGTGGTGGCCTGGAACACCACCACATCCACCCAGTTCCCGCCAGGCGAGCCGTCATGGTTCAGTTGCAGCACGCTGTCCGCGCCCACCTGGGCGATGCGCAGGAAACCGGCCACGAACGGATTGGTGGTGGCGTCCCAGCCGGCCAGGTAGGCGGTCAGGTAGGAACCCAGGTCCAGCACGTCCCCGCCCGGCCCGGTCTGGAAATCGGTGATGGTGTCGGCCTTCAGCGCCACCGGGTTGTTGTTGGCGTTCTGCCCCGCCGTGTAGCCGAGCCGGAACACATCCTGCCCCGCGCCGCCGGCCAGCGAGCTGCCGGTGTCGCCGCCGGAGACATCGTCGAGCGTGTCGTTGCCGTCGCCGCCATCCAGCGAATTGGCGCCGGCGGTATCGTCCAGGTAATCCGCCCCCGCCCCGCCGGTCAGCGTGTCCGCGCCGCCCTGGCCATACAGGGTGTCGTTATCGTCCCCGCCATCGATGCAGTCGTTGCCATCCCCGCCGGTCAGGTAGTCATTGCCCGCCAGCCCCTGGATGGTATCCGCCCCGGATGTGCCGGAGAGAGTGTCGTCACCTGTTGTACCGGTGATCGGGGATACGGGCATTGGCGTTTTCCTCGGCTTGCGTCGACGATCCGGGCGTAAGCTGTCAGCCATCGGGATCGAACCGACGGCAGACCATTCGAAAGGTAAACACAATGCGGAGCCGGTTGGAAGCAGATGTTACCGGATTGTTAACACCTCCAGCGCCCGATGTCGGATCGTCCTGTTATCGAAAAGTATTCGATCCGGAGAGGCTCCCAGTTCATCAGTCCCCCTTCCGCAAAAACGAACAGAGTGTGCCCATGAAACAAGACATCACAAAGAAAATAATTTTGGATTTTCTTACTTTATTTTTTTAAAATTATATTTTTCATTTCCAGAAATACCGCATCACGAGACAGTTTTAAATTTAAAATATCCCCATTTCTTGCTACGATGCCAAACAGACGCGCCGGCACGCCATCCGGGCCACCTTCCACTCCACACGTCGCCAATCGCCCGCCACGGCCGCGCCAGCCCCCGATG
>JAFKFL010000032.1 GCA_017308235.1 Alphaproteobacteria bacterium | reverse complement strand
TTGATCCAGCAGAACCGCGGCAACGGGGACAAATATGGTCCCGCTCCTTGGATCGTAAGAAATGTGAACGTTCACAACAACGTAATTGACCTCAGCAACGGAGGCGGCACTGGCGCGGTGCAGGATGTCGACGACAACGGCATCTTCACTAGCCGCAACAATCGGTTCGACCACAACACCTATATCTTGGATAGTAACAACTCCTATCCGTTTTCGTGGAACAACAAATGGGGTGACGTCTCGTTTTGGAAAAGTTTTGGCTTGGACTTGAACGGAACCTTCAAATGACGTCTTAGCGGATCCTCACATTATTTTAAAAGATCATTTCTTCAAGCCTATGCTGAGACGAAGTGAAGGATCTACGAATGGCGACTTTCGACCAAATCTTGGCGCTCAATCGTATGCAGACTGTAAGCGAAACTGACTCGTTTACAGAGGATCGGTATCGCCAGTTTGTCCGACATTTTTCTCCTAGCACACATGATATACTGGACGTGGGATGCAACACGGGGCGCGGAGGAATTGCAATGAAAGCCCTCGTTCCATCTCTACGCATCACTGGTATCGATTGTGTGCCAGAACGCATAGCAGCGCTCGACATGACGATTTACGAAGGAAGAATATGCGGTCTCGCCAATGAGATGCCTGTGGCCGCGGAGAGATATGACGCAATTGTAGCGGGAGAATTTATCGAGCATCTCCCGCCGGACCAATTAGAGGGCACACTATGCGAATTTTTCCGTGTGCTTAGACTAAAGGGTCTTCTCCTGCTTACTACGCCAAACCCCTGTTATCTCAAGAACAGACTGACGGGAAGCAGCGTGCTCGGCGGCTCACACTTCTCTCAACATTACGCGGCATCATTGAAGAAGCGTTTGAGGGACATTGGCTTTTCCGCAATCAAGATCAGAGGCAGTGGCCGCGTATCGCTGCTGCTGGGCGAACGCTTTCCTTTTTTTGCCGCATATGGGAGCTACCTCGCCAAGGCAAAAAAATGGTAATGTTGGCTTGCAGCTGAGGTTGTCTATCAGCGACATACATTCATCTTTAGCAGTTGTTGGGGCATTGCAGAGTGGTTTCTCTAAAGAGCCTACCTGCCAAGCTGGCGCACTCAACTGGAAGAGTCGCTTGCCTCAACGCGTTTGTCTACTATCGAACCATCCGTAGCCGCATTCGGCTGCCCGACATCCCAGTTTGCTATGCCGAGCAGTACGGCCAATGTGGCGAAGATCTTATCGCTGAGTCTATCATCAGGGCGCGAGCCTTCAGCGATGGCACAAATGCCACCGCACTGCGTTATCTTGAGATTGGCGGCAATCACCCATTCGCAACCAGCGCGACTTATCTCCTACATACACGTTTGGGGATGACCGGCGTTATCGTGGAAGCCAATGGAAAATTGGTGCCTGCCCTCCGCAAAGGCCGCCCATGTGACACCGTCGTGCACGCAGCAGTAACCGACAGTGACGAAGCAACGGCCATGCTGTCGGTTTCGCGTCGAAGCGAACTGAGTTCTCTTGACCGGGGCTTTGTCTTGGGTTGGGCCAATGGTCGTGTCGGTGAAGCTCGAATCGATGAAGTACCCGCAATACGAATCAATCAGATCGTCGAGCGGTACATGGGAGCCTCAACTCCCTGCTTCATGTCGATCGATGTCGAAGGCCTTGATTTGAGACTTCTCAAGGATTTCGACTTCAGGCGCTATCGACCTTGGTTGCTTCAAGTGGAACCGAGTGATCATCATGTTCCCGGTAATTCCGGAGAAATTTACCGATTCATGCGCTCGGTGGGCTATCGCTTGATTGCGAAGACGGCCGTGAACATGATCTTTGAGACATGAAAATACTGTCATTGGATCCTTCGCGGTTTGACCATCCGACTTGTTGCGCGTGTTTAGTCTGGTGACTATTCAAGAAGAAGCGGCTCAGGAGCCTCGGAATGAGACGCACGCTGGATCGGATCCGTCACTACCTGTTGATGAAACCGGTTCCGCTCCGCTACTTAGCGCTGCGCTATCTCGATAAGCACTTCGATCTGCTTTCCTATGAAGATAAATTGCGCTGGGGGACTATCGCGCGACCTCACTATGGTCACTGCCTTCTCCATTCCGCATATTTGGCGCGGCGCTTGGGCATCCGGACGATCTCTGCCATTGAGTTCGGCGTGGCCGGCGGGAATGGGCTACTCTCACTTGAGCAGCATGCGAAGAGCGTGTTAGCCGCAACAGGTATCGAGTCGGTGATTTATGGATTCGATACCGGTGAAGGCATGCCGCCTCCTCGCGACTACCGGGATTGCCCCTACCTCTGGCAAGCCGGATATTTCAAGATGGATGCGGAGGCACTGCGGGCTCGGCTCAAAGTAGCTCAGCTTGTCCTGGGATCTGTGGAAGAAACTTTGAGGGATTTTTGCTCAAAGCATCAGCCGCCGCCAATCGGCTTTATCGCATTCGATTTGGATTATTATTCCTCAACTGTAGCTGCCCTCCGGATCCTGGAAGCTGAGCATAGGCACCTGCTGCCGCGCGTCGCTTGCTATTTTGATGACATGGTCGGCGACATCGACTGGGCATATAACCCATTCACTGGCGAGATGTTAGCCGTTCAGGAGTTCAATGATCGACATGCTGATATGAAAATAGCCCCTGTGCAGGGACTGCGCTTTTGGGGAGGCCATCTACCTAGTTTATGGCACGAACAGATCTTCGTAGCGCACCTATTTCATCACCCCGAGTACGGGCGTCCGATATCCGACTTACATCAGCTTCCACTGACGGCGGAATGAAGTCACTCAAAATTCAGTTGAAGAACGACCTCTGACAACCTCGCTCGAAGCAGCACGTCATCACTAGTACGAGGATTTCAATCGTTGACGAACTCTAGCATAGAACCAGGCTGCTCTTAACATCGCAGTTGTGACGGCGCGATGGGCCAATCCAAGATCCTTCCGTCTCCAAATCATTGCTGGCTGAGGGTTCTGCGTTATGAACTGGATGACCTTATGACGAGTTCGCCGATGGACGAGACTGACGAACAGCTGTCCGATTGGCGGAACGGCTCCCTTGTCGACGAAGGTACCAAGACCAAACACTTCATTGTATCTCAATGATGCATGCGCCTCGACGAGGGGCTGCTGAGGGTTGTGCACTAACCTTCGCCAGATTTCGCGCCCTGGATTTTGAAGTTCGTCGCTGCTGATCACATGGCTGTCGACGAAATCCGCCCAGCACCCAGCCGCACGTTTGACGCCTTGTTGGAAATATCCTGTGAAATCGTGGAATACCTCATTCTCTTCGCTGTCCACCAATCGTACGGCTCTCGAGATTCCCTGATCGTCGATCTCGTATCCAACAACCGAACCGTTTAGCGAGTTGCAAAGCATCTCGAGTGACGTCACGCCTGCGAGCAGATTCTGATCGTCGGGCGTTCTGTTGACATCCGGTCCGAATGCACATTTTTTGCAATTGTCCGGTTGCGGATTCAGGAATTGCTTTAGTCCGAGATAATAGCCATGTAGCTGGCAGCGCGGCAGCAACGTTGCCAAATTATCCTGAATGGAGCCTCGCCAGCCTATATCGACGACGCCAACGCGTGAGAGGCCGTGAGGCCAACCTCGCTGCTGAAGATAGCTCAACAGGCTCTGCCGATCGAGCTGGCTTTTCTCTCGAATGGCGTCACTGAATTCGGGGTCGTCAAAAAGCGCCCGCATGCGGACGTCCGACCAAGGTTGGGAGATTTCCTCGTCAAGTTCGAGGCCATGGCGCTGACAGACCTGATTGAATGCATGAGGATTTAGACCTAGGGTCTTGAGCAGTGCAGCCACTGAATGAGTGGTATGAAAAGTCCAAAGCCGCATCATTTCGGCACTGCTGGGTTCTCGAAGCGACCCAGAGAAAGTGGCCATTCGGCTAGTCTCGAGTAACTCGGCCTCGGGAAGGCAGACGCCAGCCAATTCGTTGGTTGGGAACAGAGTCCGCCAAAGCTCAAGGAAGAATTCACCCTCTCGAGTGAAGAAGAAGATATGCTTCAGGCGGTCCGACAGAGCGCGCTCGGCGATAAACAGAACGAATCCGACCAATAAGGGCGCAACTGACAGCCCCAATCGAAAGGCTTGTAGCGCTCTCCCTTCTAACGCCTTGGAGTCACCCGCTGCAGCGACCTCGACTTTGCCGGAGATGTGTTGGAATAAAGCCGTTCGGTCATTAAGGAATTCGGCCCTCTTTAAGCGCTTGGAATGTTCGGCTTTCGGCTCGAAGTGCACGGCTTTCACACCCATTCGGCGTGGCACCTGGACATCGGCGAATACATTGTCACCTATATGAACATGTTGCGGTGGCAAAACGCCGAATGCGGTGTGTACGTGGGCGAACAATTGGCCCGAGCGCTTATTTAGCCCCACGTCGCAGGAGCTGATGCCATTGGGCACTTGAGCGAGGATCCCGTGATAGTCGAGCAAATGCTTTAATTTATCGGCACCCATGTAGAAGTCGGAAAGGAAGATAGTCTCTTCGGACGGGTACTTGGTGACGAACTCCAATACGTCACCATCAACGTAGGTGTTACGTAATTCGAATTCGAATTCAACCTCAGCCAACTGCTTTGCCAATGCAGCTCTGTCGCTTGCCTCCGACCTCAGGACCCGCTCCAGCATCCGCTCCAAGATGTCTTCAAGCATGTATTCAGCATTGCCACTTTTCCCAAGTTCTTTCTCGATGAGGCAACGTTCCCTGAAGATCGCCCAATGATCTGCATAGGCGGTGTCGACTTCATCGTGCCGCATTAGGACAAGCGCACGCGCCGACGCCAGTTTGGAGAAATCCGGAGAGCCCTTGCGCCTCAGTATCGTATCCCAGACGTCGATTGTGCGGAGTTTGTACATAGAAGCTCAGTTACTTCACAATCCTGGCTGCGGAGAAAGGACGTTTTCCGAAGACGGAATTCTAGCGAGTTTTCGCTCTCCATCGTGCGGCAAGTATGCAAACAAATACACTAATGCATGATGAAGTAATCGAGGAACTTCGTGTCATTTCTGTAACGTACTTTCAAATAGGCGGAAGCCGCGCTTTGCCCAACGAACGGCTGGACACCTCAGTCGACTGAGCGGGACGATCCAGAGCTCGAATTTACTAGGCATCTTGACCGCCTGCTTGAGGGCGATGGGGGGTCGGCGACTGCTTCACCAATGCCTTGAGCGCTTCCCGCTCGCTCGCGCCCATCATGCAGCCGACGACGATGGACTTCAGGCTCTGCCCGGGAAACCGGACCCAGTGATCGTCCGCGATCAACATCTGATGATTGAACTTCTTCGACCGCTCCTGCGCGGCATCGCCGGATATTCCTCGCGATAGATCACTTGCGCTGCTTCCGCGAAGAATACCGTGCTGGTCTCGAACTCCAGGCATACCCCGACGTGCCGGTTCGTACAGTGCGCCCGGAAAGCTTTCACCAGGCGCCACCACTATCTGCCATACAGGAAGTATGGCCTTATTGTCACAAATCCTTCAATCAAGAGTTAAGTTAACGTCAGGTGACTGTAACAAACCAGACGCGCCATGCTTGCACGCTCGATGCATCTCACGCTCGGCATGCGTCCACTTTTGAACTGGGCGAAGTCTCAGGTTCATGCCGCTTGGCAATTCCGGCTTCCGATCCTTTCAGGTCTGTTCTTCCTGTCGCCGGTGCTCCTGTTCGACCTGGTGCTCTCCGTCCTCAATGGCCGCGGAGTGGATAAGCTCGTCCTGTTCGCGCTTCCTGCGTCGGTATTCTGGTTGATGGCAGTCTATGGCCTGATCCGCAATGTCTGGGTGGCTCATCTTGCGCTCTTCCCATTCTATGTTTCGACCATTGCCGACCTGTATTTGATTTTGAACTACGACATGAGGCTGACCTCCAGCACCATCAGCGTCATGCTCGAAAACTCGGTGAGTGCCGGCGATTACGTGCAAACACTCGGCGCATCAACCTACATTGCGATATTTGTAATGATCGCTTCTTTTGGGTTGCTGACGTACGGCATGCGCAGGCTCAGAGTTCAGTCCTGGCGATGTCTAAAGATCGCAGCGATTGGATTGAGCCTGACGTACACGTCCGCTGCCTTCGCCGACGGCATCCTGGCGCACTACGAGGATGGCACTCTGGGCATTGGCATAGAGGATGTACTCGCTCACGATCGGAACGGTCCTTTCGGCGTCATTCCGCAAAGCTATGTCGCGTATCAAGTCTACGAAGACGCAATCGAGTACCAGCGAAAGGCAGCTTCGTTCAGGTTTGGCGCCACACGTCGCGTCGAGCCCAAAGAATCGGAAGTTTATGTGCTCGTGATAGGAGAAAGCTCGCGGCGCGACCACTGGAGCCTGTACGGCTATCCCCGGCCGACAACGCCGAGGATAGACCGGACACCCAACGTCATCCCATTCAAGGATATGTTGACCCAGGAAGCCCTGACCCAGGTCTCGGTGCCGTTGATGATCACGCGTCGTTCCATCGAGCGTCCTCGGGTTCACCTCGACGAAAAATCCATCATTTCCGCCTTCAAGGAAGTGGGCTTCCGGACGTTTTGGTTGTCGACGCAGCAACGAAATCACTGGACAGGACCGCTTAACCGCTATTCCGGCGAAGCTAACCACGTTGCATTCTTCGAGCGGCGGTTCGACATGGTGCTCGTCGATAATCTGCGGGACATACTGAACAAGGCCACCACGCCTCAAGAAGAAAGGCAGAAACTCTTCTTCGTCCTGCACACGGTCGGTAGCCATTTCGTTTATGGGGATCGATATCCCGAAGCGACGGCTCCGTTCAAATCAGTCGGCACAAAGAAGGAGAAGATCGTCGCTGAGTACGACAACTCTGTAGAGTATACGGACCAGGTGCTCTCGGCGCTCATTTCGACATTGGCCAAATATCGAGGTCTGACCGCGCTGCTCTATGTGTCCGACCATGGCGAAAATCTCTACGACGACAGCCGAATGCTTTTGGGGCACTTTTTTGAGAATGAATACGACATTCCAATACCCGCCTTTCTCTGGGTATCGCCGTCTTACGCCGCGGAGCACATCGAGGTAGTGGAAGCGGCAAAGCGCAACGCTGTGCGCCCTCTTAGTACCAATGTGGTCTTCAGCACGCTCGCTCAGATGGCAGGTATTGAGATACCGAGCATGGACATCGGAAAGTTGAGTGTACTAAGCGACCACCTGCAAACCGGCCCAAGATTCTTCTACAAGCATGGAACTATCTTGGACTACGACAAATTGTTCGGTCCTTCCGACACCCACGCTCAGGCGGAACACCATCATGTAGGCGATTGACGCGAAGCTCTTCGGAACCGTCATCACGGGACAAGTGAGATTCTTGATGCGCATCGAAGCTGATACCGGAAAGGCTCTCTTTTTGAAGCGCTGGCTGCATCGGCCGCTGGCGATGGGGACCTTTCTTCCAAGCGGCCCGTTCCTCAGCGTGGCAATCGCACAAGCCGCGCTGGCCGCCATGAACGGGTACACAGGTCACGTGATCGAACTCGGCGCCGGCACCGGCGAGGTCACCAAAGCTCTGCTTGCAGCTGGCATCGCGCCTGAGTGGCTGGTGCTCGTCGAGCGCGATCGGGAGCTGGCGGCCTTCCTGCGTCGCCATTTCGATGGGCTCAAAATCATCGAAGGTGATGCTGCGCAGCTACCACACCTGCTGGCCGCAAACGGCATTGAAAGGGTCGCAACCATCGTCTCCTGCCTACCTCTTCTGTCGTTGCCGGCAGAGATGGTGCGCCGCATTGTCCGCGGCGTGTTCGAGGCGTTGCCGCGCGGCGGGGCTATGGTGCAGTTCACTTATGGTCTGACCCCGCCAGTGTCAAAAAGTCTGCGCCGACGTCTACGTATTACGGCACTGACCAGCCGTCGTATCTGGCGTAACGTGCCGCCTGCGGTCGTGTGGACGTTCACGAGAGCGCCTGGCGGGTGAATCGAGCCCATGCCGCGTCGTCGACCTGAAACGTTCGAGCGTATCCAGATGACATTGGCGCTCGCGTCGACGCTCTTCGGTGCGTGCGCCGCATTGGCCATTGTCTATCGGCACGACGTACACCATGCCGGCACGGGATTTTTGTACTGGCTCATCCTTTCGCCGTTCGAAAGCGTTGTCATCGCCGACATCGGCGGGACGTTGATTGGCCTCGTCGTGTTTTTCACAACTGAATTGATCAATCTTATTTGGCGCCGATTAGGCTTCCAGGCCTTGTCACTTAGGACAAGGCCTTAGAGCCCACACAAACCAAAGTCGGCCGCGAACAGGGTCAATCGGATCGATCTTCACGTCCGTGATGGAGCTAGTACGACACAATCAGTCATCTCTGATCTTGCTCTGCACCTCTACGCCAACAGCGCTCGCGGCAAAGATCGCCGGCGTCAGCGAAACGTGGCGCCTGCTCGATCAGGTGAGCGGGACGATTCGCAACTCGAATTTATTCGGTATCTTGACCGCCTGCTTGAGGGCGATGGGGGTCGGCGACTGCTTCACCAATGCCTTGAGCGCTTCCCGCTCGCTCGGGCCCATCATGCAGCCGACGATGATGGACTTCAGGCTCTGCCCGGGAAACCGGACCCAGTGATCGTCCGCGATCAACATCTGATGATTGAACTTCTTCGACCGCTCCTGCGCGATCAGTCGGTATTCCGATTCATGGTCCCAATGGTTCGGCTTGGTGAGAACCGGCAACAGCGCATCTTCCTCCTGCTTGATCTTGAGCGGCATCGCCGGATACTCCTCGCGATAGATCACTTGCGCCGCTTCCGCGAAGAATACCGTGCTGGTCTCGAACTCCAGGCAGACCCCGGTGTGCCGGTTCGTATAGTGCGCCCAGATCAGCGGGTGATCTGCGTGGGCGGAAAAACAGAAGATACGAAAGACGTCGTTCATCCAGGCGGCCATGGCGTTCGCTTCCGTCACCATCCGCTGCAGGATTTCGCCGTTCTCGCGCAGCAACCTCCTGAACCTCTCGCGCGCTACCGTCGTAAGCTCGGACAGGCCATGATCGTAGAGCCGCTCGAGCCACTGCGCCGTCTCTTCCCGCCAGGCGGGATCGTCAATGAAATCTATGTCAAACGAAGGCCGGCAATCCCATGCATCGCCGAAGCCCTGGGGCCGTGAGAAATAGAGACGGTTGAACGCGATGATCGGATATATGCGCGCCAAATCGAAGGCCGCGAAGTGGTAGAGGTGAGCCACCCCCGCCTCGCGGGCCGTTATGTATCGCCGTTCCATCGAGCTCGCATCATACATTGGGTGCTGACGTCGCTGGTCCCCCTACCAAACCCATCCTTGTCTTAGACTCTGCGCTGCAACACATATGTGAGAACATGGTCGGCCACAATTTTGACGCAGGCATTCCGGCGGAGCCAGGCTAACCGACGCCAAAGGTCACTGGCTTCCAATCGGTCGGCAAGGCCATCTTGCCCCTGCTGTGGCCCTCCCTCCACCACGTGGGCCGCAGCATGCGCCGGCGGCGACCCCCGAGTGCTGCCGGCGCAACCGCTCCCGCGAAACCCGGCTCAGAAGCGGGCTTTTCGCGCCGCGACCCTTCGGATCACTTTGCCCGATGATAAGCTGCCCCGCTCCTCGTCCAACAGTATTTCGGTCGCCCCGAGTGCCGCCTGCACAAGCACAGGGTCAAACGCGGCGTACAGCCGTCCATGCTCGTCCCGCCGATCCTTTCCCTGGGTGACGCGCCAGCTGAGATAAAGCGTGCCACCCGGCGCCAGGATCTCCAGCAGCCTCGCGACCGCGGGCGTCACGTCACCTGGCTCCAGATGCATGATGACGGTCTCGCACAGGACGTTGACGAAGCTTTCGTCGGCAATGCCCTCCAACCGAGGCAATACTGCCGGCAGGAAACGAAGGTGAGGATGGCGCCGGCGCGCCTCCTGCAGGAGCCCCTGCGAGGCGTCGTAGCCGCAAGCGGAATAGCCATTGACATCCAGCCAGGCCGTGTCGCGGCCAGCACCGCACCCTATATCCGCCGTCGGACCGGGCCTGAAAAACCGGCGCACCACGTCGTGCATGTCGACGGGCGTCGGTTGCGCCTCCCAGTCGTCAGCGAATGCCGCAGCATCGCGGTCATAGGCGCCCAGCGTTGTTCGATCCATGCATCCTCCAGCACCCTCGCCGTGCCGATGAGCAGGTCGTTTGCTCGCGGGATGCGTTGCAATGAATCTGCGTCCGCGACGATCACTTTTCCAATATATCGATCCGAGGCTGCTCCATACCTGAACGATATGAAGTCCCGAGCGCGTTGCGCACTTCCAGTCTATGACTTGCCGCGCTGGAGGTTGGCGACGTAACCGCGGTTCCAGGTCGGATTGATCATCACCTCGTTGATGACAATGTGCGGCGGCAGGCAGGCGATGTATCGAATGAGATCGCCAACATCCGCCGATTGCGCCATTCGGGCACGCTCCTCCTTGGTCACGGGAACCGGCCGTTTGTCGAGGATTGGCGTCGCCACCTCACCCGGACAGACGACACAGGAGCGGATGCCGTTGACGCATTCCTCCATGTTGATGGTGTGACTCATAGCCACGACGCCATGCTTGGCGGCCGAATAGGCCGGACCACTCAGCAGGCTTGCCTGACGGCCGGCCATTGACGAGGTATGAATCAAGACGCCGCCCTTGTGGCGGCGCATCAGGGGCAACACTGCCGTCGTGCAGTAGAAGGCACTCGAGAGGTTGCCGTCGATCACCTGCTCCGCGCCAGCCGGCGAAAGCTGTTTCCAGCTTCTCTCCAGGATATTGAGGCCGGCATTGTTGACCAGGATGTCGCAACGGCCGAACTTCTTGTCGATATCGGCGGCAATGCGCGTCACTGCCGCCGCCTTCATCAGGTCCGCGGGCTTCACCAGTGCCTTGCCGCCGGTCGCCTTGATGGTGGCAGCCGTTGCCTCCAGCGGCTCCCGCCGGCGCCCAGTGAGCACGACCTGCGCACCCTCTTTTGCCAAGGCAATGGCCGCCGCCTGGCCAATACCCGACCCCGCGCCGGTCACCCAGGCGACCTTGCCCGTCAACGCTCCCATTGGAAACTCTCCCCGTACCTCGCTCAACGACCGCCGGCGGTCGCGATCAGAGCACCTTGCCGGTGGTATCGTCGATCAGGTGCATATTGCTGAGGTCGGCCCGCAGTTTCATTGGCTGGCCTGCGACCCCACCGGCATTTGGATTGATACGGCCACAGACCTCGGTGCCGTTGATGGTGAAATAGACCAGTGTCTCCATACCCATAGGCTCGACCACCTCGATCGGCACCTCGAAGTCGTGCTGATCAGACTCGGTGTGAGGCCGTGTCTCCATGATGTGTTCAGGACGAAGGCCCAGCACGAGGTTGGGCTTTCCGACAACACTGCTGTAGCGGTTGGTGCGCGATGCCGGGACCGGCATCGCGAGCTTGTCATTCAGCCGCAACCGCAGCGCTCCTGCTGCCTGCTCAACCTGGCAGGGAATAAAGTTCATGGCCGGCGATCCGATGAAGCCCGCCACGAACTTGGTGTTGGGTGAATGGTAAAGGTCGTGGGGCGAACCGACCTGCTCGATCAGGCCGGCGTTCATCACCACCACCCGGTCGGCGAGCGTCATCGCTTCTACTTGATCGTGCGTCACGTAGACCGTCGTGGTGCGCACTTTCTGGTGCACTTTCTTGATTTCCGTACGCATCTGGACGCGCAGCTTGGCGTCGAGATTGGATAGCGGCTCATCGAACAGGAACACCTTGGGATCGCGCACGATCGCCCGGCCCATGGCGACCCGCTGGCGTTGGCCGCCTGAGAGCTGCTTCGGCTTGCGGTCCAGGAGCTCAGTGATGTCGAGGATCTGCGCTGCTTGCTTCACCCGGCGCTCGATCTCCTGGCGCGGCGTACGCTTAAGCTTCAGCCCGAACGACATGTTCTCGTAAACATTCATATGCGGGTAAAGCGCATAGTTCTGGAACACCATGGCGATGTCCCGGTCCTTTGGCGGCACATCGTTCACCACGTCGCCGCCGATCGCGATATCGCCGCCGGAGATTTCCTCCAGGCCGGCGATCATGCGCAACGTCGTGCTCTTACCGCAGCCCGATGGGCCGACCAGCACGATGAACTCCTTGTCGGCGATGTCGAGATCGACACCGCGGACAGCCAAGACCTCGTCGTACTTCTTGATGACCTTGCGCAGCGTGACCTGAGCCATGAGTGAAGCCTACCCTTTTGTTGCTCCCGCGGTGAGACCCGCGATGTAGTAATCCATGAGGAAGGCATAGATGATGAGCGGTGGCGCCGCACCCAGCAGTGCGCCGGTCATGATCTGCCCCCAGTTGAAGACGTCACCCTTGATCAGGGTCGTCACGATGCCGACAGGCAGCACCAGCTGGTCCGTCGACGTCGTAAATGCCAGCGGATAGAGGAATTGTGCCCACGACACGGTGAAACTGAAGATGGTCGCGGCGATGATGCCGGGCATCGCCACCGGGATGAAGATCCTGGTCAGCGTCTGCATCCAGGTCGCACCGTCGATCAGGGCAGCTTCGTCGAGTTCCTTGGGGATCGACGCGAAATAGCCGATCATGATCCAGGTCGCGAAAGGCACCGACAGCGTCGGATAGATGATGATCAGCGTCCACCAATGGTTCATCAGCTCGATGCCCGTGGTGTCGCGCACGAAGGCGAACATCTTGAACAGCGGGATGAACAGCAGCGAATCCGGGATTAGGTAAGTCAGGAACACGCCTGTCGCGAGCGTGGCCGATCCCCAGAACTTCATGCGCGCCAGCGCAAATGCTGCGGTGACGCTGATCACCATGGTGACGATAACCACGCAGACCGAAACGAGGGCGGAGTTGCGGAAGAACACCAGATACTGGTTCTGCCCCAACAACTCCGTGTAGTTGCTGAGCGTCGGCGCGTAGACCCACCACGGGTTCTTGGCCGCCGAGATCTCGCCACTGCTCTTCAACGAGGTGATAAACATGTAGAGCGGCGGCGTCAGGAAAAAGATCACGAACAGCACGAGGAAAAAATACGACCAGCGCATCGCCCATTGGCGGTCGCGGCTCATGCTGCGGTACTTGATGGGCCGGCCAGCAGCGCCGGCGGCAATCGCGGCATTGGCCATCAGACTTCACTCCCCCGCTTGCTGATGTTGCGCAGGATGAAGGCCGCGGCGATCGCCAGGATAGGCGCCATGAACAGCGACACCGCCGCACCCTGCGGGATATCGCCGCTTTCGATGCCGACCTTGAAGGCCCAGGTGGCGAAGATCTGGGTCGCGGTGAGTGGACCGCCGTTGGTCAGCACGCGAACGATATCGAAGTTGGCGAAGGTGACGATCAGCGAGAACAGTGCGGTAATGGCGATGATGTTGCGCATCATCGGCAGGTTCACGTACCAGATTTTTTGCCACCATGTCGCGCCATCGATCGCAGCCGCCTCGTGGAGTTGCTCCGGCACCGACTTCAGCGCCGCCAGGTACATGATCATGAAGAACGGTGCACCGGCCCAGATGTTGACGAGAATGACGGCAAAGCGCGCCCATCCTGCCTCACCGAGCCACGGCACGGCACTGATGCCAAAGTGCGCGAAGATCCAGTTGAAGGCGCTATAGGACGGATCGAACAGCCACAGCCAGGCGAGCGTGCTCATCGCCGGGGGAATAACCCACGGCACCAGGAGCATGCCGCGCCATTTGCGCTGACCCTTGGCCGGGATGTTGTGCACGAAATGCGCAACGACGAACCCGATGATCGCCTTGAAGATGACCGCACTGATGGCGAACAGGCAGGACTGATAGACCACGTCCCAGAATGCCTGCCGCTTGAGAATGAATTCGAAAGTACCGAAGCCGACGAACTTGCTCATCGACTTGTTGAGCATCGCCAGATAGACCGCGTAGCCTGCCGGATAGGCGACCAGGATCGCGATCAACAAGATCAACGGCAACGCCATCAGAAAGGCAATCGTCGACTTGCGCTGCATGAGCTTGTGCAAGCCCGAGCGGCTACCCGCGGCGAGAACCGTGGCGTTTGGAGCGGCAATATCGGCCATGAAGGGCTCCGTACCTATATGTCGGGGCTTTTCACTACGAAGAGGACGCCGCCCGAGAGGGCGGCGTCCCTACGCCACGCCTAGTTGCGCATGTAGCCTTCGAGCTCGCCGGAAGCCCAATCCAGGGTCTTCTCCAGTGCCTCGCCCTTGAAGTAGCGCACCGCCATCTGGGTCTGCAGGCCCAGATTGTAGATCTGCTCGGCGATCTTATGCGGCGCGGGTGCCGCAGCGATCGACAGAGTTTGCGTGTGATACGGGTCCGGGTAGCTGAAAAGCGTGCCTTTCGGTGGTTCCGCTTCGGCCCACACCTTGAATTTGGTGAGCTTCTCGAACGCCGGCAGGTCGTAGCCGCCGCTCGCCACCACCATCTTCTCCGCCGACGAAGCCTGCGACAGGTACATCAGCAGACTTTTGGCCGCCGGCACGTTCTTGCTGAAGTTCCAGGTGCCCCAGAAGAACGGCAGGAAGGGTCCAAAGCGGCCCTTAGGACCGGCCGGGAACGGATGCGTCCAACACTGCTCGGCGACCTGGGGCGCATCGCGCTTGGCCACCGCCCAGGCGCTGGGCGGGTTCATGATCATCGAGGCTTGGCCTGAAACCAGGAACTTGTTGTTCGAAGCATCGTCCCACGCCGCCACATCAGGCGGCAGGAAGGCCATCAGTTTCTTGTACCAGTCGAGCGCTTGGCGAACCTGATCGTTCTTAACGACGATCTCGCCCTTGGCATCGACCAGGACAGCGCCAAACGAATGGAAGATCGCCCCAATCGTGTCGACGTTATCCGACGTCGTGCCGAGACCGATGCCGAATGGGTGGCCGCCCTTGTGACAGGCTTCGGCCGCCTTCAGGAAGGTATCGAGCGTCCAATCCTTGTCCTGTGGTTCGGCGCCGGCCGGATACATCTTCTGAACGTCGATGCCGGCATATTGCTTCATATAGTCGATGCGCGAGCACGGCCCTTTTATCTGGCTGCCGATGGTTGCGGGAATGGCTAGCCAATTGCCGCCGACCTTGCCGAGATATTCGACCGTCGCATTCACCTTGCCGTTGTCGGCAACGAGCTTCTCCATCTCGGCGTTGACGGGTACAAGCTGCTCCGCATAACGCGCCGGCAAGAAAGTGTTCATCGCCAGGATATCGTGGCCCGACTTAGCCTGAGCCTCGGCGGCGGTCGTCAGCAGCAGCTTATTGCCCTGCGACGTGATGAAGTCGATCTGGACTTCGACCTTTTCCTTTTCTCCCCACTCATGGATCAACTTCTCGGTGGCGCCATTGGCGTTAGGCACCCAGTGATCCCACAACCCTAGCGAAAGCTTGCCTGCAGCATACGCGCCACGCACGAACGGGGCTGCGACCAGCGCTGACGATAGCGCGGCCGTCCCGCCTACAAAACGACGACGACTGACTCTCTTTGAGCCCATGCGATCCTCCTGTACGCCGCGATGCGGCGATTACTCGGCACGCGTTAGCCGCGCGCGATGGCCTTCGATAAAGCCTTGTTACGGATGCTATGCAGAAGGCGAAGGGCAAGCAATGCATTTTAAGGAGAACGGGCGCCGGTGGTGTCGTTTGACAGTCTATAAAGGTGCCGGAATGCTGCGCCGCCGCGCGGGACAAGAAGAGGACGAGACTTTGCGTCAAAAAACCGTGAAATCGCCTGATGAAAGGCTGCACGTCGCCCACCCAAACCCCATCACGACGAGTCAAAAGCCTGCGACTAATCCGTGGCTGGCTGCTGTCGAGCCCTCTCCAATAGGCGAAACCAAGCGTTGGGTGCTGGGCCGGACCTTTCCGGCCGACCGGCCTCTGATCGATCTCAGCCAAGCCGTGCCGGGCTACCCGCCAGCGCTTGAGTTGCGCCGGCATCTGGGCGAGCTGCTCCTGGATCCGGCGGTGCACGGCTATACGCCGATCCTCGGCCTGCCTTCCCTGCGCAAGGACTACGCCAGCCACCTTTCCTCATTCTACGGCGCTGCGATCACGGCAGGCGAAGTCGGTATTACGTCAGGCTGCAACCAAGCCTTCTGCCTCGCACTTATGAGTCTTGCCAAAGCCGGCGATCAGGTGATCCTCCCCCGCCCGCACTACTTCAATCACGACATGTGGATGCGCATGCAGGGCGTCGAGCCAGTATCGCTCGACTTTCGCCCGGGCTCAGGCGCCGTTCCCCATCCAGACGACGCGGCAAAGCTGATCGGGCCACGCACCCGCGCCATTGTGCTGATCACGCCGAACAATCCGACCGGTGCCGTCTATCCACGAGACACCATCCACGCCTTTTACGAGCTCGCTCGCCGCCATGGCATCGCCTTGGTGTTGGACGAGACCTACAAGGATTTCCTGCCGGAGGAAGCACGGCCACATGAGTTGTTTAGCGATCCGGACTGGCGTGAGACGCTGGTGCATCTCTATAGCTTCTCCAAGGTGTTTGCGCTGACGGGCTACCGCGTCGGCGGCGTCACGGCAGGCACTTCCCTGATGGCGGAGATCGAGAAGGCGATGGACTGCGTGTCGATCTGCCCCCCGCGGCTCGCCCAGGAGGCGGCCCTTTATGGATTGCGGCACCTGTTGCCATGGGCGCGTCGCAACACCGAAGGCCTCAAGGCTCGCGCCGATCTCCTGGGGAATGGCCTTGGCCGCTCGAACCGCTGGCGACTGGTCAGCATCGGTGCCTACTTTGCCTACGTCGAACACCCCTTCTCTGGCCAGCGCTCGACCGACGTGGCCCGGCGCATGGCAGACGAAGAGAACCTTCTTGCCATCCCCGGCGACATGTTTGGTGCCGGTCAGGAACGCTTCGTGCGTTTGGCTTTTGCCAATGTGACCGACGACAAAATTCCGATCGTTCTGGAACGACTCGAACGCTTCGGCGCCTGACAACTGTCAGCGCCAGTCCGTCCGCACCGTCACGGCATGATTGAGCGGGCCGTGGCCCCGGCCGAAGCCTGGCGCTGATTCGATCGCCTTGCGGACGTAGGCGCGAGCCCGGACAACCGAGTCGTAGAGACTGAGATTCTGTGCCAGCCCGGTTGCGATCGCCGAAGCGAGCGTGCAGCCCGTGCCATGGGTGGAACGGCTCGGGATCCGAGGGCCTTCGAAGCGGTCGATCTTGCCGTCATGGAACAGGAGATCGACCAAACGCTCGCCTTCGAGATGGCCGCCTTTTACCAGCACCGCCTTGGCGCCGAGCGCGGCCAGCCTTTCCGCTGCACGCACCATATCGGCTTCGACACGGACCGGGAATCCAGCCAGCGCTTCGGCCTCGGGCAGGTTCGGTGTCAGGACGGTCGCCATTGGCAGCAGCTTGTCGCGCAAGGCCATCTCGGCGTCGGCGAGGAGCAGCTGGTGACCGCCCTTGGCGATCATGACCGGATCCACGACCAGGGGCGTGCCGGCCGCCTGCTTCCGGAAAGCCGCCACCACGGCATCGATGACCTCTGCGCTATGAAGCATGCCTGTCTTGAGGGCATCTGCGCCGATGTCGGCCAGCACGACCTCAATCTGCCGGGTGATGAAGGCGGGCGTTACCGGTTCGACGCCGTGGACGCCGAGCGTATCCTGGGCAGTCAGCGCCGTGATGGCCGTGGCAGCAAACCCATCCATCGCCGTTACCGCCTTGATGTCGGCCTGGATGCCGGCGCCCCCTCCCGAATCGGAGCCGGCAACGATTAATACGCGGCCCTTCATATCCGCCTCTCAGGCCGCCTGGCCGGGAATCGCTTCGATGATCTGGTCGACGACCCTGCGGACGAGTTCCGAATCGTCGCCCTCGGCCATGACTCGGATCAGGGGCTCCGTGCCCGACTTGCGCACCAACACTCGGCCACCCTTGCCGAGCGTCTTCTCCGCCGAGGCGATTGCCGACAGCACGCTGTCAGCGTCCAGAGCCACCTGGGCGTTGCCCACTCGCACGTTCTTGAGGAGCTGCGGCACGGGCTTGAATGCCCGGAAGGTCTCGCTGGCGGGCTTGCCACTCTTGATCATTGAGGCAAGCGCCTGCAATGCCGCCATCAACCCGTCCCCCGTCGTGGCATGGTCGGTCATGATGATATGGCCCGACTGTTCGCCACCGAGATTGAAGCCACCGGCCCGCATGCGTTCGAGCACATAGCGGTCGCCAACCTGGGTGCGCACCAACGCGAGATCGAGCGCCGACAGGAATCGTTCGAGGCCGAGGTTCGACATGACCGTCGCCACAAGGCCATTGCCCGAAAGGCGACCGTCCCTCTTCCACTGATCGGCAATCGTGGCCATCAACTGATCGCCGTCAATGAGTTGGCCCTTTTCTGAGACCAGCACGACACGATCAGCGTCTCCATCGAGCGCAATGCCGATGTCGGCACCATGCGTCACGACATGCTCCCGCAGGACGGTGGGATGCGTCGATCCGCATTGGTCATTGATGTTGAAGCCATCAGGCGCAACGCCGACGGGAATGACCTCAGCCCCCAATTCCCAGAGCACGGTCGGCGCCACTTTGTAGGCGGCACCGTTGGCACAATCGACCACGATCTTGAGATCCGACAGATCGAGGCCGCGCGCAGCCGAGCCCTTCACGGCCTCGATGTAGCGCCCCTCCGCGTCATCGAGGCGCTTGGCTCGCCCGATGGCGACCGACTCAGCAAGCGGAACCGCCGACGGCTGATCGACCAGCTTTTCGATTTGACCCTCGACCATGTCCGATAGCTTGAAACCGTCGGGGCCAAAGAGCTTGATGCCATTGTCTTCGTAAGGATTGTGGGACGCCGAAATCATCACGCCCAGATCCGCCCGCATCGAGCGCGTCAGGAAGCCGATGGCCGGAGTCGGGATCGGGCCCAGCAACAGGACGTCCATGCCGACCGACAGAAAGCCCGCGGTCATGGCCTGCTCGAGCATGTATCCCGAGAGCCGCGTGTCCTTGCCGATCACGACGCGATGGCGATGACTGCCACGGTTGAACACTCGACCCGCCGCCATGCCGATTCGCATGACGATATCTGCCGTCATCGGCGCACTATTGGCACGGCCGCGCACGCCGTCGGTACCGAAAAGGGATCGAGACATGGTGTGAATAACCTATCGCATCGCCAATGAAACAGCGAGAGCCTGGCGGGTGCCAGCCACATCATGGACACGGACGATCGACGCGCCACGCCGAGCTGCCTCGACCGAAAGCCAAACGGAAGCGGGATCACGGTCGGAGGCCTTGGCAACTCCTGTCAGCTTGCCAACAAAACTCTTGCGCGAGCAACCAATCAGCACAGGATAACCTGCCTCGGCGAGCCTACCGGCGCCCGCGATCAGCTCCAGCTCCTGGGCCACGCTCTTGCCGAAGCCCAGCCCGGGATCAAGCGCGATGCGCTCGTACTTAACACCAGCCGTCTCGCATACGTCCGCCCGCTCGATCAGGAATTTACGGACGTCCTCGACGACGTTGTCGTAGCCCGGCCCGGCGAAGGTGTTCTCCGGCAGGCCACGGCGATGCATCAGGACGACGTCGACCTGGCGCTGAGCCACCAACGGCAGCATCTCGGCATCGTCTCGCAGCGCCGACACGTCGTTCACGATCCGAGCGCCAGCATCGAGGGCCGCCTGCGCCACGACGGCGCGCCTCGTGTCGATCGACACGATGGCCCCTTGCCGCGCCAGCCCTTCCACCACGGGAAGGATACGACGCAATTCCTCGTCGGGCGGCGTCGGGAGCGAACCCGGCCGCGTGGACTCGCCACCCACGTCCACGAAATCGGCTCCTTCAGCGACAAAACGCAGGCCATCGTCGATGGCCCGCGTTGGGTCGAGGCGCTCGCCGCCATCGGAGAAAGAGTCGGGCGTCACATTTACGATCGCCATGATCCTTGGGCGATCGAGAGCGAGGCCCGCGAAAGTTCGCGTCAAACGCCCGGCTGCGGCTCAGGCCTCGCGCCCGGAGGAGCGCCGGATGTGCCAGGCGCCGAACCACTGCTGGTCGGTACGGAAGCACGGCGCCGGCGATCCGCGCCAGGACCCGCACCGCCGGTTTCGTCACGCACGATGGGCTCGCCACGCAGGATCTGGCCGATCTCGTCGTTACCCAGCGTCTCGTACTCGAGCAGTGCCTTGGCGATCGTATTCAAGTCCTCGAGATGATCGGTCAGGATCTTGCGGGCATGTGTCTCCGCCTCCTCGATCAGGCGGCGCACTTCCTGGTCGATAAGTTGTGCCGTCGCTTCCGACACATTCTGCGTCTGGGTCACGGCGTGACCCAGGAACACTTCCTGCTCGTTGGCCTGGTAACGGACGCGGCCGAGCTTGTCGGACATGCCGTAGGCCGTGATCATGGCTCGCGCCATCTGCGTCGCCACCTGGATGTCGTTGGCAGCGCCCGTCGTCACGCTCTCCGTACCGAAGATCAGCTCCTCGGCAATACGGCCGCCGAACAGGATCGCCAGCCGCGACTCCAAGTACTGCTTGGTATGGCTGAGATGGTCACGCTCCGGCAGCTGCATGGTAACGCCAAGCGCGCGACCGCGCGGGATGATCGTCACTTTGTGCAAAGGATCGCTCTTGGGCACATGCAGCGCCACCAGTGCATGGCCTGCCTCGTGGTAGGCCGTGAGCTTCTTCTCCTCGTCCGTCATCGCCATCGAGCGACGCTCGGTGCCCATCAGCACCTTGTCCTTGGCGTATTCGAAGTCGGCCATGGTAACGAGCCGCTTGCCCACGCGCGCCGCACGCAGCGCAGCCTCGTTCACAAGGTTGGCAAGGTCGGCGCCGGAGAAGCCCGGTGTGCCGCGCGCCAGCACGCGCGGATCGACATCGGGTGCCAACGGCACCTTGCGCATGTGGACCTTCAGGATCTTCTCGCGGCCGCCGATGTCGGGATTGGGAACGACGACCTGGCGGTCGAAGCGGCCCGGCCGCAGGAGCGCAGGATCAAGCACGTCCGGCCGGTTGGTGGCAGCGATCAGGATCACGCCTTCGTTGGACTCGAAGCCGTCCATCTCGACCAGCAACTGGTTCAGTGTCTGTTCCCGCTCGTCGTTGCCGCCGCCGAGGCCCGCGCCACGATGACGGCCAACGGCGTCGATTTCGTCGATGAAGACGATGCAAGGAGCGTTCTTCTTGGCCTGCTCGAACATGTCGCGCACGCGGCTCGCGCCCACGCCCACGAACATCTCGACGAAATCGGAGCCCGAGATGGTGAAGAACGGCACGTTGGCTTCGCCTGCGATGGCGCGCGCCAGCAAGGTCTTACCAGTGCCGGGCGGGCCAACGAGCAAGCAGCCCTTGGGAATCTTGCCGCCCAGCCGCTGGAACTTCTGCGGGTCTTTCAGGAAGTCGACAATCTCCTCGAGTTCGCCCTTGGCCTCATCGATGCCGGCAACATCCTCGAAGGTGACGCGCCCATGCTTTTCAGTCAGCAATCGCGCCCGCGACTTGCCAAAACCCATGGCGCGACCGGTGCCGCTCTGCATTTGGCGCAGGAAGAAGATGTAAACCCCGACCAGGACCAGCACAGGCAGCCAGCTCACGAAGATGCTGCCGATATTGACCCCCTCCTCGGCAGGCCCGGCGTCCACGCGATCAACGTTCTTGATCAGCATGGGCATGAGCTGCTCATCAGGCGGCGTGCTCGGCGCATAAGTCGAGAACTTCTGCATGCCGTTGCGCGGCTCGCGGAAGGTACCGGTGATGGTATTGCCGGAGATACGGACGTCCTGGATCTGGCGCTGGTCGACCGCCCGGACGAAATCGGAGTACGAGATGGCGTTCCCGGCTGCCCGTGTCGTGCCCCCTTGAAAGACGCTGTAGAGCAGCGCTAACAACAAGACGATGACGATCCACAAGGCAGCGTTACGGTTGAACGGGTTCACGATTTCGGTCCGTTGACTGGGGTTTCAATCTAGATGGGTCGTGCCCTGCGTGCCGCAAGCGAAAAATACCGCCGGGAAGAGAGGCTGACCGGTCTTGCCCAAGCTCTTCCTGCCATTTTCCGGCCTAACAATCCAGCGCAGCCGACGGTCGTTCGGGCCCTGACGCAACGCCAGGCGACACTCAGATAGAGTGAAATCCTGGCTTTTTCCGGACTTGCCGCGGTTGGGATCTTCGAAAAGCCGCGCTGTCGCGCGGTCAAGTCGCTCCCGGCGCGGCGGATAGTTACGTTTCCCTACCGCCTGGACGATCCGACTGAGGAGGCGGGCCGCCTGCGATCGGTCGATGCCGGCAAAAACAGCCTGGTCGAACGTCACGGTGTCCGGGGAGTCGATTTCAAGGGTTTCGACGGCAATCTCGGCCATCCGGCGCTCCCGCACCGCGCGGTCTCCCGATACGTCCGGCACGGCGGTTCTGTCGCGAAGTCTCAGTCGCGAGCGCTCGAAGCGCGGATCGGCATTGGACGGATCCTCAATCCAGCGAATACCTCTTGCTGCCAAAGTCGCGGTCAACCGGCGCCGCGGAATGGCGAGCAGTGGGCGCAGGAGCCGTCCATCACGATGCTCGACCAAGGCCGCCATGCCGGCCAGGCCGTCCGGTCCGCTGGCCCGTGCCGCCCGCATATCAATAGTCTCGGCCTGATCATCGGCATGATGCGCAACCAACAGATGGAGGATGCCCTGATGTCGGCAAGCCTCGAATAGTAGTCGGTAGCGAGCCGATCTTGCCGCTTCCTGGAGACCGACAATGGGCTTCTTTCCCTGCCACCTCAGGATCTCCGAAGCGATGCCGTGCTCGGCCAGCAACGCGCTGGTCGCCGCAGCCTCTGCCGCCGCCCCGGACCGCAACCCGTGATCCACAATGAGAGCAAGTACGCGGCCGCCGAGAGGCCTCGCCCATTCATGAGCGAGAAGGGCAAGGCTCAGCGAATCTCGCCCGCCCGACACGCCGACAGCCAATATCGGGTTCGCCTCAAACAGGCCGAACGGCGCCATCAGGGACGCGAATTCGCTCCCGGAAATCCCCTCGAACGTGGGTTCGCTCACCCGCAATTGTTCCGCTGCCGCTCCTGATCGATGCGCCGCTTCTGCAGGTCAGTCGCGCGCGGATAGTCCTGGGTGAAACGCGAGAAGACTGAGCAGGCATCACTCTTGCGTCCCAATACGGCAAGCGTCATGCCGAGCTTCAAGAGATTGTCGGGCCCCTTCGCACTCGCTTTGTAAACCTTGTAACCCTCGGCAAAGGCGGTCATCGCATTCTGGTAATCACGGCGGGCATAGTATGACTCGCCCAACCAGTACTGAGCGTTGGGAGCCAGTACGTGCTTAGGATAACGCTGCACAAAAGCGCGGAAATCCCGCTCGGCGCCGGCATAGTCGCCATCCTGAAACATCTTGAAGGCGGTGTGGTAGAGGTCGTCAGCTGAGCCGGTGGACGCCGCCTGCTGCGCCGGTGGCGGCGCCGACGGCCCTGCCGCAGCGGGTCCCGCGGGACGTGGCCCACCCTTTCCACCTTTCTCGAGTTGATCGATGCGGAAGTCGTAATCAGTCCGCATTTTCTCCATCTGCTGCTGGAGCTGCTGGTTTTGATACTGGAGCTGCTCGACCTGCCCGGTCAGCGTTGTGACCGACTGCTGAAGCTGGTTCAGCCTGTCGTCGACATAAGCGGAGCCCTGCGCCGAGGCGGCCGACGGCAATGCGAGAGCCAGGAACAGGAGCGTAGAGAAGAGAATCTTCATATCGATGCCTAGTTGCAGGTCAAACCCGGCCATTTTCAGGCAGGACCGGCAAGCCCACAAACGAAAACGCCGGTCGCTTGGGCGACCGGCGTTCGCGTCACTCGGACGTTTGCTTATTGCAATACGGTGATGCCGACGCGGTTACGCGCCCACGCGCCCTCGTCGGAGCCGAGCACCTCAGGGCGCTCCTTGCCGTAGCTGATCGTCTGGATCCGCGAAGCCGGGATGCCTTGCGCGATCAGATATTGCTTCACTGCGTTGGCGCGGCGCTCACCGAGCGCCAAGTTGTACTCGCGCGTGCCGCGCTCGTCACACTTGCCTTCGACTGTGATCGGGTAGTTGGTGTACTGCTTCAGCCACGTCGCCTGCTTGTCGAGCGTCGCGCGCCCGTCCGGACGGACGCCGGACAAGTCGGTGTCGAAGTAGACGCGGTCGCCCACGTTCTGCTTGAAGTCGGCGACGGATCCGGGGGTAACCGTCGTGCTGGCCGGGACGGCAGCTTGTTGTGAGCTACTGCAGGCGGCCAGGAAAGCCATCGCCGCCATAACAGTGAGTGCCTTGATCGTGCGCATCAGTTTCTTCGCATCGCTTGCGCGACACGCTCCTCTCGGTTTCCCACTCAGTTCCACCGCTCCCAAACATGATGACCCGAGCGTTTTACGCTCGGGTCATCGAGATGATCATATCGTTCGTCATTGCGGAATCAAGGGTGACCATGCCGGGTCCGACGCGCTGGTCGGGGTCGGCACTTGCCGTCCAAACCGGCCGGTAATGTCGATCTGCTGCAGCGATGCCGCTCCGCCGCCCGAATTCGGCTGCTGGGAGAAATACATCAGCACCCGACCATTAGGCGCCCACGTGGGACCCTCGACCAGGAAGCCGCTGGCCAACATGCGTTCACCGCTGCCGTCGGGACGCATCACACCGATGCCGAAGCTGCCGCCCGTGATCTTGGTGAAAGCAATGTAGTCGCCGCGCGGCGACCAGACGGGCGTGGCATAACGGCCATCACCGAAACTGACACGCCTGTCTCCGCCCCCACCGGCGCCCATGACGTAGAGCTGCTGCGAGCCGCCACGGTCGGAGTTGAAGACGATCTGCGTGCCGTCGGGCGAATAGGATGGCGAGGTATCGATCGCCGGCGAGTTGGTAAGACGCCGGAGATTCTGGCCCCGCAAATCCATCTCGTAGAGATTGGTACGCCCATCCTTCGAGAGGCTCATGGCAACCCTGCTGCCATCAGGCGAGAACCGGGGCGAAAGGCTCATGCCGGGGAAGTTCCCCAGAAGCTCACGACGGCCGGAATCGACATTCTGCAAGTAGACCTTCGGCGGCGAGTTGTTGTCGCTGAAGGCCATGTAGACGAGCTCCTGTAGCGTCGGCGAAAAGCGCGGCGTCACCGCCGGAGTCCGGCCATCAGTGATGTAGCGATTGTTCGCACCATCTTGGTCCATGATCGCGATGCGCTTGGTGCGGTTGCTGACGGATCCGGTCTCCGAGACGTAAGCCACGCGGCTGTCGAAGTAACCCTCCTCGCCAGTCACGCGCTTGTAGATTGCATCGGCGATGATGTGCCCCAGGCGCCGCCAGTTGTTGGGCTGACTGGTGAAGGAAAGACCGGTCGCCTGCTGGCCGACCACCACGTCCCACAGACGGAAATCGACCTTGATGTTGCCGCCGACCTGCGCGATCTGGCCGACGACGAGGCCTTGTGCGCCGATGCTGCGCCAGTCCGGGAAACGCGGCGCGGCGTTCGCATTGATGTTGCGTTCGATGAAGGAGCCGGGCGAGATCGACCTGAACAACCCGCAATTCTGCAAATCGTTGCGGATCACCTCGGCGATCTGGCCGCCCATCGGATCACCCGCGAAGTCGACAATCGCGATGGGTACCGGCTCAAAGCTCGGTTTCGTCATATCGATGGTGAGCTGGGCATGCGCCGGTACCGCGACGGCGGCAAGGGCCGCCGCGCACAGCATCGTCCGCAGATGGCTGAAGTGCATCATATCGAGCCTCGTCGTTGTTTGGGGGGCAATCTCTTTAGCGCGACCATCGTCAGTAGTCGCGCGGGTCGAAGTTGAAGGTGATGGTGCGCCATCCGTTGTACCGATCGGCTGGTAACGGCCAAGGCTGGCACCGTGGGTTCATGATGGCGCGCCACGCTGAGTCGGCGGCCGCACGATAGACGGGATCGCTGTTGTAGCGACCACTCTCCTTGACCTCAGCCTTCACTGGCGTGCCGTCCTGATTCATCTCAACCACCAGCGTCACAACCGGCGCGTCCTTGGCCCCGCCAAACGAATTCCAGCATGGCCTGATCTTGTTGCGCACGCCCTCGATCTCGCTCGCCGATACCACGTTCGCGAGATTGGGTGCGCTGGGCGCCTGACGCGTGATCCGCTCGACAGGCTTGGGCTGCTGCTCAGGTGTCTGGATTTTGCTCCGCGAGTCCTTGTTCTTCAGGATGCTGTCGACGAGGTTGTCGACGTCGGGCTTCGGTGGATGCGGTTTGGGTGGCTGCGGCTTGGGCTCGACCTTTTTTACTTCCGGCTTCGGCGGCTGCGGTTTGGGTGGCTCGGGTGGTTTCTCTACCTTCGGCGGCTCCGGTTCCTTGGGTTTCATCGCGATCTTGTCGTCGACAGGTTTGGGCGGCTCGGGCTTCGGCTGCTCCACCGGCGTGGGCGGGATCGGTGTGGCCTTGGTCTCCTCTGGCTTGGGTTTCTCGGGCGCAGGCGGAGGTTCTGCTGTCTTGGGTGGCGGCGCCTTGGTCGTCTCCTTGTCGATCTTGGCGTCCTTGGGCTGCGGCGGCGGATTGCCGACCGTGGGCGCCGCCGCGTGGGGCGCGATCGCCTCGAACTCGACCATCACCGGCTCGGGCTCGATCTGCGGCCGGCTGAACAAATCGAAATTCACGATCGCCGCCACCAGCGCAAAGACATGCACCCCGGCCGACAACAAGGCCGGGGTGCGCATCTCGATACTGGCGCCGGAACGACGGAACATCGCGGTCGGACCCGCCGATCAGCGCCGCTTCGCCGGCTGCGCCGGCGCGGGTGACTTGGCGGGCTCTGCCTGCTCGCCCAGAAGGCCGAGTTGGCGGAAGCCAGAATCGATCACGACGCCCATCACCTCCATCATGCGGCCGTAGTTGATCGCCTTGTCGCCGCGGATGAACACGCGCTGATCCGGCTTCTCCTCGTGCACCGCCTTGAGCTTGGTGCCGAGATCGGCGATCTCGTACTTCGTCTCGCCGAGGAAGACCTCATCCTTGGCATTGACGGAAACGACCAACGGCTCGTCCTTGCCGCCAACCTGCTGGGCGCTGGTCTTGGGCAGGTCCACCGGAACGCCAACCTGCAGGAGGGGCGCTGTGATCATGAAGATCACCAGCAGCACCAGCATCACGTCGACCATAGGGGTGACGTTGATGTCGGCAATCGGCTGATACCGCCGACGCCGGAAACGGCCGACGCCGCCCGCGGCAGGAATGATGCCAGCCATCAGACATGCTCCTCGAGCTGTCGCGACAGGATGGTGATGAACTCGCCGGCGAACGCCTCAAGCTGCAAGGCGTAGCGCTGCACATGGCCGGAAAGGATGTTGTAGGCGCCGGCGGCGGGAATTGCCGCGACCAGGCCGATCGCGGTGGCAAACAGCGCTTCGGAGATGCCCGGCGCCACGATGGCAAGCGACGTGTTCTTCGACACGGCGATGTGGCCGAAGCTGTTCATGATGCCCCACACGGTGCCGAACAGGCCGACGAACGTCGCATTGGCGCCGACCGTGGCGAGAAAGCTCAGTCGCTTCTCGATCGCTTCCATCTCACGCTGGATGGTGACGCTCATCACCTGCTCGATCCGCTGGCGCAAGCCCGCGCGTGCCGACGCGCTGGCCGCCAGCCCCTTCGAGACGGAACGCCGCCATTCACGCATGGCAGCGGAGAAGATGCTCGACATCGGATCGTCCGGTTTCGCGCCGACCCGGTCGTAAAGATCCTCCAGCGAGACACCCGACCAGAAGGTGTCTTCGAACGCCTGGGCACTGCGCTTCAAGGCACGCAGCCGGATCATCTTTTCGAAGATGATCGCCCACGACCAGAATGACGCCAGCAGCAGGGCGATCATCACGGCCTTCACGACCCAGTCGGCCTGCATGAACAGGCCATAGATCGACATGTCGATTGGGGGACTGCTGCCGCCAAGGGGGGTGCTGGCGACCTGCGATATCGGGTCCATTGGTATTCTCCGTCCGTTGCAGAGCGTTATATCCGAATATGGCGTGAGCGGGGCGATGCCGATGGCGCAACTGTTTGCAGCGCCTGTCGAATCTCGATCGGAAGGCGCGCCGGGCGGCCGTTGGGGGCCATGCAGGCAATGACGAGGTCGGCCCGCACCAGCAACTCGGCGCCATGTCGCGCCTCTTGCACCATGTCGAGCGACGCGCCCCGCAGTTCGCCGCAGGACGTGATGATCTCGATCGCATCGTCAAGCCGCGCAGGCTTCAGATAGTCGACGGCGCAGCGACGCACGATCCAGTTGATCCCCTTCTCGGTACGAAGGGCGCTGTGTTCCTGGCCCAGAAGCCGCAGCATCTCGGTCCGCCCGCGCTCGAGAAAACGCAACCAGTTCGCGTAGTAGACGACCCCGACAGCATCGGTGTCCTCGTAGTAGACCCGCAACGGCAGGACATGCCGCCCCCCCTCGATGCGCCCCGAGGTGGGCAAAGGCGATGGCGCGCTCACGCCTCGTCCGCCTGCCCGCCCCTCGCGAGCAGGTCGAGTTGCTGTTTCTGTTCCTTGGGCAGGACGAGGCCGAGATGGCGATAGCCGCTTTCCGAGAGCAGCCGGCCGCGCGGCGTGCGCATCAGGAGGCCGAGCTGCATCAGGTAGGGTTCGATCACATCCTCGATCACATCACGCTGCTCGGATAGCGCAGCGGCCAGCGTATCGACGCCGACCGGCCCACCGCCGTAGTTCTCCGCGATGCAGGCGAGATAGCGGCGATCCATCGAATCGAGACCTCGCACATCGACCTCAAGCCGCGTCAGCGCCTCGTCCGCCGCCTTGGCGTCGACCACGGTGTGCCCCGCGACCGCGGCGAAGTCGCGCACGCGTCTTAGCAGGCGGTTGGCCACGCGAGGGGTGCCACGTGAGCGCCGGGCGATCTCCGCTCCGCCGTCCTTTGCCATCTCCATCTTCAGGACACGCGCTGCGCGATGCACGATCGTCTCGAGTTCCGCCGGTTCATAGAACACCATGCGCAATGGGATGCCGAAACGCTCCCGCAATGGTCGCGTGATGAGGCCGGAACGCGTCGTGGCGCCGACCAGCGTAAACGGCGGCAACTCGATGCGCACCGAACGCGCCGCCGGTCCCTCGCCGATCATCAGGTCGAGCTGGAAGTCCTCCATGGCGGGGTAAAGGATCTCCTCGATCGCCGGATTGAGTCGATGGATCTCGTCGATGAACAACACGTCATGCGCTTGAAGATTCGTGAGCTGAGCGGCGAGATCCCCCGCCTTCTGGATCACCGGGCCTGACGTGGCGCGAAAGCCTACGCCCATCTCACGCGCCACGATCTGCGCCAGGGTCGTCTTGCCGAGACCCGGCGGCCCGTGGAACAGCACGTGGTCGAGCGCTTCCTTGCGGTCCCTGGCGGCCCGGATGAAGATCTTGAGGTTCTCACGAACCTGTTTCTGGCCGATGAAATCGTCGAGAGTCTGCGGACGCAGCGCAAGTTCCGCCGCGTCCTCCTCGGCCCGCTTGCCGGCAACCAGACGCTCCGCCGCCGCGTCGCTCATCGCGCGAGTTCCTGTAGTGCGGCGCGAATTACCGCGTCGAGCTTCGCATCGGGGCCAAGCCGCTGGGTGACTCGGGCCACGGCGCCAAATGCCTCGACGCGGCGATAGTCGAGATTGACCAGGGCCGACACCGCATCCTCATTGACCGAACCGCCTGCCACGGCCGACGGCGCGGCTTCGGCCAACTTGGACGGTGTCGGCGCGACACCGAAGGCGGCGGCCTTGTCCTTCAGCTCGGTGGCGAGACGCGCGGCGAGTTTGGGCCCGACGCCAGCCGGGCGACTCAGAGTTGCGCGATCTTGGGCCGCGATCGCGCGCGCGATCTCCTGCGGCGACAGCGTCGACAGGATGGAAAGTGCTACCCGGGCGCCGACGCCCTGCACGGTCGTAAGGATGCGGAACCAGTCCCGCTCTGCAGTCTCCAAGAAACCATAGAGCGCAATCGCATCCTCGCGCACGATCGTCTCCACGAGGAGCGACGCCGGGCCGCCCGTCACGAGATCGCGCAAGGTGCGCGCCGAGGCGGCGACGAGATAGCCGACGCCGTTCACATCAATCACGGCGCTGTCCCCGTCGATGGCGTCGACGGTGCCCTTGAGCTTGGCGATCAAAGTGCCGCCTCCACTCGCTTTGTCGTCGCGCGATGGTGGGCATGGCAGATCGCAACGGCGAGCGCATCGGCGGCGTCCGCGGTGGCCTCGACACCCGGCAACAGTCGGCCGACCATCATGGCGATCTGGCGCTTGTCGGCATGGCCTACGCCAACCACCGACTTCTTCACCAGGTTGGCGGCATATTCGAACACCGGAAGCCCGGCACGCGCGGGCGCCAACAGCACCACGCCGCGCGCCTGTCCAAGCTTCAGGGTCGAACCGGGATTGACGTTCACAAAAGTCTCCTCGACTGCCGCCTCCGCAGGCTGCTGTGCCGCTACGACAGCCGCTACCCCATCGAACAGTTCGCAGAGTCGCTCCGCCAGCGACCGCTCGGCGGCGACCTTGATCACACCATGCGCCACATGACGCAGCCGGTTGCCCTCGACCTCGATCACACCCCAGCCGGTCAATCGCAGACCAGGATCGAGGCCGATCAATCGCATCGCGCCGCTCAGGCCGCGAACTTCGCCAGAGCGTCGTCCGACAGCTCGAAGTTGGCGTAAACGTTCTGGACGTCGTCGTTGTCGTCCAACGCGGCAATCAGGTCGAGCAGCGTTTGGGCCGCATCGCCGTCGACGGGCGTGGTGGTCTTGGGTCGCCACATCAACTTGGCCGACGACGGCTGGCCCAGGGATTTCTCCAGGGTCTCGCGCACCGCATTGAAATTGTCCTGGGCGCAGTAGATCTCGTGCGCGGCACCTTCGCCCTCGCCGCTCACGACGTCGTCGGCGCCGGCCTCGATCGCCTTTTCCATGACCTCGTCGGCGGTGCCCACCGTCAGCGGAAAGCGGAACTCCCCCATGCGATCAAACATGAAGGAAACGCTGTTCGTTTCACCAAGATTGCCGCCGTGCTTGGCGAAGATCGAGCGAACCTCTCCCGCTGTGCGATTGCGGTTGTTGGTGAGCGCCTCGACAATCACTGCCACGCCGCCCGGGCCGTAGCCTTCGTAACGCACCTCGTCGTAATTCGCGTCCGCCTCGTTGCCCGTGCCGCGCTTGATCGCGCGGTCAATCGTGTCTCGCGTCATGTTGGCTTCACGTGCCGCGATCATCGCTGCCCGCAGCCGCGGATTGGCATTGGGGTCGGCAGCGCCCAGCCGCGCCGACGTCGTGATCTCGCGGATCAGCTTGGTGAAGATCTTGGCCCGCTGGGCATCCTGTCGGCCCTTGCGGTGCATGATGTTCTTGAATTGCGAATGGCCAGCCATCGCCCGACAACCAGATTCAGTGATGTGATGGGCCGCCTATACCACTTCTCGTGGGCTTTGGGACTGTTAGAGACGGCCACGAAAGTGAGGCACAAAAAAAGGCGGGGGCCGAAGCCCCCGCTAAAAAACGTCGGAACCTAGATTCCGACGCCCCCTCTAACCTTGAAGACAGTCCGCCAACTCGGCGAAAAATCGTTTAACATCAAAAGGATGCCGCTTTTTCCCCAGACCGTCAACGGTCCTCTTCAAGGTACCCGTAATAGGTATAGGAGGGCCTTGTGGGATACAAGATGCTGAAAAACTACCCTGCCGGCGACAGGGCGCCCCCGATCCTGACCGGCCGGATCGACCGTGCCAAGCCAGTCTTGTCATCGCTCTCAACCAGCGCGGCGCACAGGGTCCCCTCGCCGTCCGCCGGCGACAGTCGATCTCCGGGCACCTTCTTGATGAAGCGCTGCACGGCGACGTCCTTCTTCATGCCGATGACCGAGTTGTAATCGCCGCACATGCCAACGTCAGTCTGGTAAGCCGTACCGGCCGGCAATATCCAATGGTCGGCCGTCGGAATGTGGCTGTGCGTGCCCAGCACCGCTGAGACCCGACCGTCGCAATAGTGCCCCATCGACTGCTTTTCGCTGGTCGCTTCGCCATGCACGTCGACCAGGATGAAATGGACCGAGCGACCCAGTACGTACTTTGCGAGCTCGACGTCGACGGTGCGGAACGGATCGTCGAGCGGCTCCATGAACAGCCGGCACATCACGTTCACGACCAGGACCTTCTGGCCGCGCTTCGTCTCGAACAGGTTGGCACCCCAGCCGGGTGTGCCGGGCGGAAAATTCACCGGCCGCAGCAAACGCTTGTCCTGGGCGATATAGGAGATGATGTCGCGCTGGTCCCACACGTGATTGCCGGTGGTGATGCAGTCGACACCGCAATGATGCAGTTCGGCGCAGATCTTGGCGGTGATCCCGAACCCTGCGGCGGCGTTCTCGCCATTCGCGACGACGAAATCGAGACCGAGTTCCTGGCGCAGGCGCGGGACGTTCTTGGTTACGGCCTCACGCCCCGACCGTCCGACAATATCTCCGCAAAAAAGGACCTTCATTGTCACACAAAGGCGCAAGCGCGCTGGTCGGTCAATAACCAATCGAGCCGTTGATCCTGCGGCCCATGCGGTATCTCGGGAATGAGTTGGGCACCAAAGGCAACACCGACGGCGATCGCCCTTCCCTTGGCACGCAAGTCGGCGAGCGTGCGATCATAAAAGCCGCCGCCGTAGCCCAGGCGCCATCCGTCCTCGTCGCACGCGAGCAATGGCACCAACAGCGCCTCGGGTTCGATGACTTCTCGTTTCGGCGAGGGCTGCAGCGTGCCGAACACGCCCGCCTCCAATGGATCGCCCGGCCGCCACGCCCGAAAGAGAAGTCGTTGTCCTTTGCCCTGCACGACCGGCAACGCGAGCTGGCAACCCTGGTTGAAGAGCTCGATCATGAGCGGACGGATGTCGATCTCCTCCTTGATCGGCCAGAAGCCGGAGACGACGGCCGGCGTCTCGAACGGCTGTTCGCGCTGAAACATGGCAAGCAGCCCATTTGCCGCCGCGCGACGATCCGTTTCCGTCAAGGTACCGCGCCACGCCAGCATGGTGCCGCGCAGGATGCGCTTTTCGTCGATCAGGCTCATGTCGGGAAAGGGCGCAAGGTGGGGCGGCTCCACGATAGGCCGTGGTCGTAAAAACCTCCAAGGCCTGCAAAAGCAGGTGGGCGCCGTATGACCAAGGCCACGGCCAAGGTCAGGCACAGCTCCCAGGAGATCTTTATTGGCCCCGGGATTTTTAAGCGAACCACGCACCGCGCAGAAATCCGCCCCACTGCCAATCTAGGCATTCCGGGCGGAAGCCGCAATGCGGCCCCGGAACCGTTCTTCAGGCCGCGCCGCTCATCTTTTTCGACATCTTGTCGACACGCGATGTGATCAACTCCTCGAGCGCGGTCGCGAGCGTTTCGGAGTTGTCGGTGGCCGAGGCGCGCGCCGTCTCCGCTTGCCTTGCAATGCCGCGGGCTTCGCGGCTCTCCTCGGCAAGGAGGAGCGAGGCGAACACCATCAGCTTGATCTCGGGCGCACCTGGCAACTGCTTGCGCAGTTCCGTCACCTTCTCATCGACGTAGGCGGCAAGTTCGTGAACCCGGACTTCCTGGCCCTCGCCGCAGGCGAGCTCATAGGTCCGGTTGGCGATGTTGATCGACACTTCGGGCATGGTCACTTTATCCTGTTCATTGCGCCTTATCGGCGTCTGAGGGGAAGGTGACTTTACCCTTCAACGACTTGCGATGCGATGCCTGTCTGTTGAAAAGACCGGCGTTCGGTCGCTTTCATCTTTGGTCGGCTGCCAGCAGCGACCGGATGTATTCCATCGCCCGCTCGAGTCGGCCCTCGACTTCAATTGCGACCTTCTTCAGCTCTTCGTGCTGCTGCTCGAGTTTGCCAAGACGCTGGACAAGCTCGTCGGACCGCGCCCGTTCGGCGCGCAGCCGATCGTCGACCATCGATTCCAGCCGACTGAACGCATCGTTCACGCGATCCTTGGCATTAGCTGCCTTGGGCATGGTTCCCCCAGCGGCGGATCGAAGGTGATCGCCCGACGGCGTTTGCTCCAGACGACAAGGATAAGTGGACCGCCCGTGCACGGTCAACATGTGGCGGCTGTGGAGCTTCGATTCCCGCAATATCTTGGTTATCTATAAGGTTTTGCGCATTGACGCAGATAAAGGCCGCCGTCATGGTGCGCGCCGTCCCGAAAAACCTCACAGCAAACGCATCCGATGACCGTCCAAACTGCTGCACATCGCGACATGGCGAACGCCATCCGGGCCCTGGCCATGGATGCCGTGCAGCAGGCGGACTCCGGCCATCCCGGCATGCCGATGGGCATGGCGGACGTCGCCACGGTTCTGTTCTCGAAGTTCCTGAAGTTCGACCCGACCGATCCGCATTGGCCCGACCGCGACCGCTTCATCCTGTCGGCCGGCCACGGCTCGATGCTGCTTTATTCGTTGCTCTACCTCACCGGCTACGCCGACATGACGCTCGACGAGCTGAAGCACTTCCGCCAACTCGGCAGCCGTACCGCCGGCCATCCTGAATACGGCCACGCCAGCGGGATCGAGACCACCACCGGCCCGCTTGGCCAGGGACTCGGCAATTCAGTGGGGTTCGCTTTCACCGAGCGATCGTTGCGCCAGCGTTTCGGCCCCGAGATCGTCGATCATTTCACTTATGTGATCACCGGCGATGGTTGCCAGATGGAAGGCATCGGCCAGGAAGCGGTCACGCTTGCGGGGCATCTCGGCCTCGGCCGGCTGATCGTGCTCTATGACGACAACGGCATCTCGATCGACGGCCCGACCTCGCTTTCGACGTCGGAGGATCACAAGAAACGCTTCGCCGCTGCCGGCTGGCATGTGCAGTCAGTCGACGGGCTCGATCCCGAGGCCGTGACGCGGGCGATCCGCAAAGCGCGCAATGTCACCGACAAGCCTTCGCTGATCGCCTGCAAGACGATCATCGGATTCGGGGCGCCGACCAAGGCCGGCACGGCCGCCACGCACGGCTCGCCGCTTGGCAAGGACGAGATCGCAGGTGCCCGCGAGAAGCTTGGCTGGACGGCGCCGCCATTCGAGATACCCGAGCCGATCTTCACCGCCTGGCGCAAGGTCGGTGCACGCGGTAAGTCCGCTCGGCGCAAATGGGTCAAGCGACACGCCGAGATGAACGCGGACGATCGTGCCGAGTTCGACCGGCGCCTGAAGGGCGATCTGCCAGCCGCTGTCGGCGAGACCGTCGCTGCCTTCAAGGCCAAGATCGCGGCTGAGAAGCCTTCATGGGCGACACGCAAGTCGAGCCAGGAAGTGCTCGAGGTGATCAATCCCGTATTGCCCGACACAGTTGGCGGCTCGGCCGATCTCACCGGCTCGAACAATACCAAGACCGCAACTCTGAAGCCCGCGACGGCACAGGATCCGGGCGGCCGTTATGTCTATTACGGCATCCGCGAGCATGCGATGGCGGCGGCCATGAACGGCATGGCGCTGCATGGTGGCGTCATTCCTTATGGTGGCACCTTCCTGGTCTTCACCGACTATTGCCGCCCCTCGATCCGGTTGGCCGCCCTGATGGGCGTGCGCGTCATCTATGTGATGACGCACGATTCGATCGGCCTCGGCGAGGATGGCCCGACTCACCAGCCGGTGGAGCATCTCGCCGCCTTGCGCGCGATCCCGAACCTGCAGGTGCTACGGCCGGCCGATGCAATCGAGACTGCCGAGTGCTGGCAGGTGGCGCTCGAATCGAAAAAGACCCCGAGCGTCATCGCGCTCACCCGCCAGAACCTGCCGACGATCCGTGGCGCAGGTGACGACAATCTTTGCGCCCGTGGCGCCTACCTTCTCGCTGGCGAGGCCAACGCCTCGATCCGCCTGATTGCGTCAGGCTCTGAAGTGCAGCTTGCGCTTGGGGCGCGGGAACTTTTGGCTAAAGACGGCCTCAACGCCGCCGTTGTGTCGATGCCGTCGTGGGAGCTTTTCGTCCAACAAAGCGATAGCTACCGGCAAGAAGTCATGGGCGGCGACGGCACGGTTCGCATCGCTTGCGAGGCGGCCGGCGGCTTCGGCTGGGAGCGCTGGTTGGGCTCGAAAGGTGAGTTCGTCGGCATGAAGACCTTCGGCGCATCGGCCAAGGCTTCGGATCTTTTCAAGCATTTCGGCATTACCGCCGAGGCGATCGCTGCCGCGGCACGCCGGCTGGCACAGCAATAGGAGGACGATATGGCAGTTCGGGTTGCAATCAACGGGTTCGGACGCATTGGCCGCAATATTCTGCGGGCGATCATCGAGTCGGGCCGCAAGGACATCGAGGTGGTGGCGGTCAACGATCTCGGCCCGGTCGAGACCAATGCCCACCTGCTGCGCTTCGATTCGGTGCACGGCCGCTTCCCGCACGACGTCAAGGTCGAAGGCGATACGATCAATGTCGGTCGCGGCAAGATCAAAGTCACCGCCGAACGCGATCCGTCGAAGCTGCCGCACAAGGATCTGGGCATCGACATCGCTCTCGAATGCACCGGCATCTTCACCTCCAAGGACAAGGCTTCGGCGCATCTCACCGCTGGCGCCAAGCGGGTCCTGGTCTCCGCTCCCGCCGATGGCGTCGATCTCACGGTGGTCTATGGCGTGAACCACGACAAGCTCACCAAGGATCACAGGGTCGTCTCCAACGCCTCGTGCACGACCAATTGCCTGGCGCCGGTCGCCAAGGTGCTGAACGACGCGGTCGGAATCGAGAAAGGCTTCATGACCACGATCCACGCCTATACCGGCGACCAGCCCACACTCGACACCATGCACAAGGATCTCTACCGCGCCCGTGCTGCGGCGATGTCGATGATCCCGACCTCGACAGGCGCGGCAAAAGCCGTCGGCCTCGTGCTGCCGGAGCTGAACGGCAAGCTCGACGGTGTGTCGATCCGCGTGCCGACACCCAACGTCTCGGTGATCGACTTCAAGTTCGTCGCCAAGCGCAAGACTGACAAGGACGAGATCAACAAGGCGGTGAAGCTCGCGGCCGCCAATCAGCTCAAGGGCATCCTGGGCTGGACCGATCAGCCCAACGTCTCGATCGACTTCAACCACGACAGCCATTCGTCGACCTTCCACCTCGACCAGACCAAGGTCATGGACGGCACGCTGGTGCGCGTGATGAGCTGGTACGACAACGAGTGGGGCTTCTCCAACCGCATGGCCGATACGGCCGTAGCGATGGGCAAGCTCGGCTGAGATCGATGATGGGGCAAATGATGGAGATCATCCCGCAGCCCCTCACCCGCGACGCCTTCGCGCCGTTCGGCGACGTGATCGACGTGCCGAACGAGCCGGGCCGTCTTTACTACGAAGAAGCGCTGGGCAATCTTCGCCCGGCGGCGCGACCGAGCCTGTCGGTCAGCCTCAAGCCCGAAACCCGCGACCGGCCATTGCGCGCCGAGTTGCTCGAACGGCACGAATTCTCCTCGCAGACTTTCATGCCGCTTGATGTCGGCCGATGGCTGATCGTCGTTGCGCCGCATGCCAAGCAAGGCGGCCCCGACTCCGCTCTCGTCCGCGCTTTCATCGCCGACGGACGCCAGGGTGTCACCTACAAGCCCGACACTTGGCACCACGGGCTGACCGTGCTCGACCGCCCGGGCCGTTTCGCGGTCTTCATGTGGCGCGACGGGAGCAAAGGCGACGAAGAATTCGTGCCGGTCGCGCCGTTCACGATCCGGATTCCCTGACGACTGCCGCCTGCAGCGGATAATGTCTGCGGCATGGGGACCCCCATCATCCTCATCCGTGACTGGCGCTCGACTGCAGCGGCACTGGAAACAGCGCGAACGCAGGGCACCTCGCCGATCCTCGTGACGCCAGAGGACGCCGCCGCCTTCTACGGCGCCGCTTATCTGGCAGCGCTGCAGGATCGGGCGCGACGCGAGTTCGCGGATGTCGACTTCACGCTGATCGTCGATTGTGGCGACGCGCCGGGCTGGGCGCTCGCCTGCCTGCGCGCCGGTGTTAAGGTGATCTCGATGGATCCGTTGAACGACAAGGTCGCGGATATCGCCCGCCAGATGGGCGCCGAGCTAGTGAGGAGACCGACATGAGCTGGCAACCTACCCGCGACTTCCTGGGCTATGGCGCGACACCACCCGATCCCAAGTGGCCTGACGGCGCGCGCGTCGCCGTCAATTTCGTGATGAACTACGAGGAAGGCTCCGAACCCTCGATCCAGGACGGCGAGGGCTATACCGAGACCGGCCTCACGGAATCGACAAGCTCCTCGATGGGCCTCAAGGGTCGCGACCTTGCCGGCGAAGGTATGTTCGAATACGGCAGCCGCGTTGGCTTCTGGCGCCTGATGCGCGCGTTCCAGGAACGCGGCCTTCCGCTTACCGTATTCGGCTGCGCGCTGGCGCTCGAGCGCAACAAGGCCGCTGCCGAGGCGATCCAGAAAGCGAAGTTCGACGTTTGCTGCCACGGCTGGCGCTGGGTGAAGCACTTCGACCTCAGCGAAGCCGAGGAGCGCGAGCATATCGCCAAGGCCGTGAAATCTCTCGCCCAGACTGTCGGCGAGCGGCCGGCCGGCTGGTACTGTCGCTATGGACCGAGCGTCAACACGCGCCGGCTTCTCGCGGAAGAAGGCGGCTTCACCTACGATTCGGATTACTACGGCGAGGAACTGCCCTTCTGGCAGACCGTGCAGGGCAAGCCGCACCTGATCGTGCCCTACTCGCTCACCAACAACGACGGCAAGTACGCGTCAGGCATGAGCACCTCGGAGCAGTGGTTCAGCTTCGTGCGCGATGCTTTCGACGTGCTTTATCGCGAGGGTGCGACGCAGCCCAAGATGATGTCGATCGGCATGCACATGCGGCTGATCGGCCATGCCGCCCGCACCGCCGGCCTGTGGCGCCTGCTCGACTATCTGCAAGCCCAGAAGGGCGTCTGGATCACCCGCCGCATCGATATCGCCAACCACTGGAAGGCGACGCATCCCTATACAGGCAAGGGCCTGAACGAACCCTAGGCCTTTGCCGCGGCGAGGGCGCGGGCCCGCGCCCGCCCTGCCACCATGCGCACCTTGCCAGGCGAGGCGCGCCACATGGCGAAGATCGAGACGGCGCAGAGGGCGATTGAGAAGATGAAGGCACCGCTATAGCTGCCGGTTTGGTCGTGCACCACGCCGGCGACCAGTGGTCCCGCCGCACCACCGCCGATCAGGATCATCGACAGCAGCCCGAAGATCGAGCCGAAATGCGGGCCCTCGAAAATCTCGACCACGATCGGCCCCATGACCGACGTCATCGCGTAACCCAGCACGCCCTGCGACAGCACCATAACGTAAAGCAGCGGCTGCGAGGGCCCCGCGGCCAAGGCAAGCAGCGCGACGTAGCAAATCGCAAAGCCGATACTGGTGATGCTCCAGACGAGCTCGCGGCCAAGGCGATCCGACAAGGCACCCAGGAGGATCTGGCCCGGCACTCCTACCATCGCGACGAGCCCTAGCGCCCAGGCGGCCTGCATTGGGCTGAAGCCGACCTCAATGAGATACTTCGTCTGATGGACCTGCACGGCATACCAGACGAAGCCACCACAGAAGTAGGCGATCGCGATCCACCAGAAGCGTGCGGTCCGGACTGCCCGCATCGTCGTCCATTCGGTCGCCACCCAAGCCGCATCAACAACATTCGACGGACGCGACGTCTCGCCGGCACGACGGCCATCACCATCGGGCTCGGCGCCGATATCCTCCGGCCGCTTGCGCACGAGAAGATTGAGCGGCAGCAGAACGATCAGGATCACGAGACCAAGGGTCCAACACGATGTTCGCCAACCGCTGCTGAGGATGATCTCCTGGATCCACGGCAGGATCAGGATCGCGCCGAAGCCCGCGCCGGAGAACGCTATGCTGATCGCCAGGGCGCGCCGACGGATGAACCAGTTCGGCAGGTACTGCGATTGCGCGGTGAAGGTCATGCAGTTGGCGCCGCCGCCCACCAACACGCCCAAGGTCGCATAGAGCTGCCAGGGTGTTTCGATCAGCGTGGCTGCCACCAGCCCTGCCGTCGTCAGGAGCACGCCGATCTCGATCACGAAGCGCGGGCCGCGGCGATCCATCACGCGGCCGACCACGGGACTGAGCAGCGCCGAGACAAAGAAGCCGAAAGAGAAAGCGCCGGCCGCCAGGCCGCGGTCCCAGCCGAACTCGTCGACGATGGGCGGGAACATGAGCGAGAACGCCGTCCGCGCCGTTACGCCCAGCGCCACCGTCACGAAGGCAATGGCGACGATGACCCAGCCGTAGAAGAACGGCAGGCGGGTTGCCAAAGTTACGCGACCACTATTTTGCATCGAGAACGTTCCATCTTTTGCGGCAGAGCACACAATGGTCACGCTGCCCGTTTTGCAAGATACTTCATCGGATTCGGCATTCTATCTCCGCATCTTTCCGCTGCCAGGCAACGATGTGTCAGGTAGTTGAACCGGCCGGGACTTGAACCAGCGGCCCCGCGCCGCTATCACCTGCGCCGATTTGAGACTCAAAGGATTAGGGGAGCGAGCCCGTGAAGATCACCCGCACCGTCAAGAAGATCCTCGACAACTACGAGAGCGATTGCCCAGGCACCAAGGCCAATCTCGCCCGCATACTGATGCACGGCAAGCTGGGCGGCACAGGCAAGATGGTGATCCTGCCCGTCGACCAGGGTTTCGAGCACGGCCCCGATCGCTCCTTTGCGCCCAATCCTGCCGCCTATGATCCGCACTATCATTACCAGCTCGCGATCGATGCCGGGCTGAACGCCTACGCGGCCCCTCTCGGTCCTCTCGAGGCTGGCGCCGATACCTTTGCCGGCGCGATCCCGACCATCCTGAAGCTCAACTCAGCCAACAGCCTCTCGACCAACAAGGACCAGGCCGTCACCGGCTCGGTGCACGACGCGCTGCGTCTCGGCTGCGCGGCGATCGGCTTCACGATCTATCCCGGCTCGGAAGACCAGTACGCCATGATGGAAGAGATCCGCGAACTCGCCGAGGAGGCGAAGGCGGTCGGCCTCGCGGTCGTCATGTGGTCCTATCCGCGCGGCGGCAAGCTCGACAAGGCGGGCGAGACGGCGATGGACGTCTGCGCTTATGCCGCTCACATAGCGGCACTGCTCGGTGCGCACGTCATCAAGGTCAAGCCACCGACCAACGTCCTGTGGCAGCCCGAGGCCAAGGCCGCCTACGAAAAGGCCAAGATCGACATCTCGACGCTCGCGGCGCGCATCAAGCATGTGATGCAGGCGACCTTCGCCGGCCGACGCATCGTCGTCTTCTCGGGCGGTGAGGCCAAGGATCTCGAGGGCCTCTTCACCGAGATCCGCAGCCTGCGCGACGGCGGCGCCAACGGCTCGATCATCGGCCGCAACACCTTCCAGCGCCCGCGCGAGGACGCGCTCGACATGCTCGAGAAGATCATCAGCATCTACCAGGGCAAGATGTAAGTCGGCGCGACCGAGGGCCCTCGTCCGCCTTCGGTTGCCCTCTCACCGTCGCGTATCGCCTTCACCAGGTGAAGGTATTGGGCGCCGTGCACGCGACAGAGCACGATGTCGCCAACCTTGATCGTCGCCGGATCGGTGATCGGCGCGACGGTGCAAAGCTGACCGCTTTCGATCTTGCCCCTCATCGAGTGGCCGCGTGGGCGGAACTGAACGGTTTCGCCGGCCTGCAACCGCTCGATATATCTGCTGGCCCAAGCTATCTATTTTTTCTTCGTCGCTTCTTTTGCGAGGACATTCAAGCGCGCATCGTGCAACTGCCAGCCCGGCAAGCTCCTCGGCCCCTATCCACCGGGGCCATTGCAACGATCGCTCGAAAAGCCCATGTAAGAGGCATCGACACTTTCGTCGACCTCTTCAGACAAGGGACTCCCTCATGGATGCCGACCGGGCGCTTTCTCGCTCGGGCGTCGAGGTGCGACAGGCCGCTGCGGCCTTCGCGCGGCCGAACAGAGGCCAAGGGGTGTTCCAGCTCCTGACGTCGTTTGGTCCCTTCATCGCCGCCTGTGCGTCGATGTATCTCGTCTACCCGATCTCCCCTTTACTGACCATTGCCCTCGCCGTGCCAACCGGCGCGCTTCTGGCGCGCGTCTTCATCATCCAGCACGATTGCGGTCACGGCTCGTTCTTCGCGTCCACGCGCGCCAATATCATCGTCGGATGGGCATGCAGTCTCTTCACGATGACGCCCTTCACCAATTGGGCGCGCCAGCACAGCCTGCATCATGGCAACTGGAGCAATCTCGATCGCCGCAAGGGTACCGATCTCTACTCGGCCTGCCTGACGGTGCGAGAATACCTCGCCTTGACGCGTTGGCGGCGCCTGTTGCACCGCCTGCCGCGCCATCCGCTGGTCGCCAATGTGCTGCTCCCGCCGCTGGTCTTCCTGGTGCTCTACCGCATGCCGCTGGACATACCACGCCGCTGGGTGCGCGAGCGCCGCTCGGTCCACCTCACCAGCGCGGCGCTGCTGGCGCTGTTCGGCTCCCTGGCACTGTTGCTCGGCTGGCAGGAAGTGCTGGTGATTCATTTGTCCGTGATGATTGTCGCTTCGATCGTGGGCGTCTGGTTGTTTTCGCTGCAGCATCGCTTCGAGACGGCGCGCTGGACCCGGCGCGAGGAGTGGAATCCCTCGGATGCCTCGATGGAGGGCTCGTCCTGGTTCGACCTTCCGCGCGTCCTGCACTGGCTGACCGGCAACATTGGGTTCCATCACGTTCACCATCTCAATCCGCGCGTGCCCAGTTACCGGCTTTGCGCTGCGCACGATGCCGTGCAGGCGCTGTGGCCGGTCGTGCCGCTCAGCCTGATGGGTGGGCTGCGCGCGCCCTGGCTTACCTTGTGGGACGAGACGAGCGGACAACTCGTGAGCTTCCGCGAGGTCGCCCGGGGTGCGCATCGATGACGCACGGCCCCTTCTCTGCGTCAGAAATTTGGGTAACACTTGAAGGTGGTGATGATCCTCGCGTTCATCGCCTGAGTGCCCCCTGTCGGCGGCGCGCTCTTCGCCTCGCTGCCCATCAATCCATACTGAGCAAGACGTGCCTGCCGCCGAAAGTTGCCGCCTCTACCTTGTTTCACCGCAACGGATAGATCACCCCGCCCTCTTTGCGAGCGACCTGCGCGCCGCGCTCGACGGCGGCGATGTGGCCGCCTTCCTGCTGCGACTCACCGACGCCGACGATCCAACGATCGCCCGAGTCTCCGACACGCTGCGACCGGTCTGCCAGCAGCGTGATGTGGCATTCGTGCTGGCCAGGCGACCCGACCTTGCGGTGAAGCTCGACGCCGATGGCGTCCAGGTCGATGTGGCGGACTACGCGGAGGCGCGCCAGATCGTCGGTCCCGAGCGACAAGTCGGGGTCGTCGCACCCTCCTCCCGCCATCTCGCGATGGAGGCCGCCGAGGCCGGAGCCGACTACGTGACGTTCGATTCAGCCGATCTCGAGCTGATCGAATGGTGGAGCGGCTTGTTCGAGATCCCCTGCGTCGCAACTGGCGACATCACGGCCGACAATGCAAAGCCTTTGATCGCCGCCGGTGCCGACTTCCTCGCCGTCAGTGACGGTGTGTGGCACCACAAGGACGGTCCCGAAGCCGCCGTCCGCGCCTTCAACGCTCTGTTCGCCGCAGGATCGTGATCAACGGACCGGTAGCCACAGCACATCCTCGATGTTGGATGCGCCGGTCGCCAACATAACGAGGCGGTCAAAACCCAGGGCGATGCCACTGCTGTCGGGCAGGCCATGGTCGAGCGCGGCGAGGAAATCGGGATCGACGGGCCAACGCAGGCCGTAGAGGCGCTCCTTTTCGTCCATGTCGGCCTTCAACCGTGCACGCTGGACGGCGGGATCGGTGAGCTCGCCGAAGGCGTTGGCCAGTTCGACACCGCAGACATAGAGCTCGAAGCGTTCGGCGACGCGCGGATTGCCAGGCTTGGCGCGGGCCAGCGCCGCCATCGAGATCGGGTATTCGCACAGGATGGTCGGCCGACCCATGCCGAGCTTCCGCTCGACCTTGTCGAACATGATGCGGAAGAAGACGTCCTCCCAGGTGTCATCGCTGTGCATGGTGATGCCCGCGTCCTTCGCGAGCTTCTCCGCGTTGCCAATGGCTGCGAACAGATCGACGCCGGCGTGCCGGTCGAAGGCCTGAGCCACCGTGAGCCGCTCCGGCGGCGCTGTGGGATCGCAGACGTTGCCCTCCCAGCATAGTTCACGCACGTCCGTGAGGCGCAGCAGCGCGGCGCAATCTTCCATCAGCGTCTCGTAACCTGCGCCGGCGCGATACCATTCGAGCATGGTGAACTCGGGATGGTGCAGGGCCGAACCCTCGGCGTTGCGGAACACCCGGGCGAACTGGAAGATCCGGGACATTCCGCCGGCCAGCAGCTTCTTCATCGCAAACTCGGGTGAACTGTGCAGCCAGCGCAGCTGCTCGTCCTCGCCGTCGGGCGTTTCCCAGTCGGTGGCAAAACCAGAGAGGTGTACCTCGGCCCCTGGGCTCACCTGCAGGATCGGCGTCTCGACCTCGATGAAGTCCTCGGCCGCAAACCAATGCCGGATCGCGCTCTGGAGCCGGGCCCGGACCTGGAGATTGGGCAAACGTCGGGTAAGCTTGTCGGGACGCCACTCGTTCATGGCAGAGCATCGCACGCGGCGGCAGCGGCGTGTAGGGTGGCGCAGTGACGCCCAGGCAAATCGACAAATTCTGCTCTTCCCTGCCAGCCGCGACCCGCATCGTGCAGTGGGGAGGCGTCGCCGTCTTCAAGGTTGGCGGCAAAATGTTCTGCCTGATCGCGCCGAATGACCATTCGATCGGCCGCGTCTGCTTCAAATGCCCGCCAGAGCATTACGAGGCGCTCAGCCGATCCGACGGCTTCCGCCCGGCTCCCTATCTTGCTCGTGCCAAGTGGGTGGCCGTGGACGACCCGTCAATCTTGACGGCGTCCGAAATGAAGGCGTACGTCAAACGCGCCCATGCCGTGATCGCCGCGGCCCTGCCGAAGAAAAAGCAGGCAGCGCTGGGGCTTTGAGCCCTGCCCGCCCGTCTTGCGGCTCCAGCCGGCCTTTGATACAAGCCCGCGCCGGCCTCGACCCGCGTCCCGCGGACGAGGCCGCATTCCATTCACCCGCCGTGAGCAGCACAGTCTGGCGGCAAGTCCGGATAAGCCCATGAAAGTTCCTGTCAATTCCATCCGCGCCGGCAATGTCATCGAATACAACGGCAAGCTCTGGGTGGCAGCCAAGGTGCAGCATATCAGTCCGGGCAAGGGCGGTGCGTTCGTGGCGATCGAAGCCAAGGCGCTGCGCGAGGGTAACAAGCTGCAGGAGCGCTTTCGCTCAGGCGAGACCATCGAGCACGTCCATATCGACGAGCGCGAATGCACCTACCTGTTCCAGGACGACAACGGCTTCACCTTCATGGACAAGGAGAACTTCGAACAGCTCTCCGTCGGCGCTGACGTGCTCGATCCTGACCAGTCGCGCTGGCTGCAGGATGGCATGGAAGTCGTCGTGTCGCTCTATGAGGGGACGCCGGTCGGCTGCGAACTGCCGAAGTCGGTCGTCCTTGCCGTCACCGAGGCCGACGCCGTGGTGAAGGGCCAGACCGCTTCCTCGTCCTACAAGCCAGCCGTGGTCGAAGGCGGCATCCGCGTGATGGTGCCGCCACACATCGCCGTGGGCACCAAGCTGGTGATCAACACCGAGGACGGCAGTTATATGGAACGGGCCAAGGACTGAACCCAGCAGTCCAGGTCATCCGATGGCACCGCCGCCTGATCGTCCCCCCCGAGACCAGCCTGTCGCCCGCGTCGGTCGCGCGCCCATGCACGTTGGCCGCGAGCGCTCGGGACCGCCCGAGCGCCGCTCGCTGGCTCCGCGGTCGGCCACCATCACCGTGATGATCCGCGCCGTCTTCGCCGCGGCCAAATCACTGAAGCGCGACTTCGGCGAAGTCGAGCAGCTGCAGGTCTCCGAGAAGGGCCCGGGTGACTTCGTGAGCCATGCCGACATCAAGGCCGAGCGCACGCTGCGCGCCGAACTCGCCCGCACGCGGCCCGAGTACGGGTTCCTGGGCGAGGAAGGCGGCGAGACCAAGGGCGACGGGCGCAACCGCTGGATCGCCGACCCGCTCGACGGCACGACCAACTTCCTGCACGGCGTGCCGCACTTCGCGATCTCGCTGGCGCTCGAACGCGACGGCGAGATCATCGCCGGCATCGTCTACCAACCGATCTCCGATGAGCTGTTCTGGGCCGAGAAAGGCAACGGCGCCTTCATCGACACGCCCAACGCCCGCTCGCGCCGGCTGCGCGTGTCGGGCCGCAAGGATCTCGCGCGCGCCCTGGTCGGGACCGGCATTCCCCATATCGGGCGCGGCGATCATCCGGCCTATCTGCGCAAGCTCGAGACCGTGATGGGCAAGACCGCGGGCGTGCGGCGCTGGGGGGCGGCATCGCTCGATTTCGCCTTCGTGGCAGCCGGCCGCTACGACGCTTTCTTCGAATACGGCCTCGCGCCCTGGGATGTCGCGGCCGGCCTGCTGCTGGTGCGCGAAGCGGGCGGCATGGTGAGCGACGACGCCGGCCTTCCTTACGTGCTCGGCGGCCCGTCGATCCTCGCCACCAACGCCGGCCTGCGCGACGTGATGGTCGAGGTCCTGGCCTGACGGCTCGACGCCGTCTATTCAACACAGGCCTTTACGCTCCACTTCCCAACTTCCCTGAATCGGCAAACCACCGATTCACGGGAGTTGAGATGAAAAACCACAGCGCGACAGACGTCCCCGTCCCCTCCACCAATGGCCATCCGCGGAGGACGGCATGAGCGAGGAGGATATCCGGCAGATTATCGCCAACGCCGTGCCCTACCGGCCAGGCGATGCTCGTGCCGATGACCGGGCTGCGGAAACCATCATCCATATCTTGCCCGGGACCGCCTATATGCCGGAGGAAATCCGCTGGTTGTGGCGCGACTGGCTGGCGCTGGGCAAGCTCCACCTGCTGGTGGGAACCGCCGGCACCGGCAAGACGGCCATCGCCCTTTCTCTCGCCGCGGCGATCACGGCCGACCTGCCCTGGCCTGACGGTAGCGAGCAGCCAGGCGGCGACGTGCTGATCTGGTCCGGCGAGGACGGTATTGCCGATACGCTGCTGCCGCGCTTCCTGGCCGCCGGAGGATGCAAGGAGCGCATCCACTTCGTCGATACGGCGTACGAACGAGGTAAACCGCGCCCCTTCGATCCGGCGACCGACATGATCCGGTTGGGCGAAGCCGCGCGCCAGCTGCCGGCGCTGAGGCTGCTGGTCCTCGATCCCGTGGTGTCCGTCGTCACCGGCGACAGCCACAAGAACACCGAGACACGGCGCGGGCTCCAGCCCGTTGTCGATCTTGCCGCCGAGCTCGGCTGCGCCGTGCTGGGCATCACCCACCTTTCCAAGAACACGAACCGGCAGGAGCCAGTCCACCGCGTCGCGGGAAGCATCGCCTTCGGGGCGGTCGCCCGCATCGTGCTGGCGACGGTGAAGCCCGCCGATCCCCGATCGCCACGCCGACTGGTGCGCGCCAAGTCGAACCTCGGCCCCGACACCGGCGGCTTCGAGTACACGCTCTTCGCCGCGCCTGTGCCCGACCATGGCCTCCTTGCCCAGCGTGTCGATTGGGGCCGGCGTCTCGACGGCAGCGCACGCGAGCTGATGGATGTCGAAACGCCGGAGCCAGCGGCCGGCGCCCTCGACGAGGCCGAAGCCTTCCTGCGCGACGCTCTCGGTGACGGCCCGCGTACACGGCGCGATTTGGAAACCGCCGCCGAGATCGAGGGGCTGAGCTGGCGCACCGTCCGGCGGGCCAAGAAGAAGCTCGGCATCGTCGCGACCAAGACCGGCTACGCGAGCGGTTGGACCTGGCGACTACCTGAAGGAGTCACCGCGACGGACGATGGCGACCAACAGGAATGAATGGCCCCCTTCGACTCTGGACATCCAGAAAGAGCCCGATCCATCGACACTTCGCCGAAGATGGCCACGGAAGTAACGTCTTGAAGAAGAGCGCCACTGCACGCGAGCTAACCCTGCGCTGGAGTGGCTCTCTCTCTCTTCCTGTTTCACCGAGAAAGATCGAAGGGGGCCAAGATCGGGAGATATGCCCCTTCGGCAAAGCTGGACGCCTTCGCGGGCTTGAATCACATCATTTCAGCCTTCGGCGTCACGACCTCTCGCTGCAGTGTGTGTTTTTCTTCAGCGGCACTCGATGCGTTCCTTTGGAAGGGACCTCGACGGCCGGCCAGAATTGGCCGCCCCATTATCGCCACTGCCCTCCGCCATCCTATAGATGTCCCCCGTTCGTTGGCCGCCATAGGTTGAGCGGCTTCCCTGCATTGAGTATGCTTGAAGGACAAAAACCCTTGAGAGGCAATCGGTTATGCTAGGGGCCTGGATCGACGCCGATGCAGTCGCCGCCTGACACCGCATTGCCCGCTTTCCCCCGGCGACAGATATGAGCACCCCTCTTCCCTACCTCATCCGCATGCTGCTGTTCCTCGTTGCGGTGGCAGGACTCACCTATGTCCTGCATGAGGACCTGATCCGCGTCTTCCTGCACACGCCGATCCTCGACGGCGTGATCGTGGGCGTGCTGCTGCTCGGCATTTTCTTCGTCTTCCGGCAGGTGATCCTGCTCTGGCCGGAAGTGAACTGGATGCGCCGTTACCAGCACCGCGATGTCGATGCCGCGCTGCTGCCCACCGACTCGATCAACCTGCTCGCGCCGATGGCGGCGATGCTGGGCGAACGCCAGGACTTTCGCCTCTCGCCCACCGCGACACGCGCGATGCTCGACGGCATCGCCACCCGGCTCGACGAGCGTCGCGAGCTTGCCCGCTACCTCATCGGCCTTCTGATCTTCCTCGGCCTGCTCGGCACCTTCTGGGGATTGCTGGAGACGATCGGCGCCGTGGCCGATGCGATCGCGAACCTGCATGTGTCGGCCGGCGACCCGCTCAAGATGTTCTCGATGCTGCAGGGGAGCATCGAGGGGCCGTTGAAGGGCATGTCGACAGCCTTCGGCGCCTCCCTATTCGGCCTCTCCGGCTCGCTGGTCCTGGGTTTCCTCGAATTGCAGGCGAGCCAGGCTCAGGGCCGCTTTCACATCGAACTCGAGGAATGGCTGGCGCGAGCGACCAGCCTGTCCGATCCGGGCCTGGCCAGCAGTGATGGCCGGCAGGGCAACGTTCCGGCCTATATCGGCGCCCTGCTCGAGCGCAATGCCGAAGGGGTCGACAACCTGATCCGTGCCCTGAAGCGCGTCGAGGAAAGCCGGCAAGCCACCGTGGCCAGCTACTCGACGCTGGTCGAGCGGCTGGCCTCGCTTGCCGAGACGGTACGCACGCAGCAGACGCTGCTCGCCCGCTTCACCGAACTTGCCATCGAGTTGCGTAGCGCCGTCGGCCGCCTCACCGATCGGGTGACGGCGTCCGAGGATCTGCCGCACGTGATCGAGGATCTGCAAGCGGCAGTCGACAGGCTGACCGTACGGCCGCTGCCCGAACCGGACCGCGAGATGATGGCGGAGCATCACCGCAACCTGGAAGAACGTCTGGAGCGTCAGGCCGACGAGGTACGCGGCGCCCTCGCGCGACTTGCCGAGCGCGTCCCCGATGCCGACCGCGAGGCCGTCGCCGCGCACCGGCGCAACATCGAGAACAACCTGACGCGTCTGATCGAGGAAAGCGCCCGCGATCGCGCGACGCTCACCGAAGAGCTGCGCGGCGAGCTGCGGCTGCTGGCGCGCACGGTGGCGCTGACCCGTTCACCGGGTCAGCCACTTGCCGCGGCGGATCGGCCGGGCGAGGACTGATCGGCGATGGCCTCCATCTCCGCCCGCCGCTCCGGCGGCGCCGACTACACCTGGCCCGGCTACGTCGACGCGCTCACGACGCTCTTGATGGTGCTGATCTTCCTGATCTCCGTCTTCAGCGTGGCGCAGTTCACCTTGTCGAGTGCCGTGTCCAACCGGGACTCCGCGATCGACGCCTTGAACCGCCAGGTCAGCACATTGGCAGACCAGCTTTCCTTCCAGAGAAAATCCGCCGAGGACCTGCAGAAAGAGGTGGCTACGCTCAACCTGAAGGTTGGCCAGCTCCAGACTGAGCGTGACCAGCTCAACACTTCCAATACAGCGCTGCAGCAGGCAGCGAAGGCGGCCGAAGACAAGAACCTCGACCTCCAGAAGGAGTCCGAGCGCCAGAAGCTGGAGATGACCCGGCTTGCTGCTGCCCTTGCCGCCGCCAATGACGAGAAGGGCAAGCTTTTCTCTGATCTCACCGACGAGCAGAAGCTGTCGGCGGAACAGAAGGCCAATCTTGTGCGGCTCGCCGCCCAGCTTGCGTCGGTCAAGGACGAGCTGGCCAAGCTCAGCGCGCAGCTCGATGCCGCCGACGTCAAGGCCAAGGACCAGCAGGCGCAGATCATCGATCTCGGCCAGAAGCTCAATCGCGCTTTGGCCAGCAAGGTCGAGGAGTTGGCCCGCTATCGCTCGGAATTCTTCGGCAAGCTGCGCGAGGCATTGGCCGGCCAGCGCGACGTGCAGATCGTGGGCGACCGCTTCGTGTTCCAGTCCGAGGTCCTCTTCCCTTCAGGCTCAGCCGACCTGCAACCGGGCGGCGAGAAGCAACTGGCGAGCGTCGCCCAGCGCCTGCTCGAGATCGCCGCCAAGATCCCGAAGGACCTGCAATGGGTGCTGCAGGTCGACGGCCACACTGACAACAAGCCGATCAACACGACGGCCTTCCCCTCGAACTGGGAGCTGTCGTCGGCACGTGCCATCGCCGTCGTGAAGTTCCTGCACAAGCAAGGCATCCCCTACGACCATCTGGTCGCGGCGGGCTATGGCGAGTTCCAGCCGATCTCGACGACCGACAACGCCCGCAACCGACGAATCGAGCTGAAGCTCACAAACCGCTGATCGGCCTCAGGCTATAACAGCCCCAATCGCTTCAGTTCCGCTGCCATTTCAGATGGCATGTCACCCGTATCGCCTTCAGCGAGGTCGGGTGGCGCGCGATCGGGATCGAAGTATCGCCAACCCTGGAACGCCTTGCAGGCCTGTGGCGCGGTCCGGATCAGCGTCCGCTTGACCTTGATCTTGCAGTACTTGTGGGCTTCCTCCTTGTCGAAATCTTCATCGAAACCCACCAATTCCTGACGGCAGCGGATGACACCTCGCACCACCCAGTAGAGAGAACCGCCGGCCAGCAATTCCTCCGTTCGACGGGGCATGTGGCGGGTATAGACCCAGTGCGGCGACCGCGGTCCCTGCCGGCGTTGCTTGCGACGGGCCGCCTGGAGTTTCTTCATGTGGCCAAGGTCATCGACGCCGACCGCGAGCTTGATGAGGTGCAGAACCATGACCGTTGACTAGCAGGCGTGTCCCCCGAGCCACAGCGAGACTTTATTCACAACGCGATTGCTCCCGTCCACAGTCTCTGCACAATCCGCACGATAAAGTTGAAAGTCATATTGCGGGGAGCATTTCATGTCTCGATCGACCCTGGCCGCCCTGGTAGTCGCCTTGATGCTGGGTTCGGGCATTGCGGGTTATCTGATCGGCAAGCCAGGCGACTCAATCGATCGTCCTTCCCCACCGGCCGTGGCGTCGACCAACGCGCCCACAAAGACACCGTCACCGCCGCCCACCACGGCCAACAGTACAGACGCAGCGCCGGTGGCCTTGCCCAAGCCTGCGGCTGCACCCACCGAGCCCTTCGCCTATCGGCGCCTCAGCATCGACGCCTCCAAGGTCGAGGGCGAGGCTTGCCTGTTCTTCAACAAGCCGCTCTCCGATGGCAGCACGATCAAGTACGAGGACTACGTCCGCATCACGCCGGAGGTGAAGACGGCGCTGCACGTCGTGGACGACAAGCTCTGCATCGGCGGCCTAGGTTACGGCCAGGACTATGCCGTGCGACTGCTGACGGGTTTCCCGGCCAGGGATGGCGGCAAGCTCGAGGCCGAGCAGAAGGTCGACGTGGCGCTGGGCGCACGTCCCGCGGTCGTGTCGCTGCCTGGCAAGGGCTTCATCCTGCCGCGTGGCGCGGCGGTTGGCCTGCCGGTCACCACCATCAACGTCGCCAAGGTGGGCATTGCCGTCTATCGCGTGAACGAACGCGGCATCGACCGCTTCATCAGCGAGTACAGCGATTCCGATTTCCCCGGCGGCAAGCCGACAACGCAGGATTGGACCCTGCGGTCCTGGATCAGCGGCAACAACGGTGCACTGCAATGGCGTGGCACCATGGAGGTGCGCAACGTTCTGAACCAGGCGTCGGTGACCGCCTTCCCCATCCGCGAAACGGTCAAGGATTGGAAGCCCGGCGCCTATTTCGTGGTCGTCTGGGATGCGGCCCGGCCACCAGCCAAGGCCGACAGCGACGAGGATGACGACAGGCCAGATGGTGCCATGGCCGGCATGTGGGTCGTCGATACCGACATCGCGCTCACCACCTTCAATGGACGTGACGGTCTCAACGTCTTCGCCCGCTCCCTGCAAAGCGCACAGCCCCTCTCCGGCCTCGACGTCACGTTGCTCTCGCGAGGCAACGAGCCAATCGCCAAAGCCGTCACTGCCGCCGACGGACGGGCAAGCTTCGCAGCGGGCCTTCTGAAAGGACGAGGCGCCGCCGAGCCCGTGGCCGTGATGGTCACCGATGCCGCCAAGCAGGAATTCTCGCGCCTCGAGCTGACCAAATCGGCCTTCGACCTGTCGGACCGCGGCATCGAAGGACGCGACCAGCCTGGCCCGGTCGATGCCTTCCTCTACACCGAGCGCGGCGTCTATCGCCCGGGCGAGACGGTGCAGCTCGTGGCGATGCTGCGCGACGAGGCGGCACATGCGTTGAAGGACATGCCCGTAACGCTCTCGGTCAAGCGGCCCGACGGCACGGAGTTCACCAAGTACGCGCTCGCCCTCGGCACGTCGGGCGCGCTCTACCAGGCGATCCCGCTGCCCAAGTCCTCGCGCCGCGGCCGCTGGTCGGTGACGGCGCAGATCGATCCCAAGGCGCCGCCGGTCGGCCGGGTCGAATTCTCGGTCGAGGATTTCGTACCGGAGAAGCTCAAGGTCGAGCTGACGCCCGACCAACCGCTGCTGCGCACCGGCAAGACGAACACCTTTGGCGTTGCCGCCGACTTCCTTTATGGCGCGCCCGCTTCGGGCCTGACGGTCGAGAGCGACCTGCACGTCAGCGTCGACGATCAACCCTTCCCGGCCTTCGCCCAGTACACGTTCGGCCTCGAGAACGCGAAGCGAAAGTTCGAGCCGCCGCTCATCACCCTCACCGCGGCCGATACCGATGACGCCGGCAAGTCGAAACTCGAATGGCCGGGGGACAAGGTTCCCGACACGGCACTGCCGCTCAAGGCGCAGATGGAGGTGCGGGTGTTCGAGCCCGGCAATGGCCGCGCCACCAAGACCGATAAGACCCTGCCGCTGCGCACCCGCGACGCCTATATCGGCATCCGCCCGACATTCGACGGGCGCTATGCCGACGAAGGTGCCGATACAGAGTTCGATCTCGTGGCCGTCGACGCAGAGGGCAAGCAGGTCGCTCGCCCCGCAGTCGATTACAAGATCGAGCGCATCACCTATTCCTACCAGTGGTACCAGACTGACGGTCGCTGGCGTTGGCAGACCATCACCAGCGAGCGAGCCATTGCCGGCGACACGGTTTCCTTCGCCGCCGACAAGCCGACCCGACTTTCCCGGCGCCTGACCTGGGGCTCATACAAGCTCACGATCACCGATCGCGAAACCAAGGCGGCGAGCAGCATGAGCTTCTATGTCGGCTGGTACGGCGGCAGCGACGACAGCGAACCCGCACCTGACATTCTCAAGGTCGCGAGCGATCGCCAGATCTACAAGCCGGGCGAGACAGCCAAGCTCCGGCTGGAAGCGCCATTCGCCGGCGAAGCGTTGATCGCCATCGCCACTGACCGCGTCGTCGACACCATCACCGCGAAAGTGGCGCCCGGCGGCACCACGGTCGAGGTGCCCGTGAAAGCCGAATGGGGTGCCGGCGCCTATGCCCTCGTGACGGCGTGGCGGCCTCTTTCCGTTCCCGTCGATCGCACACCTACGCGCGCTATCGGCGCAGTCTGGCTTGGGCTCGACCCCGCCCTGCGCACGCTTTCCGTCCAGCTCGCGGCACCGGAGAAGGTGACGCCGCGCCAGAAGATCGACGTGCCGATCCACGTCGCCAACGTTAAGGGTACCGAAGCGTTCGTGACCCTTGCCGCGGTTGACGAAGGCATCCTTCAGCTGACGCGCTACCGCACGCCCAATCCGGCCGAGTACTATTTCGGCAAGCGCCGCCTGGGCCTCGACATGCGTGACGACTATGGCCGCCTGCTCGAGACGCGTGCCGACGACCTCGGCCGTATCCGCACCGGCGGCGACGCCGGCGACATCGGTGGCCTTGATATCGTGCCTACCCGCACCGTTGCCTTGTTCAGTGGTCCGGTGAAGCTCGACGACAAGGGCGAGGCCAAAATCACCCTCGATATTCCCGACTTCATCGGCCAGCTGCGGTTGATGGCCGTCGCCTATGACAAGGACAATGTCGGTTCGGGCGAAGCCAGGCTCTTCGTGCGCGATGCGGTGACCGCCGACGTGGTCCTGCCGCGCTTTCTCGCTCCAGGCGACCAGGGTCGGCTTGCGTTGTCGTTGCATAATGTCGAGGGCGCACCGGGCGACTACAAGGTGGCGCTCGAAGCGAGTGGCGCCGTGTCGCTCGACCGCCCCGTCTCGGAAACGCGGCATCTCAATGCCAACCAACGTGATCTTGCAACCTGGCCGCTGCGCGCGGGCGAGGTCGGGATGGGCAAGGTTGCCGTCGCGGTGTCGGGGCCAAACGGTTTCTCGGTCCGCCGCGAATGGGACATCCAGGTGCGTGCAGCGCAAACGCCGAGCGCGATCGACACCGTCACCCGGCTCGATCCGTCACGTGAGCTGACGGTCAACCAGGAGCTCACCTCGGGCTTCACGGCTGGAACGCCTGTCGTGAGCGTGGCGCTCTCGCGGGTGCCGGGAATAGACGTCGCCGCCCTCCTGCGGGCGCTCGACAAGTATCCCTATGGCTGCATCGAGCAGACGACCAGCCGCGCCCTGCCGCTCCTTTACTACAACGACGTGGCGCTGTTGGGATACGGCCCGGCCGATCCCAGGATCACCGACCGAGTCCAGGACGCGGTCTATCGCATCGTCGACATGCAAATGAGCGACGGCTCGTTCGGCATGTGGGGGCCCTTCTCGACACCGGCCGCCGAATGGTTGCAATCCTACGCCCTCGACTTCCTCGTGCGGGCGCGGGAACACCAGATGGCGGTTCCGGCGGCATCGCTGCAGCGCGGCCTCACCTGGCTCAATCGCTCGGCCGAGAAGATGATGTCGGCCAACGCTCAAGCCTATGCTTGGTACGTGCTCGCCAAAGCAGGCCTCGCCGATCCGGGCCGCGTCCGCTATTTCCAGGACACGCACGCCAGCGGTCTCCGTGGCGGCCTCGCCTGGGCGCAACTTGCCGCCGCGCTCAATCTGGTTGGTGAGCCCGGTCGTGCGAAGCTTGCTTTCAGTGTTGCCCAGGCACGTATCGATGACCGCGACCCGAACGACTACTACGGCTCCTCGCTGCGCGACCGTGCCGGCTTGCTGGCCCTCGCCTCGGAAGCAGCGGGCCGTGACGGGCTGATCTCGGTCGTGAACTCGGTGCGGGAACGTCTCACCGGCCGCGTCGACGAAACGACGACACAGGAAAAGGCGTGGCTCGTACTGGCCGCCAGCGCTCTGGGCGGCGGCGGCGATCTCGCCTATTCCGTCGACGGACAGTCGAAGAAATCGACCAGCGACCCCGTCGTCCTCAATCCGGATGCCGCCGCCCTCCAACGCGGCCTGCGGGTGAAGAACGATGGTGACAAGCCGGTCTGGCTACAGGTCACCGCGCGCGGTGTGCCGAAGGATCCGCAGCCGGCGGCGACGCAGGGACTCAGCATCAAGCGCAGCTATTACACGTTTGATGGCGAGCCAGCAGATCTCGCCAAGCTCCGCCAGAACGACCGCGTGATCGTCTCGCTCGAGGGCCGCAATCTCGAAGGCGGCTATCACGAAGCGGCGCTGCTTGATCTGCTGCCGGCCGGACTGGAGATCGAGTCGGTGTTGAATGACGATACCGTGAAGTCGTTCCCCTTCCTGTCGGCGCTCTCGTCGACGCGCATCACCGAAGCGCGCGATGATCGCTTCTTTGCCGCCTTCGACCTCGGCAAGAGGCCCTATCGTAACTGGTGGTACTATGCCGACGAGAAGGACGACTACAGCTTCCATGTCGCCTACATCGCACGCGCCGTGACCCCGGGCAGCTTCGCGCTGCCGGCCGCACAAGTCTCCGACATGTATGCGCCACGGATCTATGGCCGCACGGACATGGGCCATGTGACGATCGCACCGAGATAGCATGAACTTCCGGCGCCTCCTCGCTGGATCGGTACTGACCGTCGCCCTCGCAGCGACGGCAGCATTGACGCTTGATCGGCTTTTCCCGCCTGACCTGTCGCGCTACCAGACGCGCTCGACCGAAGTTGTCGACGCCAACGGCCGCCTGTTGCGCGCCTTCACCACGGTTGATGGCAAGTGGCGTCTCAAGACGACGGTCGAGGATGTCGCCCCGGTCTATCTCGCGCTGCTCAAGGACTATGAGGATCGCCGCTTCGACAGCCATTGGGGCGTCGATCCGCTGGCTGCGGTTCGTGCGGCCGGACAATGGGCCGCGCGAGGACGCATCGTTTCGGGCGCCTCGACGCTTTCAATGCAGGCCGCCCGCCTGCTCGAGCCGCGCAAGCGCAGCCTGCTTGCAAAGGCAATCCAGTCGGCGCGCGCCTTGCAGCTCGAATGGCGCTATTCCAAACGCGAGATCCTTGAGATCTATCTCACGCTAGCGCCGATGGGTGGCAATCTCGAAGGTGTGCGAGCGGCCTCGTTCGCCTATTTCGGCAAGGAGCCTCGGCAGCTCACTGCCGCCCAGGCCGCCCTTCTGGTGGCGATCCCGCAGTCGCCGGAGCGGCGCCGGCCCGATCGCGCCGGCAATGCTGCACGCCTTGGACGTGAGCGGGTCCTCGAACGTGCCCTCGAGTTTGGTGCAGTCGATCGTGCCTCCTTTGATCGGGCCACCAGCGAGACCGTGCCCAGCCACCGGCTCGCCCTGCCGATGAACGCACCGCATCTCGCGGCCTGGCTCGCCGGCCAATCCCCCGGCACGGTGGTGCCGACCACCCTCCGCTTCGACTTGCAGGCGGCGATGGCGCAACTGGTGCGTGACGAGCGACATCAAACGCCCGACAACGCCGATATCGCGCTGGTCGCCGTCGACAACCGCACCGGCGGTGTCGTGGCCTGGGTGAGCGGGTCGGACTATTTCGGCCACGCCGGCCAGGTCGATCTCGTGCGGGCCCATCGCTCACCCGGGTCGGCGCTCAAGCCGATGATCTATGCGCTCGCCTTTGAGGATCGCACGCTGCATCCCGAATCGCTGGTCGAGGACGTGCCAGTGCGCTTCAAGGACTGGCTGCCGCGAAACTTCGACCATGGCCACATGGGAGCTGTCACCGTTCGCCGCGCCCTGCAGCAGTCGCTGAACGTCCCGGCGGTGTTGGCGCTCGAGCGGGTGGGCCCTCAGCGTTTCCTTGCCACCCTGCGTGCCGCCGGAACGTCTCCCGTCCTGCCGCGTGGCGATTCGGGCGATTCCCTCGGCATGGCGCTCGGCAGTATTGCGGTTTCGCCTCTGGAGATGGCCAACCTCTATTCGGGACTCGCCAAAGGCGGCCTGTTTGCCCCGCCACAGGTCCGGCGGGACGTACCGCGTGCAGCTCCGGTTCGCCTGCTGGGCGCCGCCGCATCCTGGTATGTCGCCGATATTTTGGCCGAGGCGCCGTTGCCTGATGGCTTCGCCTCGCTACCCGTCGCACTGCGCGAGCGGCGAATCGCCTACAAGACCGGGACGTCCGCGGGGTTCCGCGATGCCTGGGCGGTCGGCTTCACGACCAACTGGACGGTCGTCGTCTGGACGGGACACGCTGACGGCACGACCCGGCCCGGACAACTCGGTCGCCTCGCCGCGCTGCCGATCGTGCTCAAGGCCTTCGATCGCCTGCCCGCGGAAGACAATCGCGCGCTGCCCCCGCCTGCGGACGTCCTTCGCGTGGCGAACTGGCGCGACCTGCCGCCGCGCATGCGCAGGCTTGGGCCCGTCGCAGACATGAGCGGCGGACCGCGCATCGCCTATCCGCCAGCCGATGCTCGGCTCGAGCTTCGCGCCCACGAAGCCATCTCCCTCGCGGCACTTGGAGGCCACGGTGAGCTGCGTTGGCTGGTCGACGGTCGGCCGATCGCCGGCACGACCTGGATACCCGACGGCGCAGGCGAGGCCCGGGTTGCCGTGATCGATCAGGCCGGACACGCGAGCGCGGTGACGGTGCAGATCGTCCGCCGCCGCTAGGTCACGCGAGCAAGGCCACAACCACCGAAGCCAGCAAGGCGATTGCGAAAGTGACGTTGACGATCCGGTTGGTGCGCGGATCGCGGAAGAAGCGCGTCAACATCGCCCCCGAGATCAGCCACACGACATTGATGACAATGATCAGGAGCGTGAGCACGGCGATCTTGAGCGTGATGTCGAGCGGCAAATGCTCGTGCACGAGCACGAAGCCCGAGAACAGCGCCGCCATTGCGGCATAGCCTTTGGGATTGATCAGCGACAGACCGAGACCGCCTGCAAAGCGTGGCGCTTGCCGTTCGGTCGACGATTCCGTCAGAGGCGGTGCCGTCGCAATACGCCAGGCAAGCCACAGGAAATATCCTGCCGCGATCACGGTCACGATCGGAGTGGCGCCCGGTAGCGCCAGCAGCAATCCGACAACGCCACTGGCCGTGATGATCATCACGCCGATCATGCCGACAACGATGCCAGCGAGATAGCCGACCACCCGTTTCGCGCCGAACGCCGCTCCGGCGGCGGCGAGGCTTAGCGTCGCCGGGCCGGGACTGCCAGCAAGCGCGATCGAGGCCAACAAGAAGCCAGGCAAGCCTTCCATGGCCGACCATATGGCGAGGCTGACGCGAATCGTCTTGAACGTTTGTGCATCAGGCTAGACCGGCAGCGCATTTCGCCTTCAGCGCTTGCGCCACCTTCGAGGCCGGCTCGCGGCCGAGTTCGGCGCAGATGGTGCGACCGGCAGTGGCGACGGCGTCAAGATCGACGCCATGTACAACACCGAGGCCGTTCAACAGGTAGATGACATCTTCGCTGCCAACGTTGCCAGACGCGCCCTTGGCGTAGGGGCAGCCGCCCAGCCCGGCAACGGCTGTATCGAACACGGCAATGCCGCGCTCCATCACCGCCATGATGTTGGCGAGCGATTGGCCATAGGTGTCATGGAAATGGGCCGCGAGTTTTTCCCGCGGCACCTTCGCTGCAACCGCCTCGACCATGGCCACGCACTCCGCAGGCGTGCCCACGCCGATCGTGTCACCTAGCGAGACCTCGTAGCAGCCCATCCGAAATAGCCGCTCCGATACCTCCGCCACCTTCTCCGGCGCCACCTTGCCGTCGTAGGGGCAGGCTATGACGGTCGAGACATAGCCACGGACCTTCATGCCGTGCTTCTGGGCCGCTTCCAGGACCGGCGCAAAGCGCTCGAAGCTCTCGTCGATCGAACAGTTGGTGTTCTTGCGGCAGAAGGCTTCGGACGCCGCGGTGAAGACCGCTATCTCCGCGCAGTGTGCCTCGACGGCGCCATTCATGCCCTGCTTGTTGGGCACCAGCACGGGATAGCTGACGCCGGGCTTGCGCTTGATCTCGGCCATCACCCGATCGGTGTTGGCCATCTGCGGCACCCATTTGGGCGACACGAAGCTGCCGGCTTCAACGGCGCTGTGCCCCGCCGCCGACAGGGCATCGATCAATGCCACCTTGGCCTCGACCGACACTGGTTTGGCTTCGTTCTGCAAGCCGTCGCGCGGGCCAACTTCGACCAGCCGTACCTTCTTTGGATAGTTCATTCCTGTCTCCGGGCTGGCGCCATTCTACGCCAAACCCCGGAGCGCGAGATACAGGCCGAGCAAAAGCAGGCCGACGAAGAACACTGTGCGGAATGTCTTGGGTGCAATGCGCTGCCGCATCACCTGGCCAAGCTGCATGCCGGCCAGCGCTGGAGCGAGCGCCAGCAACGAAATGCCGATCGACGACGTCTGCCACGCCTCGACCCGCAACAACCCGAGGGCCAGCGCCAGTGTCGACACGGTGAATGAAAGCCCCAGAGCCTGGATCAGCTCATCCCTCTCGAGTCCGATCGCCTGGAGATAGGGCACGGCAGGAATGACAAACACGCCGGTTGCTCCGGTGACGAGCCCTGTCGTGGCACCAATAGCCGGCGCCAGCCATTTTTCCTGGTGCGGCGCCACAATCATCTTGAAACCGCTCAACCCCACGACGGCGTAGATCGCAAGGGCAACGCCAAGCCCCGCTTCCGCCATGCCCGATGCATCGCTCGCGATAAGGCCGGCACCGGCGATGGTGCCCACCGTCACGCCCAGCATCATCGGCCAAAGCCGTCTCGCCAGAGCGCCAAAGCGGGGCCCCGCCAGCAACTGCCAAACATTGGTGACCAGCGACGGTACGACCAGGATCGCCGCCGCCTCGGCCGGCGGCAGAACAAGTGCCAGCAGGCCCATGGCGACCGTCGGCAGGCCCATGCCGATCACGCCTTTGACGAGGCCGGCCAATAGAAAAATCGCCGTGATCAGTACCCAGAAGCTTGCGGTCATGCCTCGGACCTTGCCAGCCGTATGGCAAGGCACAATGCGGAAGGTACGATATCTGCCTTCGGACTGGCCGAAGGTTCCGGATTGACGTAGTCAGTTTCGATGCGGTTCGATCTCACTGACCTGCGCCTGGTATTGAACGTCGCCGAGGCCGCAAGCATCACTCATGGTGCGGCACGCAGCGGCCTGGCACTCGCCTCCGCAAGCGAACGGATCCGCGACATGGAGCTTGCCCTGGGTGCTGCCTTGTTCGAGCGCAAGCGGCGAGGCATCAGCCCGACGCCGGCCGGCACTGCCCTGATCCATCATGCGCGCATCGTGACCCGACAGTTGGAATTGATGCGCGGCGAACTCGATGTTTTTGCCAAGGGGTTGCGCGGCAGCGTCCGGGTGCTGTCCAACACCGCGGCCCTGCAGGCGTTCCTGCCGCCGCTGCTCGGTCCTTTTCTGGCCGCGCATCCCAATGTCGACCTCGCGCTTGAGGAGCGCCCGAGCCCCGAGATCGTGCGCGCCATTGCCCGCGGTGCGGCCGATATCGGCATCGTGGCCGATGCCGTCGATCCGGCCGTCGAGCTCGAGACCTTTCCATTTGCCGAAGACCGGCTCGTCCTTGTCGCTCCGGTGAAGCATCCTCTTGCTCATCGTCGCCGTATCGTCTTTGCCGACGCTCTGCCTTACGACTTCGTCGGCTTACCCGCGGGGGCCGCGTTACAGGACCATATCGATGGTCATGCCGCGCGAGCAGGACGCCAACTTCGACTCCGCGTTCGACTGCCCGGCTTCGACGCCATATGCCGTCTCGTGGAAAGCGGTATCGGGCTCGCGGTGGTGCCCAAAGCCGCCGCCGATCGATGCCGGCGATCCATGTCGATCCGCATCATCCCCCTTACGGATGCCTGGGCATTGCGCCGCTTGCGTTTGTGCGTGAAGGACGTGCGGGCCCTACCCGCCCATGCACAATGGCTGCTGACCCACCTGGGCAGCCGAGCGAGCAGTACTCGCTAACGGCACACTCGCAATCCATGTCTCCGCTGGCCAGGATGTGTTATTGACTCTCAGGGCGGCAAGGATGGATCGACGACCCGGGGGGCGCTTGTGCCGAAGGTCGACGCGCAAGCAGGTGTAGCGGGCAAGGAGTTACGCGGCGCATTGCCAATGGGCACGCGCCTGCGCGGTTACGAATTGCTTTCCGTCCTTGGACAAGGTTCATTTGGCATCACCTATCGCGCGCATGACACGGTTTTGGACCGTGACGTCGCAATCAAGGAATATCTTCCGGTTTCACTTGCCGTTCGCGAGAACCGCGCGACGGTCATGGCGCGATCGGCAGCGCTCGAGGGTGAATTCTCCTGGGGGCGAGATCGATTCCTCGACGAGGCCCGCACGCTTGCCAAGCTCAACCGAGCGCCGGCGATTGTACGCGTGCACGACTTTCTCGAGGCCAACGGCACCGCATACATGATCATGGCGTTGGCCGCGGGTGAAACTTTAGATGAACGTTTGCAGCGCGGCGATCGCCTCGACCAAACGTCGATTGAGCGCGTGTTCAATCGCCTGCTCGACGGGCTCGAAGAAGTCCATGCCGCTGGCTTCCTGCATCGCGACATCAAGCCCGCCAACATCATCCTCGACACCATGAACAATCCGACACTGATCGACTTCGGTGCCGCACGGATGGCGATGGCCGGTCGCACGGCGACGCTGACGACGATCTTCACGCCCGGTTATGCCGCGCCCGAGCAGTTCACGTCGTCCCGGCAAGGGCCGTGGACGGACATCTACGGCCTATCGGCGACGCTTTACTGCGCCATTACCCGTAAGGCCCCTCCCAATGCTTTCGACCGCTTGCAGGATGATGCTTACGAGCCCCTTGGCCGACTTCGGCCTCCGGGTTTCTCGCCGTCGCTGCTGGCGGCAATCGACGCTGGATTGGCGATTCCCATTAGCCATCGACCACAGAGCGTTGCCGAATGGCGAGGGCTGCTGCGGGGACAGAGTTCCGTACCGGTCAGCGACGAAGCGACGATTGTCATGCCGGGACCGCGATCCGAGCCAAAGCGCCTGGAGCGCTCCGGACGTGGATATTGGATCCTGGGAATGGCACTTGTGGCGCTCGCCGCCGCTCTGGTCGGCGCCGACATGAACGGATTGCGCCCCCTGATCGCTGAAATCCGAACGGCAATACACGGAAATCCATCGCCGCCTTCAGGATCGTACAAGAATGATGCCGTAACAGAAGCGAAGACGGCCGAGGCAATGGAGGCCGGACTCAAGCTGACAATGATCGATCGACGCCGCATACAGGTTGCATTGACCGCACTCGGTTTCGACACCTATGGCAACGACGGTACGTTCCGCCAACGCTCGCGCGAAATGATCATGGCCTGGCAGAAAGCCCATAATCTGCCTGCCACGGGCTTCCTCGATGACGCGCAGCGACAGATTCTTCTGAAGGAGGCCGCGTCGGCCGTCAGCAGATACGACGCAGCACTCAAGAAGGCCGGTGAGGAAAAGCGCGAACCTCGACCGACAATGCAATCCGGTGTCGCGACACCTGCAACCGCGACACCGGCCATCGTCGCGATGCCTCCGTCAGCACCAGCCACTGCCGCAGCACCCGCCACCGCTTTTGACGGGAGCTATGCCGGATCGTTCATTTTCAATCCCACCTCCGCATCCACCTCTGCATCGACCTTTGTGGCCCGTGCAAGCATCACGGTCTCGAACAACCATGGTTCGGGTCCCCTCGTTTTCAACACAAGCTTCGGATCGGGCGGGGGAATGATCTCCATCGACATTTCGTCCGACGGTAACGTTAAGGGCGAAGGCGAAGCGACCGAGCCGAGTGGGATTCGCAAAAAGTTCAGCATTCAAGGCCATACCGAAGACAAGCGTATCGAGCTTGAACTCAAGGGATTGGGCAGAACGCCGCTTAGCATGACACTGCGTCAGACATCACAATAAACCACCGTCGGCACCCATAGCGGCGCTGGCCGATAGGCTCCTACGTCAGCGTCTGCCGGAGCTTACCAGCGCGGCCGAGGATGAAGGCGACGGCTGCCAGCGCGAGAACGGTAAAGGCAATCAGCAGGGTCGCGACAGCGGTGATGGTCGGATTCACCTCGAGGATCAGCTCGTTGAACATCTTCTTCGGCACCGTATCGTATTTGCCGGCGATGAAAGACGTCACGATCACCTCATCAAAGCTGCCGATGAAAGCGAAGATCCAGGCGGCAAAGACGCTCGGCGCAAGATTGGGAAGCACCACCTTGCGCATCGTGTAGGCCCACGAGGCGCCAAGACTCCAGGCCACCTGTTCGATCCGGATATCCAACTCCCGGATCGCGACGCCCAGCACCATGATCACGAGCGGAATGGTCAGGATCGTGTGCGCCACCACGAGCCCGACGAGCGAGCCCAACAAGCCGACTTTGGCGAGACCGAGATAGAGCGCCACGGCCGCGATGATCGTGGGCACGATCAGCGGTGCCATGAAGTTGGCTTCGATCCAGCCGCGACCGACGAATGCGCCACGGCGCAGTCCGTAGGCTGCCAGGCCACCCAGAAACAGCGACACAACGGACGAGATCAGTGCGACAGTCGCCGACGTTCCCATCGCCTCCATCCAGCGCGCATCGCCGAAGAAGGTCTCGTACCAGCGCAGCGACAGGCCGGGCGGCGGAAAGGTCAGCGCGCGCGCCGAGGAGAAGGACATCGGGATGACGACCAGAAGCGGCACGGTCAGGAAAGCGAGGCCGAAGATCCCGGCCGCCCCCAGGAATCGCCGCGCCCAAAGCGAACTGCCGATCATGCGCCGCTCTTCATAGCGACGCCCTGCGGTCGAGCCGCCGATAGGCAGCGAAGATCAGCAGGGTCGTCACCAGCAAAATGGTCGAGATCGCCGACGCCTGCTCCCAGCGTGGGATCTGGTTGATCAGCGTGTCGAGCAGATTGGAGATCATCGGCACGCGTCCACCGCCCAAGATGGCAGGCGTCACGTAGAAACCGAGGCTGAGGATGAAAACCAGCAGAGCCCCCGCCGCCAGCGCCGGCAACGTGAGCGGAAAGAAGACCTTCCAGAAGATCGTGCGCGGCGGCGCACCCATGGACGCAGCGGCCTGCAGCAGGCGATCATCGATACGGATCATGGCGGCGAACAGCGGCAGTACCAGGAAAGGCAGCAGCACGTTGGCCATGCCGATGGTGACGCCGACCTCGTTGTAGAGGAAGGCGACCGGCGCGTCGGTGAGCCCTGCCCATTGCAGGCCACGGTTGACCAGCCCGCCGTTGCCCAGCACGACGATCCACGCATAGGTGCGCACGAGAAGGCTCACCCAGAACGGCAGCACGACCAGCGCCAGCGCGATCATGCGCGCCCGGCTGCCCAGGCCGCGCATCCAGAGTGCCAGTGGATAGCCGATCAGGATGTTGGCCAATGTCGCGACAAGCGCGATCCGCATCGTGTTGCCCAGCACACGAAGATAGACCGGCGCCTCGAGCAGGCGCGCATAGTGCTCGAACGTGAAGCCCCGGCTCTTCTCCCAGAAGCCAAAGCCCAGCATGTAGGCGATGGGCGCATTGAAGGCGACGAACATCAGCACCAGAAGCGGCGCGACGTAACCAACACCTTCGAAGGGGGCGGATCTGGTCATGGGCAGAAGCCGCCTCTCCCCTTCGGCCCGCAACCTTGGGACGGCATCATGCGCCCGCTAGAGGCTGAGCTTGAACGCTTCCCACTTCTGGTTCACAGCCTCGCCATTGGTCGCCCACCATTCGGCGTTCTCGATCCACTGCACGTCCTTGTTCTGCTTGCTGGTGGGATACTCACCAAGCTTGTTCTTTGGCAGCAACGCATCGAGATCCGGACTCGGGCCGGTGTAGGACACCACGGCCGCCGCCTTGGCCTGGTTTGCCGCGATCGACATCTCATGCATCAGCTTATAGGCCGCTGCGCGGTCCTCGGGCTTGGAGTTCTTGACGATCGTGAAATACGAGAGATCAGCCATTCCGCCAGCGAAATTGACCTCGAAGGCCGGATCGCCCACAACGCGGCCTGACCAGCAGATCGCGTACTGAACTTCGTTGTCCTTCATCAGCTGGGGGGCCTGGGCGCCGGCTTTCCACCACACCGATATGTCCTTCTTGATCTCGTTGAGCCTCTTGAAGGCGGTGTCGAGATCGAGAGGAAACAGCTTGTCCGGCGTCACACCCGTCGACAGTAGTGCGAATGACAGGGCGTAGTTCGCGTAGTCGGGCAGACAACGCTTGCCCGGAAAGTCCTTGGTATTGAAGAAGTCGGCCCAGGTCTTCGGCGCCTTGGCACCCGCGCGCCACGCCATGATGGTCGAGAAGTACTGATAGCCGAAGCCATATTCATGCTTCGCTTCCGGGAACATCGGTTGCGGCGCGACCGCCGCCCAATCGACCGGCTCGATCAGCTTGAGATTGCGCGCCTGCAGCATGCCTCCCGATCCCAGCTCCATCAGAACCGTGCTGGTTTGCCCGCTCTCGACGAGCGCCCTGAGCTTGCCCAGTGGATTGGGGCTTTCACGGATAACCTTGATTCCGGTCTTCTTGGTGAAGGGCTCGATATAGCCCGCCTCGACCGACTCGCCGGACTTGCCACCGGCCTCGATCATGCGGATTTCCTTGGCCTCGGCACGGGCGTGACCCGCGCCCAGGATGCTCAGTGCGGGCAACCCGGCGGCTGCACCTACGAAAGCACGACGCTTCATCATCATCCTCCTTGCTGTTTTCATTGCGTCACCGGCCACAGGTCGGCGGCGTCCCAGGATACCTTGACCCGCTCGCCGGTCGCGAAGGCCCTGCCGAGAAACGGCACGGCGGCGACCATGGGCTGCGTGTCCTTCTCGCCCTCGAGGGCCACGTGATACCGCACCATCTGACCGAGATAGATCGCCTCGATGACGTGGGCAGGCCTGCCCTCGCCCTCCACCGACAGGCGTATACGCTCCGGCCGCACCAATCCACGGCGACCGTCGCTCAGGTCCACGAAATTGGCGATGCCCAGAAATTCGGCGACGAAGCGGTTGGCGGGCTTCAGATAGGCCTCGCTCGGCGAAGCTACCTGCTGGGGGCTTCCCTTGTTCAGGATCATGATGCGATCCGAGAGCGAAAGCGCCTCTTCCTGGTCGTGCGTGACAAGCAGCGTGGTGACGCCGAGGCTGCGCTGGAGCTGTTTCAGCTCGACCTGCAGCTCCTCGCGCAGCTTGCGATCGAGGGCGCCCAACGGCTCATCGAGCAGCAGGATATCCGGCCGAAAGACAATAGCACGCGCCAGTGCCACGCGCTGCTGTTGGCCGCCAGAGAGTTGCGCCGGCCGCCGGTCCTCCAGCCCGTCGAGCCGGACCAACTTCAGCGCGTCGCGTGCCCGTTGCCGCGCTTCTCCGCCGAAGATCTTTCGTACGCCCAGCGGGAACAACACGTTGTCGAGCACGGTCATATGCGGGAAAAGCGCGTAGGACTGGAACACCAGGCCGATATTGCGCTCTTGCGCCGTCGCCGCCGTGACGTCGCGCCCGCCGATGAAGATGCGCCCCGAGGTTGGCCGATTAAGGCCCGCAATCAGCGACAGAAGTGTCGTTTTGCCCGAACCGCTTGGCCCCAGGATGGTGACAAATTCGCCCTGCGTGACGGAAAGATCGACGTTGTCGGCCGCCGCGAACGACCCGTAACGCTTTGTCACACCCTCGAGGCAAATGTCCGACATGTCAGTGTCGAGTCAACTTTGCCATCGCGCGGTCGGCGGCCGCGAGCGTCTCATCGATGGTCGCTTCATCGTGAGCGGCCGACAAGAACCATTTGGTTTGCCGGTTCACGCGCACCCCTTCCTCCTGTAGTGCGGAATGAAAGGCGAGCGCCATATCACGGTCGCATGCGGCTGATTCGCGATAGTTCTTCGGCGCCGCATCGCGCGTGAAGAAGGTCTGGAAGATCGCCGGCAGCCCCTGCACCAGCAGCGGCAATCTGTGCCGGGCACCGAGAGCCACAAGGTCGTCCATCAACCGCCGGCCGCGCGCTTCCATGTCGCGATAGACGGCACCGCCATCGCGCGTCAGCACATCGAGCGTCGCAAGCGCTGCCGCCATGCTTTGGACATTACCGTTGTAGGTGCCACCGTGCATCACGCCTTTATGGAGTAAAGTATCCATGACCTCACGACGACCGGCCACCAGGGCAAGCGGAAAGCCTGCGGCCACGGCCTTCGCATAGATCGAAAGGTCGGCCGAAACGTCGAAGCCAGCCTGCGCGCCGCCGAGCCCGACACGAAAGCCTGTGATCACCTCGTCGCAGATGAACAACGCGCCGTTGGCGCGACAGACGTCACGCACACCGGCCAGATATCCCTTCTCCGGGCAGACCACGCCACCATTGACCATGACGGGTTCCATGATCACACCCGCAATCTCTCCGGGGTGGCGCGCGAACGCCGCCTCGAGCATTGCCAGGTCGTTCCAGCCCGCGACGACGGTGTCGCCCAGAACGCTTGCCGGCATGCCCGGCGATCCCGCGACCGGGACCGGCGCATCGGCAGGTCCCGCCTCGTTCAACGACGGCTGGGTACTGATGAAGGCTTGGTCGCTCCAACCATGATAGTGGCCCTCGAACTTCAGGATCTTGGTGCGGCCAGTGAAGGCCCGGGCAAGCCGCAAGGCCATCAAAACGGCCTCTGTGCCCGACGTCGCGAATCTGACCACCTCCGCGCTCGGCAGCACCTTGCATAGCCGCTCGGCCAACTCGGCCTCACGGGGGTTTTGCGCGGCGAACACCTGCCCCTCAGCAAGGGAATTGGCCACCGCCTCGATGATCTTCCCTGGCGCATGCCCCAGGATGGCGGGGCCGTTGCCGAGCACGTAGTCGATATGGATGTTGCCGTCGACATCATAGAGTCGAGCGCCCTCGCCTCGCACGAAGAACAAGGGCACCGGAGTGCTTGCGTAGCGGACGTTGCTGCTCACCCCGCCGGCAAGATGCGTTTTTGCCTGTTCGTACAGTGCGATCGACTTGGCGTAGCTGCGCATGTCCCCATCCAACAAGAAAGTACGCTGGCCCATGTCTCGGAGCCGCCGGCCGGAAAGCATCGGTACATTTGTGATCACAAATCAAGACAAATCTATTCACCAACACTGGCCCAGGCAATTATTTTGTGATCACAAATGGACCGAACCTGGCTTAATCTTGTTGCCGATGCGCACCGCTCCTTCCGCCCGCTCGTCGAGAGATACGTCACTGCGCGGACATGTCTATGCCTGGCTTCGCGATGCGCTGAGCGCCGGCAAATTCGTTCCGGGACAGAAGCTCACCTTCCGATCCATCGCCGCGTCGACGAACGTCAGCCTGACTCCAGTACGCGAGGCGATCCGCCGCCTGGTCGCCGAAGACGCGCTCGAGATGGAGCCCAACCGATCAGTGCGCGTGCCGCGCATGACCGTGACCAAGCTTCTGGAACTGCGGGATGTCCGGATCGCGCTCGAATCCCTGGCGACCGGAAAGGCCGCACGAATCATGAGCAAGGCCGAGTTCGCTCGCCTGCAGAAGATTGCGAAGGAGATCGCTAGGGCCCGCGATCGCGGCGACGTGGCAACCGATCGCATGAAGATCCGGGAGTTTCATTTCGCGCTGTATCGCGCGGCCAACCAGCCGATCCTGTTGGCGGTCATCGAACGGCTCTGGCTGCAGACCGGACCTTACCTGAACCTCCTATTCCCCGAATATATCGGCTCGGGTCGCGGCGTCGCGATCCGTGCGAAACTGATCCGTGCCCTGCGGGCGCGAAACGTGGCGATGGCGCGGCGCGAGATCGCCAACGATATCCGCAGTGCGCTTTCCTATGTGGCCAGCCTCGCCGACGAGTCGGGCAACATCGTTCCTGCCTCGATGCCGAGCGTCCGCAAACGACGCGGCAAGGGACAGGTTTCATGATCAAATTGTTTCGCTAGCTTTTCCTCGGCCCGTCACAGGTCTAGCTTTGTCTTAGTTGGAGGATGTCATGGCACAACAGCTCAGCAATCAACGCATCGCCTGGTTCAACGGCGAGTTCATGCCGGAGAATCAGGTCATGATCCCGTTCCGCGACCGCAGCTGGAAGTACGGCGACGGCGCTTTCGACATGACGCGGACCTTCGATGGACGTTCGTTCCGGATGAAGGAACACATCGACCGCTTCTACCGTTCGCTGCGCTACCTGCAGATCGATCCCGGGATCAGCCCCAAGGAGATGGTGGCGCACAGCGAAGAGGTCGTGGCGCGCAACGAGCATCTGCGGCCTGCCGTCGGCGACTGGTGGGTTGGCCAGCGGGTCAGTCGCGGCGTCGATGCAGTCGGCGACGAAGGCTGGGAGCATACCGGGCCCAATGTCGTGATCGAGGTCCTGCCCCTGCCACTCGCCAAGCGCGCCAGCCTCTATCGCGACGGCGCCGAAGTCATCACCACCACGGTGCGGCGGACCGCGCCCTCGATGCTCTCGCCACGTGCCAAGACGCACAACTATCTCAACATGATCATGGCCGAGAAGCCGGTGAAGGCACTCAATCCCGATGCCTGGGCGATCCTGCTCGACGAGCACGGCAATCTCGCGGAGGGACTGGGCTCCAACATCTTCATCGTGCGCGAGGGCCAGCTCTTCACGCCGTCGGAACGCTACGTGCTGCCGGGCGTCTCTCGGCAAATGACAATCGATATGGCGACCCGCCTGGGTATCGCCTGCACGCCCGGCGACATCGACCTGTTCGACGCCGCCAATGCTGAGGAGATGTTCCTTACCTCGACCAGCCTCTGCATCCTGCCGGTCCGCAGCTTCAATGGCGCACCGGTTGGAGACGGCAAGACGCCCGGCCCGGTGACGAAGAAGCTGATCGACGCCTATTCAAAGGACGTCGGCTGCGACTTCGTCGGCCAATATCTCAAGTTCTTGCAGTAGGTTTCGATCCGGAAACTGCCGGGCGGGCCGCTGGTGGGCCCGCCTCCGCCTCCAGCCAATCTCGCCCCGGAATGGAGCCGATGAGCTGCTGCGTGTAGGCATGCTGCGGCCGCGTGAAGAGGTCGACTGTCGATCCGTATTCCACGACCTTGCCCCGGTGCATCACCGCGATCCTGTCGCACACCTGCGCAGCGACGCGCAGGTCGTGGGTGATCAGCAGCATGGCAAGGCTCAGCCGGTGCCGGATGTCGTCGAGCAGTTTCAGCACCTGCGCCTGCACCGAGACGTCGAGCGCCGACACCGGTTCGTCCGCCACCAGCAGCTCCGGCTCGACAGCAAGCGCGCGCGCAATGCCGATGCGCTGACGCTGGCCGCCGGAGAATTCGTGCGGGAATCTCGGCAGCGCCGTTCGCTCGAGGCCGACAAGTTCCAGCAATTCCGCAGCCCGGGAGAGCGCTTTCTGCTTCGACACCCCCTGGATGACTGGCCCGGAGGCGATGATATCGCCGACCGTCCAGCGCGGATTGAGCGAACCGAACGGATCCTGGAAAACCATCTGGACGCGACGCCGATAGGGTCGCAGATCCGCACGCCCCAGCGTCGCCAGATCGACTCCCTGGAAATCGATCGCTCCCGCGTCGGGCTTGTATAGCCGTACGATCAGCCGAGCCAGCGTCGACTTGCCCGAACCGCTCTCGCCGACGATCCCCAGGGTCTCGCCGCGGCGAATCGATATGCTCACGCCATCAACGGCGCGGACCTGACGGGACCGCCGTAAAAAATTGCCCGACAAGCCGTAGGTCTTCACGAGCCCCTTCGTGCCCAGCACGGTCGGCGCATCGGCAGGTATGCCGGCGCGTTGGGTCGTCGTAAGACGCGGCACCGCCGCGATCAGGGCCTTGGTGTAAGGATGCTGGGGCGCCGTGAGCACTTCGCGCGTGGTGCCCTCCTCCACCTTGTGGCCTTGTCGCAGCACGGCGACGCGATCGGCGATCTCCGTCACCACGCCAAAGTCGTGGGTGATGAACAGGATGCCCATCTCACGCTGCTGCTGTATCTGCTTGAGCAGCTGCAGGATCTGCATCTGCGTCGTGACATCGAGCGCCGTCGTCGGCTCGTCGGCAATCAGGAGATCGGGCGATAGCGACAGGGCCATCGCGATCATCACTCGTTGCCGCTGTCCGCCGGAAAGATTGTGTGGATAGGCTTTTCGCAGCAGCGGCGGATCGGGTAAACCGACCATCGCCAACAGTTTCTCGATGCGGTCGTGCAGTGCCGCCTTGCCCATCGGCTCGTGCGCGCGGATCGCCTCGGCGATCTGGTGTCCGACGGTCACCACCGGGTTGAGGGCCGCCATCGGCTCCTGGAAAATCATCGAAATCCGCGCACCGCGTAGTCGACGCAACTCCAGTGGCGACAGCTTCAGCAGATCGCGGCCGCCATAGTGGATCGCGCCCCCGCTGACGGTCAGCCGTCCCGGCGGCAGCAGGCCGAGCACAGCTTGCGCGGTGACCGACTTGCCGGACCCCGACTCGCCCACCAGGCAGACCACCTCGCGTTGGCCGATGACGAGATCCATGCCCTCGAGGGCATGCGGCCGGTCTGCGCTGGCCGGAAGATCGACGGTCAGTCCCTCTATCGACAGCAGCGGCTTGCTCACGCTTGCACCTTGCGCGACATCCGGGGACTCAACGCCTCGTTCAGGCCATCGCCCACGAGATTCAAGGCCAGCACAGTCAACACGATCGCCAGTCCTGGAAACACGCTCATCCACCACGCAAGCCTGATCACGGTGCGCGCGGCGCCGATCATGTAGCCCCAGCTCATCATGTTGGGATCGCCCAGCCCCAGGAAGCTCAACGCCGATTCAAGCAGGATCGACGTGCCGACCAGCAGCGAGCCGGACACGATCACCGGAGAGAGCGCGTTCGGCAGGATTTGCCGCAAAATGATCCGCAGGTTGGACTCACCCATCAAGATCGCCGCCTGTACGAATTCCCGTGTACGGAGCGACATGAATTCGCCCCTGACGATGCGCGCGATCGGTGTCCAGCTCACCAGGCCGATCGCCACGACGATGGAAACGACGCTCGGCGAGAAAAGTGCCACCAGCACGATCAGCAGCACAAAGCCGGGAATGGTCTGGAAGAATTCGGTGATCCGCATCAGTGCATCATCGACCATGCCGCCGAAGTAACCGGCCAGCGCCCCGACGGTGACACCAATCACGACCGCCACCAGCGCGGAGACGAGACCGATCACCAACGAAACGCGTGCGCCATAGGCGATCCCCGAGGCAATATTGCGCCCCAGCATGTCGCTGCCGAGCAGAAGGTCCGGCGAGCCCGGCGGCTGCAACGGGGCGCCGACCATGTCCCATGGACTGGCCGGAAAGAACACCGGTGCCAGGATGGCCATGATCACGACGAGCAACAGGACCACCGCACCGGCAACAGCGCCTCGATTATGCATGAACGTACGCAATCCGTCGCTCCGTCAGCCCGTGGATCCGATCCGTGGATCAACCAGTACGTAAACGATGTCAGTCAGCGCATTGAATGCGATCACCATGATCGAGGTGATGATCAGGACGCCGAGCAACACGGTGTAGTCGCGGCCCACGACGGCTTCGTAGGCAAGCCGTCCGATGCCCGGCCAGGCGAACACCGTCTCGATCAGCACCGCTCCGCCGACGAGGTAGCCGGCCTGGAGTCCGGCATAGGACACCACGGGCAACAGCGCATTGCGCAGGATATGCCGCACCACGACGCGTCGCTCTCCGAGCCCCTTGGCCCGCGCGGTTCGCACGAAATCCAGCTCCCTCACTTCCAGCATTGCCGCTCGCGTGAGCCGAGCGTAGATCGCGACGAAGAACAGTCCCAATGTGACCGCGGGCAGGATCAGATGGCGGCCGATATCAGCCGCCAGCGCCAGGCCATGCAGGCCGGAATCCACCGTTGCCATGCCGAACAACGGCAGCCAGTCAAGCTTCACCGAAAACAGCAGGATGGCCATCAATCCGAGCCAGAAGCTCGGCGTCGCAAACACCAGCAGCGCCAGGACCGTGATCATGGTATCCGCCATCCGGCCGGCATACATCGCGGCCATGGTGCCGAAAGCAATGCCGAGCGCAAGAGCGATCGCCATCGCAGTACCCGTCAGCAGCAACGTTTGCGGCAACCGATCGGCGATCAACTGCGTCACCGGCAGGCGCTGCCGGTAGGAGAAGCCCAGGTCGCCCTGAGCCACATGCCCCAAATACACGGCAAGCTGCTTCCAGAGCGGCTGATCCAACCCGAACTCGTGCCGCAGATCGTCCATGAATTTCTGATCGGCCGCACCTGCCTCACCCGCAATCACCAGGGCCGGGTCACCCGGCGTCATGCGAACCAAGAAGAAATTCAGCACGATGATCGCGAAGATCACCACGATTGCCTTGACCAAGCGACGCGACACGAACGCGACGCGCGCCAATACCCCGGTCATGTGGCTTTCCATGCTCCATCGAAGTCGCCGAGTGTTCCGTCGCTGTTGACGACCACATCGTGGAATGCCGAATTGTAGAAGGTCGGGAACTGCAGCTCGGTCAGATAGAGAACCGGCACATCGTCGCTGAGGATGTGCTGGATCTCACTGTAGATCTTCTGTGCCTCCTCGGCATTCGGCGCCGTCGCCCCGCGAGCGAACAGATCGTCGATCTTCGGGTTGATGTAGCCTTCGACGTTGGTCGCCAGGACGCCCTTGCGGATATTGGACGAAAGATAGACGCGCGCCACGCCAATCGCCGGATCCATGAACTGGCCAACGAAGTTGAACGACAGCTCGAACTCCCAATTGGAGTCCCGCTGGAACCAGCCGGCCGAATCGGTGGTCTCGATAGTCACCTCGATGCCGACCTTGCCGAATTGCTGCTTCACCAGCTCCGCCTGGCGCGTCCAGACCTCTCCGTAGGGCAGCGCCAGGACGTTCACGCGCTGACGCACGCCCTTTGCGTCCGGCTTCAGGCCCATCTCGTCCATCAACTCGATGGCCTTCTTGGGATCGTAGGGATACTTCACCAGCACCTTCTCGTCGTAGAAGAGCGTCGTGCTCGCGACGGGGCCATTCGCCACCTTACCCAGGCCAAAATAGAGCTTGTCGACGATGAACTGCCGGTCGATGGCATGCATCATTGCCTTGCGGAAACGCTTGTCCTGGAACTTCGGCAGCCGGAGATTGATGTCCATCCAGGCGATGGGCGAGACCACCTCGTTGCCCTTGGTGGTGAACACCAGGTTCTTCTGCTGCTTGAGCCGCGGCACATCGAAATATTCGATGTCGTTGTTCTGGACCAGATCGGTGCGGCCGGTCTCGATGGCCGCCACGCGCTGCGCGCTATCGGGGACAACGTCGTAGATGATCTCATCCAGATAGGGCTTGCCGGGATCCCAATAGTTGTCGTTGCGCACCAGATGGATGAAGCTGCCCCTCTTCCATTCCTTCAGCTTGAACGGACCGGTGCCGATCGGCGTGCTGTTCGCCGGGTTGGTGCGGTAGTCCTTCCCGTCGTAGATATGCTTCGGGTACATCGGGCAGCCGAACGAGAGGAAGGTCGAAATGAACGCGCTGAACGGCTGCTTCAGCGTGAACTGCACGGTGTGAGGATCGAGCGCCTTGACCGACTCCAGGCGGTCGGACGAAATCCGCCAGCGGGGATGCGTTTCGGGAAGCATCTTCCCGGCGCTGAACACCACGTCGTCGGCGCTGAACGGCTCGCCGTCGTGCCATGTCACCTTGTCCTGCAAGGTGAAGGTGTAGACCCGTCCGTCCGGCGATATCGTCCACGACTTCGCCAGGCACGGATAAGGCTTCAGGTTGAAGTCGTAGCGCAGCAAACCCTGGTAAATTTTCGAACCGACCACCTGGACAGGGAACTGCACGTTCAGCGCCGTGATCAGACTCGGCGGCTCCGGGTTGATGATGGTACGCAGCGTGCCGCCGCGCTTGGGCGTTTGCGCCCCTGCACTTCCGGGCAACAGACTTGGAACAACACCTGCCGCACTCGCGGCAGCCAGGAACTTGCGACGCGACCAATCCATCTTTTTCCTCCCTCCCGGTGCCGCGCTTGCCGCGGCTGCCCGGACTCAGCCCTTCCATGCTCCACTGAAGTCGCTCAACGGGCCGTCGCCGTCGACGATCACGTCGTGCACCGACGTGCTGTAGAAATTCGGCCACTGTAGTTCGGTCAGATACAGCACGGGAACATCGTCACTGATGATGTGCTGGATCTGACTGTAGATCTTCTGCGCCTCTTCGTCATTTGCCGCAGCCGAAGCCTTGGCAAACAACTCGTCGACCGTTGGATTGACGTAGCCCACGACATTGGTCGCGAACACACCCTTGCGGATGTTGGTGCTGAGGTAGCTTCGTGCTACGCCGAGCGCCGGATCGATGAACTGCCCCAGATAGTCGAAGGCCAGCTCGAACTCCCAATTGGAATCGCGGCGCAGATAGCCGGCGGAATCGGTGTTCTCGATGGTCACCTCGATGCCGACCTTGCCGAACTGCTGCTTCACCAGCTCCGCCTGCCGCGTCCAGACCTCACCGTAGGGTAACGCCAGGACGCTTATGCGCTCCCGCACACCCTTTGCGTCCGGCTTCAGCCCCATCTCGTCCATCAGCGCGATCGCTTTCTGCGGATCGTAGGGATATTTCACCAGCGCCTTCTCGTCATAGAACTTCGTCGTTGTCGCAATCGGCCCGTTGGCCACCTTGCCGAGGCCGAAATAGAGCTTGTCGACGATGAACTGCCGGTCAAGCGCATGCATCATCGCCTTGCGGAAGCGCTTATCCTGGAACTTCGGCAGCCGGAGATTGATGTCCATCCACGCCACCGGCGACAAGGTCTCGTTGCCCTTGGTCGTGAACACCAGGTTCTTCTGCTGTTTCAGGCGCGGCACGTCGAAATATTCGATGTCATTGCTCTGCACCAGATCGACCCGGCCGGTCTCGATCGCCGCCACCCGCTGCGCGCTGTCAGGCACGACGTCGTAAATGATCTCGTCAAGGTACGGCTTGCCCGGCTCCCAATAGTTATCGTTGCGCACCAGGTGGATGAAGCTGCCCTTCTTCCATTCCTTCAGCTTGTACGGGCCAGTGCCGATCGGCGAGGCGGTAGCGGGATTGCTCAGGAAGTCCTTACCGTTGTCGTAGATATGCGCCGGCATGATCGGGCAGGACGAGTTGACGAACGCCGAGATGAACGCGTTGAAAGGATGCTTCAACTTAAACTGTACTGTATGGGCGTCGATTGCCTTGACCGACTCGACGTGCTCGTGGGCCGGCCGCCAGCGAGCACTGATTTGCGGTAGCAGCTTTCCGGTACTGAAGACCACGTCGTCCGCGGTGAACGGCGCGCCGTCGTTCCATGTCGCCTTGTCCTGCAGGACAAATGTGTACGTGAGGCCGTCGTCCGACTTTGTCCACGACTTCGCCAGGCAGGGATAAGGCTTCAGGTCGAAGCTGTATCGTAGCAGCCCCTGGTGGAATTTGCTGCCGATCGTCACGGTCGGCAACAATTGGCTCGCACCGAGAGTAATGAGCGGCGGCTCCGGATTGATAATCGAGCGCAGAGTACCGCCGCGCTTAGGCGTTTGCGCCAGCGCAGTTCCGGACAACAGGCCCGAAACGGCTCCCGCCGCACCCGCGCCTATCAGGAATTCTCGACGCGACCAGTCCATGTTGCCCTCCCCATCCCGCTTGCCGCAGACAACAGACGACGAAACCTCCCAAACTCAGCTCTTCCACGCCCGACTGAAGTCATTCGACGCGCCGTCACCATCAACGATTGCGTCGTGCAACGCGGCCGACTGGAAGATCGGGAATGCCAATTCCGTCAGATACAGCACTGGCAGCTCGTCGCTGATGATATGCTGGATCTCGCTGTAGGCTTTCTGCGCCTCGGGATCGTTCACCGCAGTCGCGCCCTGCTCGAACAGCTCATCGACCTTCGGATTGGAATAACCTTCCACATTCGAAGCCAGCACACCCTTGCGCCTGTTGGCGCTGATGTAGGCTCGCGCGACTCCGATCGCCGGATGGATGAACTGACCCAGAAAGTTGAAGCTCATCTCGAACTCCCAATTGGAGTTCCGCCGGGCCCAGCCAGCCGCATCGGTCGTCTCGATGGTCACCTCGATGCCGACCTTGCCAAACAGCTGCTTCACGAGCTCTGCCTGGCGCGTCCAGACCTCGCCGTAAGGCAACGCCAGAATGCTTACGCGTTCGCGTATGCCTTTGGCATCCGGCTTCAGCCCCATTTCGTCGAGGAGTGCGATCGCCTTCTTCGGGTCATAGGGATACTTGACGATCGCTGCGTCGTCATGGAACCGCGTCGTGGTCGCGATCGGCCCGTTGGCCACCTTGCCCAGCCCGAAATAGAGCTTGTCGACAATGAACTGCCGATCGATCGCATGCATCATCGCCTTGCGGAAACGCTTGTCCTGGAACTTCGGCAGCCGGAGATTGACGTCGATCCACGACATCAGTGACCGTGTCTCCGTTCCCTTGGTCGTGAACGTCAGGTTCTTCTGCTGACGCAAGCGCGGCACATCGAAGTACTCGATGTCGTTGTTCGACACCAGGTCGACCCGCCCGGTCTCAATCGCCGCCACGCGCTGCGCGCTGTCCGGCACGACACTGTAGATGACTTCGTCCAGGTACGGCTTGCCCGGATCCCAATAGCCGTCGTAGCGCACAAGATGGATGAAGCTGGCTTTCTTCCACTCCTTCAACTTGAAGGGGCCTGTGCCAATGGGTGTCGCGTTGGCCGGATTGTTGCGATAGTCGGTGTTCGCGCCATAGATGTGCGCTGGCATGATCGGACAGGTCGAATTCACGAACGATGAGATGAAGGCCGAGAACGGTCCCTTCAGCGTGAATTGCACCGTCTGCGGATCGAGCGCTTTGATCGACTCGCACTGCTCAAGAATGAAACGCCAACGGGCATTCGTCTCCGGCAGCATCTTGGTCGTGGAAAAAATTACGTCGTCGGCGCTGAACGGCGTACCGTCGTGCCACGTCACCTTGTCTTGCAAGGTGAAGGTGTAGACCCGCCCGTCCGGCGACGCGGTCCACGACTTGGCCAAAACCGGATACGGCTTAAGATCGAACGAATAGCTCAACAGGCTCTGGTAGATCTTGCTGCCGACGGTCCCCGTCGGGATCAAGGGGCTGATCCCCAGGACCAGCGATGGCGGCTCAGGATTGATGATCGTACGGAGTGTACCGCCGCGCTTGGGCGTCTGCGACCACGCCGGTCGCGCGGCCACGCTCGCCATCCCGGCCGCGATGAAAGTCCGCCGGGATTGAAGCGACTGGCCCATCAACTCCGCGCGAGACGGCTTCTTCGTCATCGGACTACCTGGGTTCTGTCCAGCTTTCGGAGAACGCGAGGGCACACGTGCTGAACGGCCGGCCCTCACGCTCGTTGGGCCAGGGCTGGCCTTCCGCGGCAACCCCGTTCCGGGTCAACCTCGCGCCCAGCGCCGGGATCAGCACGGTGGAGAGGCCGTAACGACGGCCGGGAACTTCGTTGGGCTGGGTATGAATCAGCAACGGATCGCCAATGTTGTGCCAGGTCAACGCGATCTCGCCGTCGCTGCTGTCGAGCCGCTCGGTCCAGTAGTCGCGCACATCGCCGCTTGGCTGATGGAACTTCGCATCGGTGACGGGAATCGTCTGGTCTGCCAGGTCGGGGGTCAACATGCCCTGCACCGTGCCCTGCAGCCATCGCGTCATGGCGATGTTGTCGGAGTAGATGCGCCATACGTTGTCCGTGAGCTCGCTCTTGAGATGAAGGATATGACCCGCGCCGGCAGGTGAGAACAGGATACGCCAGTAGCTGGCATTGGTTGTCGGCGCGTCTCCGTTCTTGGCGCTCAGTCGGATGAACGGGTTCTCCCCGGTCAGAATCACTCGATTGGCATCCAACGCCATGGCGGATACTCCCGGAAACGTGTGGGTCTAATTTTCAGCGGTTCAGCACTTTTGCCCGGCGGGAACCCTACGGGCGTCCGGTTGGGGGCTGAAATCGTAAATTTGACCACGTGGCATCGCGAGTCACGATGGCACCAAATTGGCCGTGCGACCTGCCGATTGCATCAAATGAGTCACCAGCAACCGGACCGGACCGGACGCCGCCGTCAGGTTCCGCACGCAGATCTTGTGTTCGCGCGCCGCCCACGGTTCGTCAAGCTGCAACGCGCAGATTCCCATCGACTTGCCCAGTCGTTGCGGAAACGGCCTTGGCATGATGCCGATGCCCAGTCCCACCGAAACCATGCGGCACATGGCGTCGAAGCTTTCCACTCGCACGCGCACCTTCATCGGCCGGCCGAGCCGCGCAGCCGCGGCCAGAACCAGCAGCTCAATCGTGCTGCGCCGATCCTGCTCGATCAGGTCGTACTCGAGCAAGTCGGCCAGCTTGACCTTGCGCCGCCGGGTCAGCGGATGGCGGGTCGGCACGACGGCGACCAGCGCATCCTGATGATACGGCAGCACTGTCACATCGTCGGCCGACGCACCGCCGGTGAAGAGGCCGACATCGGCCATGTTGTCGGCGATGGCCTTCACGATCACCGCGCTGACCGCGACTTTCAGCTCCACCTTGATGCGGGGGTTTCGCTTCAGGAATTCGCCCAGCTCCTCGGGCAGGAAACTGAAGATGCAGGTCTCGTTCGTCAGGATCCGCACGTGGCCGCGTGTTCCCCGGGCGTAACCGGAAAGCTCGTCGTCGAGTTCGTTCACCTCGCGCAGGATGCTCCGGGCATGGTGCAGCAGGGCCCTGCCCACCTCGGTCGGCTTGACGCCGCGACGCATCCTCGTCAGCAAAGGGAGGCGCAGCGAACTTTCCAGATCGGAAATGCGCTTGCTGATGGCCGACGCGGCGACACGTTCACGCGTCGCGGCGGCCGCAATGCTGCCTTCCTCCACCACGGCGGCATACAGCTTCAAGGTGAGCAGATCGAACCTTAGGGGCATGGCCGCGCATTTGACCGACGCGGCGCCCGCCTGTCTATGCCGTAGCGATCCAGACCGCAGAGCTGTTCCACCCAATCGGGCTCGAGGGGCTCCCGCTATCGCGACCGACAACCAGCCAGACGCCCAATGCTAATCGGCGTTCGCGGTAAAGGAGACTGTCGCCTTGTCGTAGTCGCCAGAGCCCATCCGACCTTCGGCAAAAATCTCATGCTGGGCGATCCAGTCGAACGACTCCTGGTAAACTTCTCTGGAGTAGCTCTCGAACACGATCCGCTCGCCGGGGCCCCAGCGCCTGGTATCCATCAGGGCGTGATAGCGCTCGGGAAATTCCTTCACATAGTAGTGAGTGTAGCGCTCCGGACGCAGATCGATGTCGCGCTGCGCCCGCTTGAGAGCCCGGTAATAGCGTCGCACAGCCTCAGGATCGGGCGAGCCATTGATCATGGCGGCGATCATGAAGGTGGTGTCGATCACTTTCCGGAAGCCGAGCTGCTCGGCAAGATAATACGGCCCACTGAACAGCGCCGCCGCCCGGCTTTTGCCATCGACCAGAAGCTCGAGGCGGCGGAACAGCATGCCGTCCTCGAAGGTGAGGTTGATCTCCTTGGCCGGCATGTATTGTTCCAGCGCCTGGATGGTCGCGTAGTGACTTCCAGACTGAAAACCGACCGAGATCGGAACGCCGGCGAGGTCGGCCGGGGTGCGGATCGGCGAATCGGCAGGCACGAAGACACCCGCCGGCGCGACCGAATAGGCGTCAGCAAAAAGCTTGGCGTGCCCCTTCGACGCCGCCACGTTCACCGTCCAGTGGCAAGCGCAGCTCACATCGGCCTCGCGCCCCTTTTCGATGCTCTGGAACGCGCCCTGGGGGCCCTTGTTGTGATGTTGCCCGCCAGTCGACCGGATCAGTTCCCTGAACTCATAGTCGAGGCCTTCGGCGCGGAAATAGCCCTTTTCCTCGGCCACCCACTCCTGAAGACGAAAGTGCGGCTCGATGACGAACTTGGCCATGGCGTCCTCCTGAAGGCCGGCAATGCGGCCTGCTGCATTGACAGAAGCCTACGCCGCGGATGTCATGGTAACCATGTCAATTAGGACATGATCGACATGGCTACAATGGCATACTCCGATTTGAACCTGACCGAGCTGCACATGCTCATGACGCTGCTGGACGAGCGCAGCATCACCCGCGCGTCGCAGCTGATGGGCACAAGCCAGCCCGCTGTCAGCAAGGTGCTGAAACGGCTGCGCGAACAGTTCGCCGATCCGCTCTTCGTGCGCGACGGCCAGGCCATGCAACCGACCAGCCGGATGCTCGACCTGGCTCACCGCCTGCACACGCTGCTGGCCGCGGCCGACGATCTTCGTGCCGCGGCCGCGGTCTTCGACCCGTCACGATCGGACCGCCTGTTCAGCCTGCTGCTGACCGACGTCGGCATGATCCATTTCCTGCCGCCGGTGGTTGCTCGCATCGCCGCGGTTGCGCCCAACGTCGGGGTGCGGGCGGTGCCGCTGCAATCCCATCAGCTTGAAGCAAAGCTGCAGACTGGCGAAGCCGACCTCGCGCTCGGCGCCTACCCCAAGGCAGCACGGCACCTGCGGCGCCAGCGGCTCTATTCCGACGGCTACCTCAGCGTCGCGCGCAAATCCCATCCCCGCCTCGCCAAGGCACGATCACGCAACGGCTTTCTTGGCGAGCAGCACATCCTGGTGACGGCCTCGGACGTCGGTCATGCCGCTCACCGTGCCGCGCAAGCCGCATTGGCCGGCGAGGTACGGCCAAGCAACGTTCTCCTGCAGGTACCGAGCTTCGTCGCCGCCGCCAGCGTCGCGACGGAGACCGACGGCATCGCCACCTTGCCGGCCAACCTTGCCCGGCGCTTCGCCGAACCGCTCGATCTCGTTGCCTTCGACTGCCCGGTCGCCCTGCCGCGCATCGAGATCGCGCAGTATTGGCATGAACGGTATCACCGCGATGACGGCCATCGCTGGCTGCGATCCCTCACTTTTGATCTGTTCGGCCGCCGTGCGCGGTGACAGTCGCCGGCATCGGAAGATGCGCCGCCAGGAACTTGGCACGCAAAGGCCTCACGACGAACAGCGCCAGAAGAGCGGCCATCAGGCTAAACACCATGGCGAGCATGAAAACGGCGTGCCAACCCCTCGAGGCGGCGATGCTCCCGGCAAGGGGCACGACCAGCGAGGCCGTCCCTTTGGCAGTGTAGAGCATGCCTGCGTTGGTTGAGGCATAGGTCGCCCCGAACGTGTCGCCGCAGGTCGCAGGGAAGAGACTGTAGATCTCGCCGAACGCCAGGAAGAACAAGGCCGTGGTCAGGACGAAGATGGTCGGATCGGCGCCGTAGCGGTCGAGCAGCAGCATCGCGAGCGCGCAGGTCGCGAAGGCGCCGAACATCGTCACCTCGCGACCGATCTTGTCCGATACCCAGCCGAAGAACGGCCGACCGAAACCGTCGAAGATCCGGTCGAGCGAGATCGCGAAGGTCAGGGCCGGCATCGTCAGGCCCAGAAGACTGACCGGCGCATGGTCGAGCTTGAAATCCTTGGCGATCGGGGCGATCTGCGCCGCCGCCATCAGTCCGCCTGAGGCGATGAGGACGAAAGTCAGATACATCGCCCAGAAGACCGGCGTGCGCAGCACTTCCGCCGGTCCGGTGTCATCCGTTGTCGAGCGGCGGCGGCCCGCAGCGGCCATCTCCTGGTCGGTCGGTTTGCGCAGCAATGTCGCCGCCAGCAGGATGACGATGCCCTGCCCCAATCCGAAATAGAGGAAAGCCGCCTCGTAACCTCTGCTGTCGATCATGTCGGCAATTGGAACGACCGTAAGCGCCGCACCGGCGCCGAAGCCTGCCGCCGTCAGACCGGCGGCGAGTCCGCGACGGCGGGGGAACCATTTGAGCGCATTGCCGACGCAGCTCCCATAGACTGCTGCCGCCCCGGCACCGCCAATCGCAGCCCCGAGGTAGAGCAGGAAGAGCGAATCGGCCAAAGAGTTGACGGCCCAGGCGATCGCGACGAGGACGCCGCCCACCGAAACCACCAGCCGCGGACTATGGCGATCGACGAACCATGACTTGATCGGCACGAGCCAAGTCTCGGCGACGACAAAGATCGTGAACGCCACCTGAATGGCGACGCGCCCCCAATGGTGCTTGGCGTCGATCGGTCCGACGAACAGCGTCCAGCCATATTGCAGGTTGGCGATCATCGCCATGCAGAGGATGCCGATAGCGAGCTGAAGCCACGGATGGGCCAATGGCCCGCTCTTTACGCTCGACAACGAGCGAGCATCGACTACGTCCGACATTCCAACCCCGCGGGCGACTATGTCCGTTCGTTACGCTCGCCCATATCGAAGGTTGCACACGTCCCTGCCGGAAGGGACAAACACATCGCCTACACTAGTGCGTGAATTCAACTTTCCGTGTCGTCGAACTCGACCAGTTCGGCTCCCTCGGCGACCTGCTCACCGATGCCATAGCGCACTGCTTTGACTTTGCCGTCGGCCGGTGCGGTGAGGGTGTGCTCCATCTTCATCGCCTCGAGCACAAGGAGTGCCTGGCCCTTGCTCACGGTGTCGCCGACCTTGACCCGAAGGTCGATGATCTTGCCGGGCAGCGGCGAGCGCATCGAACCTTCGCTTGCCCCGACAGCCTCGTATTGCGTCACGTCGAGCGGATCGACCAAGCGGAGGCGACGTTGGTTGCCGTCGGCAAACACCGTGTAGTCGACACCGCCGTCGTTGGCTGCGCGAGGCACGGCGGCCGCCGTGAAAGTCTCGCCGGCGAGCAACACTGCGAGCCGGCCGTCGTCGGCATGCCGCACCCGCGCTTCCAGGGTGCCGCCCGGCAAGGTCAAGCCGATGCTGCCGTCGCGGCGATGATAAGCCTGCACCGTCACCTCGCGCTCGCCGTCCTTCCAGCGCACTTCATCGTGACCCTCTCCGAGCAGGCGGAAGCCATTCTGTGCGCCCCACGGCGAATAGGGATCGCCTGGCGATGATGGCGCTGCGTCATGCCACTCGACCAGACGCGCCAGGGTCGCGATGGCGATGGTCCGATCACTTGCCGGCGCCGGCTTGGCGAAGAGTTGATCATGATGGCGCTCGATGAAGCCGGTATCGACCTCGCCGCCCACGAAGGCTGGATGCGCGCAGAGCGCCTTCAGCAATCCGGCATTGGTCGTCACGCCCACGACCTCGGTCTCGCCCATCAACACCGCCATGCGGCGCATCGCGGATGTCCGGTCACGGTCATGCACGATCACCTTGGCGATCATGGGATCGTAGAACGGCGTCACGGTATCGCCCTCGCGCACACCAGTGTCGACACGAATGTTTGGGCCTTCCTCGGGCAGGCGCAGATGCACAAGCGTACCGGTCGATGGCAGGAAATTGCGCGCCGGATCCTCGGCATAGAGCCGAACCTCGACCGCGTGACCGTCAATTGCGAGTTGGTCCTGCGAGCGCGGCATCTTCCGGCCTGCAGCGACGACAAGCTGCCATTCGACCAAATCCTGGCCGGTGATAGCCTCGGTTACCGGATGCTCGACCTGCAGGCGGGTGTTCATCTCCATGAAGTAGAAGGTGCCGTCTTGGTCGGCGATGAACTCGACAGTACCGGCGCCGACGTAGCCAATCGCTTTGGCTGCCGCGACCGCCGCATCGCCCATCGCCTTCCGGCGAGCCGGGTCCATGTCAGGTGCCGGCGCCTCCTCGATCACCTTCTGGTGCCGTCGCTGAATCGAGCAATCGCGCTCGAAGAGATAAAGGCAGTTGCCGTGCGTGTCGGCAAAGACTTGGATCTCGATATGGCGCGGTCGCGTCAGATATTTTTCGATCAGCACATGATCATCGGCAAACGAGGCCTTGGCCTCGCGCTTGGCGCCCGCCAGCGCGTCGGCGAACTTGGCCGCACCCTCGACCACGCGCATGCCCTTGCCGCCACCCCCGGCCGAAGCCTTGATCAGCACCGGAAAGCCGATGCGTTTCGCCTCCTTCGCCAGAAGCTCGGGCGACTGGTCGTCGCCATGATAGCCAGGCACCAGCGGCACACCGGCCTTCTCCATGATCTTCTTGGCCTCACTCTTGGAGCCCATGGCGCGGATCGCGGCGGTCGGCGGGCCAATGAAGACGATGCCCGCCTTGGCACACGCCTCGGCAAAGCCGGCATTCTCCGACAGGAAGCCGTAACCGGGATGGATGGCCTCGGCGCCCGTACGTTTGGCTGCGTCGACGATCTTGTCAGCGACGAGGTAGCTTTCTCGCGCCGGCGATGGGCCGATATGGATCGCCTCGTCCGCCATCGCGACATGACGGGCCTCGGCATCGGCGTCGGAATAAACCGCGACCGTCTTGATGCCGAGTCGCCGTGCCGTCTTGATGACCCGACAGGCGATCTCGCCACGGTTGGCGATCAGGATCTTGGAGAACATCAGGCGGCCCACCTTGGCTTGCGCTTGTCCAGAAACGCCTGCATGCCTTCGAGCGCTTCTTCGGTAATGCATTGATCGGCGACGTGCTTGCTGAGCATGGCCGCCGTCCTTGAATCATGCGGCAAAGAATCGACTGCGGCCACGAGCGTCTTGACCAGAGCCTGCACGGACGGCGCGCCGAGCTTCAGCTCCCGCGCAAGTGATGTGACGGCCCCGTCGAGCGCATCAGGCTCGACCACGCGATCGACCAAACCGATACGCCTCGCCTCCGCAGCATCGAACGTACCGCCATGGATCAGGAGCTGGCGGGCCACGCGCGGGCCTACCGTTTCGATCAGCACCGGAATGGCGATCGCTGCCAACAGGCCGTTGCGTGCCGAAGTAAGGCCGAAGCGCGCCATCGAGGAAGCGACCGCGAAGTCGCACGCCAGCATCAGGCCGATGCCGCCGCCCACCGCTGCACCATGGACTCGCGCGATCGAGGGCTTGGGAAAATCGTAGACCGCCTGAACCGCCCCCATCATTGCGTCGGCGCCTTCCCGGCGCTCACTCGCCTTGAGACCAGGCCATTGCAACACCCAATTGAAATCGCCACCCGCGGAGAAGGCGGGCCCCTCACCCGCCAGCACCAGCACGCGCACGGCAGGATCGGAAGCCAAGGTCGCGACGGCCTCGCAGATCGCTTGCGCCGTCGCTGCGTCGAGCGAATTCATCTCCTTGCCGCGCCTCAGCGTCAGTGTGGCGATGCCGTCTTCGATGGCGGTATGAACGGACGCGGTCATCGGCCGCTCACATCCTAAACACGCCAAACTTGCTGGGGCCGATCGGCTGGTTCATCGCCGCCGAAAGTCCAAGCGCCAGGGCCATGCGAGTGTCGACGGGATCAAGGATGCCGTCGTCCCACAGTCGCGCCGTCGCATAGTAGGGATGACCCTCGCGGTCGTACTGCTCGAGGATCGGCTTCTTGAAGGCCGCCTCCTCCTCCTTGGACCACTGCCCGCCCTTGGCCTCGATATTGTCGCGTCGCACGGTGGCGAGCACGCTCGCCGCCTGCTCGCCACCCATCACCGAGATGCGCGCCGACGGCCACATCCAGAGGAAGCGCGGGCTGTAGGCGCGGCCGCACATGCCGTAGTTGCCGGCGCCGTAGCTGCCGCCCACGATCACCGTGAACTTCGGTACCGCAACGGTCGAGACGGCCGTCACCATCTTCGCGCCATCGCGCGCGATACCGCCTGCCTCGTACTTGCGACCGACCATGAAGCCCGTGATGTTCTGCAGGAACAACAGCGGGATGCCACGCTGGCCGCACAGTTCGATGAAGTGTGCCGCCTTCAGCGCCGATTCGTTGAACAGGATGCCATTGTTGGCGACGATGCCGATCGGATATCCCCAGATGCGGGCAAATCCGGTCACGACTGTCGTCCCGTAGAGATGCTTGAACTCATCGAGCTCGCTGCCGTCGACCAGGCGCGCGATCACCTCGCGCATGTCGAACGGCGTGCGGCCGTCGGGCGGCACGACACCGTAAAGCTCGTCGGCGGCAAGGCGCGGCTCGGCCGGCGGCAGGAGCGAGACCGAAGGCTGCTTCTTCCAGTTGAGGTTGGCCACGATCCGCCGCGCCATGCCGAGCGCATGGCTGTCATTGTGCGCGTAGTGGTCAGCGACACCCGAGACGCGGGCATGAACATCCGCACCGCCCAGATCTTCCGCGCTCACCACCTCGCCAATGGCTGCTTTCACGAGCGGCGGGCCGGCCAGGAAAATCGTGCCCTGCTTGCGCACGATGATCGTGTCATCGCTCATCGCCGGCACATAGGCGCCGCCGGCGGTGCAAGATCCCATGACGATGGCGATCTGCGGGATGCCCTGCGCCGACATGTTGGCCTGATTGTAGAAGATCCGGCCGAAATGGGTTTTGTCGGGAAACACTTCCGGCCATTGCGGTAGGTTGGCGCCACCCGAATCGACGAGATAAAGGCACGGCAGGCGGTTCTCCATTGCCACTTCCTGGGCGCGGAGGTGCTTCTTCACCGTCATTGGATAGTAAGTGCCACCCTTCACCGTGGCGTCATTGCACACGATCACGCATTCGACGCCGCTTACCCGGCCGATGCCCGTGATGATCCCGGCTCCGGGTGCCTCGTTGCCGTACATGTCGAGGGCAGCAAGTGGCGACATCTCGAGGAAGGGCGAACCCGGATCGAGCAGCGCTCGCACCCGCTCCCTCGGCAAGAGCTTGCCGCGCGCCACGTGTCGTTTGCGTGAGGCTTCGCCGCCTCCCAGCTGCACCTGTCCCGCGCGGCCCTTGAGGTCGCCGACCAGCGCACGCATCGCCTCGGCATTACGTTTGAAGCTGTCGGCACGGGGATCGATCTGCGA
>JAFKFL010000031.1 GCA_017308235.1 Alphaproteobacteria bacterium | reverse complement strand
GGCGCCGCTCTACCATTCCGCGCCACAGGCGGCCGTCAATCTCACCATCCGGATGGGCGGTACGGTCATCGTCATGGAGCGCTTCGACGCCGAGCACTATCTGCAGCTGATTGAGAAGCATCGCATCACCCACAGCCAGCTCGTGCCGACCATGTTCTCGCGCCTGCTCAAGCTGCCAGAGGAGACGCGCCGGCGCCACGATCTCTCCTCGCTGGAGGTTGCGATCCATGCGGCCGCGCCGTGCCCCGTACAGGTGAAGGAACAGATGATCGAATGGTGGGGGCCGATCATCAACGAATATTACGGCGCCACCGAGGGGCTGGGCTTCACCGCCTGCAATTCGCAGGAATGGCTCGCCCATCGCGGAACGGTCGGTCGCGTGCTGCTGGGCGAGTTGCACGTGCTGGACGATGCGATGAACGAGCTGCCGGTCGGCACACCGGGCACCCTGTGGTTCAAGACGGCGACTCCCTTCGAGTATTTCAACGATCCGGGCAAGACACAGGAAGCCCGCTCGTCTGATGGCACGATGAGCACGGTGGGCGATGTCGGTTATGTTGATGGCGACGGCTATCTCCATCTCACCGATCGCGCGACCTTCATGATCATTTCAGGCGGGGTGAACATCTACCCGCAGGAATGCGAGAACCTCCTGATCACCCATCCCAAGGTGGCCGACGCGGCGGTGTTCGGCGTGCCCAACACCGATCTTGGCGAGGAGGTGAAGGCGGTGGTCCAGCTCATGCCGGACGTTCATCCAGATCCCGAAGTTGCGGAGGAACTGATCGCCTTCTGTGGCCAGCATCTGGCACGCCAAAAGGTCCCGCGCTCGGTCGACTTCGAACCGGAACTGCCGAGGCTGCCGACGGGCAAGCTCTACAAACGCCTGCTGCGCGACCGCTACTGGGGCAATAAGACCAGCCGGATCGTCTAGATCCTGCATTTCACGAAATCGGAGGGCCTCAAATGTTTGGTCGCTGTTTCATGGTACTCGTCAGCCTTGCGTTTATTGCTTCAGCGACGACAGTCCACGCCGATTCGGCTGCCGATGAGGCGGCGATCGTAAAGCGCTTGCAGCGCTGGACGGCCGACTTCAACGCCAAGAAGCCGGCCGGGGTTTGTGACCTCTTCGCACCTGATCTCGTCTACTCGATCCCGGAAGTCGTGCGAGGCACGCACGAGACGATGTGCACGAACCTCACCAAGATGCTGGCGAGGTCCGACATCCAGCTCCACTACAACAACCCGGATGTTCACGAGATTATTGTGCTGGGCGATGTCGCAATCGTCCGGCTGACGTGGACCCTGACGACACAGGTGAAGGGTGCCAAGGACACGACAACGGAAGAGGGCATGGACATATTCCGGCGCCAGCCCGATGGTAGATGGTCCATTGCCCGGTTCGTCGCATTCACAACCCGCGCGAACAAGCTGCTCCAGTAGAGAAGCTGGGCCTGCTTCCGGTGGAAGTGCCGCCGCATTTGGCGCATGCTGCCGGCTCTCCTGGGGAATGAGGGACTATGGCGTTGCAATACTCCGCGCTATGCAAGGGATGCTGGCAGCAGATGCATATGCCGATCCCGCTACGCGGCGGGTTCTCGATGCCGTTTCGTGTCGTGGGCATTCGTCCCAGCAAGATGAATCCGAACATCTGCACCATCTGCGAGATGATGTTCAGCCGCATGATGAAGGCGCGGACGGTGACGATCGAAGCCACGATCATGTTTGCCGATCTCAGGGGCTACACGAAACTCTCGCAGTCGCTGCCGGCCGCCGATGTTGCGGGGCTCCTCGACGATTTCTACGACCGCTGCGCCGCCGCCATCTGGGAGCATGACGGGCTCCTCAACAAGACCATCGGCGATGCGGTCCTGGCGATCTTCAATTTCCCGATCAAACGGGATGATCATGCACAACAGGCGGTGTTGGCGGCGCGCCAGTTGCAGCAGTCCTTCACCGATCAGCGGGCACGTCTGGATGGTGCGCTGGGCGCGGACGGCGACGAATTCGGCATTGGTGTTGGCATCCATACGGGCGAAGTAAGCTTCGGCGAATTCGGCCACTCCCACCGTGACCTCACAGCGATCGGCACGGTGGTGAACATGGCCGCCCGGGCGCAGTCGGCGGCCCAGCCTGGCCAGATCCTGGTCACGAAGGAAGTCCGCGAGCGGGCGCAAACGGAGCTGCAGGGCAGCACCGCCAGCGATTACACCCTCAAGGGGTTCGACCAACCGGTCGCGCTCTACGCCGCCTGATGTTTGCCCTCAGGCCGCGACCTTGATCCCGGCCTGCTTGATCTTGCCATCGACGTGGCCTTCGAACTGCTGGAAGTTCTTCTCGAAGCGCTTCGCCACGTCGCGGGCCGCGCTTTCATAAGCCTTCTTGTCCTTCCAGGTGTTGCGCGGATTGAGCACGTCACCCGGCACGTCGGGGCAGGCGCTGGGCACTTGCAGGCCAAAATGAGGATCGGCCGACGAGGCCACCGAGGCGAGTGTGCCGTCGAGGGCCGCCCGCACCATGGCGCGCGTGTGGCGGATCGACATGCGCTCGCCGACGCCGAAGCCGCCGCCGGACCAGCCGGTGTTCACCAGCCAGCATTTGACGTTCTGGCGCGCCATCTTCTCGCCCAGCATCTTGGCGTAGACCGTGGGATGGCGCGGCATGAAGGGAGCGCCGAAACAGGTCGAGAAGGTGGCCTGCGGCTCGGTCACGCCCTTCTCGGTACCGGCCACGCGCGAGGTGTAGCCGGACAGGAAGTGGTACATCGCCTGTTCGGGGCTGAGCCGGGAGATCGGCGGCAATACGCCGAAGGCATCCGCCGTCAACATGATGATGTTCTCGGGCGTGCCGGTGATCCCCGACTCGCTCGCGTTGGGAATGAAGTCGAGCGGATAGCAGGCGCGCGTGTTCTCGGTATGGCGGCCGTCGTCGAGATCGAGCGCGCCGCTCAGCGGATCGTGCACCACATTCTCCAGCACCGTGCCGAAGCGCTCGGTGGTGGCGTAGATCTCAGGCTCGGCCTGGCGGCTGAGCTTGATCACCTTGGCGTAGCAACCGCCTTCGAAGTTGAAGAGGCTGTTCTCGCCCCAGCCGTGCTCGTCGTCCCCGAGTAGGGTGCGTGCAGGATCAGCCGATAGCGTCGTTTTGCCGGTGCCGCTCAAGCCGAAGAAGATCGCGACATCGCCCTTCGGTCCGATGTTGGCGGAAGCGTGCATGGGCAGCACGTTCTTGTCGGGCAGCAGGTAATTCAGGATCGTGAACACCGACTTCTTGATCTCGCCGGCGTACCAGGTACCGCCAATCGCCACGACGCGGTCGGTGAAATTCACAAGGACCACGCAATCCGATGCCGTGCCATCGAGCGCCGGCTCGGCCTGGAAGCCCGGCAGATTCAGGATGGTGAAGTCGGGCTTGAAGTCGGCCAGTTCCTCGACTTTCGGCCGCAGGAACATGTTGCGAGCGAAGAGGTTGTGCCAGGCCGTCTCGGTGATCACGCGCACGCCGATACGATGCTGCGGATCGGCACCAGCCCAGCAGTCGCGCGCGAACAGCTCGCGGCGCTGCGCGTAGGCGGTCATGCGGTTGTAGAGGGCGCGGTAACGTTCGGGCGAAATGGGCTTGTTGGTCTTGCCCCAGTCGATACGGCCCTTGGTCTCTGAATCCTCGACGAAGAACTTGTCGTTGGGCGAACGGCCGGTGTGCACGCCGGTGCGGACCACGAAGGCGCCGCCATCGGCAATCGATCCCTCATGTCGCCGCACGGCCTCTTCGTAGAGGGCCGGCACCGACAAGTTCCAGTGGACGTTGCCGAGGTTTTTTAGCCCCAACGACTTGAGCCCCTGTTTGGGGATGACAAAACCCGTCTGCTGCACGTTCAGCTCCCTATATCGCGTTTCATATACGAGGGGTCGAGTGAGTTCTGGAGTGGACTGATCCGATGGCCTGAGTGCTTCCACGCCGTTGCCTGGCGCTATTCGCTAGCGCTGGCATCGGGACGTTGCAAGAGCATGTGAGGGGCAATCCGGAGTTCAAGGTAGTCACATTCCGCAATCCGGGCGGCGTGCCGCGGAAACACAATTTCGGGCGCACTGGCGCTGGCGGCAAGATAGCATTGCGTGATCAAATTGGGGCGACAAACGTTGCGTCGTCTGTGCGCTAGGCCGGCTCGCCAGCAGTGGCTATCCCTCTGATAAGGCTGTCATCCCGCGGGTAGGAGAAAAATTTTCTTCAATACTCCCTGCGCAAATTAACTGCGGTTTCGTAGCGGCGCCCGGCGAGCATCTTTGCAGCGTTGTCGAAGACGAGGTCGAGCGTCATGGGGAGATACCGTTCTAGATCGTCCGATGAGCCATTCCGCGATGAGCCATGTGGCGTAATGAGAAGATTGGGCGTTTCCCGAAGGAAGGAATCGGCCGGTAGCGGCTCGGGATCGAAAACGTCGAGAATGGCGGCACCGAGCTTTCCCTCCCTCAGCACCTTCGCAAGTGCGTTATAGTCGACCAATCTCGCACGTGCGAAGTTAACGAAGCCTGCGGTGCTCTTCATCAGAGCGAACTCACGCCCGCCGATCATCCCGTCGGTCTGTGCGGTCGAGGGCGCGGATACCACGATGAAGTCAGCGCGTGGCAGGACCGAATGCAGCTGGTCGAGCCCAATCACCTCATCGCAATAGCGGTGTGGCCGCGCGCTCCGGCGCACGCCGATGCCGTGCGGGCCCATGCGCTTGGCCTCCTTGGCGCCGACGCCGTTGGCTCGCTCGCCAGCTAGGTCATCGAACCCAGAATGAAGCGTTCCATCGCTTTGGCGAAGCCTTCGTCGTTATAGGAATCAGTGACAGCCGTGGCCTTGCCCTTCACTTCATCCGAGGCATTTCCCATCGCGATGCTGAAACCTGATCGTTTGAACATCAGCACGTCATTGGGTTGGTCGCCGATTGTGGCAATTTCTTCAGCCGGTACGCCCAGGTGCTCCGTGAGGTATGCGACAACGGCCCCCTTGTTTGCGTCCTGGTTCGTGATGTCGAGGTAGTAGGGCTGCGACCGGCTCGCCGTCGCATGTTGGCCGAATGCGCGCTGAGCGTCAGCTTCGCAGCGCTGGACCCGATCGTGGTCGTCGCTAATGCCGACGATCTTCGCAATCCGATTCTCCAGGTCGCCGAAATCCGTAACGACCTTGGGCTCGAACTTGACGGTCCATGCTTCGCGCTTCACGTGCGGCGCGCCGGGTTTCGTAATCAGCCAGTCGTTGCCGCTGTAAACCCAGACGTCGAGATCATGATCGCGAATGAGATCGATCGCCTGTCGCGCGACGTCAGCCGGCACCGTTTTTTGTGTCAGGATTTTGAGGTCGCGGGCAACGAACAGTCCGCCGTTGAAGCCCGCAATCGGCGTGTCGAGGTCGAGGGGGTCGAAGAGCATGGACATGCCGAGCGGGGGCCGGCCGCTGGTGATGGCAAAGCGGATCCCCGCCTTTCGCATTGCCTTGACGGCATCCTGCGCGCGCTTCGTCAGCACCTTCTGCTCGTCGACGAGCGTGCCATCCACGTCCGCAAGCACCAGGGAAATCTTTCGCCTCTCCGCCATCAGGACCTCCGCGGCACAAATCAGTCGAGCGACCTCCAAGCGCGTCCGGAGCGCGCCAGCAACTCGTCCGCCGCAGCGGGGCCGTTTCCGCCAGCGGCATAGTTTGGAAAAGCCGGTGTTGGAGCGTTCGCCCAGGCGTCGAGGATGGGCTGTACCGCCTGCCAACCCGCCTCGACGTTGTCGGCGCGCTGGAAGAGCGTGGCGTCGCCGATCATGCAATCGTAGAGCAGGGTTTCGTATCCGGTGTTGGGCGCCATCTTGAAAAAGGTCTTGTAGGCAAAGTCCATGCTGACGGTGCTGAGCTTCACCGACGGCCCCGGGCGCTTGGCCGCGAACTCGAGTGCGATGCCCTCGTCAGGTTGAATGCGGAGGATCATCCAATTGGGATGCAGCCGTTCGACATGCGTGCCGCGGAAGAGTGCGTACGGCGCTTGGTGGAAGCGCACGGCGATTTCCGTCCACCGGCGTCGCATGTACTTTCCCGTGCGCAGGTAGAACGGGACACCAGCCCAGCGCCAGTTGTCGATTTTCAGCCTGCAGGCGAAAAACGTTTCAGTATTCGAGGCGGGGTCGACGTCAGGCTCCTGGCGATATGCCCGCACCGGCTTGCCTTCGACCGTACCGGCGTCGTACTGGCCGCGCACGCTGTCCCTCAGCGCCTGCGCACCCTTGAACGGACGTATTGCCTCGATGACTTCCGCCTTCTTGCCTCGCACCGCATCGGCGTCGAACGACGTCGGCGGCTCCATCGCGGTCATTGCAAGAAGCTGAAACATGTGGTTGGGCACCATGTCTCGGAGCGCGCCCGTCCTCTCGTAGAACTTGCCCCGATGCTCTACGCCGACCGTCTCCGACGCGGTGATCTGGACGTGATCGATTTGTTCCCGGTTCCAGAGCGGCTCGAACAGCCCGTTGGCGAAGCGGAGCGCCATGATGTTCTGGACTGTTTCCTTACCGAGGAAATGATCGATCCTGTAAATCTGCTGCTCTTTCAGCACCTTCAGAATCTCGGCATTGAGCGCTTTGGCGGAGGCGAGGTCATGACCAAACGGTTTCTCGATCACGACACGCCGCCATTTCCCATTGTTCTCCTTCATCAGATCCGCAGCCGCAAGGTGAGCCACCGTCGTGCCGAAAAAGCGATCGGCAATCGCGAGGTAGAAAAGGTAGTTCCCGCCCGTCCCGCTAGTTTTGTCCAACTCCGCGAGATGCTCGCCCAATCGTCGGTAGGTAGTCGGGTCGTTGAGATCGCCTTGCAGATAGCTCATCCGGTCGGCAAGCCATCGCCATGAAGTCTGATCGATCTGGTCAGCCTGGAACTCGCCACCATGGCCGACGGCATCCTGCATCGTATCGGTGAGGCCCTTGCGCCATTCGTCCGAGGTCTTGGCCGCCAGGTCAACGCCGACAAGATGGAATCCGCTCGCCAGCCGTTTGGCATTCACCAGATTATAAAGCGCTGGCACGACCAGCCGCTTCGTCAAATCTCCCGCTGCACCAAAGATCACCATCGCGCAAGGCGGAGCCGGCACTGCGCTCTCGTCTTGTCCTGTGCTGACTGTCTTGGTGCGCCGATCCTGCCTGCCTGCCATCGTCGTCCTGCCTTCCTGTGATGCATGGTCTGAGGGGCCAAGGCGCGCCGACGGCCTTCAGGCCGATGACGTGGCCAGCGCCTCCGAGGTTCCGGACTCTCGACTTGTATCGCGACTCCGTTATCCGGCCGCTTGATCAGCTTTGATTGCCTCGTTTCTCGAGATGGCCGCCGAACTCGTAGCGCATGGCGGAGAGCAACTTGTCCGCGAAGTCGGCCTCGCCGCGTGAGCTGAACCGCTCGTAGAGGGCGGATGACAGCACGTGTGCCGGTACGCCTTCGTCAATGGCCGCCTTGATGGTCCAGCGGCCTTCACCCGAATCGGATACACGGCCAGCGAATTTCGACAGCGCTGGATCCTCGATCAGCGCTGTCGCCTGCAGATCGAGCAGCCAGGAGGCAATGACGCTGCCGCGACGCCAAAGCTCGGCGATGTCGGGCAGATTGAGATCGTACTGATAGTGCTCGGGATCACGCAGCGGCGTCGTTTCAGCGTCGGCAGCGGCCACCTTCTTGCCGACGTTGGCAGCCTGCAGGACAGCCATACCTTCGGCGTAGGCCGCCATCACACCGTATTCGATGCCATTGTGCACCATCTTGACGAAATGACCGGCCCCATTGGGCCCACAATGCAGCCAGCCCTGCTCGGCGGTGCCACCAGCCTTCTCGCGGCCCGGCGTGCGCGGGATGTCGCCGCGGCCAGGCGCCAGGGCGGCGAAAATCGGCTCGAGATGCTTCACCACATCAGGCTCGCCGCCCACCATCATGCAATAGCCGCGTTCCAGACCCCACACGCCGCCACTGGTGCCGACGTCGACATAATGGATGCCGTTGGGCTTGAGGGCCTTTGCACGGCGAAGATCGTCGATGTAGTAGGAATTGCCGCCGTCGATCAGGATATCACCGGCCTCCAGAAGCGGCAGGAGATCGGCGATCGATTTGTCGACCACGCCGGCTGGCACCATCAGCCACACTGCGCGCGGCTTCGCGAGAGCCTTGACGAACTCGGCCAGCGAACCGGCGCCGACGGCCTTCTCCTGCACGAGCTCTGCCACCGCTTTTGGCGACATGTCGAACACCACACACTGATGCCCCCCTTTCAGGAGGCGGCGAACCATGTTGGCGCCCATGCGGCCCAGCCCGATCATTCCCATTTGCACGTGTCAGCCCTCCTCGAACAGATCAACGAACTCCCGATAGCGACCGGCGATGCGCTCCACCGCCTTGTCGCGCTTAACCCTTTTCCCGCACGCCAGTTGACCACGGGAGCTCACGGTGCAGGAAGGGTACGCAAGGCAGATGCAGTCATAGCAATTCCTTCTCAGCTCGCCTTGCGCATGGACTGGCCCTTGGTGGCAACCCGGTCCATGAGATCATTCCAGGATTTGACGAAGGACGCCGCGCCTTCATCCTGCAGCTGCTGGGCGAGCGCATCGATGTCGATGCCGGCCGACTTGAAGCGGGTAAGAACCGCTTCGCAGTCTCCGCCATCGGAGGCAAGAGATTCTCCCACGTCACCGTGCTCGCCATAGGCTTTCAGCGTGCCCTCCGGCATGGTGTTGATGGTGAAGGGCGCGGCCAGAGCCTTGACATAAAGGGTATCGGACGCGTTGGGGTCCTTGGTGCCGGTGCTGGCCCACAGCAGCCGTTGGGCGCGAGCACCGGCATTGGCCACGCGTTGGAAGCGCGCCGAGGCGAGCAAGTCACGGTAGGCCCGGTAAGTGCGCTGGCCGATGGCGATGCCGAGTTTGTTGGCGAGATCGGCAGGGACCTTGCCGCTTACCGCGACGTCCCAGCGGCTGATGAACAACGATGCCACCGAGGCGACGGCAGGGTTGAGTCCCGCCGCGATTCGCCGTTCAACGCCGCGCAGATAGGCGTCTGCCGCCGCGAGATACTGCTCGCGCGAGAACAGCAGGGTGACGTTCACGGGGACGCCCGCGAAGATCGCAGCCTCGATGGCCGGCAACCCCTCGCGGGTGCCGGGTATCTTGATGAAGAGGTTGGGCTTGCCGCCGCGGCGATGGAGGTCCTGGGCGGCGGCGAGCGTCCGGTTGGTGTCGTGCGCCAGAAGCGGCGACACTTCGAGCGATACCCAGCCGTCCACACCGTCGGTCTTGTCGAAAACCGGCCGGAATAGATCGGCGGCGCGCGTCAGGTCGGCCAGGGCAAGGTCGAAGAACAAATCCTCACCCGACTTGGCCAATGGCGCATTCCGGGCAATGTCTCCGTCATACATTGCGCTGTTCTTGATCGCATGATCGAAGATCGTCGGGTTCGACGTGAGCCCTGTCACCGACAGCTCGTCGATATAGCGTTTCAGCGTGCCTGCGTTCAGCAGCTCACGGGTGATGTTGTCGAGCCACAGGCTCTGTCCGAGATCGTGCAGCGTCTTGGTCGGATTCATGGAGTCACCTCAGCGTTACATCAGACTGGGGAAGGGCGCGCAGCCTCTCATGTAGGAACGGCAGACCACCATCGAGAACATCCCCGATGTGCTCGATCGCGAAGTCTGCCGGCGGGAGCGCAGCGAGGACCTTCTCATCGCGGGCGTAGGATCCCTGGCGCACGAAGACCGTGGTCACGCGCTCCCGCCACACGCTCTTGACAGCATCGAGGATACGCAGCTTGTCGTCAAAAAAGACGTAATGATCGGACGGGTAGCGGCGCTCGATGTCGGCAAGCGCCTCCTCTTTGTGGATGTAGATCAGCACATGGCTTTGGGCGGCCGAGGCAATGCCCGCGTGCTGCACCTTGCGCGGCTGAAAGACGGCATCGCCGTCGGTCAGGATCGCCGTCGGCCCCAGTGTCTGCAGGCGCTTCAGCACGTCCAGAGCGCGCGGGAAAAGGCGGTCGGCGAAGGGGTAGTCCATGAGCCACGCGGACATGGACAAAAGCTCGACGTGGAACGGATGCTCGTCGCGATAGCGTTGCAGCGCGCCGATATAGTCACGATAACCCAGCTCGACAAACAAATCCTCCAGGATCCGCCAGTAGCGGTCTCGGGTGGTGTCGCCGTAGGTCTCGGCGAGATGGTCCTTGAGATCCTGCTGGATGGCGTCGTTGTCGAGCAATGTGTTGTCGACATCGACAAGGAACACGACCGGTTGCGTCATTGTGACCTCAGTCCTTTGCAAGGCCATTGACTCCAAGGGGCTGTAGCGTCCCTCTGATTCCGCGACCCTTGTCCGTTGCGCTCAACTAGCGCCGTCCAGTTTGAACTTTCTGTTTCCGTAGTGCTTCGATTCGTTTGCTGTTGCGCAGGGCGGTTCCAGCGTCACTTCGGGGAGCCGAGCCCAGCAATGGACCCGCCAGCAGCTTTTGGCCAGCCCCTGTTTGGAATGACATTTTTTATGCATCAGCTTGCTAACCAGAGCAGGTACGTTACGGCGGCGAGAACAACGACGGCAAGGGGGCTGCGGAAAGGGCGGCCGCGCGTTTTCTGCAACCTGTGGCGCGCATTACTGTCGATCAGTTATGTCGGCGTCCGAAGCAACAGGCTCCGCTCCCGCTGCAGGAGACGGCAATGAACGCCGTTTCGGCAAGCTCGACCATCATCTGCTTGGTGCCGCAGCGCTGACGGTGGTCGCGCAGCGTAGCCTGGGTATTGCCCTGAAATCGGGACGTGATGAATGGCAGGGCTGCTTTGGTGCCGCTGTCCCACGCGGCCTTGGCCACCGTTTCCCAGCAGGTCGGGGGCTTCTCTTGGTCGTCTCCGAGCGGGCCTGGAGGCCAGCGGTCCGCACGAGCGTCAGAAGACCAGCAATGAGAGCTTGAAACCTCGGGACAGTGGCGCGACCCTGCCGTCAAAGCCAAAGGAGGAACCCATGGCACCCGACTCCGCGACGCTTTCCCAGACCAAGACGGCTGGCCAGAAGGTCGCCCATGGCCGCATCGCCGAGCCTGTGCTCGTCAAGGGACGGCGTGATTTCTTCAGCTATCGCGATCTTGGTGTGGCCGACGGCAGCGCCGGCGCAATGCGTGCCCAGGTGATGAAAGCGACCCGGGGCCTCAGCGAGCCGACCGGCTGGCACTATCACGAGTGCGACGGCCAGTTCATCTATATCCTCAAGGGCTGGGTCGAGCTGCAGTTCGAGGACGGCCGCACGCTCAAGGTCGAGGAAGGCGATTCGCTCTTCATCCCGGGCTATCTGCGCCATAACGAGACCCGCACGTCCGACGAGATGGAGATCCTCGAGGTGTCGATTCCGGGTGAGCTCGGCACGCGCCCATGCGATCCGCCAGAAGGGTGGAAGGGCTAGGTCCTTCAACAGCTCGGCAAGATCGAGATATTGCGAGTCCGCGAATCGCAGGGGTCGTGGTTGGCGCGAACTTTCCGTCGGAGCACCGTCGGGAATTGAGCTCGCTGGAAGGCGCCACCGTGTAGGCGATCAATGAAGCCTGCAAGCAGGTACGCGGCGAGAAGCCGCCGACTGGCGTCGACGTCGCTGACGATTTCGACATGGTGCGCGGATCTACGTCCTTATCATCTTCAGGATCTACGGATAGGTTGGAGTCATGAAAGCTGCTTTTATTCAAAAGTTCGGTGGACCCGAGGTCCTTCAAGTAGGCGACCTGCCCGATCCAAAGGCGGGGCCGGGTCAGATCGTGGTCGATGTCGCGGCCGCCAGCATCAACGCCGCTGACTGGAAGGTACGCGCCGGCGAGTACAAGCAGGCGAACTTCCCGCTGATCCTGGGCCGTGACTTCTCGGGCACAGTGAGTGCGCTCGGCGCCGATGTCACCGACCTGAAGGTCGGCGACGAAGTATTCGGTGTGCTCGAGACCGGACGCGACGGCACCTATTGCGAGAAGCTCGCGATCGGTGCCGCGATCGTTGGCAAGAAGCCAGCGGCACTCGGCCATGCCGATGCCGCGGCACTGGCGCTGACAGGCTTGACCGCGATCTGCGCGATCGAGGAGGCGCTGAAGCTGAAAGCCGGCGAGACAATCCTGATCCAGGGCGGCGCGGGCGGTGTGGCGAGCTTCGCCATCCAACTCGCCAAGCACATCGGCGCCAGGGTCATCACGACGGCGAGCGCGGCCAACGCGGCGTACCTGCGTACGCTCGGCGCCGACGAGGTGATCGACTACAACGCGACCGACTTCACCAAGGCGGTGAAAAACGTCGATGCCGCGTTCGATACCGTGGGCGGCGACGTCGCCACACGCACCTTCGCGGTGCTCAAGCCGGGCGGGCGTGCGGCGTTCATCGGCTCCGGCGCACAGGCACCCAAGCCCGAGCGCAGCGATATCACGGCGCTCCGGCCGGCGGTGCCGCGCTTGCGCAAGTACATGGATCGCGTCAGCGAGCTGCATCGCAGTGGCGCAGTGAAGGTGCCTGATGTGACCGTATTCCCGCTCGCCGAGGCGCGAAAGGCGCTCGGCATCAGTGAAGGCCGGCACTTCAAGGGCAAGCTGATCCTCAAGATGCGCTGATGTTCGGAGCCGTCGCAGAAGCGCCGTCCGTCGTCCCGGAGTAACAGTCGTCGGAACGACTACGAATCGTGCCTCTCGTAGTTTGTCATCGGCGGGTGAGTGCGAAGGACGAAGTTCACGAGGACCCGCATCAAAGGAATACTCAACGCCAGAATGCCGATTCCGACAATGATGAGCAGTGCTTCCATGGGAAGCCTCCTACCTTCATGGCGAAGGTTGAATCGAGCTGGATGCTAGTTGGATGCGGCAAGGCCTTCAAGCGGTGTTACCGTCCCTTGAACGTGTCGCAGGGGGACGTCGTCCGCCCGCCGCGGCACCCGGACAACCCCTTCTTCAGGCTCTTTTTCAGGGACTGTGTCGGTCCTTTCATTGGAGCGACGGCCGTTTAGCGTTTTCCGGGCCTGCGGCCACTCGCCCTTCTGGAGGTCGAAGCCGTTCCTCGAATTAAGACGGAAATGCTAGAGCAGGCCCCATTGCACCAGCAGTGCGCGCAGCCTGTAGCTCACACGGTTGCGGCCGACGAGCGAGTTCTGGAAGCGCGCCTCACGGGCGGTGCGGGTGACGCGGTTCCAGGCATACTCCCGGCCCACGATCGGCGTCGTGCCGCGGATGCCGAAGCCCATGGCATAGGCCCAGCGCTCACCGTGACTCACATTCGTGGCGGCGCCGTGCAGGGTCATGTGGTGATGGACCGTGGCGCCGCCTGCCTCGAGCGGGCAGGAGACGGCCTGCGAGTCGTCGAGGCCCAACGCCTCGAGGCCGTGGACGCGGCCGTCGCCACCGAGATGGCGATGTTGTAGGAGCGGTCCGAGGTGGCTGCGGGGAATGAAGCGCAGGCAGCCGCCTTCGGCCGCCACCGGCTGCAGGGGAATCCAGAAAGTGACCGTCCGGTGTGTCGTCTTGCGCGTGTAGAAGGCCTTGTCCTGGTGCCAGGGGGTGGGCGCGCCGCCTTGCGCGGGCTTGGTCATGGCGTGGTCGAAATGGAACTCGGCCTCCGGCCCGAGGAGCTGGCGCGCCATGGCGAGGCACTGTGCATGCACGCGGCTCGTCATCAGGGCGGGCTCGTACTGCGACGGCATGAGGATCTGCGGCAGGCTCGGCTCGGCATCGTCGGGGCCGGCGAAATCGAGGTAGTTGCCGTCCTCCCATCCGGCGCGGCGGGCGAACATCCGCTGGTAGACCTCACGCAGCTCCGCGACTTCGGCCTCGGTCGCGATCGGCGGTATGGAGAGATAGCCCTCATCATGGAAGAAGCGAATCTGCGCCTCGCTCAGCGGCCCGGGCGAGGAGACAGGAACGGCGTCGAAGCCGGGAGAGGAGGCAGTAGCAGTTTTTCCCACGCTGCCTACCTACCGTGTCACGATCGGGGCACCCAGTGACCAGCCGGTGGTTTTCCTGTGTTTTCGATGACCCAAATCGGGTCACAGCCTTGGCCGTCGTTTATCGCCTTACGCGGACCATTTCGATGTCAGGGACGGTATCGGTGATCATAGCAGTCGTTTGCGTGCACTGGCGCATCGACCATCCCCTTTGGCTCTGGCGTGTTTGGCGGAGGCCAAATTCGATCCGCGCCAAAAGAGCGAGAAACATTCCCCAACGTTTGTCGTACCTCGAGGCAATCATCGCAGAGATGAATCGTTGAGACGGGTCGAAACTCACGGATGTGTCCCTGATGTTCCCGGACATCGCGTGGCGTGGCCGTTGATCATCTAGCTATTCGAATGACTGGCGGGCCAACCGAGATGCGAAAGGGCATCGTCTTGCGACTACCACCCTTCCGTGAAACCATCGTGGGCAACGATAGCGAATCGAAATTGCGGAGGGCTCCATGGACGTCGGCATGATGATGATTTTCACCACCTACGGGTGGGAGAACTGCACCGACGATCGCGCCTGGAACGAGGACATCCGGCTTGCCCGCATCGCCGCCGACTCCGGCTTCGATTGCCTGTGGTCGGCCGAGCATCACTTCAACGACTATTCATTTGTTCCCGATAACCTGGCCTTGATGGCGCACTTGACGGCGCTCTGCCCGAATATCGACGTCGGCACGGCGGCAGTGATCGTGCCCTGGCACGATCCCCTGCGTGTGGCCGAGAACGCCGCGGTGGTCGACCTTTTGAGCAAGGGCCGGCTGCGCTTCGGCATGGGCCGCGGTTTGGCGCGGCGCGAGTTCACCGCCTTCCGCGTCGCCATGGACGAGTCGCGCGCCCGCTTCGATGAAGCGGCACCGATGATCGTGAAGGCATTGCGCACGGGCTTCATTGAAGGCGACGGCAAGTTCTACAAGCAGCCGCGCACCGAGATCCGGCCGCGGCCGAAATATTCCTTCGAGGGCCGCATCTATGCCGTGGCCTCGAGCGAGGACTCGGTCGATTCGGCCGCCAAGCTCGGCGCCCACCAGGTGATGTTCGCCGACCGGCCGTGGGAGATGCGGCTGCCGGTGATCGAGCGCGGCCGGGAGCTGCATCGCAAGTATCACGGCACCGAGCCGCCCCACCTCATGCTGACGGAGTTCTGCGTCTGCGGCACCGATCTTGCGAAGACCGAGGAGGAGGCGCGCCAGTACCAGGGCAAGTTCGTGGAGAGCAACTTCTACCACTACGAATTCCTGGGCGAGCACTTCAAGACGGTGAAGGGCTACGACGCCTATCAGCAGAAGGCCGAGATCGCCCGCAAGGGTGGCCTCGAGGGTGCCGTCACCGGCTTCATGCAGGCGGCGAGCTGGGGCACGCCCGACAAGATCCTGCGCGGCCTCGAGGCACGGCGCAAACTTCTGGGTGATTTCGAGCTCAACGTTGCCTTCCGCTTCGGCGGCACGCCCTACGAGGTGGCCGAGCGCGGCCTGAAGCTGTTCGCCAAGGAAGTGCTGCCGGTGATGAAGTCCTGGGGCGCCAAGGCGACGGTCAAAGCGGCGGAGTGACGGCCCGCGGCCGTCACTCCGCCGCGTGCCATCATTCGAAAATCTTTAGGGCGACAAATTTCACTGGCTATGCTAACTCTTCAAGGCGAAGGCATGTAGGGAAGCATGCCTGCCGTTGACCATGAGCCGAGTCCTCGGCGCCAGCGGGTTCATAGATCAGAACGTCACCTCGACAAGAACGGGAACCGGCGGAGGCGTGCCATAGGACGAAGCCCATGGCCAGCTGACTTGAACGTCCTCTGGCAGGGGGGAGGCCCTATGACCGCGATCGTGAGTGAACAGCTGCTGGACGAGCGGCTTGCCAAGCTCGAAACCGCGGGTTCATGGAGCCCGCGTCTCGTCTCCAAACTCGAAAACCATATCCGCTCCGCTGACGACGATGCGCTGTTTCGCATCAATCCGCTCGCCTTCGCGCGCGAACGAAGCTTGCGGGAGGAGGAGGTCATCGATCTCCTTCTTCATGCGACGTCGCTCGGCCTCTTCGGCATGGACTGGCTGCTTCTCTGCCCGAAATGCTCTTGCGTCGTGGAGAGCCTGCGCAACCTCGAAGGGGTTCACCGGCACTATCACTGCTATGCCTGCCAGGTCGACCTCGAGGCGTCGCTCGACGATCAGATCGCCATCACCTTCACGGTCAGCCCCGAGATTCGCGCGATCGCCTTCCATCACCCTGAAGAGCTTTCCGCCAGCGATTACTGCTTCAAGTATGGCGCCACACGCGATGGGGTCCTGCCGGACGGCAGACCTTTCGTGGACGTCAAGATGGCGCTGACAAAGGCCGTGAGCTATCTGCCGCCCGGCGAGACGACGCGGATGGTCATCGAAGCGGGCGAGGGGTCGATTTTCGGCACAAGCCCCGAAGGCAACGCGAGTTTGCTGTACTCGGTCGAGGGACAGCCGTCGGCGGCGGACCAGGTCGCGCAGGTTCTCTATGAGAAGCCGGTGCTGGAGCACATGCCGGGAAGCGTGACGCCGGGCGTGATCACCTTCGAGGTGAAGAATGCGACCGCCAGACGTGGGACGTTCATGCTTGCGGTGTTGCCTCCTGGCGTAAAGGTCGGCGAGGCGCCGATCAAGTTTCTGCCTTTCCTGACCGGCAAGCGTCTGCTCACCACCCAAGCCTTCCGCGACCTCTTCCGGTCCGAGGTGATCCGATCGAGCGAGGGCATCGGCGTCAAGGACATCACGCTGCTGTTCACTGACGTCAAGGGGTCGACGGCTCTCTACGATCGCATCGGCGACCTCAATGCCTTCGCGCTCGTGCAGCAGCATTTCGAACGCCTGCAGGATATCACCGCGCGATTCGGTGGCGCGATCGTCAAGACCATTGGCGACGCCGTGATGGCGGCCTTCCTGAAGCCGGCCGACGCCGTGACCGCCGCATTGGCCATGCGCGCCGAGATCGCTGGATTCAATCGCGGCCAGCCGGATCGCCAGTTGATCCTCAAGATCGGCATCCACAAGGGGCCCGCGATCGCCGTTACGCTGAACGAGCGCCTCGACTATTTCGGCCAGACCGTCAACATCGCCGCGCGCGTGCAGCATCTTGCCAATGCCGATGAGATCTATGTCTCAGAGGAAGCCTGCGATGACGACGTAAAAGCCGCACTAAAGCCGTTCAATGTCGAAGCGAAGACCGCCAGGCTGCGGGGCGTCGAGCGGGACCAGCAGGTCTTCTGCGTCTCGAGTCACGCCACGTCTGCTGCCGCTCAGTAGCGCCAGCACCGCGAGGCACTGGGTTCATGTTCCTCTCCCCTCCGGGGAGAGGCTAGGTGAGGGGCAGGCCCTTCGGTACGCTCGACGCCAGGAGGAATCGTCATGGCTCCCTTTGATCCGCTGTTGGCGTTGTTGGGTGGCGCCCTGATCGGCGTTGCGTCGGTGCTGCTCATGATGCTGACCGGCCGCATTGCCGGCATCAGCGGCATTTTGGGCGGCCTACTGGCGCCAGGCGCCAAGGACAAGGCCTGGCGCATCGCCTTCGTCGTGGGCCTGATCGCCGCGCCGCTGATCTTCGCCGCGATGGGCCGATCGCTGGCCGTGCCCGACATGCCGGCAAGCTGGCTGGTGGTCGCGGCTGCAGGTTTGCTGGTGGGCTTCGGCACGCGGCTCGGCAGCGGCTGCACCTCGGGCCATGGCGTCTGCGGGATCGCACGCCTGTCGCCGCGCTCGATCGTGGCCACAGCAATCTTCATGGTCGCGGCTGTCGCAACTGTCGCGATCATGCGTCACGGCCTCGGAGGCTGAGCCATGAATATCGTCGCAAGCCTCGTCTGCGGACTGATCTTCGGCGCGGGCCTTGTGATCTCCGGGATGACCCAGCCAGCAAAGGTCCTGGGCTTCCTCGACATCTTCGGACGCTGGGATCCGACGCTCGCCTTTGTCATCGCCGGCGCGATTGCGGTTTCGGCCGCGGGCTTCGCCCTGGCACGGCGGGCCGGCGCGCCGGTCTTCGCCGCGCGCCATCTCTGGCCGACGCGCAAGGACATCGACCGCCCGCTGGTCGCGGGTGCGCTCCTGTTCGGCGTCGGCTGGGGCCTCGTCGGCCTTTGCCCGGGCCCCGCGGTGGTGAATATCGCAACCCTCTCACCGCGCTTGCTCCTGTTCGTGCTGGCGATGATCGCCGGCATGGCGCTGCAGGGCTGGCGGCAGTCGCGCGCCGACACAACCGCCTCCCGCGCCGACGGCGGCATCACGCTCGCACCGACGGACGGCTGACCGGCTCTCCTACCGACCGTGGATCTCGCAGACTTCGTAGAGCTGCGGCTCGATCTCGTCCGTCATCCTGTCGAAGCGGTCCCATTCCTGGCGGAACTGCGGTGCCTTGTGCGCCGCCTGCAGCTGCTCGCGGCTGCTCCACTGGATGTAATTGACGATACGCCGCCCATCGAGGCTGCGATGGAGGCTGATGGAGACGAAGCCAGGCTGGCACTCCATGAAGCGGGCACGCTCCTGCATCAGGGAAAGGGCCTCCGCCTGCTTCCCGGGCTCGGACTCGACAATGGTGATCTGGGTGACGGGCTGATTATCGGTTCGGATCTGCGGCATGGTCGACCTCGCGTGGCTGACAACGGATCGGGCTATTCCGAATAACCGAGATGTCGAGGTTGGGGTTCCATTGAGGGAGTTAGCAATCAGGAAAGCCGCTTCATCCGGCTTTGTCGTACTATTATTGATGGCTCGCAGGACTGGAACAGTACCGAGAACACAATGACCGCTTTTGACGAGATGCCGATTACGCTCAATAGAAGTCTTCGAGCGGGTCAAGGGACCCAAGTGGTACCCTTATTGTTTTCAGCGCGAAGCGCTGAGAAAAGTTGGACAGTTCAGAAAACTGATTCCATTGCCATTACCGCTGGCCAATCCCCCAATGCTGCCTTCACCCTGATCGCCAGTCCCGAGGCGTGGGATGAGCTTGCCAAGCCGGTACCGGTGGTAGGGTATCAGAGCATCGTCGCCATGGTGCGCATGGGGCATCTGCGCGTCGAGGGCGACATGCTGGAGTTCGGGCGGCATCTGTTGTTCCTCGAACAGCTCTTCGCGTCGTTGCGCCCCGCGGCTCCGGTCGAGCCGCCTCCGGCCACCGAGGCGGTGACCATCGAACCGATCATCGGTCGTTACTTGACCATGTCTTTCAACCGCAAATTACATCGTATCTACTTCGAGGAGGCGGGACCCGCTGGCGGAACCGGCGTTCCGCTTATCTGCCTGCACACCGCCGGCGCTGACGGGCGGCAATATCGCGCGCTCCTGAACGATCCGGAGATCACGTCGCGCTTTCGCGTCATCGCCTTCGATCTGCCGTGGCATGGCAAGTCCTCGCCGCCGCCCGGCTTCGAGCGCGAGCGCTATCGGCTCACGACCGATCTCTACGTCGATACGGTGATGGCTGTCTGTCGTGCGCTGAAGCTCGAGCGGCCGGTGGTGATGGGCTGCTCGATCGGCGGCCGCGCCGTGCTGCATCTGGCGTTGCGCCATGGCGACTATTTCCGGGCGGCGATCGGCCTGCAGTCGGCGACCCATGCCGAACCCGGGGCCGACACGCGGCTGCGCGATCTCGGCGTGCTGCATCGGCCCGATGTGCACGGCCAGGAGGCGGCGGCAGGCTCGGTTGCCTGCCTGATCTCGCCGACCTCGCCCGAGACGGAGAAGTGGGAGACGCTCTGGCACTATATGCAGGGCGGGCCGGGCGTTTTCCTCGGCGACCTGCATTACTATTTCACCGACGGCGATTTGCGGAACGGCCTGCTGGACGGCCTCGATACCAAGCGCTGCCCGCTGCACCTGCTGACGGGCGAGTACGACATCTCTGCGACGCCCGCGCTCACGGCGGAGCTGGCCAAGCTCGTAAAGGCCACGTCGTTCCAGGTAATGGAGGGGCTCGGCCATTTCCCCATGAGCGAGAACCCGGCTCAATTCCGGAAATACCTGCTGCCGGTGCTCGACAAGATCCTGGGCACTTGAGGTTAGGCACTTGAGGCTCGGCGCTGGGGCGGCGATAAAGGCGCATGGCTCGTTCTTCCTCTGCGTCGCTTGATCCGGCCGAGCGTCAACGCCTTAGCGAACGTTTCACTAAGCTCATCTGGGACCAGGTGCGGCCCTGGGTCTACATGGATACCGACGGGCTCGACCTGAAGCGCTTCGATGGCAGCCCGATTTCGTTTGCCCCCGGCTCGATGGATGGAGAGCCGCGCCAGGCGATGTGGGAGACCAACTACATCGAACCCTTCCTGGAGTCGATTTGCCGCGAGGAAACGAAGGACGCAGCGCACCTGACTTCGCGCCGGAAAGCTGCCCTGCGCGAAGCGCTTGCCGAGGGCATCCTGCGCACCTATCTCACCATGCAGGAGGTCGATTGGCACATGCATGCCAACGGCTTTTGCTGGTCCCACTACAAGACCGAGATCGAACCCCATGTCGCGCGTATGGGCGCCTATCTCGATCGCTGTCTGGAAGGCGCCGAGGTCCAAGCTGCCTGAAAGCTTCGTCTGAACGGCTCAGGCGATCGGCAGGCCGATCAGCAGCGGATGCAGCCAGAACATGGCGATGAAGGCGATGGTGCCGACGACGAGCGCAATGGCATCGCCGGACGTCACGCCCATGGAACGGGCGCCTTGGTCGCCGCGCCGAGCGACCGTGATCCGGTCGCGGACCGCCCAGGCCAGGAAGGCGCCGAACAGGAGGAGGGCGCCAAGGTCGCCGTTCGCCAGCAGATGGGCCAGCGCCCAGGCCTTGACCGACACCAGCATGGGATGGTGCAGCAGGCCCTTGATCTTGCCGGCCGGGCTGTAGGTGGCGGCGAGCGCCACGAACGCGAACCACATCAGGACGTACGCGACCGGCCTCAGCGCCGCCGGCGGGATCCAGAGCTGGACGTAGTCGTCGGCCCGATAACGGCCAAATCCCCAGACGATGAGGACCAGGCCGACGGCGGCGACCACGGAATACAGGCCCTTGTAGCCGCCTTCGCCGAGCCGCCCGATCAGCGCCGCCCGCGGGCCGCGCAGCGTCGTGAGAGCATGGATCCCCAGGAAAAGGATGAGACCGATAATCAACATCGTCATGGCAAGCCCTCCAACGCCCCGACCGCCGAATCCTAACATGGTCGCAACTTTGTACCGCCGCTTCCCTCTAGAAGCGCGTAGAATGCGCGTTCGCCGGGGTGGGGCGGGACGAGGGAAAGATGAGGGTGTCGGCTTGCGTTTTGACCGTGGTGCTCGCGGTTTTGCCGTGTGCAGCCATGGCGCAACGTGTCGCGGTGTCCGGTAACGGCAGCGATTGTCCCTACGATGAGCCCGACTCGGTGCAGATCAGCTGGACATCTCCTTGCGAACAGGGGACCTGGTTGCTCGACACGGAAACCGGTTGCCGCATGTGGGACTGGCATCCTGAGGTCAATGACAAAGCGGTGTGGAGCGGGGCCTGTCCGAAGGGCCAAAAGCAGGGCTACGGCGTGCTGCAGTGGACCGAGCACGGCCAAGCTATAGACCGCTTCGAGGGAACCTACGTCAACAACCGCCGCGAAGGCTTTGGCCGCTACGACTGGAACGCGACCGACCACTACGAAGGCCTCTACGTCAACGATCTGCCGCAAGGCTTTGGCAAGGCCAGCATCGCGGGAGAAGTGTTCTCCGGCCTCTGGCATCGGGGATGCTTCCGGAAGGCCGACCATGTGGTCGCGATCAACGTGCCGCGCAAATCGTGCGGCGGCGGTACCACGGCCTCGCTCGGTCCGCCGCGCACGGCTTCGTTCTGATCGCCTCGCTCTCAGGCGCGTCAGCCGCTGTTGCGCCGCGCCCAGCTCTCGATGAAGTCGGTGCAGAAGGCGAGATCGACCACGTCGACATAGCGCCGACCGATGTCGCGCAGGTTGTCGCGATGCGGCTGCTCTTCGATGTCCCCCACGCAATCCTCCGGCACCAGTGTGCGATAGCGCAGGCTGAAGCTGTCGAGCGCGGTGCCGCGGATGCAGCCCGAGGTGTTACAGCCGGTGATGATCACCGTATCGACCCGCTCCTTGGTGAAATAGTTGGCGACACCTGTCTCGAAGAAGATCGACGGGCCCTTCTTGGTGACCTGGAGATCGTAGTCGGGTTCGTAGATGCGCGGGTCGAGCTTGGTACTGGGATGACTGTGCAGGAAGGTCTCGCGCACGGCAGTGATCTTCCAGTAAGGCATCTCGCGCTCGTTGAGATAGGCCGTATTGCAGACCGCGACAGGCACGCCGTGCTGGCGCGCGACCTTGAGCAGCCTGGCCGTATTTTCGACGGCCCGCACCACCAACGGCGCACCACCCAGCGGATATTGGGCGTCAGTAAAGCCGAGCTGGAAATCGACCACGACAATGCCCGGCTTCTGGCCGGTGCCGACGGGAATGGCGCCGTAGCTGCGACGCTGGTAGTCGTCCGTCATCGGATCAGCTCGGATTCGCGACTGCTGCACGTCCGAAGGTATCGACCTTACCGTTGGTGTAGCAGACGTAGTAGGGATCGGACATGTCCCAGGGCACCCGGCTCCAGAAATCCTTCAGGACAGTGTACTGGGCGCATTCGCGGCCGGCGGTGTTGGTCGTGAGATCGGGCTGGCCGATCGCGGCAGAGACCTGATCTCGCGTCATGCCGGCATGCACCTGGTCCATGTTCGATCCATGAACGCAGCCGGCGGAGAGAAGTACGATCAGTAAAGCAGCGGCGGGGCGCTTCATCGGTGAACTCCACATGCAGGACAACGATAAGCCAGACTTGGTCATTTCGCCAAGACTTGGTCATTTCGCCAAGAATAGTCAGGCCCGACCGGGTGGCGAAAATCTGGCCGATAGGGTAGGTCCAAGACATGCAAACCAACTCCCGTTTTGTACCGCCTGGACTTGGCTCCGGGCTGAGCGGCTTCATTGCCGGGATGCCCGAGACGCCCATTGCGGAAGTCGCCATGTCGGTGTTCGGCGATCCCGACGTGGTACCGCTCTGGTTCGGCGAGAGCGATCTCGTCACGCCTGCTTTCATCCGTGAGGCCGCGGCCGGCGGCCTGAAGGCAGGCGAGACTTTCTATACCTGGCAGCGTGGCGTACCCGAGCTGCGTGTAGCGCTGTCTGCCTATACGGAACGGCTCTACGGCATCAAGTGTCCGGTCGATCGCATCAGCGTCACGACCGGCGGCATGCAGGCGATCCTGCTCGTCTGTCAGCTCCTGCTCGATCCCGGCGACAATATCGTCATCGTTTCGCCGATCTGGCCGAACATCACCTCCGCGGTGAAGCTGGTGCATGGCGAACCGAAGTACGTCGCACTTGAGCGCAGTGCCGGGGGTGGCTGGAAGCTCGACCTGCAGAAGCTGTTCGACTCCGTCGATGAGCGCACGCGCGCGATCTTCGTCAACTCACCCGGCAATCCCACCGGCTGGTCGATGACGGCGGACGAGCAGTGTGCCGTGCTCGACTTCGCGAAGAAGCGTGGTCTTTGGGTCATGGCCGACGAGGTCTATGCCCGGCTCACCTACCAGCGGCGATCGGATGGTCGGCGGGTGGCGCCGTCCTTCCTGGAGCAGGCGGGACCGGACGATCCCTTGATCGTGCTCAACAGCTTTTCCAAGCCGTGGGCAATGACGGGCTGGCGCATCGGCTGGCTTACGCATCCGGCGGCACTTGGCGATCAGTTCGCCAAGCTGGTGCAAATCAACACCTCCGGTTTGCCCGCCTTCCTGCAGCGCGGTGCGATCGTGGCGCTGGAGAAGGGCGATTCCTTCATCACCGAAATGGTGCAGCGTTGCGAAGCCGGCCGCGAACTGGTGTTCCAGCGCCTGTCGGGCCTGCCGCGCATCACCATCGCGCGGCCCGAGGCGGCTTTCTATGCCTTCTTCAGCGTCGACGGCATCACGGACACGTTAGGCTTCTGCATGAAGCTGGCAAAAGAGTATAAGGTCGGCCTCGCGCCGGGCGAGGCGTTCGGTCCGGGCGGGCAGGGCAATATACGTCTGTGCTTCGCGTCGAGCGCCGAGCGTCTCAGCAAGGGGCTCGATCGCATCGAGTCGGCCGTGAAGGCGCTATAGGTTTGCGCAAGGACGGACGAACAACCTGGTTGTTGGTCGTTGTTTCGCTTGGAGTGACAGACTGTGTCGGTAGCTTCTTCCATCGATGTCCGCCATTTGCGCAAGGTGTATGGCGAGGTTGTTGCGGTCGATGACCTGACCTTCGCCGTGCCGCGAGGCGCGGTGCTGGGTCTGCTCGGCGGCAACGGCGCGGGCAAGACAACGACCATCTCCATGCTGCTCGGCCTTCTCGAGCCGACAGCAGGCGAGATCCATGTGTTGGGCGTGGACATGCTCCGCAGTCGCTACGCCGCGCTGCCTCGCATGAACTTCTCGTCGCCCTATGTCGACCTGCCGCATCGACTGACGGTGCGCCAGAACCTGCAATTCTACGGCAGGCTCTACGGTGTGCGGGCTTTGCATCGCCGCGTCGAGGAGATCGCCGAGCACATGCAGGTGGCGGAATTCCTCGATCGCCAGACCGGCAAACTGTCGGCCGGCCAGAAGACGCGTGTGGCGCTCGCCAAGGCGCTGATCAACAAGCCAGATGTGTTGCTGCTCGACGAGCCGACGGCTTCGCTCGATCCGGACACGGCCGACTGGGTACGCACCTATCTCAAGGACTACCAGGCTGAGACTCATGCCACGATTTTGCTTGCCTCGCACAACATGTCCGAGGTCGAGCGGCTCTGCGACGATGTTGTGCTGTTGCAGGCGGGCCGCGTTTTCGAGCGAGGTAGTCCGCGCGAGCTGATCGAGCGCTTCGGCCGCGAGGATATGGAGCAGGTGTTTCTGGACATGGCACGCGGGCGCGGCCACGGGTTTGAGTCCCTGCGCAAAAATGAGGCGGCACAATGAGCGGCTCGATCGACCGAATCTATGCTCTGGTCCTGCGCCACGTCCATATCTGGCGCAGCTCGGTGATACGGCTCGTCGATTCGGTCTACTGGCCGGCCGTGCAGATGTTCATGTGGGGGTTCCTGACCCAGTTTCTGCGGCCGCAGGTTTCGTTCATGGCGCAGGCGGCGGGCATTCTGCTATCGGGCCTGTTGCTGTGGGAGGTGGTGGTACGCGGCAATCTCTCGCTCTCCATCGCTTTTATGGAGGAGATGTGGTCGCGCAATCTCGGCCATCTGTTCGTGAGTCCGATCCGTTCGTGGGAGATGGCGACGGGGATCATCATCGTCGCTCTCCTGCGCTCGCTGCTGGGGTTGGTTCCGGTATCCTTGATGGCCTGGGCGTTCTTCGGCTTCTCGATCTACAGTCTCGGCCTGCCGCTGATCGCCTTCTTTCTCATCCTGCAGATGTTCTCCTGGTCGGTCGGGCTGGCCATGTCGGGGCTGATCATGCGGGTCGGGCAGAGCGCCGAGAGCTTCGCCTGGGCCGCCGTGTTCATCCTGATGCCGATCAGCGGCGTCTACTATCCGATCTCCGTGCTGCCATACTGGTTGCAGCCCTTCGCCTATGTCCTGCCGACGTCCTACGTCTTCGAGGGCATGCGCTCGATCTTGCTGGAACACAGCGCGCAATGGCACCTGCTGGGCCTCGCCTTCGTGCTTTCGGCGGTCTACCTGGTCATTGGTTTCCAGGTCTTCCTCTGGTTCTTCCGTTCTTCCCGCCGCGCCGGCAGCCTGCTGACGCAAGGTGAATGAGGATCGTCGCCTGGAACTGCAACATGGCCCTCGACCGTAAGGTCGAAGGGCTACTGGCGCTGCAGCCGGACATCGCGGTGGTCAGCGAATGCGCGGAGCCGGAGCGATTGCGTCTGCGAGCGCAGTCTTCCTGGATCGAGGGTGAGCCAGTCTGGATCGGCCGCAATCCGCACAAAGGGCTCGCAGTGTTCGCCTTCAATGGCTACAGGGCCCGGCTTGCGGATGGCTATCACCCATCACTGCGCTATGTGGCGCCGGTGCATATAGATGGGCCAAGCCCGTGCAATCTACTCGCGGTCTGGGCGCAGAATGCGAGCGCCGGCGGCATCCGTAAATATCAACTGGGGCCGTTGCGGCGCAGCCTGTCCCGCTACAGGGATTTCCTGACCTCGCGCTCGGCCATCGTCGCGGGTGATCTCAACAGCAACACGATCTGGGACAAGCCCGGCTGGCGCATCAACCATTCCACCAAAGTGAAGATCCTCGAGGAGAAGTTCGGTCTGGTGAGTGCCTGGCATGCCGTACGGGGTGAGCGGCATGGCGAGGAGTCCGTGCCCACGCTCTATTGGCGCGATCGGATCAAGGATGGGCCGACCTATCACATTGACTACGTGTTCCTGCCGGTGAGCTGGGTCGACAAGGTTCGGGTTGAAATCGGTACTTTCGAGAACTGGTGCATCGCCGGCCTCAGCGACCATGCGCCAGTGGTGGTCGATATCGACCTCTAAAGCGTACTGCCTGCCGGTTGTGATGACGTCGATTGCCTTAATCAGCATCGCCATTTGGCTTGCGCCACAGCACCCAGATTTTGCATCGGATATCGAAACCCAGCCGCTGGTAGAGCGTGATGGCAGGGTTGCCGATGCGGACGTGAAGGAATGCCACTTCTCCGCGCTCGAAAGCGGCGCGCATGAGGCTGCGGGTCAGTATCGATGCAAGGCCGCGGCCCCTTGCGTGCGGATGCGTCGCGATTCCACTTAGCTCGACGTATCCAGGCAGGCGCAGACGCTCGCCCGCCATTGCGACCAGGTTGCCATCCTGCCGAATGCCGAGATAGCGCCCCAGTTCACACGTCCGCGGTCCGAACGGTCCAGGCTTGGCGACGTCCACCAAGCCGACCATCGCACTGGTGTCATTGGGAGAAAGAATGGCCGGCTTTGCCTCATCGGCCTTGGCGGCATCTGGCATCCGCCTCGCCACCATCTGTAGAATGGGGAACGCGTCGAGCTTCTCCCAGCCTTCTGGAAGCGGCTCGTCGGTGAGCCGAAAGAGCCGAGCTTCCTTACCGACCGGCAAATCGCGCGCGAGGTCGGCATAGGCTTTCGACGACCCGTCCCGAAGGCCAGCAAAGGGTGCCATGTCGCGCGGATACTGGCGCGCCGATCCGCTGCCAATCGCGAACGGACGATGCGGGCCGATCAGTGCATGCCAGATGGGATTGTCGAGCATCTCTTCACTCATTGAAGGCGCCTTCGGCAGTGTGCTGACGCCCGGATACCACCGGTGCACAATACGGGCTCGCCGGATTCAGACTCAGTCCCCTGGCCGGCTCAGAGAAGACAAAATGCTTGATGTCACTGAATGCGAGAAGGCGCGCGTCGGTCGGGATCCGCGGTATGACGGACGCTTCTTCACGGGCGTGCGCACGACCCGGATCTATTGCAGGCCGGTGTGTCCTGTTCGGCCGGCCAAATCCGGCAACGTGGCCTTCTATCCGTCCGCCGCGGCAGCGGAAGCAGCCGGCTTCCGTCCCTGTCTTAGGTGCCGGCCCGAATCGGCTCCGTTTTCGCCGGCCTGGAAGGGTTCGCGCACGACCGTGGAGCGGGCGTTGCGGCTGATCGCGAACGGAGTTCTCGATGAGAGCAACGTCGAAGATCTGGCGGCGCGGTTGGGGATCGGCGGTCGCCACCTCAGCCGGCTGTTCCAGAAGCATCTGAGCGCCAGCCCGCTCCAGGTCGCGCAAACCGCTCGAGTGCAACGGGCGAAGAGATTGCTCGATAGGACGAAGCTGCCGATGACGGAGGTTGCTCTGCGAGCGGGCTTCGGCAGCCTGAGAAGGTTCAATACCGTATTCGCGAAGGTCTATCGACGGCCGCCGAGCGAGATACGCAGGCTAAAGTACGTCAATTCCCTGTCGTCCTGACGGGGGTGCCTTCCGACGGCGCACTGAGAACAGCGGCGCATGCAGCCGGCAGCTTGGGACGGTAAGGCTTCTTCGGCGGAATATCGTCGGGCGGAAAAACGACCGGTTGCTGCTTCAACCACCAATCGAGCGCCTCACCGCAGCCGTCGTCATGCGCATAATCCGCCTGCGGTTGGCATTGTGGATTGCCGGGCGGACAATAGAGCCTCACATGGAAGTGGTCGTCGTGCCCATACCAGGGCACGATCTTTCGGAGCCACCGCCGGTCTCCGGTGACGGTGTGGCAGAGCCTGGCCTTGATCCAGCGATTTACGAACAGGCGGTCGAGCTGGGGCATCTCCGCGGCAGCCTTCAGAAGCTGTACATGCTGCGGGCTGAATACCGTGTCGTCGATGCTCGTGTCGCCCGGCACAAGTGAGCGCAGGCGTGGATGCTCTCGCTCGGCTGGCACCAGGCGCGGGCCGGGCTGGCGCTCGAACCAGATGTCGGCGTCGAGGCCATTCTGATGGCTGGCATGGCCGGTCGGTGCCGGGCCGCCGCGCGGCTGGCCGATGTCGCCGATCAAAAGCGGTGCCTGCCCAGCGGCATGCATCTTGGCGCCCAAGGTCTCGATGAACTGCAAGGTGACCGGTTGGCCCCAGTAGCGGTTGCGGCTGATACGGATCGCCTGGTACCCCATGCCGTCAAAGGGAAGGGGCTTGGCGCCCTGGATGCAGCCGGCCGAATAGAAGCCGATCGACTGCGTTGGCCCTGGCGCAGGCGTTTTGACGTCGGACCAGTCGAAGGCGCCGCAACTCAAAAGCACGATCAGCGAAATGACGAGACGCTTCATCTTGCGCAAGGATAGTCGCTTGCTATGACTTTGCCCATGGCCGGCTACACCAACATCACCCTGACCCGCGATGGCGCCGTGGCCCGACTGGTCCTGAATCGGCCGGAACGGCGCAATGCGCTGACGCAGGCGATGATGCTGGAGCTCGAAGACGCCTTCAAACGCGTGGCAGGTGACGGCGATTGCCGGGTGCTGGTATTGCGCGGCGCTGGTGGCCACTTTTCAGCAGGCGGCGATCTTGCCGTCATGGCCGAGATGCCGCCTCCGCCCGCCAACGGCGCTGTCGATCCGATGATCGCGAGCTATCGCCAGTTCGGCGATGCCCTGATGGCGCTGAACAACGTGCCGCAGCCGACCGTCGCCGTGGTCGAGGGTTCGGCCGTCGGCGGCGGTTTCGGCATGGCCTGCTGCTCCGACGTGGTGATCCTGCATGAGAGCGCCCGGTTCGGCCTGCCCGAGCCCAAGGCGGGCTTCATTCCCTCGCAGATCCTGCCCTTCATCGTGCGGCGTATCGGCGAGGGGGCGACCCGTGATCTCGCCGTTACGGCACGCGTGATCGATGCCGCCGAAGCGTATCGCCTGGGTGTGGGGCGCCATATCTGCGCCACTACCGCCGATCTCAACCGGACCCTCAAGGCGGTGGTCGATGATATCCTCAAGCTCGAACCGCAGGCGCTGGCTGCTGTGAAGCGCCTGGTGCTCTCGACGGCCACTTCCGATGATCGCTCGGTCCTGGACGACGCTGCTCGCAGTTTGGTGGGGCTGCTGCGCCGGCCGGAGGCGAGCGAGGGTATCGAGGCTTTCATGAAGAAGACGGCTCCGTCCTGGACGAAAGGATGAGGTGATGCGCAATTACCGCCATATCGAGGTGAAACCGGTTGCTGGTGCTTTGGGCGCCGAGATCGCGGGGGTCGATATGGCCCGCGATCTCGACGACGAGGTCGTGGCCGAGGTGCGGCATGCCTTGCTCGAGCATCTCGTGATCTTCCTGCGCGACCAGAAGGTGACACCGCAGCAGCAGGTCGCTTTCGCCAAACGCTTTGGTCAGCCGATCGAATACCCGCAGCTCAAGGGCCTGCCGGAAGCGCCCATGATCACGCCTGTGGTAAAGCTCGAGCACGAACGCCACAACTTCGGTGGCATCTGGCACTCCGACACGACGTACTTAACCGAACCACCGATGGGCAGCATGCTGCTCGCCCGCGAGGTGCCGCCCTATGGCGGCGACACGATGTTCGCGAACCAGTATCTCGCCTATGAGGCCCTGTCGGACGGCCTGAAGAAGGTGCTCGACGGGCTGATCGGCGTCAGCTCGTCGGCCAAGGCCGATGTTTCCAGGACACGCGAGGATGCCCTGAAGCAAGCCGGTGCGGGCGCGACGCCCAAGATGCTGCAAGCTGAGCATCCAATTGTGCGCACCCATCCCGAGACCGGACGCAAGGCGCTCTATACGAGCGACGCCCACACGGCCTACATCAAGGGCTGGACCGAGGCGGAAAGCTTGGCGCTGTTGCGGTTCCTGTGGCAACACCAGGTCAAATCGGAATTCACTTGCCGCTTCCGATGGGGGGTGGGCTCGCTCGCTTTCTGGGACAATCGCTGCGCGATGCACAATCCGATCAACGACTATCACGGCTTTCGCCGCGTCATGCATCGCATCACGCTGGCAGGCGATCGGCCTCGATAAGTCGGCGGAGCGCGCTCCGATGGATCAACGATTGGGCGGGCTGAGGCGGATGGTGCCGACGGCGCCACGCTGGAGCTCGGCGGTCGTACCGGCGATAAAGATGTAGCTGAAGTTGCGCCAGCCGGTCACGAAGTTGTGTGACCAGCGGGAGAAGAGGTTGCCCGACTCGCCAAGCGGGATGGCGAAGCGGCTGTTGTCGAGGTCACTGAAATCGTAGATCGCGCGATAAGTCGCGCCATGCACGGCTTCGAACGGCCGTGCACCGCGAAAGGCCGGTGTGGCGCGGTTCAAGGTCTGTGCGCCGCCATCGGCCGGATAGCGCACCGAGGCGATGTCGCGCAGGAGCGGGATGCCGTCGAACAGGGGATGCTTGTGGGCGGCATCGTGCGCGCGGCCCCATTGCCAGCTCTCAATGTCGGTGCCTTGTTCGCGGGCAATGTCGTCCAGCGCCGCATCGAGCGATCGCGCGATGATGTCGTCGCAGCTTTCGACCTGGGCGGTCGTGCGGTCGTCGCACCATTGCGGCCGGTCGCGCAGGATCCGCAGCAACAGCGGCACATTGGGAGCGGCAAGGTCGGCGTAGATATCCTTCCCTACTTCGTCGGCCAGAAGCTCGCGTTGCAGCTCGAACAGCCAAGCAGTGTAAATCAGGGGCTCGGGTCGATCGGCCAGCATGAAGCGGTTCCAGCGGCCCATCATGTCTTGCACTTTCGCAGCACGAGCATCCCGCGGCGGTGCCTTGAGTAGCACGGGAAGGATCTCGGCGGCGTCAGGCGACAGGTTGTCGGCCTGGATGGCGATCATGCCGTAGACCGGGTGGCGATCGACCTCGCGCAGAAGCTGATTGGCGCGGCGCTGCCGGTAGGGTTCGGCCCAGTCGCGACTGATGAAATGCCGGTAGTCGTCGGGCACCAGGCGGGCGTTGGCATTGACGATAATGCCGCTCGCTGGATTGAAGGTGCGTGGCAATTCGTCGAACGGGACGAAGCTTGCCCAGTCGTGATCGCCGGTCCAGCCGGGCGAGGGCATCGAGCCGTCGCCCTGGCGGCGGATTGGCACACGGCCGGGCGCCACCAGGCCGATGTTCCCCGACGTGTCCGCATAGACGATGTTCTGCATCGGCGTGACGATCTTGCGCGTGGCGTCCAGGAAGTCGTCCCAGTTCTGGGCAAGGCCGATGCGAAGGAAGCCCTCGATCGAGGTATCGGCGCCATCCAGTGCCGTGGCTTGCAGGGCGAGCACATGGCCTTGGCCCGCAAGCTCGTCGGTGCGGGGCATGAAATCGTTGATCACCACGCCATGACGCGTGCTGCGGATATGCATCTTTACCGGACGCCCCCAGAGCACGTTGATCGTCTCGTCGCGCCCGCCGAAGGGACGCGCGCCGTCGGGCGTCAGGTAGCGATTGGGATCGGTTGGGTCGATGCGCTCGATGAACAGGTCCTGGCTGTCGAGGTTGGTCGTGGTGAAGCCCCAGCCGATGCTGGCGTTGTGGCCCAGCACGACGCCGGGGCCGCCCGGCGCCGAGGCGCCGCGAATATCGAAGCCCGGCCCGACGAGACGCGCGAGATACCAGATACCGGGAAAACCGAAGCCGAGATGCGGATCGTTGGCGAGCAATGGCTTGCCCGACACGGTATGGGCGCCCGATAGCACCCATTCGTTCGAGGCCTCGCGCTTGCGGGTCGCGATATTGTCGGTGGCGCGATAGAGCTTCTCGAGGTCGATGCCCTGCAGCGCCTCGTTGACCAGCGCGAGGGTGGCATCGCGGCTGTCGCCGGGCGGGCCCATCAGGAACTTCACACCGTCCTCGCCGATCTTGCGCAGTTCTGACAGCCGCAACAGCTCGGCCCGCCAGTTGCCGTCGAGCGTCAGCGCCATCAGCTTCTGCCAGACGATAGAATCGGCTGGCTGCCATTTGTCGGGCCGGTAGCGGCCGCCCGTCAGCAGGCGCACCAGCGTGAGTTCGAGGCCGTATTGCCGGTCGTCATCCGCCAGCCAGGCATTCACGCCAGCGGAATAGGCATCAAGGATCGAACGCGTGCTCGGCGACAGTGCAGCGACACTCGACTGTGCGGCGCGGTAGAGGCCGAGCCCGCGCATCGTGCGATCGGTCGCGACAAGGCCCTGGCCGACCAGCGCGGGCGGCACGATCTCCGACAGGCGGCCCTGGCCCAGGCGGCGCAGGAATTCCATTTGCCAGAAGCGGTCCTGCGCGTGCACGAAGCCCAGCCCGAAGGCGGCATCCTCGATCGAACCGGCGATGATGTGCGGCACGGCATTCTTGTCGCGCAGGATTTCGACCGGGGCCTTCAGTCCCTGGACCTCGACGTGCCCGCTATAGGGCGGCAGTGCACCGCGCACCTGAAAGAAGGTCCCGACGGCAAAGACAACGAGCGCGACCACGAGCCCGGCCAGCAGCTTGGCGAAGCCAAGGCCGAACCGCACGGCGAGCGACGCCGGCTTGCGGGCCGCAGGAGTGCCCATTTCTAGCTGCCGATGAAGGAGAGGATCGCCTTGCGGTCAGCGTCGAGATCCGGCGCGGCCGGGCGCGTCGTTGGATCCTCGAAAGCCGACATCTTGAGCGGATTGCCCGCGAGCTTCAGCGTGCCGCCGCTGCCGTCGGGCACCTCGACCAACATGTTGCGCGCCGCCACCTGCGGATGGGCCAGCGCCTCCTTGACGTTGTTGATCGGCCCGCAGGGGATATCGGCCTTGGACAGCAGCGAAAGCCAGTGTGCCGTCGGCTTCGTCTTGAGCAGGCCCTCGATCTCGCCTTGCAGCCGGCCGTGGTTCTTTTGGCGCAGCGCATTGGTTTTGTACTCAGGATCGGCCGCCATCGCGGCGAGGCCAAGCGCATTGCACATCTTCACGAACAATCCGTCGTTGCCGGCCGAGATGATGATGGCACCGTCGGCTGTCTTGAAGGCCTGGAACGGTACGATCGTGGGGTGACGTGCACCGAGCGGGCCCGGTACTTCGCCCTCGACCGTGTAGCGCATGACCGCATTCTCGAGGAGGGCGATCTGGCAGTCGAACATGCCGATATCGACCTTCGTCGCTTCGCCGGTCTTGAGGCGATGAACCAGCGCTGCATTCACGGCAACCGCCGTATAGAGGCCGGCGCCAATATCGCCGATCGACATGCCCACCCGCACCGGCTCGCCGCCTTCGGAGCCGGTGATGCTCATGACACCACCCATGCCCTGGACGACCATATCGTAGGCGGGATCGCGGGAGTTGGGGCCGGTGTGGCCGAAGCCCGAGGCCGATGCATAGATCAGCTGCGGATACTTGGCGTGCAGCGCCTCCCAGCCATAGCCCAGCTTCTCCATCGTGCCGGGGCGGAAGTTCTCGACCACGACGTCGGCCTTGGCGAGAAGCTTCTCGAAGATCGCGCGGTCGGCCTCGCTCTTGAGGTCAAGGGCGATGCTTTCCTTGCCGCGATTGACCGACGCGAAATAGGTCGACTTGCCCTTCACGAACGGGCCGTAGGCGCGAGCATCGTCGCCGCCCTTGGGGGCTTCGACCTTGATCACCCGCGCGCCCATTTCGGCCATCAGCAGGGTGCAATAGGGACCGGCGAGAATGCGCGAGAGATCGACGACGGTAACGCCCGAAAGGGGGCCTTTGGTCTTCTGGGTCATGGCGGCGTTCTTAGCCAGTGGACCGCCGCGAATCCAGCCAGACATTTATCGCGGCAGCACTGATTACGATGGCGCCGCCAAGCAAAGTGAGGTCGGCCGGCCGTTCGCCGTCGACCATCCACACCCAGATTGGCCCGAGCACGAGCTCCAGCAAGCCAAGCAGAGCCGCCCGTCCCGCCGGAATGCGCTTGAGGCTCGCGAGGTAAAGCAGCAGGCCCCCCGCGAGTTGTCCCGGGCCGAGGGCCAGCAGCCAGACGAAGTCTTTGCCGGTGACCGCGGCAGGATGGGCAAATGGTACGGCGACCACGGCCGAAATGACGCCGGCCAGCGCCAGGGCGGGCGCCATGCCAATATCGCGGCGATGCCGCACGATCACGTAGTTCGCGCTCATGCAGAGGACGACGAGAGAGCTTACCATCATGCCGAGCAGGGCATCCGCCTTCAGCGAGCCGGCGACGCTCAGCACAAGTCCAACGATCGCGACGGTCATCGCTGCAAGCGTGTGGTGGTGAATGGGCTCGCCGAGGAACAGCCGCGCTAGCAGGGCGGTGACGAAGGGAGTCGCGCCGAACACGATCAGGACATTGGCGACGGGCGCGAGCCCCAGGGCGAGAATGAAGGCGATGAAGCTCCCCGCGAGTACGAGCGCGCTCAGCACCAAGGCGAGGCCGGCGCTGCGGACATCGATCACAACGCGGCGCCATTGCAGCAAGATCAGGGGCAAGATCGTGGCAAACAGCAGGATCGATCGCCAGAACGACACATCCCAAGGAGGCAGCTCGATGCGCCGTACGATGGTTCCGGCGGTGCTGAAGACAACGGCGGCGCCGATGGCGCAGATCACGCCCAGCGCCGCGGAACTCTGTGAGGAGCCGGGCGTTTTCATACTCACAAAACTGAATACGAACCTACCGTGCCCCCGTCTATCGAAACCCTGGAGTTGCCGCCGTTCCGGCCGCGGTTTCCGTGGTGGGGTGCCGATCTGCAGACGTTGTCAGTGCTCTTTCGCGCGCCGCTGTCAGATTTGTCACCGCATACAAGCGAGCGAGTCTGCTTTCCGATGGCAGACCGCACCGGGGACATTCTTCTCGGCATGCTTGACCAACCTGTGGAGCCCGTCGACGGGCGCCCGCTGGTCCTTCTGATTCACGGCATGACCGGCTGCGAGACCAGCGTCTACATGTTGAGCACCGCACGCCATCTGCTCGACTGCGGCTACCCGGTGCTGCGCCTCAATGTGCGCGGCGCGGGTCCCTCGCGTCCCTATTGCAGCGAGATCTACCATGCTGGCCGCACCGCCGATTTTCGGCGCGTGCTATGGCAGATCCCGCAAGAGCTCACGAAGAACGGGATCGTTGCCATCGGCTATTCGTTGGGCGGCGCCATGCTGCTCAAATACCTGGGCGAGGAGGGCGCTTTCTCACCGTTGCGTGCGGCCGTGAGTATCTGCGCGCCCATCGACCTGATCGGCACAGCGGTGCAAATGATGCGGCCGCGCAATCGGTTCTATCACGCCTACATTCTGAATGGCGTGAAGGCCGAGACCCTGGGCGAGGGGGCACGGCTCTCACCTGAAGAATGCGAGGTCGTCCGCAAAGCGCGCACGGTCCAGGAGTACGACGACCGGTTCATCGCGCCGCGCTACGGATACCGAAGCGGCGAGGACTACTACGACCTTTGTACTCCCCTCCGCTACATGCCTGAGATCCGCGTGCCGACCATGGTGCTGGCGGCGTGCGACGATCCCTGGATCCCGATCGACCACTACAAAGGGTTCACGTGGGACGACAATCCCTGGCTTCTGCCTGTGTTCACGCCGACCGGTGGTCACGTCGGCTTCCATGGCGATTCAGGCAACCGTCCTTGGTGCGATCTGGCGCTGGAGAAATTCCTCGAACAGGTTGATAGCATGGCGGCGTGAGTCTCGATTTGCCGCCTTTCCGACCGCGCTTCCCCTGGTGGGGGGCGGACCTTCAGACGTTGGCAAGCCGGCTGCGGCCCGCTCCAACTGCAGCGACTTCCGCCTGCAGCGAACGGCTTTCCTTTCGCCTGCAAGATGGCGACACCCTGCTGGCCGAGCTCGATCATCCCGCGCTAGTGCAACCCGGGCGGCGACCCCTTGTTCTCCTGATCCATGGACTGACCGGTTCGGCCGAGAGCCTCTACATCGCAAGCCAGGCGCGATTGCTACTGGGCCGCGGCCATCGCGTGCTGCGGCTCAATTTGCGAGGGGCGGGCCCATCGCGTGCCGTCTGCCGCGGCCAATATTATGCCGGCCGCAGCCAGGATTTCCGCGAACTGATGTCGCTGCTGCCGGCGGCTCTCACACAGGATGGCGTGGTGGCGGTCGGTTACTCCTTAGGCGGCGCGATGCTGCTGAAGTATCTCGGCGAGGAAGGCGCTGCGGCACCGCTCGTTGCTGCGGCTAGCGTTTCCGCACCCATCGATCTCTCGGCCACGTGTCGGAACATGATGCGTCCGCGCAACTGGCTCTATCACCGATATATCCTGGGCGAGATGAAGCACGAGGCAACGGGCGAGGGGGCGGCACTCTCGGCAGCGGAGCGCTCGAGCATCCTGCAGGCCGAGACGATCTGGCACTACGACGATGCATTTATCGCGCCACGCCACGGCTTTGCCGGTGCGGAGGACTACTATGCGCGCTGCAGACCGGTGCAATTCATGCCCGGCATCCGCGTGCCGACGCTCGTGCTTGCGTCGCTGGATGATCCGTGGATTCCCGGCGCGCTCTACAGTGGCTACGACTGGGCGGGCAATCCGGCGCTGCGACCGCTCCTGACCCGCCGCGGTGGTCATGTCGGCTTTCATGGCCTTGGCGGCGATCCGCCCTGGAGCGACAGGGCAGTGGCCACGTTCATTGGCTCCGCGACGGGCGTCGCAACAATGACAGCAACAGCTCGGCCGCAGGGCTGAGATAGCCGCCGCGACGGTGGATCGCGGTGATCGGAATGGTGGTCGTCATTGCCGGGAAATCGAGCGCCACCAGCATGCCGCTGCGCAATTCGTCTTTGACGCTGCTTTCGGGCACCAATGCCAGGCCGAAGCCAGCCTGCGCCAGCCGCTTCTGTGCCGTGAGACTGTCGATGAGGGTCACATCGGCCGCATCGAGGCCGGCGCGGACAAGTTGGCGCGCCAGGACATGGCCGGAGGAATCGCGTTCGCCGGATACGGGCGGAAAGCCGATCCATCGCTCCTGCGCCAGCAGGCGCGCATTGCGAATGCGCTGACCGGCGAGGGAGTGGCTGGAGGCAGCGACCACCAGCATCGCCTCGGATCCCGCACTCAAGGACGTGAGGTCGGGGTGATCGCTCGAGAAATAGCGCAGCCCAAGCGTGGCCTCGCCGCGACGCACCAGATCCGTCACGCCAGCACTCGACGCCGTGCGCAGCTCGAGGCGGACGTCCTTCGACCGTCGGGCGAAGCGATGCAGGACATCGATGATGTGCGTATCGGCAAGCGTGCCGACCAGGGCAAGCGAAAGCTGACCCGACAGGCCCGAGCGGAGCCCGTGGACAGCTTCCTGGCCGTCCTGAAGAGCTGCCAGAGCCGCTTCCGCATGAGGCAGAAAAGCTTGTCCTGCCGCGGTGAGCTGCGCGCGGCCGCGGATACGCTCGATCAGGGGAGCAGCCAGCGCTTGCTCCAGCAGGGCGAGGCGACGGCTGATGGCGGGTTGCGATCGGTGCAGCCTTCGGCCGGCCCCCGTGAAGCTGCCGAGCTCGGCAATCGCGACAAAGGTTCTGATTTCCTCGAGGTCCATTGGATCAGTATTCCTGATCCAATGAGCAGAGACTATGCATTTTACAAGTGATGCCCTGCGCGCAATCCTGGCTCGAATCCAGGAACACGGAGAGAGGCGATGCGCAGTCAGGCCGAGAAAGCGAGATTGTTCCATACCCTGCATGAGCGGCCGGGGGCTTTCATCATCCCCAATCCGTGGGATATCGGCACGGCCAGGATGCTGGCGGCCCAGGGGTTCGAGGCTCTGGCGACGACGAGCCTTGGCGTGGCCAATGGGTTCGGCCGCGACGACAGTACGGTGACCCGCAATGAGGTGATCGAGAATTGCCGCGCCATCGTCGAGGCGACCGAGCTTCCGGTTAACGTCGATCTCGAGAACGGCTTCGCTCATGCGCCCGAGGACGCCGCCGTAGCGGTCCGTCTCGCGGCCGAAGCAGGCGCGGTCGGCGGATCGATTGAAGACTCGACCGGTGACCCGAAGGACCGCATCTACGATTTCGACCTCGCCGTGGCGCGCGTGCGCGCCGCCGTCGAGGTTGCGCGCTCTCTCCCGGTGCCGTTTCTACTGACGGCGCGCGCGGAAAACCTGCTGCACGGCCGCAACGACATGGCCGATACCATTCGACGCCTCCAGGCCTATCAAGAAGCTGGAGCCGATGTGCTTTATGCGCCTGGCCTGAAGAATCTGAAAGAAGTGCGCCAGATGGTCGAGGCAGTGAAGCGCCCGTTCAATGTTGTCACCGGCTGGCTCGATCCCGACATCACGGCGGCAGACCTGGCCGACGCCGGTGCCAAGCGGATCAGCGTCGGGGGGGCGCTTTCTCGCCTGGCGCTGGCGACGTTCGCCAAAGCGTCGCGCGCCATGAAGGAGCAGGGCTCGTTCGCCTGGATGCGCGATATGGCGGGGGTCGGCGATCTGCGCCAGATGTTCGGCGCAGGGAAGCCGAATTGATTGCCGCCGCGCTGCCTATTGGATGATGATTGGCTCGGCGGACGGGCCGTCGCGCAGCAAGGTCTTCAGGTACTCACGCAGGTTCTTCGGTTCGAACCGTTCGGGCGAGGCCTCGATCTCCTCCAGTGGCCACCATCGATGGTCGATCGTCCAGCTTTTCTCGCGCTCGTCGAGGCCGGACGTATCGATCGCGGTCGTCTTCACGCGGCCCAGGAAGAACCGTTCACGGTGGAGCACCTGGCGCTCGCGCCACTGCATGACCCGTTCGCGCGACCAGACCCAGTGCACGGCAGCGTCGACAACGAGGCCGGTCTCTTCGCGTGCTTCGCGTACCGCCGCTGCGGCGTACTCCTCGCCGGGGTCGACCAGGCCGCCAATCATCACCCAGAACGGGTCACGAAAGGGATCCGCCGGATCGTAGACGGCAGGGTTGTGCACCTTGAACAGGAACAGGCGGTCCTGCGGATCGAGCAGGATCAATCGCGCCGAAGGTCGCTCGATCATGTTGACCGGGTTCACTGGTTCTTGAGGAGCTTCGCGGCGTCGATCGCGCCATAGGTCAGGATGCCGTCGCATCCGGCGCGCTTGAAGCCGGTCAGGGTCTCGATCAGCACCTTGTCCCAGTCGAGCCAGCCGCGCTCGGCAGCGCCCCGCAGCATCGCGTACTCGCCGCTCACCTGATAGGCGTAGGTCGGCACGCCGAATGCATCCTTCACACGACGCACGATATCGAGATAGGGCAGGCCCGGCTTCACCATCACCATGTCGGCGCCTTCCTCGATATCGAAGCCAACTTCGCGCAGCGCTTCGTCCGAGTTGGCGTAGTCCATCTGATAGGTCTTCTTGTCGCCTTTCAGGGCGCCTGAACTGCCGATGGCGTCACGGAACGGATTGTAGAAGGCCGAGGCGTACTTGGCGGCGTAGGACATGATCTGGGCGTGGATGTAGCCCTTGTCATCGAGCGCCTTGCGGATGGCGGCGATGCGGCCGTCCATCATGTCGGATGGGGCCTGGATGTCGGCGCCCGCCTCGGTCTGCACGATCGCTTGCTTCACGAGCGCTTCGAGCGTCTCGTCGTTCTGCACATAGCCGTCGCGGACGATACCGTCATGGCCATCGCTGTTGAACGGATCCAAGGCCACGTCGCAGACGACGCCGATGTCTGGTACCGCCTTCTTGACGGCGGTTATGGCACGGCAGACGAGGTTGTTTGGATTGTAGGCTTCCCGGCCATCCGGCGTCTTGGTCTTGGCATCGGTCTCGGGAAAGATCGCGACGGCGGGAATGCCGAGATCGCGCGCCTGCTTGGCGGCCTCGACGAAAAGATCGACGCTGAGACGATCGACGCCGGGCATGGACTCGACCGGTGTCCGGCTGTTCCGGCCTTCCTGGACAAACGCTGGCCAGATCAGGTCGTCGACCGAGAGCTTGGTCTCCGCCACCAGCCGGCGTGACCAGTCCTCGCGGCGGTTACGGCGCAGCCGGGTGGTGGGAAAGCGGCCTAGGGTCGTAAAGCGTTTCGACATGGGCCGGTCTTATAGCCGCTCAGACGCTGGGGATGCGACGGCGATAATAGGCATTGGGTCGCAGGCCACCGGCCATATAGCCGCAGAAGCCGGCCGCCAGGATGAACTCGCCCAGCATGTCCACGACCAGTGGCCAGTGTGCCACGGCGCCGTAGCTGATCCCGACACCGCCCCGATACAGGATCCAGAGAACCAGGCCCGCGCTTATGACGATCGGTGTCTGGGGGATACGCAGGAGGGTCATGACGACGAATACGAGCGAAAGCAGGCCGCCGAAGGTTACCGCGACGGTGTAGCGCGAACCGATCTCGAGCAGCCGGTCGAGCGCGAAGATCAACCCCGCGAGCTCGACCAGGCAAAGGAGCGAGGCGGCGACGACAGCGGCAAGTAGGAGGCCGCCGAGCCGCGCCTGCGGCAAGGTGGTCTCTTCCTGTTCGGTCAGTTTACGCCAGCCCATTTCTCGAACCTGGTCACTCGAGGATTTGGCCAAAGCTGAACTCAACGCTGTGGCCGTCAGGATCCTTCAAGTAGCAATGATATCCCACAGTCTCGCCGGAATAGCGAGGCGTCATCAGAAGGACGCCCGCTTCCTCGCCCTTCCTGGCGATGGCGTCGACCTCATCGCGGCTGTCCACGCCCTGTCGGCCGCCGCTGAACAGTTCCGACTGTCCCTCAAGAAGGACCAGCACGAACGCACTGGATCCTTGAGCGCTCTTCAGCCATTTCACCTTCAACCCACTTTCATCCTGGTCCGCCCAGGAACGGACGATACGCATTCCAGCGAACCGCTCATAGAAGCCGGCTGTCGTATCGATATCGGCAACGTGGAGAGCAAAATGAGTGAGGCTCGGGCGCATGCTCTTTGTGTCCATCACCTGAGAGCGAGAGATGCGATCTTTCTGATTCGAGCAGGGGAGCGCAAGGAAACAAGATCGTAGGTACCTTCGTTGACAGAGGGGGACCCCCCGATATGATCCGGCCGGTATGGATTTCACGCTTTCCGAGGATCAAGAGGCCTTCCGCGACACGGCGCGCCAATTCGCGACCGAGCGGATGCTCCCCGAGGCGGCCCGCTGGGACGCGGAGAAGGTCTTTCCCGAGGCCGTGCTGCGTGAGGCGGCCGCACTGGGGTTCGGCGGCATCTACGTAAAGGACGATGTCGGAGGCAGCGGGCTTTCGCGCTTCGACGCCGCCCTGATCATGGAGGAGCTGGCGGCGGCCTGTCCCAGCACAGCGGCCTATATCTCCATCCATAATATGGCCGCCTGGATGATCGACGGTTTTGGCGATGACGAGCAACGCAAGCGCTTCCTGCCCAAGCTCTGTTCGATGGAGCATTTCGCGAGCTACTGCCTGACCGAACCGGGCGCAGGCTCAGATGCGGCAGCGCTGGCGACGCGGGCCGAGCTCAAGGGCGACCACTACGTCCTGAATGGCACCAAGGCCTTCATCTCCGGCGGCGGCCGCAGCGACATCTATGTCGTCATGCTGCGCACCGGTGGGCCGGGCGCTGGTGGCGTCTCCACGCTCGTGGTCGAGAGTGGTACGCCCGGCCTGTCGTTCGGCAAGCAGGAGCAGAAGCTCGGCTGGAACAGCCAGCCGACGGCGGCCGTGATCTTCGAGAATTGCAAGGTCCCGGTAGCCAACCGTCTCGGCCCGGAAGGGCATGGCTTCAAGATCGCGATGATGGGGCTCGACGGTGGGCGCATCAACATCGGGGCCTGCTCGCTCGGTGGGGCGCGCGCCTGTCTCGAGACAGCCTCGCGCTACGTGGTCGAGCGCAAGCAGTTCGGCAAGCCGCTGGCCGATTTCCAGGCGACGCAATTCAAGCTCGCCGACATGGCGACCGAGCTCGATGCGGCGCGGCTCATGATCTGGCGCGCCGCATCGCTGCTCGATGCCAAATCTCCGGAAGCCACGCAGGCGGCCGCCATGGGCAAGCGCTTCGCGACCGATATCGGCTTCCGCGTCGTCAACGAGGCGCTGCAATTGCATGGCGGTTACGGCTACTTGAAGGACTTTCCCATCGAGCGCTATCTGCGGGACCTGCGCGTGCATCAGATCCTCGAAGGCACCAACGAGATCATGCGCGTGATCATTTCTCGGCGTCTGTTGATGGGGTAGCAATTCGTAATGTCGGAAGCTGAAATTCTGTTCGAAGTGAAGGACGGGCTGGGCATCATCACGCTCAACCGGCCCAAGGCGCTGAACTCGCTGTCGCACGGCATGATCCTGGAAATGGAAAAGGTCTTGCCGCAATGGGAGAAGGATCCGGCGATCAAGGCCGTCGTCCTGCGCGGAGCGGGCGATCGTGCTTTTTGCGCGGGCGGCGATGTGGCCGGTCTTTACCGCGAGATGCGCGACAATCCCTCGGGCACCCTGCGGCGCGATTTTTTCCGCGACGAATACATCGTCAACCGGCGCATCTACCGCTTCGCCAAGCCCTGGATCTCGCTGATCGACGGCATCGACATGGGCGGCGGCGTGGGGCTGTCGGTGCACGGCTCGCATTCCGTCGCGACAGAAAAATTCCTGTTCGCCATGCCAGAAACCACCATCGGCCTCTTTCCGGATGTCGGTGGCGGTTACTTCCTGTCGCGCCTGCCGGGCGCGCTCGGCACCTTCCTGGCCCTCACCAGCCACCGGCTGAAAGCAGCTGACGCATTATGGGCCGGCATCGTGCAAGCCTATGTGCCGAGCGCAAAACTTGGGGAGCTGCAAGCAGGGCTTGGCGCGACTGACCTCTCCGGTCCGGAGCCAAACAAGAAAGTCGACAAGGTCATCGCTCGCTTTGCCGAGGATCCGGGCAAACCGACGCTTCCCGCTATGATGCGGGACGTCGACCGCTGCTTCTCGGCGGAATCGCTCGTCGAGGTCGTCGCCAAGCTGAAGAAGCAAGGCGGCGACTGGGCAGACAAGCAGCTTGCCGCACTCCTGAAACTCTCGCCGATCTCGATGGCGATCACGCTGGAGCAGCTAAAGCGTTGCGCCAACCGGTCGTTCGAGGACGCGATGACCATCGAATACCGCATGTCGCAGCGTGGCATGCAGAAGGGGCACGACTTCTTCGAGGGCGTGCGAGCGCTGCTGATCGACAAGGACCAGAAGCCGAAATGGAACCCTTCGACGATCGAAGGCGTGACACGGGAGATGGTCGAGTCGCATTTCAAGCCAGTGTCGAACGACCTGTTTTTCGACTAGCCAGCCAGGGAGGGAAGGATGGCGAAGATCGCCTTTATCGGTCTCGGCAATATGGGCGGCCCCATGGCTGCCAATTTGTGCAAAGCGCAACACCATGTGACTGCATTCGATCTCTCGGATGCTGCGGTCGCCGTGGCGGTCGAGAAAGGCGCACACAAAGCCAAGAGTGCGGCCGAAGCGGTGAAGGACGCCGAGATCGTCGTCACCATGCTGCCGGCAGGCAAACACGTTCGCGCAGTTTATGAAACGGATGTGTTGCCCAACGCCAAGAAGGGTACTTTGCTGATCGACTGCTCCACCATCGATGTCGAAAGTGCCCGTCACGTCGCTGCACTTGCGCAGAAGGGCGGCTACGAGATGATCGATGCGCCCGTGTCGGGTGGCGTTGGCGGGGCGACGGCGGGGACACTCACCTTCATGGTGGGCGGCCCGGATGCCTCCTTTGCCAAGGCGCGGTCAATCCTGGAGAAGATGGGCAAGAACATCGTCCATGCTGGTGGCAGCGGCAACGGGCAGGCGGCCAAGATCTGCAACAACATGATTCTTGGCGTGTCGATGATCGCCGTCAGCGAGGGATTCATGTTGGCGAAGCGCCTCGGCCTCGATGCCCAGAAGTTGTTCGATGTCGCCTCGACGGCATCCGGCCAATGCTGGTCGCTCACCAACTACTGTCCAGTTCCGGGGCCCGTGCCGACCTCGCCGGCCAATCGCGACTATCAGGCTGGTTTCACGGCGGCGATGATGCTGAAGGACCTGCTGCTGGCACAGCAGGCGGCATCGGCCGCTAGTGCGACGACGCCGCTGGGCGCAGAAGCCGCCCAGCTTTTCAGCCTGTTCGTGAACAGTGGCCACGGCGCCAAGGATTTTTCCGGCATCATCCGCATGCTCGACGGCAAGTGAGCCGGCTGTGATCACGCTCTATGACCTGGCCTTTGACAACGAACTGAGGCCAAGCCCGTACTGCTGGCGTGCCAAGCTTGCCCTCAAGCACAAGGGCCTGGCCTGGCGGGATGAGCCGGTGGGCTTCAACGAGAAGGACAAGATCGCCTTCGCCCAGTCGCAGATCGTGCCGGTTCTCCACGACGGCACCGCGGTGGTGAAGGACAGCTGGGCGATCGCCCTTCACCTCGACAAGGCCTATCCCGACAAGCCGTTGTTTCCCAACGATCCGGTCAAGGCTCACGCGCGCTTCGTCAATGGCTGGTCGGACACGGCGGTCCATGGCCTGATCTTCCCGATGGTCGTGGGCGATATGCTGGATACCGTGCGACCGCAGGACAGGGATTACATCATCGAATCCCGCAGCAAGCGCATTGGCACGACCGACTTTGCTGCTTTCCAGAAGAAAGCGCGTGAAACAGGCGTGACAGCTTTCCGGCAGGTGCTTGAACCCGCCCGCCGTGTGCTGAACCAGCAGCCGTTCCTGTCAGGCGATGCGCCGGCCTATGCGGACTACATTCTGTTTGGCAGCTTTCTCTGGCCGCACACCTTCACCAAGAAACTCGACCTACTGGACAAGAATGATGTCGTCTGGGGCTGGCGCGAGTGCATGTTCGACCTGTTCGATGGCTTCGGACGCAAGGTCAAGACCGCGTGAAATACGACGCCGTCGTCTTCGACCTGCTGACGGCGCTGCTCGACTCCTGGAGTTTGTGGAACAAGGTCGCCGGCTCGCCTGAGGTTGGCCTGAAATGGCGCCGGCGATACCTCGAAATCACGTACGGCTGCGGTGCCTATCGGCCCTATGAAGAGCTGGTGTGCGAAGCCGCCAGAGATGTCGGCTTGCCCAAGACCCTGGGCGAGGCGCTGGAGCAACGCTGGGACGAGCTGGCGCCTTGGCCTGAAGCTGCAGGGGTTCTGGCCGACTTGCCGGCTCCGCTCGCCGTCGCCACCAACTGCTCGATCCGTTTGGGCCGTCGCGCAGCGGCGTGTGTCGGCGTGCCGTTCAAGGCGGTGGTGACGGCGGAGGAGGCGGGGTTCTACAAGCCACGACCCGAGCCCTACCGGGCGGTCCTGACTGCGCTGGGCACGGCACCCGAGCGGACCCTGTTCGTGGCCGGCTCGGCGTCGGATGTGCCGGGCGCCAAGGGCGTGGGCATGCCGGTCTATTGGCACAACCGCATCGGCCTTTCGCCTCGCGACGACACCAAGCCCGACTATCTCGAGCCCACGCTTCACAGGCTTGGCGATCTCTTTTCCAGAGCGTAGACACCGGTAGATGTCCGCTTCACGAGGAGAGATCACGTGGCCGAAGCCGGTCAGTTCAAGCCGCAGGAGCATAGCTTCGGTCCGACGCACTGGTTCGAGGACCTAGCGGTCGGACAGAAGTTCTATATCAACTCCCGCACCCAGACCGAGGCGTTGTTCGCCGCCTTCCAGTCGGCCAGCGGCGATAACCATCCGATCCATTACGACCGCGAATACTGCAAGGCTCGCGGTCACCGCGACCTGCTGGCACATGGACTGCAGGTTGCCATTCAGGGCGCCGCCGGTGCCGGGATCTTCCCGCATTTCATCGGCGATTCCTTAGTCGGGTTCCTGGAGCAGTCTTCACGCTTTCTGAAGCCGGTCTATTGCGGCGACACGCTCTATCCGATGCTGGAAATCACCGATCTGAAGGTTGGCCGTACAACGGGAGTCGTGACGATGAAGCTCACGATCCATAACCAGGCCGGCGCGCTGGTATGTGACGGCGAACACAAGTACCTTGTGCGCAAACGGCCGCAATAGAGTGCAGCAGAGGAAGTCATCATGCTGGGCATCATCGCGAAACTCACCATCAAGCCTGGGACCAACGCCGACTTTGAGGCGACCATGAAGGCGCTGCAGGCGAAGGTTCAGGCCGACGAACCGGGCAACAAGCTCTATGCCCTGCACAAGACGGACGACGTTAATGTTTACGTCATGCTGGAGCGCTACGCCGACCAGGCAGCGCTCGATGCACATCGTGCGGCTCCTCATTTCAAGGAGCTGGGACGCAAGCTCGGCGACTATCTTGCCGGACGTCCCGAGGTGCAGGTGATGCAGGAAGTCTGACGCCTTCCGGGAGCAAATTGAGATGGACGGGCTCGTACACCGCCATACGCCGCCGGGCACCGCGCCGGGTCTACTGACCGGTCGCGCACCGGTTCCCGACGAAGCGCTCGACTTCACGCTGGTCGAATACACGCCGGAAGAGTGCGAGGTGCTGCACGGAGTGGAAGTCGATGAGTGCCAATTCCACCTTGGCACGCCGGGACACACCTGGATCGACGTTGCGGGCCGGCCGAGTTCCGAGATGCTGCAGGACCTTGGCAAGGCGTTTAACCTGCATCCACTCGCCCTGGAGGACGTGTTCCACGCGAACCAGAGGAGCAAGCTAGACGTCTACGGCGGTCAAGGTTTCGTCGTGCTCAACGATCCCTCTTACGAGGAAGGCGAGATCCGGTTGCGGCAGGTGAGTATTTTCTTTGGCCAGAACTACGTCATCTCGTTTCATGACCACAAGCTCGACATCTTCAGGCCGGTACGCGAACGGCTGAAGGCCGAAGGCTCGCGCCTGCGCACCTACGACATCGACTATCTCGTCTATGCGCTGGTCGATCTGGTCGTCGATCGCAAGTTCCCGCTGATCGAGGCCCTGGCCAACCATCTCGAGCTCCTGGAAGACGAGGCGCTGGATCATTCGACGGACAAGACGCTCAACAATATTCATCAAGCGCGTCGCGCGCTGGTGACCTTCCATCGGCTTCAGTGGGCGGAGCGCGAGACCATCCTTGCCATGATGCGCCCGGAGACGCCAGTCATCGGCTCCGAGACCCGTACCTATCTGCGCGACTGCTTCGACCATTCCATCGCGGTGCTCGATCTGCTCGAAAGCTATCGAGAGATGTGCAACGGCCTGATGGAAGTCTATTTGATGCAGGCCAACAACCGCATGTCGGAGGTGATGAAGACGCTGGCCGTCATCACAGCGTTCTTCATGCCCCTGTCGTTCCTCGCCGGCGTCTATGGCATGAATTTCGATCGCGAGGCGGGCAACATGCCCGAGCTGGGCTGGAAGCACGGTTATGCGTTCTTCTGGGTGCTTACGGCGATGGTCGTCGTCGGCCTGTTCGTCTGGATGCGACGGAAGCGGTGGCTATGACGGATGGTTGTCGCCTCTTCGGTTCGGAGCTTTCACCCTATTCGGTGAAGGTCCGCTCCTATCTTCGCTACAGGGGCGTGCCCCACGAATGGATCCCGCGCTCGCCGGCCAGCCAGGCTGAATTCCAGAAGTACGCGAAACTGCCGCTGATCCCGTTGGTGGTCACGCCAGAGGGCGAAGGGTTACAGGACTCGACGCCGATCATCGAGCATTTCGAGGCGAAGGCTTCGGAGCCGTCGATCACGCCCGCTGATCCCGCGCTCTCCTTCCTGTCGGCATTGATCGAGGAATATGCCGACGAGTGGGGCAATAAATGGATGTTCCATTACCGTTGGAGCTATCCGGCCGACTGCTGGGCCACGGCCGAACGCATCGCCTTGCAGATGATGGGGCATCAGGGGCCTTTGGCTGTTGCGCAGGCGCGCGCCGCTGTCGCTGAACGCATGACCGGCCGGCTAGGCTTTGTCGGCTCCAATCCGACGACGCGGCCGCTGATCGAGGCCTCCTTCAAACGCGTGGTGGAAATCCTCGACCGGCATCTTGCCGCGCGGCCGTATCTCCTGGGTGGTCGCCCGGCGCTGGCCGACTTCGGGCTCTGGGGTCAGCTCTACGAGGCGGCAACCGATCCGACACCGGGTGCCGAGATGCGCGCCAGTGCCAAGCATGTCATGGCCTGGGTCGACCGTATGGTGTCTCCCAAACCGGAAGGTGCCTTCGAGAGCTGGAACACGTTGTCGTCCGGATTGATGCCGCTTCTGAAGGAAGAGGTGGGCACCCTGTTCCTGCCATGGTCGGCAGCGAATGCCGCGGCCATCCAGAAGGGCGACAAGAGCTTCGAGGTGACGCTCGCCGGTGCGGCCTGGTCGCAGGAGTCGCAAAAGTACCACGCGCGGTCGCTCGCGGAGATCCGGCGCAAGTATGCGGCCGCCAAGGGTGCAGCTGGGCTCGACGGTATTTTAGCCGAGGCGGACTGCCTGCGCTGGCTAGCTTAGGCCCGAGAGGATCAGCGACGCGCCGGACAGGGCCAGCAGGCCGAGGATGATCCAGCGGAACTGCCGGTCGTCGATCCGACCGTAGACCAGCAGCCCCAGCCGCGCGCCGAGCAGGGTGGTCGGCACGGTGATGAGGACCCAGACCAGGAAGACATGGTCGAGGTACCCGGCCACAGCCGCGGAGACCAGGGCGGCCGCAAGGATCGCCATGTTGAAGGGCTGATTGACGCCGCGTTGCTCGTGCATGTTCCAGCCGCGAAGTTGGGCCCAGACGCTGGGAGCAGGGCCACTCATGCTCGCCATCCCGCCCAGGACGCCGCCGACCAGCCCGATCCCCGCATCGGCCCAGCGGCTCCCGCCGTGGATGATCGGTGGACGGCGCACGAAGGCCATCCAGCCGCAGTAGAGAATGAGAAAGCAGCCGACAGAGAGCTTCAGTGGTTGCAGGCGAATATGGCCGAGCAGAGCCGTTCCCAGCGGGACGCCGACCAGCCCGGCGGCGAGGAATGGCCAAAGCCTCGTCCAGATCACGCCGCGCCAAATGCGCGGCAACGACTGGATGTGGCCGCTCACCGAGCACAGCGCGGTCAGTGGCGCGGCCGTCGTCGGCGACATGACATGGAGCCAGAAGCCGAGGGCCATCAGCGAATAACCGGTGCCGCTGAGGCCATTCACGAACCCGGCGGTCAGCGCCCCCGCGACGACGATGGCCACATCGCCGAGGGGCGGCAGCTCCACCGGCTCAGCCTGCTGCAGTAAAGGCCTGAATGCCGGTGATCGCGCGGCCGAGGATCAGCGCATGGACATCGTGCGTGCCCTCGTAGGTGTTCACCGCCTCGAGGTTCATGGCGTGGCGGATCACGTGATACTCGTCGGAGACGCCGTTGCCGCCGTGCATGTCGCGCGCGACGCGGGCGATGTCGAGCGCCTTGCCGCAGTTGTTACGCTTGATCAGCGAGATCATCTCGGGCTGCGCGTGGCCCTTGTCCTTGAGCCGGCCGACGCGCAGGCAGGCCTGGAGGCCGAGCGCGATCTCGGTCTGCATGTCGGCGAGCTTCTTCTGGATCAGCTGGTTGGCGGCGAGCGGCCGGCCGAACTGCTTGCGGTCCACCGTGTAGTTGCGCGCCTGCTTCCAGCAGAATTCCGCAGCACCCATCGCGCCCCAGGCGATGCCATAGCGTGCATTGTTCAGGCAACCGAACGGACCGCCGAGGCCCGAGACGTTGGGCAGCATGTTCTCGACCGGCACGAACACCTCGTCGAGCATGATCGCGCCCGTCACCGAGGCGCGCAGGCTGAACTTGCCTTCGATCTTCGGCGTCTCAAGGCCCTTGTAGCCGCGCTCGAGGATGAAGCCGCGGATCGCGCCGCCGTCGAGCTTGGCCCACACGACCAGCACGTCGGCGATCGGCGAATTGGTGATCCACATCTTGGAGCCCGAGACCTTGAAGCCGCCGGGGACGGTGACGGCGCGGGTCTTCATGCTGCCCGGATCGGAGCCGTGGTCGGGCTCGGTGAGGCCAAAGCAGCCGACCCATTCGCCGGTAGCGAGCTTGGGCAGGTACTTCATGCGCTGTTCTTCGGTGCCGTAGGCATAGATCGGATGCATCACCAGCGAGGACTGCACGCTCATCGCCGAGCGGTAGCCCGAGTCGACGCGCTCGACCTCGCGCGCCACCAGGCCGTAGGTCGTGTAGTTCGCGCCGGCGCATCCATATTTCTCGGGCAAGGTCGAGCCGAGCAGGCCGAGCGCGCCCATTTCGTTCATGATCTCGCGATGGAATTTCTCATGCCGGTTGGCCTCCAGCACGCGCGGCATCAGCCGCTCCTGGCAATAGTCGCGCGCGGCATCGCGGATCGCGACCTCTTCCTCGGTGAGCTGATCGTCGAGGAAGAAGGGGTCTTCCCAGTCGAACGGCCTCGCGTCTGAGGCGATGCCTTTGGCGGCGCTCTTCATCGGTGTGGCGGCGGTGGCCATATCGTCTCCTGTCTCTACAAGCGGCGTCTTATCAGGCGCCGCCCGCGCCGCCAACCTTTGCGGGGGCTGGGGCGGACAGTACAAAGGCAGGATGATCGTTCGGGACCTTCAGCCGGCGGATCTGCCGGCCGCTGCCGCCTTGCTTCACCAACTCGGCTATGCCCTCGGCGAGGAAGAGGTTCGCGCACGGTTCGAACGGCTGCTGAACGCTCCGGATCACCGGGCAAGGGTTGCCGAGCTGGATGGACAGGTCGTTGGCTTGCTGCATGTCTTCGAGCGGCCGGCCCTCGAAAAGCCGTGCGAAGCTGTCGTCCAGTCACTTGTGGTCGATGCGAATTGCCGGGGCAGTGGGGTCGGCGCAGTCTTGATGGCTGACGCGGAGGCCTGGGCTCGTGTGAGAGGCCTTTCGTCGGTGGCCCTCTATACGAACATCCGTCGAGAATCCGCTCACGCCTTTTACAAAAGAATCGGCTACGCGCAGGCCGCTACGTCGCACTTTATGCGGCGCGATCTCTAGGCGCTCCACTGTGTCGTCGATGCCTCTGAGCGACCGGTGAGGGTGCGGAAAATATCGAGGCTCAGCCGGCCAAACGCCTCCGACGCCCGCAACTCGACCGTGCGCGGTCTCGGCAAGTCGATCCTGAGGTCCGCCGCGACGCGTCCCGGCCGGGGCGACATCACCACGACGCGGTCGGACAGGAACACGGCTTCGGCGATCGAATGGGTGACGAAAAGCACTGTCTTGCGCGCCTCCTGGCCCAGGTCTCGCTCGCCCCAGATGCGCAGCAGTTCGAGCGCCATGTCATCGCGCGTCATGGCGTCAAGCGCGCCGAATGGCTCGTCCATCAATAGTAGAGGGGGGTCGAGCAGCAGTGCGCGGCAGAGCGAGACTCGCTGCTGCATGCCGCCAGACAACTCACGTGGTAGCCTGTCGCCAAAGCCTGCTAGGCCCGCCATGTCGAGCAGCTTGTGGGCACGCGGCTTGAGGCTGCCGGCGTCCTTGCCGGCCAGCTCGGCCGGCAGCAGGACATTGTCCAGGATGGAGCGCCATTTCAGCAGGATCGGCTGCTGGAAGACCATGCCGATATCGGCAATCGGACGATCCACCTTTCGTCCCGCCACCGTCACGGTGCCCTGCGTCGCTGGGCGCAGGCCGGCAATAATGCGCAGGAGAGTCGACTTGCCGCAGCCGCTCGGCCCCACGAGCGAGACGAACTCGCCGGTGCCGACATCAAGCGAGATGCCGGCGAGGGCCTCCACCGGACCGCTCGCCGCCTGATAGGTCATGCCGACCCGGTCGAGGTCGATCAGTGTCCGTGTCACGTCAGGTCGGACCGGCCGCTCACTTCGGCATGTCGACTTTGGTGTAGAAATCCTTGGTGTAGACGTCCTTGCAGTCGACCTTCTTGGGCAACCCCATATAGGTGTTCACCAGGTCGACCGACGCACACATCCGCTTGTCATCGATCGAGCCAATACCACTCTTGGCATATTGCTCGGTCTTCATCAGGTCGAGACCCATCAGCATGTTGGCCGAGATCGCATCCACGTCGATCTCCGGTACGCGCTTCTTGAAGATCACCATGGCTGCCTTGGGATCGGCCATGACATCGCGCCAACCCATATAGGATGCCTCCAGGAACGCCTTCAGCACTTGCGGGCGCTCCTTCATTGTCTTCTCGCTGGCCATGATGGACATCGAGTAGAGATCGAAGCCGAAGTTGGCCCACGGCATCATCACGACATTGCCCTTGCCTGCCGCCTTCTCATAGAGCGGCAGGCCTGTGGTGTAGTCGCTGACGCCATCCATGCGCTTCTCGGCCACCGCAGCGATCTTGGCGGCGGGCTCGATATTGACCCAGCTCACCTTGCTCGCATCGATGCCAGTGACTTTGGCAAAGGCCGGAAACATCTGGCGCTGCGCGTCGCCAGGCGGCGAGCCGAGGGTAGCGCCCTCGAGATCCTTGGGCTTGGCCAGCGGCTTGCTCTTGAGGCTGAAGATGTTGAGCGGCGTCTTGTCGAACACCATGCCGACCGTCTTGATCGTCGTGCCGCGCGCTTTGGACGCGATCACGACGGCGGCGTCGGCGAGGCCCGCGTCGGCGCGGCCGGTATCGACCTTGGCGATCGAATCGCCGGAACCCTTGGAGTTCTCCAGTGTCACGTCGAGGCCCTTGGCCTTGTAGTAACCCTTGTCGAGTGCCACCCAGTAGGCGGCGTGGTCGCCGACGGCGAACCAGTTGAGGGCGAAGGTGAACTTCTCCTGCGCCGATGCCGATCCGGCTCCGGCAAAAACGGCGGCAAATGCCAGCCACAATGTACGTCTCATGATGATCCTCCCCAGGACGATTGATGTTCTCAGTCCACGCCCTCCGCCCACGGCGCCCAGAGATGGGCGAGCAGGACGACGGCGCCGTAGAGGACGAGACCAACGATGGAAATCCAGATCAGCGAAGCGAACGCGACCGACGTGTTCATGCTGCTCTGGGTCGTGACGATGACGTAGCCCAGCCCGCGCTGCGAAGCGACGAACTCGCCCACGATCGCGCCGACCACGGCCGCGGTTGCGGTGATCTTGAGCGCACTCAGGATATAGGGCAGGGCATTGGGAATGCGGATCTTGAGGAAGATCTTCCATTTCGGCGCGTTGAACACGCGGCCGAGATCGAGCATGTCGGCCTCGACCTGGCTCAGCCCGACGGCCGTGTTGATCACCACGGGGAAGAAGCCGATCAGCGCCCCCATCAGCATGTTGGGGAAGATCCCGTAGCCCATCCAGATCAGGAACAGCGGCGCGACCGCCACCTTGGGCAAGGTGTTGACGAAGACGAGGAACGGCACGAGGGCATTGGCCAGCAGCGGCGACCAGGCGATGGCAACGCCCAAGGCCACGCCGACGCCAGCAGCCATCAGGAACGCGCCGATGATCTCCCACGTTGTCACCCACAGGTGCTGTGACCAGGCGATTTCGCCAGTCCATAGGGCGTTCCAGACCGAAATCGGTGACGGCAGGAGGTATTCGCGGATTCCCGAGAAAGTAACGGCGGCCTGCCAAGTCGCGAGCAGCAGCAGAAACAGGACGATCGTCGGCGCGTATTGGCGCCACAGGGCACTCAATTTCGTCATGCGCGACGTGTGACGACACCCTTCATCGCTTCAAATGCGCTGATATCATCCCCCCACATTGCAGTGAGACTGACGGACGCTCTGGTGACCGTCAAGGCGAGGATGATCGGTGAGGCTTTCCCTGTGCAACGAGGTGATCCGCGAGCTTTCGTTCGACCGACAATGCGCGCTCGCCGCGAGCCTCGGCTATGCCGGATTGGAGATCGCTCCCTTCACCTTCGGGGAGGAGGCTTGGCGGATGCCGGCTGCCCGGCGGGCCGAGATTCGCCGCAGCTGTGCTGACGCGGGCATTGCCGTGAGCGGTCTGCACTGGCTGCTGGCGGCGCCGGCGGGACTTTCCATCACGAGCGACGACCATAACGTTTGGCAAAAGAGCGTAGACGTCCTCTGTGGATCGATCGATCTCTGCGCGGAGCTGGGCGGGAGTTACCTCGTGCACGGCTCGCCCGCGCAGCGCCGCGTCAGCAATGCCGAAGACGCCAAGCGAGCGGACGAGGCTTGGGCCCTGGCTGCCGATCGAGCACAGGCGGCGCATGTCACCTATTGTCTGGAGCCGCTGGCAAGGCCTGACTGCACCTATATCAATACGCTTGCGGAAGCCGCCGACGTGGTTCGCCGGATTGGCAATCCGGCATTCATGACGATGATCGACACGTTGGCGGCGGGCTTCATGGAGCCCGAGTCTGTGGCGGATGCGATTCGCCGCTGGATGCCGACGGGATTGATGGCTCATATCCAACTGAACGATCGCAACCGGCGCGGGCCAGGGCAGGGCGAGGACAAGTTCGCTCCGGTGATCGAGGCGTTGCGCGATACCGGGTACGAGGGCTGGGTGGCGATGGAGCCGTTCATCTATGAACCGGACGGGCCCACCTGCGCGGCGCGCATGATCGGCTACGTGGCTGGACTTTTGGAGTAGCGATGAAAGTAAAGCTGGAAGAAGTCGAGCGTTACGAACGGCCGATGAAGATGCGGCTGGCGTTTCGGTTCGGCGTCATCACCGTGACCGAGGGCGTGCAGGCGGTGATCCGCGCACGCATTTCTTTTGCCGACGGACGCGCCAGCGAGGGTGTGGCGGCGGAGGCGCTGGCCGCCAAATGGTTCGAGAAGGATCCGCGTTTCACGGACGCGCAAAATCTCGACCAGCTTCGCCAGTCGCTCAGCATCGCGATTGATCACTACAAGGCGCATGGCCTCGACACGCCGTTCGGGCTGTTTGCCGGCACCTACATGGCCCAGCAGCGCCGGGGTGCCGAGCTTGGCCTCAATCCGCTCGTTGCGTCCTACGGACCGGCCTTGCTCGACCGGGCGATCCTCGATGCCGTGGGCAAGGCAACCGGGCAGTCATTTGCGGAGATGATTGTTACTAACGTACCGGGCATCAGGGCGACCGAGTTGACGCCCGATATCTGGGAAGCGGATCTCGCGCCATTCCTGGGCAAATTGAAACCTGCACCGTCAATCGATCTCCGGCATACAGTCGGCCTCGTCGATCCACTGACCGCGGCCGATCGGCCGCCGCGGGATCGGGTGAACGACGGCCTGCCAGAAACGCTCGAAGAGGTCGTGTCCTATTATCGCGGCCGCTACTACAAGCTGAAAGTATCGGGCGACATCAAGGCCGACCTCGACCGGTTGTCGCGCATTGCCGCAGTTCTCGACGCCGGCTTGCCCGACTATCGCGCCACGCTCGACGGTAACGAGCAATATGACGACGTCGACGGGATCGTCGAGCTCTGGCGCAAGGTCGAGGAGGCGCCTGGGTTGGCGAGGCTTGTCAAATCGACGCTCTTCATCGAGCAACCGATCAAGCGCAACGTCGCGCTCAGCCAATCGGTCAAGCCGCTGGCGAAAATGAGGCCAGTGATCATCGACGAGTCGGATGGCGAGCTGTCCTCCTTCCCGACTGCCCTGACGCTGGGCTACGCCGGTGTCTCGAGCAAGAACTGCAAGGGCTTCTACAAATCGATCCTGAACGCCTCGCGAGTGGCCAAGCTTGGACAAGGCTACTTCATGTCGGCGGAGGACCTGACGACCTTACCGGGCGTCAGCGTTCAGCAGGATCTCGCCCTGGTATCGCTTCTCGGCATGACCCATGTCGAACGCAATGCCCATCATTTCGTCGATGGCATGTCCTTCGCCTCAATAGCCGAGCAGAAGGCCTTTGCAGCGGCTCATCCCGACCTCTACGAGATCGCGGACAACAGGCCCGCGCGTCTCAAGGCGCCGGGCGGCAAGCTCACGCTGGGCTCGCTGGACGTTCTGGGGTTTGCGGTCGGCGCCGAGATGGATTTCAAGTCGATGCGGAAGGTAGCGGGGGCAACAGCATGAACAGCAACGGAACCAACCTGCCGGCACGCTTCGAGACGATCGAGGCGGTCGAGGATTTCATGACTTCGCCGTCTGCGGCTTTGACGAAGGACCTCGCGACGCTCCTCGGCGATATTCTGGTCCTGGGCGTGGGCGGAAAGATGGGTCCGACGCTGGCGCGGCTTGCCAAACGCGCGGTGCCTTCGAAGCGGGTGATGGGTGTGGCCCGCTTCAGTGAGGCGGGCGTTCGTGAGGCGTTGGAGAAGGCCGGAGTCGAACCGATCTCGGCCGACTTGCTGGACCGAAGGGCGCTCGAAAAGTTGCCCAAGGCGGAAAACGTCGTGTTCATGGCCGGCCGCAAGTTTGGCGCCACGGGTGACGTGCCGCTCACCTGGGCGATGAACGTGCAGGTGCCTGCGATGGTGGCGGAGGTGTTCAAGGCCTCGCGCATCGTCGCTTTCTCGACCGGCTGCGTTTATCCCTTCGTTCCGGTGGACGGCGGTGGGGCGACGGAGGAGGTCCCCCCGGTTCCGCCGCCGGGCGACTACGCCAATTCCTGCGCCGGCCGCGAGCGCATGTTCGAATATTTTTCCGCGCAGCATCGCACACCGGGCCGTCTCTTCCGGCTGAACTACGCGATCGACATGCGTTACGGCGTCCTGCACGACGTCGGTCGCAAGGTGCGCGACGGGGAAGTGATCGACCTCTCCATGGGACATGTGAACGTGATCTGGCAAGGCGACGCCAACACGGTTGCCCTACGCTGCCTTGCTCATGCGACAACGCCGACCACCCCGATCAACGTCACCGGACCGGAAACCATCGAGGTGCGATGGCTCGCGGGAGAGTTCGGCAAGCTTTTGGGCAAGTCCCCGAAATTCACGGGCAAGGAGGCGCCGACCGGATGGCTGAACAATGCCGACCGCATGGTGCGGGAGTTCGGGCCACCGAGCGTGCCTCTCGGACGCATGATCGAATGGACCGCCGATTGGTTGGCGCGAGACATGAAGACCTTGAACAAGCCGACGCACTACGAGGTCCGCGATGGCCAATACTGACGTTCTGGACATCGCGCCCATCGGGCCGGACCAGAACGAAGCGGTGTGGCCCTTGTCGATCGAGGCGGGCTGGAACCAGAACGCTGCCGATTGGCGGTTCATGTTGGGGGCCGGCCGCGGTTTCGGTTTCCGGGGCGCCGGTGGCAAATGGGACGCAAGCTCGCTGGTCCTGCCGCTCGGGCCAAAGCTCGCCTGGATCAGTATGGTGCTGGTGACTCGGTCGCGCCGTCGCGGCGGTTTAGGCACCACGCTTCTTAAACGCTGCATCGAGGACGTGCGGAAAGCTGGCGCGGTCGCGGGCCTCGATGCGACCGAGCAGGGCCGGCCGCTCTATCTGACGCTGGGCTTTCAGGATCACTACAGGATCGCGCGCTGGCATCTCGACAAGGCAGTCGAAACGGTCGCGCCGCCTCTTGGAATCCGGATACGGTCCCTGACAAGCGCCGATCTGCCGGACCTCGCGCTTTACGATCAGCCAAGGAGTGGCATGGACAGGCCGGCGATCCTGGCCCATCTGGCTGGCCGCCAGCTCGAACTCGCCTGGATCGCGGAAAATGACGCCGGGAAATGCGCAGGCTTCATCCTGGGGCGGGAAGGCCGCACGGCCTCCTCGATCGGCCCCGTGGTCGCCGATAGCGAGGCGATCGGCCTTGCGTTGATTGCCCATGCCGCCCGCGTCGTTTCCGGCCCCTTTATCCTCGACGTGCCCGAGGTTCACCACCGGATCAGAGGCTGGCTCGAGCGACAGGGCGCGGTCTCGCCTCGCGCGTACATGCGGATGACGCTTGGCAGGGCGGAGGGGCTGGACGATCCAGGTCAGCTCTTTGCTCTCGCCGGCCCGGAATTGGGATAGGATGCGTGACATGATTCCCGACAAAGCCCTGCATTGGCGCGATCTGCCGCCGTCCGTCCTTTCGCTCCTTCGCGAGGGGACGGTGATTCCTGCGCATCCGCTGGCGCTCGGACCCGACCGGCAATTCGACAAGCAATCTCAACGCGCGATCAGCCGCTACTACCTCGATGCCGGCTCCGGCGGTTTGGCGGTCGGGGTGCATTCGACGCAGTTCGCCATTCGCGAAGTCGGACTCTACCGGCCTGTGCTCGAACTCGCGATCGAGACGGCGCGCGACTGGACGGACCGGCCATTGGTCATGATCGCAGGCGCCGTCGGGAAGACGGCGCAGGCCGTGGAGGAGGCGCGTACCGCCCGCTCGCTTGGCTATCATGCCGTGCTGCTGTCCTTGGCGGCCTTGAAAGGCGCGAGTGAAGACGAACTGATCGAGCATTGCACGGCGGTCGCCAAGGAGATGCCGTTGATCGGCTTCTATCTGCAGACGGCAGTTGGCGGCATACCGCTGTCGCGATCCTTCTGGGCCCGATTCGCCGCGATCGACAATGTGGTGGCGATCAAAGTCGCTCCTTTTAATCGGTACCGCACGCTCGATGTCGCCTTCGGGGTTGCGCAGGCGCAGGCGGAAGACCGTGTCACGCTCTACACAGGCAATGACGACCATATCGTCGCTGATCTGATCTCGCCGATGGTCGTGCGCGCTGGCAACCGCGAGGTGACCCTGCGCTTCAAGGGCGGCCTGCTAGGGCATTGGAGCGTCTGGACGCGCGGCGCGGTCAAGCTGCTGGAACGGTTGAAGCTGTCGGTGTCCGATGGCGCCGTGCCTGCCGAGGTGCTCGCACTCGACTCCTTTGTGACCGACTGCAACAGCGTCGTCTTCGATGTCGAGCACGACTTCGCGGGCTGCATTCCTGGCTGCCACGAGATCCTGCGGCGACAGGGATTGATGACGTCGATCGAATGCCTCGATCCCGAAGAAAAAATGAGCCTTGGGCAAAGCGAGGGCATTGACCGGCTGTATGCGACTTATCCCGACTTGCATGACGATGCATTCGTCACGGCCAACCTCGATCGCTGGCGCACCTGACGGTGGACGATCTTTTTGCGACGTATGATGCGCTTGCGGTCGCTGGTCTGATCAAGGCGCGCAAGGTCGGCGCTCGCGAGCTGCTTGATGTAACGCTCCGCTCCATGCGGGATGCCAACGGGTTGCTGAACGCCGTTACTGATTTCTATGACGGCGAGCTGCTCGAGCGATCCGTCGCCGCGGCGGGTGAGGGGCCATTCCAGGGCATTCCCTATCTGGTCAAGCAGCTCATGGCCGACTGTGCCGGCACGCCGACGACGCTGGGCTCGCGATTCTTCGCGAGGGAGCCGATCGCGGCCGCCGACAGCGCTGCCGTGCGTCGCATGCGACGCGCCGGTCTCGTGATCGTCGGCCGCACGAATACCAGCGAGTTCGGCCTGGCGCCGACGACCGAGCCCGCGTTTGGTGGCCCGACGCGCAATCCCTGGCGGCTTGATCTATCTCCGGGCGGCTCGTCCGGTGGCTCGGCGGCGATGGTTGCTGCCCGAGCGCTCCCAATGGCGCATGCGACTGACGGCGGCGGCTCGATCCGCATCCCGGCCAGTCTCTGCGGCCTCTTCGGACTGAAGCCGTCACGTGGCCGCATCAGTCTGGCGCCGATCGGCGAGACGCTGGCCGGCGCGGGCGCGCAGCATTGCGTGTCGATCGCGGTGCGCGACAGCGCGGCGCTCCTCGATGCCGTGGCGGGCAGCGAGCCTGGCGATCCCTATGCCACGCCTCCGCCGGAAGCGACCTTCCTCGAAGCATCCTCGCGGCCGCCAGGAAAGCTGCGCATTGCCTTCATGCGCCAGCCTGTCGGCGGCCCGCCGCTCGATCCTGTTCTGGTTCGTGCCATCGAGCGCACGGCGAAGCTCCTCGAGGAGCTCGGCCATCGGGTCGAGGAGGCTTCTCCCGACTATGACGCGCAGAAGCTAGAGGAGGCCTTCTGGCGCGTGATGTGCGCCAACACGTGGACCAACATCCAGGTCCGCGCCAATGGCCGTGCGCCCGGGCCCGACGATCTCGAGCCGGTGACGCGGCTCTATGCTGAACGCGGACGCGCCGTTACCGCGGACGACTACATTCGCGCCGTGCAAACATTCCACCGCACAGGACGGCAGCTTGGGACCTTCTTCGAGACATACGACGTGTTGTTGTCCACGACGCTCGCAATCACGCATCTGCCGCTTGGCACCGTGCGCATGGACGGGACGGCCGAAGAGTTCGAGCGGGCGGTCGCGCCGATGACACCGTTCACCGCCGTTTGCAATGCAACGGGCGTTCCGGCCATGTCGGTGCCGCTAGAATGGACGAATGACGGGCTGCCGATCGGCCTGCATTTCGTCGCCCGTTATGGTGCCGAGGAAACACTCTATTCGCTGGCCGGCCAGCTCGAGCAGGCGCGTCCGTGGCGCAGCCGCCGGCCACCTCCGCGGAAATGAAGCGAGGACATCCATGCTGATCGCCGATGCGCAGGTCCATATCTGGGCTGCCAACACACCGGAACGGCCGTGGCCGGCGCGGGCCGAGCCGCATCGTGCGCCCCTCGGCAAGGACGAGCTTCTGGCCGAGATGGACAAGGCGGGCGTCGATCGCGTGGTGATCGTTCCGCCGTCGTGGGAGGGCGACCGCAACGATCTTGCGATCGAGGCGGCGCGAAGCCATCCGGACCGTTTCGCGGTCATGGGACGGCTCGATCCGGAATCGCCTGGCGCGCGTGAGCGGATCGCTGGCTGGAAGAGGCAGCCCGGCATGCTCGGCATGCGTTTCACCTTCCACACGGAGATCCTCCGGCAACCATTGCTGGACGGACGCTTCGACTGGCTGTGGGGCGAAATGGAGAAAGCCGGCATTCCGGCGATGGTGCTATTCCATCACGAGTACATGCATCTCGCCGATCGGATTGCCGAACGCTATCCCGGGCTAAGGCTCGTTCTCGATCATCTTGGCCTCAAGAGTGGGAAGACCGTCACAGAAGCGTCCAACTTCGCGAGCCTCGACAAGGTGCTGGCGCTTGCCAAGCGACCGAACGTGGCGGCCAAAGTCTCGGCGATGCCATGTTATGCGGGAGATAAGGCCTATCCCTTCCGCTCCGTGCACACCCATATCCGGCGCGTGTTCGACACATTCGGCCCCCGGCGCACCTTTTGGGGTACCGACTGGTCGCGACTGCCGTGCAGCTATCGGCAAGGCGTGACGATGTTCACCGAGGAGATGCCCTGGCTGAAAGGGGAAGATCTCGGATGGGTCATGGGCAAAGGCGTCTGCGAGTGGATCGGCTGGAAGGTGCCTTGAAGGTGGGTTGATGCCGAGGCAAGCTTTCGTCGAGCGACCAGTCTGTCTCACAGGAGGACAAACATGCCGACCTCGATCAAGGAGATGCTAGCTGCCGCCAACGCCTCCGTGTCCAAGATCGATCGCGACGAAGCGATGGCCTTGATCAAGGACAAGAAGGCGCTGGTGGTCGATGTTCGCGATCTGCCGGAGCTTCAGGCAAGCGGCAAGGTCGCAGGGGCCGTCCACGTGTCGCGAGGCATGCTCGAATTCCGGGCTGATCCCGACTCGCCCTACCACAATCCCGAGTTCAACCGAGAGCGCCCCGTGATCGTCTATTGCGCCTCAGGAGGCCGTTCGGCTTTGGCCGGCAAGGTCCTGCAGGATCTGGGCTACCAGAACGTGCGCAATCTCGGCGCTTTCAAGGATTGGGCGGAGAAGGGCGGACCGGTCGAGAAGGTTTAGGTCGAAGGCGCTAGAGGCGGCGCATCACCGTCTGCGAGCCGCCGCCCCAGATCGGCAGGTAGGTCATCTTGTAGCCGGCGCCGCCGGTGACGATGGGATGGATGGCGTCGGGCGCGCGGGCGGCGCCCTCGCTTTCGTCGAAGACGAAACGCTGAATGCGCGCGACGTCCCATCCGTCGTGCTTTGCGATCTTCTCCGCCATTTCGAGCGGGAGCAGGAAGACCTGTTCGCCGCGTTCGTTCTTCCGGCCGAGGCCCGACATGACGACGGCGGCACGCATGCCGGCGACAATCGGTGACAGGATTGCTTCCGGCGTCGCGCCCTCGCCGTCGCCGGGCAGCACCTCAGCCGTTCCGGAGACGCCCATCACCGTGATGGCGTTCACATCGCGGCCAAGTCCATGGCGCTCGGTGAGCGTGGGGAAGGGACTGTCCGGACGTTCGGCGAAGCAGAAGGTGTATTTGCCCGGCTGGCCCATGGTTGCCATGTCGCCTGTCCCGGAACGCGCGCCGCCGATGTTGCGGATGCAGAGCTGCAGGGCGCGGCCGATGCTGGCGTTGGCACGATTGCCAGGGCCGAGGCAGTTGGTCCCCCAGTTGATGTCGAACTGGCGGACGATCGGGCCATGCACGCAAAGCGATACGCACGCCGTGCCGGTCGTGGTGGCGATGCCCAACAGGTTGAAGTCCGGCTCGAGTGTCGCCTCCGCCGCGGCCAGTACGATGGGAAGCTCCGGGGGACGACAGCCGGCGATCACGCATTGGTAGGCGACTGCTTCAGGCGTGATCTCGCCGAACATCGGCGGCATGGCACCCCGAGAGTCCGCCCGGCCGGCGGCGCCCGCGATCATCGCTTCCAGCCGCCGCTGCGTTGGCGGCACCAAGGGCAGGCCGTCCGACAGTTCGGCGTCACTCAGGGCCTGCTGGGCGGCCTCCCAGGCGGTCGTCTCGCCGACGACCGGCCAGCCGCACCAGTCGCTCATCGTGCGATGCGCACCGAGGCGACGGTGGTACCGCCGAAGGAGGGGATGAAGGCGGAATGCTTGCCCGGCCCGCCTGCCACGGTGACATGGATGTCCTGTGGCGAGCGCGCGATCGCAAACCAGTCACCGTCAGGCTTGTGACCGGTGCTGATGTAGGTCTCCTGATTCTCCTTCGAGATTCGTGACGCGTGTACGCGCGAGCGCTTGAAGAGCTCGTCCCGGATGCTCTCGATGGTGTAGCCGTCGCGCGCCAGGGTCGCCGCATGCTCGGGACCGATGATCACGAAACAGGGGCCTTTGCCGTAGATCGTATTGGCTCCAGGTGTCGCCATCGAGCCAGCGAAGGTGGTCAAGAGTCCATCGCCTGTCGTGCTGCCGTGATCGTTGAGATTGTGCGGGCCTTCGCCCGACATGACGGTGACCACGCTGTCGGTGAGCGCAAAGCCGCGCTGCACGTGATAAGGCGTCCAGGGATTCTCTTCCTCGTTCTCGCCAAAGCAGAAAGTGTACTTGGCGGGATTGCCTTGGGTCGAACGATCCATCTCGCCTGGCTTGGCGCCGGCAACATTGAGAAGGATGAGGCCGACGGCGCGGCCGATCGTGGCATTGGCCTGCCAGCCCTGGCCGAAACAATTGGAGCCGAAGTTGATCTTGAGGTCCTGGCGTGCCGGCCCGCTCACCATGACCATCGGCGCGCATGAATGCGTGGTCGCGAGGTTGCCGTGCAGGTTGTAGTCGGGGTCGAGCAAACCGCGCAGTGCCGCCGTCACGACCGGAAAATATTCCGGCTTGCAGCCAGCCATCACCGCATTGGCGGCGAGGGCCTGCACTGTCGGCACGATCTGGCGCGGCGGGACGGGGGCGAAGGGACGGTTGTCACCGCGCACGGTGTCGACGAATTGCGCGACCTTTGCCTCGGTCGGCGGATAGAGCGGCATGCCGTCGCCCCAGCCTTGTTCAAGGGCGAAGGCGTTGAAGCCGTCGATGTCGAGGTCACCGATATCGATGACCTCCTGCTCGGCGATGTCTTTCATTTGCCGGTAGCCTCGGCCAGTTCCTTGGTTGCGGTCTCGATGCGCTCGGCCAGCTCCTGGGCGTTCAGGCCACCGATCGGATGCTTCACGATGATCAACCGCGGCTCGACCTTGCGCGCCTTGGCCTGAGCCAGCACGAGCGGCCGGAAAGTCTCGGTGGCGATCACGTAGGCCGTGACGCCGCGCTTCTGAAGTTCAATGCTGTCGTGGAAACTCCACGATGAACAGCTTCCTCAATCCGCTATGGCGAGGAGTGCGCCCCGGTACTTCGCGGCGACCTCCTCGATCAGGTCCTTGGGTGCGGGCTGGCTGGCGCTGTTCTTGGCGACGAAGTTGATATTCTCGACCGGCCGGAACGCTCCGAGCTTCGAGCGGATGCCGTCAAGCAGCTCACGCGCGTTCGGCTTGGAGTTGGAGAAGAGGGCAATAGCGTCGCTCTTCCAGTTCACTGGCTTCAAAGCCATCGTCTCACCACCGGCAGCAGACAGCCCAAAGGTGGGATTGAAAATACGCATCGAGGTTCCTCCTCAACTCTTCATCTTCAAAGCAGCCGCAACGGCTTGTGCGGCCCGACGGCCGTCAGCGATCGCGTCGGATAGGGATTGTTGCGCCCCGGCCCGCACGTCGCCGACGGCGAACACGGTCGCTGCCGAAGCCCGACCTTCAGCGTCGACCACGATATGCCCCGCGGCGTCACGTGCAAGGGAATCTGGCAGGAATTCCGCAGCGGGAGACTGACCGACATACACGAACACGGCATTGGCGGGCAGAACCTGGCGTCCTTCAGTGCCTTCGACTGTGACAGACTGCAGGCCATCAGCACCTTCAAGCGATACGATGCGCCCGGCAATACGATGAACGTTGCCGGAGTCCTTTGTGGCGCCAGCGTCAACAATCGTAAGCTTGCCGGCAAGACCCGCGAGTTCCTCAGCCTCGGATTCGGCCCAGCCATTGGCGCCCGCGACCACTACCGGCAGGCCGGCATAGAGCGGGCCGTCGCAATGCGCGCAGTGCGAGAGGCCGCGGCCTTCGTAGTCGGCTTCATTCGGCACTCCGAGCTTTCCCTTGTTGAGTCCGGTCGCGATCACGATCGCCCGGGCCGAGTGCCGCTCGCCGTCGGCGGTCTCGATCGTCCAGGGACCCGAACCCGAGAGAGCGGTGACTTCGCCGAAACCGATTTCGACACCAGCCACGGCTGCATCGTCGGTCAGGCGCGCGGCCATGTCCGGCCCGTTCCAGGGCTCCTCGACATCCTGCAGTTCGCCGAGGTTGATGAGTTGGCCGCCGGGCGCCAGTTTGTCGAGGCAAAGCGTAGCAAGTCCTGCGTTCGCCGCCTCGGTGGCAGCCGAAAGACCGGCCGGCCCCGCGCCGACGACGATCAAGTCGTAGGTAGGTCGGTTCATGGCTGCGGACTATAGCATCCAAAAGCGCTTGGGCACCGGGTCGCGCGTCCTGACGGAGGCGCACTGTTTCCCTCGGATATTGACTCAATGCACGTCACGGCGGAGTTGCACACATGGATCGTCGTGATGCTACCCATTTTCACACTCCCTGCGGGCTCTCTCCGCGTTACACTGGCCTCTGAACTCAAGGCGTCGTAGAGCGCAGAGGAGGGGGACGGCAGGCGGATGGCGTATTTTTCGCAGCAGCTCATCAACGCCATTACGCTCGGCGCTGTCTACGGCCTCATCGCCATCGGTTACACGATGGTCTACGGCATCATTGGCATGATCAATTTCGCCCATGGCGAGATTTTCATGATCGGCGCCTTCATTTCCCTCATTGGATTCATCATCTGCGGGCTGCTCGGCATTGGCTCGGCGCCGGTTGCAATTCTGCTCGTGCTCCTGATGGCAATGGCCTTCACCGCCGTCTACGGCTGGGCGGTCGAACGCGTGGCCTATCGCCCGTTGCGCGGCTCGTTCCGGCTTGCGCCGCTGATCTCGGCCATTGGCATGTCGATCAGCTTGCAGAACTATGTTCAGCTCACGCAGGGCGCGCGGCCCAAGCCCGGCGGGCAGATCGTGTCGGGCGGCTACAATCTCTTCAGCGCCGATGGTTTCGACGTCCGCGTGACATGGTTGCAGATCATCATCGTTGTCGTGACGGTGGTGTTGATGGCCGGCTTCACCTGGGTGATCTCGCGCACGCCGCTCGGTCGCCAGCAGCGGGCATGCGAGCAAGACATGAAGATGGCCGCTCTGCTAGGGGTCAATGTCGACCGTACCATCTCGCTCACCTTCGTGATGGGCGCAACATTGGCGGCCGTCGCTGGCATGCTGTTCCTGATGTACTACGGTGTGATTGACTTCTTCATCGGCTTTCTCGCCGGCATCAAAGCCTTTACCGCGGCCGTGTTGGGCGGCATCGGCTCGCTGCCGGGCGCCATGCTCGGCGGCCTGCTGATTGGTCTGATCGAGGTCTTCTGGGCCGGTTACTTCTCGAGCGAATACAAGGACGTCGCCGTCTTTGGCATTCTCGTCCTGGTGTTGATCTTCCGGCCGACGGGCCTGCTCGGCAAACCGGAGATCGAGAAGGTCTGAACGATGACGCCGCGTCTGTTCTCCTTGCTGAAAGACGCGGCGCTCACGGCCTTCGTCGCTGCGGCACTCGGCCTCTTCATCGTCGGCTTCCGCACCGTCGACGTAGGGTCGACCAAGGGCCTCGCCTTCGATTACGAGCTCGTCGACCTCGCCGTCGCCGTCGTCGCGATCTTCGTCGGGCGGCTGGGCCTTTCCTTCGCGTCCGACGGCCAGCGTTGGCCTGCGCTTGTTCTTGGTGCGGTTCTGGGGGCGGTTGGCGCTGCACCGGTCCGGCTCCCGTCGACATTCCTGCATTGGTTTGTGGGGCTGGCCGGGCTGCTGGTCATTGGGCGTTCGCTCTGGCCGTCGGCCGAACGAGCGTTCGGTCAGGCCAGGCAATCACCGCAAGGACGAAAGCTCGGCGTCGTTGGGGCGCGGTGGTTGGCGTGGGTTCTGCTGGCCGCCGCTGTCATTTTGCCCATCACGCCTCTGGCCGATCAGAAGACGATGGATCTCGGCGTCCTGATCCTGACCTACGTGATGCTGGGTTGGGGGCTCAACATCGTGGTCGGCCTCGCCGGCCTCCTCGATCTCGGCTACGTCGCGTTCTACGCCGTGGGTGCCTATTCCTATGCGCTGCTCAGCACGCAATGGGGGCTCGGGTTTTGGGCGGTGTTGCCGCTGGCGGGAGCCTTCGCCGCCACTTTCGGCCTGGTGCTGGGCTTTCCGGTGCTGCGTCTGCGCGGCGACTACCTTGCCATCGTGACCTTGGGGTTCGGCGAGATCATCCGGTTGGTGTTGATCAACTGGGTCGACCTCACCAACGGGCCGGCGGGCATCGGCGGCATTCCAGGGCCGACCTTGTTCGGTGCGGTATTTGCCGAGAACGCGCCGCCCGGCCAAAAGACCTTTGCGGAAATGATGGGTGTGCCCTTCGATGGCACGCAGCGGCTCATCTTCCTTTATTATATCATTCTGGGACTAGCGCTGATCACCAATCTGTTCGCCCTGCGCCTGCGCCGTCTGCCTGTGGGCCGTGCCTGGGAGGCGCTACGCGAGGACGAGATTGCTTGCCGTGCGCTCGGCATCAACCCGACCAACACCAAGCTCACTGCCTTCGCTATCGGCGCCATGTTGGCCGGATTTGCCGGATCCTTCTTCGCGGCCAAGCAGCGCTTCGTCAGCCCCGAGAGCTTCGTTTTCATCGAATCGGCGATCATCCTTGCGATCGTCGTGCTGGGCGGCATGGGGAGTCAGATCGGAGTCGTCCTGGCCGCCGTACTCTTGATCGGCCTGCCCGAATGGTTCCGGGAACTTGGAACGTACCGCATGCTGGCTTTCGGGTTGGCAATGGTGCTGATCATGATATTCCGTCCCCGCGGCCTGATCGCCCATCGTGCGCCGTCGCTTCGCCTGCATGAGAAACCCAGCGGAGGCGGCGGATGACGGCGGACCAGGCGCTGATCGACGTCGAACACCTCACCATGCGCTTTGGTGGCCTGGTGGCCATCGATGACGTCTCGTTCAAAGCGCAGCCGCGTCAGATCACGGCGATCATCGGCCCCAACGGTGCAGGCAAGACCACGGTGTTCAATTGCATCACTGGTTTCTACAAGCCCACGATCGGACGGCTGACACTGCGCGGCGATCGTGAATATCTCCTGGAACGCATGCTCGGCCATGAGATCGGCCAGCAGGCGCGGGTGGCACGTACCTTCCAGAACATCCGGCTGTTCCCCGGCATGACGGTGCTCGAGAACCTGATGGTCGCCCAGCACAACAAACTGATGCGGGCGTCGGGCATGAGCGTCTTCGGCCTTTTGGGGCTGAACCGTTATCGGGTAGCCGAGGCCGCCGCGGTCGAAAAGGCGCGTGGCTGGCTGGAACGCATCGATCTTGTCGTCGACGCCGACCGACCGGCGGGCGAGCTCCCCTATGGTGCGCAGCGGCGCCTCGAGATCGCGCGTGCGATGTGTACCGAGCCGTGCCTGCTTTGCCTCGACGAACCGGCGGCCGGTCTCAACCCGCGGGAGTCCGCCGAGCTTAATGAGCTCCTGGTCTCGATCCGCGATCGCGATGGCATCGGCGTTCTCCTGATCGAGCACGACATGAGTGTTGTGATGAGGATCTCCGATCATGTCGTCGTGCTGGATTACGGGCGCAAGATCGCCGAGGGAGTGCCCGACGATGTGCGGCGCGATCCTGCCGTGATCCACGCCTATCTCGGAACAGGCGAGGAGGGCGCCGATGCCTGAGGCGCCCATCCTGGAGGTGTCCGGCGTCACGACTTTCTATGGCACCATCCAGGCCCTGCATGGCGTCGATCTCGACGTCGCCAAGGGCGAGATCGTGACCTTGATCGGTGCCAACGGCGCGGGAAAATCGACCCTTCTGATGACGATCTGCGGCAGCCCACGCGCGCGAACGGGCTCGATCAGGCTCGATGGCCAGGAAATCACCCATTTGCCGACCCACGAGATCGTGCGCCGCGGCGTGGCGCAGGCGCCTGAAGGGCGGCGTATTTTCCCCCGCATGACGGTGTTCGAGAACCTGCAGATGGGGGCGACGATCGCCGATCCCGCGCATTTCCAGCAGGACGTCGACCGTGTCTTCGCGATGTTCCCGCGTCTTGCTGAACGTCGCGAGCAGCGCGGCGGTACGCTGTCCGGCGGCGAGCAGCAGATGTTGGCGATCGGACGGGCGCTCATGAGCCGGCCCCGGTTGCTGTTGCTCGACGAGCCGTCGCTGGGGCTGGCTCCACTGATCGTGCAACAGATCTTCGAGGCGATCGGACGGATCGCACGCGAGGAGGGCGTCACCATCTTCCTGGTCGAGCAGAACGCCTATCACGCCCTGCGACTGGCGGATCGCGGCTATGTGCTGGTCAACGGTCGCGTGCGGTTGAGTGGCCGTGGCAGCGATCTTCTGGCCAACGCCGAGGTTCGTGCTGCCTATCTCGAAGGTGGGCAGTCGTGAGCCCGATCGATACCTTAAGCTTCGACTGGCTCGGCGATACGCTGTTCAACATCATCCTGTTCAATGCAGTCCTGGTTGGGCCGGCATCCTTCGCGACCGGGCATGCGATGGCGCTCGCCTGGCGTCCGTGGAGCCGCATCGTCGGCTACACCGCTCTCCTCTCGGCGGGGCTGCGGTTCTTCGACTATGGCCTCGCTGGCGGCGAACTGTGGTCGATCGGCGGCTTCATACTGGGCTGGGTTGTTCAATTCGGTATTGCCGCCTTCGCTTTCCGGTTGACGCGTGTGCGCCAGATGGTGCGCCAATATCCATGGCTGTATCGGCGCAAAGGCTTGCTGGCCTGGGAGGAGCGGCACTAAGCTCACATCATCATTCCACACCGTGGAGGGATCAAATGAGGGAGATTGGCATGAGGAGGATTTATGGTGCGCTGGCTGTCGCGGCCCTCGTCCTGACGGCGGTGCCGGCAGTCGCGCAGATAAAGATCGGGTCGGCTGGCCCGATGACCGGACAGTATGCAGCCTTTGGCGAGCAATTGAGGCGCGGCGCGCAAATGGCGGTGGAGGACATCAATGCCTCCGGCGGTGTGTACGGCCAGAAGCTGGAACTGGTCATTGGCGATGATGCTTGCGATCCCAAGCAGGCGACTGCGGTGGCCAACAAGATGGTATCGGACAAGGTGGCTTTCGTGGCCGGGCATTTCTGCTCCGGCTCGTCGATCCCCGCGTCGGACATCTATCGCGAAGGCAAGATCCTCCAGATCACGCCGGCTTCGACCAATCCAAAGCTGACGGATGACGCCTTCACCAAGGGCAACACCACCATCTTCCGCACCTGCGGCCGTGACGATGTGCAAGGATCGACAGTCGGCAACTACATCCTGAAGTATCACAAGGATGCACGCGTCGCGATCCTCGAGGACAAATCGCCCTACGGCAAGGGTGTGGCCGACGAGACCAAGAAGGTCCTGAACAAGGGTGGCATGCGCGAGGTCATGTACGAAGCCTACAATGACAACGACAAGGACTTTACCGCCCTGATCAACAAGATGAAGCGCGAGAAAATCAACATGATCGTGCTGGGCGGATATCACACGGCTGCGGCGCTCATCATCAAGCAGTCGAAGGAGCAGGGGCTGCCGACCCAGATGATGGGCTTCGATGCGCTCGAGACGGCAGAGTTCTACCAGCTCGGAGGTGCAGCGACGAACGGCGTGCTGATGTCCTTCCCGCCCAAGGCCGAGGACGACCCCAAGAACGCCGATCTGGTCAAGAAATTCCGCGATGCCAAGTACAACCCGGAAGGCTACACGCTCTTCAGCTACGCTGCGGTGAAGGTGTGGGCGCAAGCGGCTACCAAGGCCAAGTCGACCGACTCGACGGCCGTTGCGGCGGCGCTGCGTGGCCAGAGCTGGGATTCCGCTGTCGGCCCGCTTGCCTTCGATCAGAAGGGCGACATCAAGAATCCGGTCTATGACATCTACGTCTGGAAGGACGGAAAGCGATTTGTAACGGTCAAATAAGCCGATCCGCCTCGATACCGAAAGGCCCGGTCCCAGACCGGGCCTTTTATTTTGACGAATCAATGTCTTGTGGGCGCGACCTCATGATTTTGGGGGGATCGTGACACACCTGCGCCGGATATGGTATCGGGGACTCAAGAGCTAGAGGGGAATGAATATCGGATGGCCGGGGCCACCATCGCCGTCGCGTCGGATCATGCCGGCTTCGACTTGAAGGAGGTTCTCAAGCGTGACCTGCAGCAGGCTGGTCACGAGGTGCTTGACCTTGGCACGACCTCCACGGCGTCCGTCGACTACCCCGATTTCGGCAATGCCATGGCCGAGGCCATTGCCTCCGGGCAGGCGGCGCGGGGGGTTCTCGTCTGCGGCAGCGGTATCGGGATATCGATTGCAGCCAATCGCAATCCCAAGGTCCGCGCTGCCTTGGCGCACGACGTCACATCGGCGCGGCTGTCGCGCGAACATAACGACGCCAACGTGGTGGCGTTCGGCCAACGGTTGATCGGCGTCGAGACGGCACGCGAGGCGCTGAAAGTGTTTCTCGACACGCCGTTCGCGGGCGGCCGGCACGCCGACCGGGTCGCCAAACTTTCGAAGGAATTGTCCAGATGAGTCAGCCTGCCGTGAAGACCGAAGATGCTGCCTTGCCGATGTTCGTGCAGAGCCTTGCGGAGGCCGACCCGGCCGTCGACGACGCGCTGAAGGGTGAGTTGCATCGCCAGCGCGAGCAGATCGAGTTGATCGCGTCCGAGAATATCGTGTCGCGTGCGGTTCTCGAGGCGGCAGGCTCGGTACTGACCAATAAATATGCCGAGGGCTATCCTGGCCGACGCTACTACGGTGGCTGCGAGGAGGTCGACAAGGTCGAACGGCTCGCCATCGATCGGGCCTGCAAGCTCTTCAACTGCGGGTTCGCCAACGTGCAGCCGCATTCGGGGGCGCAGGCCAACCAGGCAGTCTTCATGGCGCTTCTGAAGCCGGGGGATACCTTCCTTGGCATGGCTCTCGATCAGGGCGGCCATCTCACGCACGGTTCGCCCGCCAATCAGTCGGGCAAGTGGTTCAAGGTGCTGTCATACGGCGTAAAGCCCGACACGCACCTGATCGACTACGAGCAAATGGAAGAGATCGCCCGTCGCGAAAAGCCGAGGCTGATTCTTGCCGGTGCCTCTGCCTATTCGCGCCAGATCGATTGGGCTCGCTTTCGCAAGGTCGCAGACGAGATCGGCGCGTTCTTCATGGTCGACATGGCGCACTATGCCGGCCTCGTCGCGGGCGGCGCCTATCCGAGTCCGCTGCCCTATGCGCATGTCGTCACAACGACGACGCACAAGACACTCCGCGGTCCGCGCGGCGGCCTGATCCTGTCGACCGATGTCGAGATCGGCAAGAAGATCAACTCGGCGGTGTTTCCGGGCCTGCAGGGTGGGCCGTTGATGCACATCATTGCCGCCAAGGCGGTGGCGCTGGGTGAAGCACTGCGCCCCGACTTCAAGGTCTATGCGCAGCAGACGATCGACAACGCGCGCTCGCTCGCATCGGCATTGACCGAGCGCGGATTGAAGATCATCTCCGGTGGTACCGACAGCCACGTCATGCTGGTCGACTTGCGTCCGAAGAAGGCAACGGGCGTGACTGCAGAAAAGATGCTCGACCGGGCTGGCATCACGGTCAACAAGAACAGCATTCCCGGCGATCCTGAGAAGTTCACGATCACCTCCGGCGTGCGGCTGGGCTCGCCGGCCGGCACGACGCGCGGCTTCGGCGTAGCCGAGTTCCGCCAGGTCGGCCATCTGATCGCCGACGTGCTCGACGGTATCGCGAAGAACGGCGCCGAAGGTGATGCCCAGGTCGAGGCCCAGGTCCGTGGCAAGGTCCACGACCTCTGCGCCCGATTCCCGATCTACCGCGACTGACGACGCACCGCAGACAAAAAGGGGGGAGAGATGCGCTGTCCATTCTGCGGTCACGAGGATACCCAGGTTAAAGACTCGAGACCGACTGACGACAATTCGGCGATTCGCCGCCGTCGGTATTGCCCGTCCTGCGGGTCGCGTTTCACGACTTTTGAACGCGTGCAGCTGCGCGAACTGACCGTGGTCAAGAAGAATGGTCAGCGCGTGGCGTTCGATCGTGACAAGCTCGCGCGTTCGATCTCGGTCGCTTGTCGCAAGCGGCCGGTGGATCCGGAGCGCGTGGAGCGGGTGGTGAACGGCATCGTGCGCCGCCTCGAGAGTTCCGGCGAGAGCGAGATTCCCTCGACGCAGATCGGTGAGCTGGTGATGGACGCGTTGCGCGCCCTCGATCCGGTGGCCTATGTGCGCTTTGCCTCGGTGTATCGCAATTTCCGCGAGGCCAAGGATTTCGAGGAGTTCATCTCCGATCTCGCCGAGACCAACTACAAGGACTGATCCGATGATGCGCGCAGCGCTTGCGCTTGCGCGTCGATCGCTCGGGCGCACCTGGCCCAATCCCGCCGTCGGATGCGTGATCGTTCGCGACGGCCGCATCGTTGCGGCGGGTCGCACGCGAGACGGTGGCCGGCCGCATGCAGAGGCGGATGCGCTGGCGAGTACGCTTGAACCGGTCGTGGGCGCCACCGCGTACGTGACGCTCGAGCCCTGTGCGCACCACGGCAGAACGCCACCCTGCGCCGACGCGCTGGTTGCGGCGGGCGTGGCGCGGGTTGTTTCGGCAATGGAGGACCCCGATCCGAGGGTGAAAGGGCAGGGGCACGCGCGGTTGAGGGCGGCGGGAATTGCGGTCGAGATCGGTGAAGGGGTGACTGAGGCCACCGATATCAATGCCGGCTTCCTCCGTCGCATCAGCGACGGCCGACCGCTTTTCCACCTGAAGCTCGCGACTTCTCTCGATGGCGCAATCGCAACCGCGAAGGGCGAGAGCAAATGGATCACTGGACCCGCCGCTCGTGCCGCCGGCCAGAGGCTGCGGGCGACGCACGATGCGGTGTTGGTTGGTATAAACACAATCGTGCTGGACGATCCCGAGCTCACGTGTCGTCTGCCCGGTCTTTCGCGTTATTCGCCGGTACGTATCGTGCTCGATTCGCATGCCCGGCTTCCGCTCGAATCGAAGATCGTTGCGACAGCTAGCAAGAATCCGGTTTGGCTGGTCTGCACGCAAGTCGATCGGGATCGCGAATTGCGGCTGGCTGACAAGGGCATTAAGGTGATCCGAGTGAATGCCGCCGTCGATGGCCGCGTGGATGTTGTCGCTGCCGCCAAATCCCTGGGTGTTCTGGGGCTAACGCGCGTATTGATCGAAGGCGGCGGTCAGGTGGCTGCGGCCTTTCTGAAGGCCGGTCTGATCGATCGGATCACCCACTACCGTGCCGGCTTGGTCATCGGCGCCGATAGCCGCTCTGCGGTCGGCCCAATGGAGCTCGATCGCCTCGGTTTCGCGCCCCGGTTCTCGCTGGTTTCGGTCAGGACCATCGATGGCGACACGGTGGAAAGCTGGCGACGGGACACCTAAGTACGGCCCATGTTTACAGGTATTGTCACTGACATCGGCGAGATTGTCTCGGTCACCCCCGGCGGCAGTGCAGGCGACCGTCGCTTCGTGGTCCGTACCCGCCATGACATGAAACCGATCGCCATCGGTGCCTCGATCGCCTGTTCAGGCTGTTGCCTCACCGTCGTCGAGAAGGGGGCAGACCGTTTCACGGTCGAGGCATCGGGCGAGACACTCGACAAGACGCATCTCGGAGACTGGAAGGCTGGCGCCCGGATCAATCTCGAACTGTCGCTGAAGCTCGGCGATGAACTTGGCGGCCATCTCGTCTACGGCCATGTCGATGGCATCGGCAGAGTGATCTCGACGACACCGGAAGGCGGCAGTGTGCGTTTCGTGTTCGAGGCGCCGCCCGCTCTGGCTCGTTTCGTGGCCGCCAAGGGTTCGGTCGCGGTCGACGGTGTCTCGCTCACGGTCAATGAGGTGGACGGAAACCGCTTCGGTGTGAACATCATTTCACATACCCAGGCGGTTACCACACTGGGCCAGGCCAAGGCTGGCCAGCGGGTCAATCTTGAGGTGGATATGCTCGCGCGTTACGTTGCGCGACTGCTGGAGCACGAAAAGACATGAACGCGCTCGATAAGGATGCCTGGCGCATCACCTTCAGTGAGGTGAAGGCCGCCGCCGAAGACATTATCGAAGAGGCCCGCAAGGGCCGGATGTTCATCCTTGTCGACGACGAGGACCGCGAGAACGAAGGCGACCTGGTCATACCGGCACAGTTCGCAACGCCCGAGGCGATCAACTTCATGGCCAAGCACGCGCGTGGCCTGATTTGCCTCGCGCTGACACGTGAGCGGGTCGAACAGCTCGGCCTGTCGCTGATGTCCCAGAACAACTCCACTCGCCACCAGACTGCCTTCACGACTTCGATCGAGGCGCGCGAGGGGGTGACGACCGGCATCTCCGCTGCAGACCGGGCGCGCACGGTCTCGGTTGCGATCGACCCTTCCTGCGGGCCGCAGGATATCGTGACTCCGGGCCATGTCTTTCCGCTGGTGGCGCGCGAGGGTGGCACGCTTGAGCGAACCGGACATACCGAGGCCGCGGTCGATCTGTCGCGTCTGGCCGGCCTGACGCCTGCGGGTGTGATCTGCGAGATCATGAACGACGACGGCACGATGGCCCGTCGCAACGATCTCATCACCTTCGCGCAGCGCCACGGGCTCAAGATCGGCACCATCGCCGATCTCATTGCCTACCGACGCCGCTACGATTCGATCGTGAAGCGCATCAGCGACACGATGTTCGACAGCATCTATGGCGGCGACTTCCGCTGCGTCGTCTATCTGAACAAGGTGACCAAGGCTCAGCATATCGCCCTGGTGAAAGGTGATCCCGCGACCGGCGGTCCGATCACGGTGCGCATGCATGCAGTCAACATCTTCACCGATACACTCGGCCAACGCAGTGGCGGACGTGGCGGCGAGATCGAAGCTTCAATGCAAGCTATCGCCAAGGAAGGCCGCGGCGTGATCGTGCTTATCCGCGAGCCCCTGACGGTCGTCCTGTCGGAGCAGCGCCGTCGGGCCGGCGAGCCGATTGCCCCGGCGGGCGGCGAATTGCGCGACTACGGCGTCGGCGCCCAGATCCTGATCGATCTTGGGGTGAAGGACATGATCCTGCTCACCAACTCCAACAAGAGCATCGTTGGCCTGGAAGGCTTCGGTCTCAAGGTTGTAGGCCAAAAGCCTGTTCCTGGCCGGACGGCGGGCTGATCGATGTCGACCCGGACCGAAACGCCAACGGCGCGGCCCGTGATCGACGGCGTCAAAGGTGCTCGTATCCTGATCGTTGAATCGCGCTACTACGTCGAGATCGCCGATGCTTTGATCGCCGGCGCCGAACGTGAGATCGCCAAGAATGGTGCATCTGCCGAACGCGTCGTCGTCCCAGGCGCGTTCGAGATCCCGGGTGCGATCGCGCTTGCGGCTGGACGCTATGAGGGCTTCGTCGCGCTGGGCTGCGTCATACGCGGCGAGACCTCGCACTATGACTACGTATGCGGCGAGAGCGCCCGTGGCCTGATGGACCTTGCAATCCAGCGGAAGCTTGCCATCGGTTACGGCATCGTCACCGTCGAGACGATGGAGCAGGCCCGCGCACGCGCCTTCATCGACCGCGGCGACAAGGGCGGTGATGCAACGCACGCCTGCCTCGCCATGGTGGCGCTCGGTCGGCGATGGCGGAACAAGTGAGCGAGCAGGCCACCCCAGGCCGTACGCCGAGCCGCCGCCAGGCCGCGCGGTTGGCGGCAGTGCAGGCGCTCTACCAATGGCAGGAGGGCCAGGACGCGCCCGGCGACATCATCGAGCAGTTCCTGATCGTCCGTACGGGTGAGTCGGGCGAGGGCGGCATGCGGCGTGATGCCGATCGGCCCTTGTTCAAGGACGTTGTCGAGGGCGTGGCGGGTCACAAAGACGAGCTGCAGCAGACCGTGTCCTCGGCGCTGGCGCAGGATTGGACCTGGGGGCGCGTCGATCGCCTGGTGCGCGCGATCCTGCTGGCAGGCGCCTATGAGCTCATGCATCGCCGCGATGTGCCGCCCAAGGTCGCGATCAACGAATATGTCGAGATCGCGCATGCCTTCTACGACCAGGGTGAGCCCACTTTCGTCAATTCCGTGCTCGATCGCGTCGCCCGCCAGGTGCGCGGCTCGGAACTTTCCAGCTAGCCATGGCTGACCGGCGGCCCGGTCAGTTCGAGCTGATCGCACGGTACTTCGCGCCTCTGGCCAAAAGCTTCCCGGGAGCAGGCGGCCTCAAAAGCGACAATGCCTTCCTGTCGGCCGACGCTCGGCATGATCTCGTGGTCAAGACCGACACGATCGTGGCCGGCGTCCACTTCCTTCCTGACGAACGGCCTGACCGGATTGCCGCGAAGGCGTTGCGTGTCTGCCTTTCCGACCTCGCCGCGGGAGGTTCGACACCTTACGCCTACCAGCTCTCGCTGGCGCTGCCGGCACGATGGACCGAACGCTGGCTCGGCGAGTTCGCACGCGGTCTTGGGGCGGACCAGCGTCGCTACGGCATCGTGCTGTGCGGTGGCGACACGGTTGCCACACCTGGCCCGCTGACGGTCACGGTAACGGCCTTTGGCCGCGTGCCACGGCGCAAGGGATTAAGCCGTGCCGGTGCGAGGGCAGGGGACGAGCTTTGGGTCAGCGGTACCATCGGGGATGCCGCTCTTGGTCTCCTCGCCGCGCGTGGCCGATTCGCAAGCGCCACCCTCGAGAAACGCTACCGCGTACCCCAGCCGCGGACGAAGCTGGGACCGCTCCTGATTGGCATCGCTCATGCGACGGCCGACGTCTCCGATGGTCTTTTGGCAGATGCCGGTCACATTGCCGAAGCCTCTCGCCTGGGACTCGTCGTCGAACGCGAGGGAGTGCCGTTGTCTCCGGCGGCGCGCCGCGTCGTTACGGGCGATCCTTCGCTCTGGACGACTGTGCTGGGTGGCGGCGACGACTATGAGCTGGTGATGGCCGTGCCGCCGCGCCGACGGCAGGCGCTCCTCACGGCTGCGCGAGCGGCGAAGATCAAAGTCAGCCCGGTCGGCATTTTCACCACCGGTCGCGGCGTGCAGCTCACTGTGGCTGGCCGCAAGGTGCGGACGGAGCGCATGGGTTATGTCCACTTCTAATCGAGGTGAGAGCGCCCGCGATGGGCATGGCTGCCCTGCGTGCCAACCATCAAAGCGGGGCGCCAATTCACTTGGGCACGGTCTCTGATGCCGACTAAAGTGCGCCGCAAATGGACGGACTGACCAAGATTCAGGAGGCGCAGGCGATCGACGCCGGCCGCTTCCCGCGCCGATCGCTGCGCAACATTGGCTTGTTGGCGACATGCCAGGCGCTCACCCAAAGCAGCAACACGCTGATGTTCGCCTCCTCGGCGCTCGCGGTGCTCACCATCGTGCCGGCCGATATGCGCGTCTTCGCCAACTTGCCGATCACGATGCAGCACCTGGGGGTGATGCTTTCGGTGTTTCCTGCCTCGGCATTGATGATGCGGCGCGGCCGGGCCTTTGGGTTTCGCACTGGCTCGTTGGCGGGAATGGCGGGCGCCTCATGCGCTGCGATCGGGCTCGGCATGGGCAGCTTCTTGATGCTGTGTCTGGGCGGCCTGATGTTGGGTTTTGCCATTGCCAACATGCAGCTCTATCGGTTCGCGGCGGTGGAGCTGGCGCCGTTGCACTTTCGCGCCCAGGCCATATCCTACGTCACGGCGGGCGGTGTCGTCGCCGGCATTATCGGCCCGACACTAGCGCGTTGGACTCCCGATCTGTGGCTGCCGATCTTTCAGGCGAGTTTTGTCGCCGTGGTCGTCGTGCATGCCATTGTGTTTGTGGTCCTGGGCTTCATCGAGTTCCCGGTCATAAAGGCCGAGGACGGAGGAGGGCCGCAGCGGCCGCTTCTCGAGATCGTGACCCAGCCGGCCTATATGGTCGCCGTGACAGGGGCGATGATCGCTTTCGGCGTGATGTCGTTCGTGATGGCCGCGTCGCCGATCGCCATCGTGCAGTGCGGTCTCGACAAGACCGAGGCGCCGGTCACGATCTTCACGCATGTGATGGGCATGTTCATTCCGGCCTTCTTTACCGGCCATCTCGTCGCGCGTTTCGGCATCTTCAATGTGATGCTGGCTGGTGCGCTGTTGCTGATTGCAGGCGTTGCCGTTGCCCTGATGGGGACCACCGCCTGGCATTTCCGTGGCGCTCTGAGCCTGAACGGCGTGGGATGGAACTTCCTGTTCGTCGGCGCCACGACGCTCCTCACGACGACCTACCGGCCAGCCGAACGCGGCAAGGCGCAGGCGTTCAACGACTTCATGGTGTTCGGCACCACGACCACCGCGAGCCTGATGGCCAGCGTGGTGCTGGAGCTCAAGGGTTGGGAAGTGCTGAACTACTTCGCCTTCATCCTGGTATGCGCCGCGCTTCTGGTCATCGTCGCGTTTCGCTTGCGTCATCCCGCACGCACGTAGGGCCAACCCCTTGACGTGAAGGGGATTTCTCCCCTTCGCCTAAGGTTGCGCCGCGGTGGGCCATCTGTCATTTTCCGCCCGCTTCGCCCCGGGGGAGAGATCTTTGCTTCGGGCAGCGGCAAGCAGGAAAACGCGGAAAAAACAATAGGTTAGATACCATGTCATCCGTTCTTTGGGCCGTCGTCGGATGCGGCGTGATCGCCGTTCTTTACGGCGTCGTGACTGCATCGCGGGTTATGGCCGCTGATGCCGGCACGCCGCGCATGCAAGAGATCGCACAAGCGGTCCAGGAGGGCGCCGCCGCCTATCTGCGTCGGCAGTACACCACCATCGCCATCGTCGGCGTGGTCGTGCTCATCGTTTTGTTCCTTCTGCTCGGCAAGCTTGCCGCCGGCGGATTTCTGATCGGCGCTGTGCTGTCGGGTGCTACCGGCTTCATCGGCATGAACGTGTCGGTGCGCGCCAATGTACGCACCGCCGTCGCCGCCCAGAAAAGCTTGGGCCAGGGCCTCGATCTCGCCTTCAAGTCGGGCGCCGTCACCGGCATGCTGGTGGCCGGCCTCGCGCTGCTGGGTGTGGTTGGCTACTACATGCTGCTCAGCAACCTCGGCATCGCGCCAGGTAGCCGCGAGATGGTCGATGCGCTGGTCGCTCTCGGCTTCGGCGCGTCCTTGATCTCGATCTTTGCGCGTCTCGGCGGTGGCATCTTCACCAAGGGCGCCGATGTCGGCGGCGACATGGTCGGCAAGGTCGAAGCCGGCATCCCGGAGGATGACCCACGCAATCCGGCCACCATCGCGGACAACGTTGGCGACAACGTGGGCGATTGCGCCGGCATGGCAGCCGACTTGTTCGAGACTTATGCGGTGACCACCGTGGCCACCATGGTGCTGGCCTCGATCTTCTTTGCCGCCGATCCGGCGCTGGTTTCGAAGCTGATGGTCTATCCGCTCGCGATCGGCGGGGTCTGCATCATCACCTCGATCATCGGCACGTTCTTCGTGAAGCTTGGCGACGACGCCAAGATCATGTGGGCGATGTACAAGGGCGTGATCGTAGCCGCAGTGCTCTCGATCCCGGCAATCTGGTTCGTCACTAGCCAGATCGTGGGCATGGACACCGTCCTCAAGGTGGGCGACCAGTCGTTCACCGGCACGTCGCTCTTCTTCTGCTCCCTGGTCGGGCTTGCCATCACCGGCCTGATCGTCTGGATCACCGAGTACTACACCGGTACCGACTATCGCCCGGTGAAGGCGGTCGCCCAGGCGTCGGTCACCGGCCACGGCACCAATGTCATCGCCGGTCTCGCGATGTCGATGGAGGCCACGGCGATGCCCGCGCTGCTGATCTGCGCCGGCATCGTGATCTGCTACATCCTGGCCGGTCTGTTCGGGATTGCCGTCGCCACGACCGCGATGCTGGCGCTGGCCGGCATGGTGGTGGCGCTCGATGCCTACGGCCCGGTCACCGACAACGCCGGCGGCATCGCCGAGATGTCGGGCTTGCCCAAGGAAGTGCGCAAGAACACCGATGCGCTCGACGCAGTCGGTAACACCACCAAGGCAGTCACCAAGGGCTATGCCATTGCCTCGGCGGGGCTGGGTGCGCTGGTGCTGTTCGCTGCCTACACATCGGATCTCGACTACTTCATGGCGCAGGGCAAGCTCGGCACCAAGGTGGTCGAGTTCTCGCTCAAGAACCCGTACGTCGTGGTCGGCCTCCTGATCGGCGGTCTGCTGCCGTACCTGTTCGGCGGCATGTCGATGTTGGCCGTCGGCCGCGCGGCCCAGTCGGTGGTCGAGGAGGTGCGTCGGCAGTTCAAGGAGAAGCCCGGTATTATGAAGGGCACGGATCGTCCCGACTACGGCCGCGCTGTCGACATGCTGACGCGCGCCGCCATCAAGGAAATGATGATCCCGTCGCTTCTGCCGGTGCTGTCACCGATCGTGCTGTTCTTCGTAATCAGCGCTATCTCGAACCGCTCGGATGGCTTCGCGGCAGTCGGCGCCATGCTGCTTGGCGTCATCGTCACCGGCATCTTCGTCGCCATCTCCATGACGGCCGGCGGTGGTGCTTGGGACAATGCCAAGAAGTACATCGAGGAAGGCCATTTCGGCGGCAAGGGCTCGGAAGCCCATAAGGCGGCCGTGACGGGTGACACCGTCGGCGATCCGTACAAGGACACGTCCGGCCCGGCCGTGAATCCGATGATCAAGATCACCAATATTGTGGCCTTGCTCCTGCTTGCCGTGCTCGCTCATTGAGCCCAGCGAACGCTCTCAAAAGAGAAAGCCCCAGTCGAAGGACCGGGGCTTTTTTGTCGGATGACCCCGTTGAACAGAAGGTCAGATGCCGCCGCCGCTGGTCGGGGCTCCCGGATTGCTCTGCTTGGGCGTCGAGAAGCGGCCGACGTTGCCCAGGATCTGCTCCAGCACGGTGAGCTCCTTGCCGGCGGTCGGCGTAATGCGCGAGACCATGGAGATATCCTCGGCGTCGTTTAGATCGTACTTCTTGATTGCCTGCAGGCGGCCCGAATCGTTGAACGTGAGCTGCATCACGCTCTGTTCGGTGATCTCGGGTTTCAAGAAAGCCCAGTTCTCCTGCTTCTGGCTGATATAGTACCAGATGCTGGGATTGAAGGTGGACACCGTCGACGGCGATCCGATCAGCCGGACCACGTCGTCGCGGCCTTGCGCCCCAATCTCAAGTTTGTCGACCGAACCGGGCGTCGGCGCGAAGCCGCGCTGATTGACGATATTCGCGCATCCTCCCAACAGGAGGGCACCACAGGCGGCGCCGGCGAGGACGATCGGGACGGTGCGACGCATGGACGTATTCTTGAGTTCCGGAGAAAGAGGGGCCCCAACATGTCGTGGCAGGGGCTGCGGGTCAACCAAAGGTCATTGCGCCGAAGGAGATGCGAGTGTTTCGCCGCAAGAACGCCGATACCGAATACGCCGCTGCGGTTTATAGCGCCACCGCCAAGCGCGCCCGTACACCGGAGCTCTTCGAAGTCTGCGGCATCCCCGATACGCTTGACGGCCGCTTCGACGCGCTGGCTTTGCATGCTGCGTTGACGATCGATCGTCTGCATCGCGAGCCGGACGGCACGGCTCTGGCGCAAGCCTTCTTCGACGCTATGTTTCGGCACCTCGACCTCACTTTGCGTGAAATTGGCGTCCAGGATCTGGGCGTTGGACGGCGCATCAAGATCATGGCGGAAGGCTTCCAAGGTCGGGCGCTGGCATACCGAGAGGCGCTGGCCGGGGGATCGACATCGCTTGCAGACGTCTTGCGCCGGAACGCCTACGGCGGTAGGCCGCCCACTGACGCCGGTCCGGTCACCCGTTTGGAAGCCTATGTCCGTCACGAGGCTGATCGGCTGGCGGCGACGGCGCGCAATGACCTGATGAAGTAGTAGTTTAGAGAAATGTCACAGAACCCAGAAAAAAAAGAGAAATCGGAGCTAGAGCGACTTGTCGACCTGGACCGCATGGCGCCTTCCGGGGCGGCATTGGACATTGTCGCCACCGATGGTGAGCGGGCGGCACTGGCGCGGCGGTTCGGCTTCGTTAGTTTGCCTGCTTTCTCCGCTCGGACGACCGTCGATCGTCGGCCGGGCGGCCAGATCGTCGTGGAAGGCCGGCTACGGGGCAAGATCGTGCAGGCCTGCATTCTCACCCTCGATCCGGTGACCCAGGAACTCGACGAGACCTTCCGCATCGTCTTCAGGCAGGGGCTGTCCGAGGAGCAAGATCCGGAGAGCGGTGAAGCTGTGCTAAGCGCGCAGATCGACGCGCCCGAACCGTTATCAGGGAATGTGCTCGATATCGGCGAAATCGTGGCCGAGCAGCTTTCGCTCGCAGCCGACCCCTATCCGAGGCGGCCGGGCGCCAAGCTCGAGGATGTATTGCCCAAGCACCGCCACGGCGGCCGTTCGGGTCGGGCAGAACAGCGACGCCATCCTTTTGCCGGCCTGGCGGCGCTGCGAGACAAACCGCGCCGCGGTCGGTAAATTGTTGCGATCGTGTAACGATTTGGCTAGAGAAGTCGGCCCGCCGCGCCTTTGGAGCGCGGCCTCAGCTTTTTAGGGGCAGGCGTCGCCGCCCCCGCTCTGGAGATTGTCATGGCAGTTCCCAAGAAGAAGGTTTCCAAGTCGCGCCGTAACATGCGGCGTGCCCATCACGCGCTGCCGTCGATGGCTTATGTCGAGTGCAAGAATTGCGGTGAATTGAAGCGGCCGCATTCGGTGTGCTCGCATTGTGGTTATTATCGCGAGGATATGCCGGTCCTGGCCGACGCCGCGTCGGCGGAGAAATAGGTCTTCACGCGCGGCCGGCGATGCGCTGGCAGTCGACAAGCGGAGCAGCGCGATGAGCGCGGCCAAGGTCGTTCTGGCACTGGACGGAATGGGCGGGGATCAGGCGCCCGACGTCGTCGTCGAGGGCGCTTACATTGCGCGCGAACGCCATCCCGGCACGACGTTCCTGCTATTTGGTGATCCCGCGAAGCTCAAGCCGCTCGTCGATCGACGCAAGGGACTAGCCAACGTCCTGGAGATCGTCCCGGCAGAGGACGCCGTCAGCGCCGATGACAAGCCGTCCGTGGCGCTGCGCCGCCGCCGCAAGTCGAGCATGTGGTTGGCCGTCCAGGCGGCGGCCGAAGGCCGTGCCGACAGCGTGGTCTCGGCCGGCAATACTGGCGCGCTGCTTGCTATCTCGATGTTTGCCATGCGTATGGTCGAGGGCGCGCATCGGCCTGCGCTCGCCTCGTTCCTGCCGACGGCGCGCGGCGAGACGGTAATGCTCGATCTCGGCGCCAACCTCGAATGCGACGCCGAGAACCTTGCCGAGTTCGCCGTCATGGGCAGTGTCTTCGCGCAAGTGCTGTTGGGCCTCGACGCGCCGAAGGTCGGGTTGCTGAATGTCGGCTCGGAGGAACTCAAGGGTCACGAGGAAGTACGTCAGACCGCGAGTTGGCTGCGCCGTGAAGGAACACCGGTCAACTTTCACGGCTTCGTCGAAGGCAATGACATCGGCACCGGCGTGGTGGACGTCGTGGTTACAGACGGCTTCACCGGCAACGTTGCACTGAAGGCGATCGAGGGGACCGCCAAGCTCACTTTCGGCTTCGTGGGCGATGCCTTTCGGACATCGACCTTCGCCAAGATCGGTTATCTGTTCGCGTCGGGTGCCTGGACGAAGTTGCGCAAGCGGGTGGATCCGCGGCGCTACAACGGTGGCGTCTTCCTGGGCGTCGACGGCATTTGCGTGAAAAGCCACGGTGGCACCGATGGGCTGGGCTTCGCCTATGCGATCGGAGTCGCCAATGACCTGGTTCGCTACGAGTACAAGAGCAAGCTCATAGAAGGGTTGGCGAAGCTGCGGCAAGTCACACAAGCGGCGGACGCCACGCCGGCCGCGTTGCAGGCGAGCGGAGGCGCCGAGTGATTCGTTCTGTCGTCCAGGGCTGTGGCGCGTATCTGCCCGAAAGAATCGTCACCAACGAAGAGCTCGCAAAGAAAGTCGAAACTTCTGACGAGTGGATCCGGCAGCGCACTGGCATTCGCCAGCGCCACATTGCGGCGGACGGCGAATTCACCTCGCACCTTGCCTTGAAGGCGTCAGAACGTGCGCTGAGCCACGCCGGACTGAAGGTCGCGGATCTCGACCTGATCGTGCTCGCGACCGCGACGCCTGACGAAACCTTCCCGGCGACGGCAACCAAGGTTCAATCAGCCCTCGGCATGACCCGAGGTGCAGCGTTCGACGTACAGGCCGTGTGTGCGGGCTTCGTCTACAGCATGGCGGTCGCCGACAGCATGCTGAAGAACGGATTGGCCTCGACGGCGCTGGTGATCGGAGCGGAGACCTTTTCGCGCATCCTGGATTGGAGCGATCGTGGCACGTGCGTCCTGTTCGGGGATGGCGCCGGTGCCGTTGTGCTTAAGGCGGAGACGGGCGCGGGCCATTCGGCCGATCGCGGCATCCTGGCCAATGCGCTGCATTCCGATGGTCGCGAACACGACATCCTCTATGTCGATGGAGGGCCTTCCTCCACCCGCACCACCGGCCTCCTGCGCATGGAAGGCAAGGAGGTCTTCAAGCACGCGGTCGTCAACATGGCGGCCGTCGTGGGCGAAGTTTTGGAAAAGGCGGGCCTGACGCCAAAGGACATCGATTGGCTGGTGCCGCATCAGGCGAACAAGCGCATTATCGACGGCACGGGCCGCAAGCTGGGGCTCTCACCCGATCAGGTGGTTGTCACGGTCGACAAGCATGCCAATACTTCGGCTGCTTCCATTCCGCTCGCCATCGACACTGCGGCCAAGGACGGCCGCATAAAGAAGGGTGATTTGGTCCTGCTGGAGGGCATTGGCGGAGGCCTTGCCTGGGGGGCCTCTTTGGTCCGCTGGTGACCTGATTTTTGAAATATTCTGCCGCAACGGAACGGGAACAAGCGGCGATTCAATGACACCCTCTATCTCGCTGATATTGACCGCTTTCCTACCTTAGAGTAAGGATTAATTGGGGGAAGGAAGGGTATCACCCGGATGGAAGGCCGGACGATCACGCGCGCCGACTTGAGCGAATCAGTGTTCCAGGAAGTGGGACTGTCTCGCAATGAGTCGAGCGATCTTGTCGAAACGATCCTTGCTGAGGTCGTGGAGGCGTTGGCGCGTGGCGAATCGGTGAAGATCTCGTCATTCGGGAGCTTCACAGTCCGCGACAAAGGTCAGCGGATCGGCCGCAATCCAAAGACCGGACAGGAAGTTCCGATCTTGCCGAGGCGTGTCCTTGTCTTCCGAGCGTCGAACGTCCTTAAATCATTGATTAACGGGGCGCCCGACGAAGTCAGCAAGGGGTCAACGGGGTAAGTGTGGGGGAAGGATATGGCCGTGTCAGTTCAGACCGTTGAAAGACGGATTGAGAAATCGGCGCAAGCATTTCGCACCATCAGCGAAGTTGCGACGGAGCTCGACGTGCCGCAGCACGTGTTGCGGTTCTGGGAAAGCAAATTCAGTCAGGTGCGCCCGCTCAAGCGGGGCGGCGGCCGGCGCTACTATCGCCCGGAGGATATCGATCTCCTGCGCCGTATCCGGTCGCTGCTCTACGATGATGGTTACACCATCAAGGGCGTGCAGCGCCTCCTGAAGGAGGGCCGTGGCCGTCTGCCGCAACAGCGGCTCGACGTGGCGACAGAGAGCGCCTTGGAAAGCCTGCGGATCGTATCAGCCCGCGCCGAGGCAATGGCGGGCACTGCGAGGCCGCTGCCGCGGACTGGGCCGCAGCCGTCAACCACGACGCCACGGGCCGCGATGCTCGACCTGCATAAGCGCCGGGAGATCGAGTCCGTTCTCGAAGATCTCGAGCAGGCGCTGACACAGTTGCGGAGCACGCTGAAAGCGCAGAATTAGACACCGTCAAGAAGCCTGCCGCACCAGCACTGGGGTGAGGCTCTCTTCTTCGTCTACCAGATCAGGTGGTTATCGCAGGAAATGGCGATAACCACCTGATTTTTTTTGGGTTTTCTTCCGTTTGGCGTATGCTGTGTCCGAGGGGCTTACATAGCGGCAACGTCAAAAGGGGGACGCAGCCGTGCTGGCAGATCGCGACCAGGTGCGCGTACGAGCGCACGATTTCGACTTTCGTCCTTTGAACGACAATGAGTTGGAAGGTGATCTTCCGACTCTAATCGAGCTTTTGTACCTGCGCAGGGCGTTGGATCAACCCGGCGGCAAGCTGCCGTTGTTCGATCTGGATGGCCAGCAGATCGATGACGCCGTCGTACGGCGATGCCTGGACAGGGGCTGGGCCGAGCCCTGGTTCCACAATCCGCTCAAGCCCGATTGGCTAGTATGCAAACTGACGGCCGCGGGTCGACGCGTGGCGTCCGCGCCGTAATCTCTACTCGCCCGAAGCAGGAATTGGTCGGGGCGACAGGATTTGAACCTGCGACCCCCAGTCCCCCAGACTGATGCGCTACCAGGCTGCGCTACGCCCCGACCGGAGCAGGGCGTGTAGCGCGAATGGCTGCATTGCCGCAAGCCGGCTTGTGTGGCGACCGGCTGACCCTGATACAGGAAACATGATGAAAGCCGCCGCCGTGGACACTGTCGCCGTCCACGATACCGCTGCTGGTCGACGGGTGCTTATTTTCTCCTCGATTGGCCACGCCCTGATGCACATGATGACCGCGTTCTACGCGGTAATCGTGCTGACGATTGCCATCGCTTGGGACCTGCCCTCCACGAGCCTACTCGAGCTCTATGCACCGGCGACGATCCTGCTCGGCGTCATGTCTCTGCCGGCCGGCTGGGCGTCGGACCGTTTCGGTGCGCCGCTGATGATGGTCGTGATGTTCGTGGGCCTCGGCCTGTCGTCGATCGCCTGCGGCTTGGTGCCCGAACGCGACACGTTTGCGCTCATGCTGGCGCTCTGCGGGATCGGCGCTTTTGGCGCCATCTATCATTCGGTCGGCATCGGCTGGATCATCCGCACCGCACGCGAGCAGGGGCACGCCATGGGCGTGAACGGCCTGTGGGGTAGCGCGGGCCTGGCCCTCTACGGCGTGGTGCCGGGCGTCCTGATCACTCTCGCGTCGTGGCGCGCGGCCTTCATCGTCCCCGGCGCAGTCTGCCTTGCCGTCGGTGTCGTGCTCGCCTGGCAGGTCCGGCGTGGCCGCGTGGGCGACCAACCGATGCCGGTGGCGCCTGGCGTCCAACTTGGGCGGCGCGAGTTCTGGCGGGTCTTCTCCGTCCTCTCCATCACCATGGCCCTCGAAGGTATCATCTGGCAGGCGTTGCTATTCGGCGCGGCCATGGTGTTCGAGACCAAGCTGGCGACCGAAATTGCTCGCCTACGCGACGGACTCGCCTCCTGGGGCCTGATGACCGAGACCGTGCTGTGGATCGGGCTCGCGACCTCGATGATCTATGTCGTCTCGGGCATGGCCCAGTACGCCTTGGGCCGCACCATCATTGATCGCTACCCGCTGAAGTCGACCTATGTCGTGGCTTCCGCCCTGCAGGTGGGCGCAATGGTGGCGCTTGCTTTGGGTAATGGCTATGTGGCGCTCTTTGGCGCCATGGCCTCGGCGGTGCTGAGTTCGGCAACCGGTCCGGTCGAAAATATCTTGATCGCCCGCTACACGCCCGGCCGCTACCACGGCCTGGGCTTCGGTGCGAAGTTCGTCGTTGCTTTTGGAGCAAGTCCGCTCGCCATTCTTGCCATTGCCTGGGTACGCCAGGCGACCGGCAGTCTCGAGCTGCTCTTCCTGGCGCTGGCTGGCGTCTCGGTGGTGATCACACTGGTCGCTTTGCTCTTGCCGGCCGGTGATCAATCCCGCGAGCTGGACCTCGCTCAGACGGCGCCTGCGGAATAGCGCCCTCTAACCGGCCGCCTCGATTTGTTACTTGTTGCCGCGGGCCGCCTTGTAGGCTGGCCGGCCGAGGCAGCGGTCGAGCCAGGTACCGACGTTCGGGAAAGGGCTGAAATCGAATTTTATCGGCCGCGACCAACTGCAGATCGACGCCAGATTGAGATCGGCGACGGTGAAGGTCGATCCCAGAAGGTAGTCGCGACCCTGCAGGGCCCCGTTCAGCACGCTGAACGGCTTGGGCAGGGCTTTCTGAGCCTCAGCCACGGCGTCCGGCTTACGCTTGTCGGGGGGCGTCATGAACATGTCAATGAGGATGGTGAGGAGGGGCTTCTCCAACTCGGTCATGCCCCAGAAGCTCCACTGGTAGCAGAGCGCCTGATCC
>JAFKFL010000030.1 GCA_017308235.1 Alphaproteobacteria bacterium | reverse complement strand
AGCTTGTGGAGTCGCCGCCGCGTCAAGCGTTGTCCTCGCTTACGCTGCGGGAACGCTTGACCCGGACGTCTGAAGAGCCTCACCGGGCCGCCGATGATGCCTCCCCATGCCTGATTCTGAGACAGGATCACAGAGTCAGGATAAGGCGATGAGTTCCTCGCGGGCGCGCTCGCTCCGGTCCTTGCCGTAGCGGCTGAGATCGCGGTTCACGCGATGCGGCGCCGCCGTCCAGTGGGTGACCTCATGGCTGAGGACGGCGACGTAGCTCGCTGCATCCCGGAAGGTCTGGAACGGCGGCATCTGGATGTGATCGCTGCCGGGAGAATAGAAGGCGCGATCGCCGCCATGGCGGATCACCGCGCCAGTATTGGCGAAGAAGCGGTCGGCCTCCTCAATCTGCTCGATCGGATCGCGGACGGGCTCTGCCTTCGCATAATAGCCATCCGGCAGCCCGTCGATCTGCGCCACGTTGAACGCGGTGTACGCCTTCAAGAAGGGCATTTCCCGCTCGACTTCGCCACCGTGGCCGTCGGCCTCGGCCTTGGTGAAGCGGCTAGCGAACACGACCGTCGAACCGGTCTCGCCTTTGCGTACCGCGCCGCCGAGCTCGATCGCCTGCTTGAAGGTCATCCAGACCGGCGAGACATAGCCCCGCGCCATGGCCTCGGACCACAGCAGCAACACGTTCATGCCGGAATACGGCAAGCCGTTGTGACGCAATGGCCGAGTTACGCGGCCGATGGCGTTCCTCGAACGCCAGGGCTGCATCCAGGGCCGCACGCCCTTTTCCAGATCCGCGACGATCCTGTCGGTGATGCGCGTATAGACGTCGACGCGCGGCTTCTCTTCTTTCCTGCTCATTTTCACACCTCCGTCTTGGAGGTCGCGCCGATCGCGACCCCGTCACGACGGTCCGGAGGCCGGGTCGATCAGGAGGGTTGCGCATCCCGCAGGGACCGCAACGGAGTGGAGGACGGCGAAGCCGTTGCGCGAGCCGCCGGGCCCGGCAGGACCACGAGTCGGGATGGGGTGCGAACGCGCGCCGCTATCCCCCCTCTTTTTCTTCCTCCGAGCGCAGCGATATGAAAAAAGGCTGGCGCCGCGGGAGCGACGCCAGCCGATTGAGAGAGAAGGGCGGGACTGAGGCCCCGCCCGAGGCGGCTCAGCCGAGAGCTGCCATCTGGAGTTCGGCCGCCTTGCGATCGACGCTGTGGCCGGGATTGTCGACCGGCCGCTCGAAGGGCTTCCAGCGTTCGCCGACAACCTGTTCGTAGGCGGCGACGGCGCCCTCGGCCGCCATCCGAAGGGCGTGGGCCTGAAGGCCCATGTCGGCCGCGAACTCGCGTTTGCGCTGGGCGCCGCTGTCGAAGCCGACCGGACCGTCGAGGTCCTCGTCGCGTATGTCGTTCGCCGATTTGGCGGTGGCATCACGCGCTTCCGTAACGGCCCGGCTGTAGAACTGGCCGGCTCCGTGGGCGGAGCCGACATAGGCGCCGACGATGCGCTGCAGATGAATCTGCATCGCTCGTTCGCCGAGCCCCTCCTTGAGGCCGTCGGCGCTCTCGACGATCAGGCGCTCGTGCTGCTCGCGGATGCCGTCGCTATCGAGGACCGGGAGGCCGAAGCTCTCGGAGATAAGGGCGGCCTGGTGGGCGTCGGGGCAGGCAAGCCGGACCATCTCAACGGTGGTGCCCTTGCGGAGCTGGACGACACGGGAGGATGAGCGGGAAGTTTGGGCGGCCTTGGCCATGATGGGTTCCTTTCCGGTTTCGATCCGAGGCCTGGCCAGCGCTCGCCGGCGTCCCCTCGGGTGCGGTCGAATGGAACCGGCGGCCGCCGGGCGCTTCAGGGTCCGGCCTTTGCCAGGCGAGCGGACCTGGTCTGCGGACCAGCAGGGCGCAAGCCCTCGCGCAGGACGCGGGCCCGGTCTGCCGAGATCGGTACAGGCCGGCCGCCACGCGGCGCGGCACGCGGCCTTGAAGTGCCCGGCAGACGGTTCAGACCGCAGCAAACCCGAGGAGATGCCGGTGAGCGCGTTTCAGGTGAACCGAGGCAACCGGAAAGGAGACAACAGCTCCCCGCCGCCACCTCCCTGCCCTTCCGCCGCTTTCCGCTGTGGGGTGTTTCCGAGAGTCCGACTCCTGCCTCGCTGACAGGGCGCGCTCTTCGCGAGCATGCCGCCCGCCACATGATCTGGCCGGTATCAAACCGAGCGCGTGATCACAACACCGGGATGACGGTTTCGAAGGTTGGTGACAGGAGAGATGATGCCGCTGCTGCCTCAGTGCCTATCGCGACATGAGCTACGCCGGATTGTGCTCAGGCTGTCTCCAGCGAGCGCGTCCACACGTCCGGACGCCATTGCGCGATGACAGCCTCGATCTCGGCCCGATGTTCACTAGGGTACTCCGCGGCGGAGAGACTGGCGACATGGCCGAAGACCTGCGCCATATCCTGGGCGATGGCCGCATCGACCGCGAACAGGTCGGCGAGATCGAACCCGCCGAGGCTGTCGGCGTTCCACCATGCGAGGACGAAGTTCGCGACACGGCGCGACTGATGTGTATCGCCGCGGGCGATGTGCAGAAGCCGTTCGAAAGCTGCTCTTGTCGTCTCGTCCATCGCGGCGCTCCCTGTATTCAAGTAATATGGCAGAAGTACCGAGGTCGTTCACCTGCCATTCTGTATCGCATCGGCCTTTTCGATCGTCGCGAGGGCCTTGGGGAGCCAGCGCTCGAATTCCTCCCGGGACAGGCCCATTGGCCGCACCGGCTCCCGAACAAGCGCCCGAAGCTCGTTGAAGAGCTCGGCCTCGTACTGGACCGTCTCGTGGAACGAGGCCGGGATAGGAAGAGCGGTCCCCTGGTAGGCCCGTTCCGCGCCTTGCCAGATACCGGTGACATAGGTCTCGCCCGATGTGTCGACGTCGGACCGCTCGTCGTCCCAGCCCTCGTCCTCAATGGCGAGGCGACAGGCTTCGTCGAGGGTTTCGGCCTCGTAGAGCCGCTGCCGATAGACCGGCAGGTGATAGGTGGTTTCAATGACGTAGACAGGCATAGCGCCCTCCATATCCATGTTGCGGAATCCGCCGCCGGTCAGGCAGCGCGACGCAGGTCGAGATCGCCCCGCGCCCGAAGCGCCGCGATGGCCTGGTCCTGCCGGGCTAGCTTGCGGGACAGCGCGTCGATCTCGGGCTGGCGCTCGGCCGTGAACGCGGACAGATGCGCGCGATAGCGTTCGAGGAATGCCTTTGGATCAGTCGGCTTCCCGTGCCGGTAGCCGGTGCGCTTCGGTTGGAGCTGCGGGATCAGCGCGGTCATGCGCCGCGTGATCTGCCGCTCGATCTGGTCGAGCTGGCGCTGGATCTGCCGGCGCGCCTCCTCCATGCGGAACAGCCGGGCACGGGCCTCGGCGTCGGGAGTCATGAACCCCTCCCCTGCCAGCCGATGAAGCTCGACGGTCCGCCATAGACGGCATGTCGATCGGCATCGATCACGAACCCGAAACGCCGGACCGAATACTCATCCGAAGGGACAAGAAAACGCCGTTCCTCGGTCCCCGGCCCTAGTCGCCCGCCCGGTGTCGCGACACACTCGACGAAGCCCCTCTGCTGATCGGAGGTGATCGCCGAGATCACAATCCAGTTGCCGGCATGGGCCGCCTCGAATGCCCGACGGTCCTTCTCGCGCGATTCACCCGGAGCTAGGATCGTCCCGAAGATCGTCTCCCACGCATCCGGCCAGCTATCCTTCATGATCCGCTCGGCGCAGCGCCGCTCAAAGCTGGTGAACAGATGCGGGAAGGTGATCGCCACGATCGCCCAGGCCTCGTCCTCCTCGTAGAAGCCGCCCGCAACCCGCAGCAGGGTATGGACCTTGCGATTGCGCTCGGCCGAAAGCTTGAAGCCGCCGTGGCCGGCAGTCGAATGACACTCGACGCCCTCGGCATAGACCGTCGCGCCCTGCGATGTGCCCCACGGCGTAGGAAGACGCGACGCGATCTTGCGACGGCCGAGCACATGACACTCACGCTGATGCTCGGCGTTTTCCTGCACGCGGAGCCGGAACGCCGCCTCATCGGCGATCTCGCCCGAATGGCCATAGAAATCGTCTCGGCGCCATTCGGCCAGCGGACGGGATATCCTCCAGCCGCTGGCGAGATAATGCCGCCCGTCGCGACCCGGCAGCATGGCAAAGGCATTGTCGCCGACGCGCCCGACGGCGTAGCCGTCCGCGCTGATGCCAAACGCCACCTCCGGAAGGGTGACGTTCGAGGAAGAAGGGCTTCCGGCAGGAAGGGGGCTGGTCATGCCGCTCTCCCTTCAATGATGTCGGCGCCGACCTCGTCTTCCGTGACCTCCTCGAGAACGGCGCGGGGATAGCCGTGCCGAGACAGCCATTCCTCGGCCGCGGCGCGATGCGTGGCGAGATGGACGAGCTCGGCGCCTTCGCCAGCACGGTCGAACACGCGCACCGAGCCGATGGCGGGACGTTCCACGATGGTGAAGCTGAGCGCCGATTCCAGCGAGAAGGTGCGATGCACGCGGATGGCGACGACGCCACCGGCGCCGTAATCGGCCTCGTGCACGGTGAAGGTAGCCGAAAGGGAGAGATTCCCGATCGCGCGGTCCCCGCGCCTGGCGATCAGCCGCCCCCGGCTGTTGGTGCTCCGCCAGGCGGCGAGCTTTTTGCGATGACGCTCCGGCGGGCGTGGCGCGCCGTCGGACCAGGCAATGAGCGAACCTATGGGTGCGTGGTCATAGATGAGATGTGCGGACATGGTGTCCTCCGTGATTGCGCGAGGCGTTGAAACGAAGCCGCCGCCGGAGTGACCGGCGGCGGTGAAGTGCATTCGGAAGAAGAGGGAGCGGCCTATTCGGCGGCTTCGCGGAAGCTCTCGGGGATGTCGGCCTCGTCGAAACGGTCCTCGTCCGCGTCGAAATCGTGCGCAGGCTCGATCGCCTCGTTGCCATCGAGCTCGTCCTGATCGGCGGGCGTGCCGTCGTCATCGTCCGCGCTGGCGCTGTGCTCCGTGAGCCACTTGCTCAGCGTCGCGGTGCCCGGCGCGAACAGCGCTGAGCCGTGGACGAAGTGCCCCTCCTTGAAATGCTCGACCAGCGCGGCACGCGTGTCCTTGACGCGCTGGCGCGGCATGACAGGCGTATCCTTGCACGACGCCTCCAGTGCCGGACGCGAGAGGCAGGACAGGAAGTCGTCGCTGCCCATGTTTGGCAAGAACCCGTCCGCGCCAATCGCATCACCGGCGACGAGGGCGAGGATGCCCGACTTCGTCGCATTTTCCCGGCACGACAGCACGTCGATCAGCACGCTCCGGATGGCGATGCGCAGCGTGTCCATGTCGAAGGCGAGCTTACCCTCCTGGTCGAACAGTTCCGCCGCATGGCGCCCGAAGCGGCTGCCCCACCGGAACTCGCCGCCGGCGCCGGAATCGACGCGGACGTTCTGACCGGCGAAGGCGAGCACCAGCAGCGCCATCAGCATGTCGTCCTCGATCGGCGCCCGCGACAGCGCCTCGTGCAGCGCGTCGGTGCGCAAATCGCCGATCATCTCGATGCCCTTGCGGGTGACGTCCGGACGGGGCTTCGCCAGCGTACCGACATCGTCGACAGCCGCGTCGGCCTTGCCCTTGGCCTTCTTCTCCTCGGGCATGCGGTAGTGCACGGTCTGCACCTTGCCCTCGCGGTCGAGATACATCGCCGTGCAGTCGCCCTTGCCCGGCTTGCCGTAGAGACGCTCCGCCTTCTTCGGCAGTTCGGGCTGACCCCAGTTATTAGCCTCGGTGACGATCCCCTTCTTCGGAAGGTGGCTCGTCATCCATTCCTGCTGCGCGCCGAGGAAGGCCTCGACATCCGTCGTGTAGCGCGAGTCCTCATCGGCCTGCGCAAACAGGTCCTCGACCCACTGGATGCCATAGGCCTGTGCCAGGTCATCGCCGAAGCTGGCGTCGCGCGCATACATCCGCTTCTTCGTGAGCGCGTTGGCGACGCTCCACCACGACACCTGAGGATCGCCCTTCTTCGGCTTGTGCGCCTTCCAGACCTCCTTCTGCTCGTCGAGCGAGGCAGCCGCGATGGTGCGGAGTTGCTGCTCGTTCGGCATGTCGCCCTTCGCCATCTGGTCCAGCATGGCAGCCAGGATGTTGGCCAGCAGCCGGAGCTTGCGGATCTGGCGCACCGGCAGGGCCAGCGCGACGGCGATCGCCTCCTCGGTCCAGCCGAGTGCGACGAGCCGCTCGATGGCGCGCCACTGGTCGACCGGGTTGAGCGGTTCGCGGGCGATGTTCTCGACCATGGAGCGCATGGCGCCATTGTCATTGGCGGCGTCGACCACCAGAACCTCGATCTCCTCGAGGCCGGCCTTGATCGCCTGCTTCACGCGGCGATGGCCGGAGTCGATGATGTAGCCATTGCCGCCGCCGCTCTCCGGCGCGATCATCGGGGGCTGCACGAGACCGACGGCCTTGATGGTGGCCAGCAGCAGGGCGTCGGCCTGCGGGGTAGACTTCGTCTGACGCGTGCGGTCGGGATTGTCCTTTAGCGCGCGCGGATCGACCTTCATCAGATGCATGGGAATGCTCCTTCCAGGGGTTGCGGACGCGGAGCCTCACTCCGGTCCCTCTCCGTCTTCTTCCCGAAGACCCCCTCCGGCCCGCGGAGCGGACGGGGCGGTGCAACTGCGCCCGAGCACCCCTGCCCGGCTGGACAAGCGGGGCTAGCAGCCCTGCGCGGGACGACGGGCTGGGATCGCGCAGGACGCGGTTGAGCGTCAGCGACACCGGCTCGGCCGATCCGCGAGCAAGGTCTTCTTTCTCCTCCCCCTCTCTCATCTCTCTTTATTTGCCACCATTAAGGTGGCAGATTGAGCGATGGGAAAAAAAGCGCCCGACCTATGATCTCGAGGCGATCAAGATCGCGTTGGGATCGGTCAGCACGCTGGCGATGACGTCATCCGCGCTTCGCGATGCCAATAGTGTCGGTTTCGACCGGTCGGGCGTGGTCGAAACCATCGCCGGAATAGAGGGGCGCATGTTCTAATGTTCTACAAGTCGATGACGACCTTCGCTGATCACCGGCTCTGGCAGGACGTCTACCATGTCCCGGCGCGGGATCTGACGCTCTACGTGAAGTTCCCGGCCGACGTCATCACCGAGTTCACGGTCATGTCGTTCAAGGAGAAATGACCATGGCGGTATCGAAACAGAAGCTGCCGGAGACGATCGTTTCGCCGGAGACCGGGGAAACCCTGCGTCGTGGCGTTCGCCCGTCGCTCGTGACCTACAAGGGGAAAAGTATCACGGTTCAACTGCCGGGCTACTACCCGGAAAGCGGCGACGAAGGCGTCCATGTCGGCGACGACATGGCGGTGACCGATGCCGCGCTGCGCGCGCTAAAGGAAGAAGTCGAAGGCATTCCCTCTCCGGCGACGATCCGGCGGGTTCGCGAGAAGCTGAAGCTCTCGCAACGCGAGGCCGGCGGTCTGCTGAAGGTCGGAGAGAACGCTTTCGACAAATACGAACGGGGCCTGGTGGAGCCCAGCGGTCCGACCAGCCAGTTGCTTTGGCTTCTCGACCACCATCCCGAGCTGATCGAGGAGTTGCGCGCAGGCGCTTGAGCCGCGCAGAAGGCGATCCCTCCAACCTTCCTTACAGCGGCCTTCGCTACGACGCTAACCGTCGCACAAATCCCGGGTTTGGTACGCTACAAAAACCCGCGATTCAATTCGTGCAATACTCGGGATTTACGCATCAGACCGGAGGTAAGTTATATGGAGCATTTGCCGGAGATAGGGTTGGCTTTCGGTGCCTTTGCGCTTGGAATGTTCAGCCCCGGTCCGAATATTCTCTCTGTCGTCGGCACGTCGATGGCTATCAGCCGCAAAGCGGGCGTTGCACTGGCACTCGGTATTTCGGCAGGGTCATTGCTCTGGGCCTCTATGACCGCGATCGGGCTGACGGCATTGATTGCGGCCTATGCTTCAGTGCTGACGGCCATCAAGATCGTCGGCGGGCTTTATCTGTTCTGGCTGGCCTTCAAAGCCTTTCGCTCGGCCGCTTCGACAAGGCCGATCATAGACCCGGCCGGATTAGCGGCAAGCAGCCTGCGCACGTATTTTCTGCGTGGCCTGACAGTCCAGATGACCAACCCGAAGGCTGCGTTGACGTGGATCGCAATCATGTCGCTCGGCCTCGCGCATTCCGCCCCAGCCTCAACCGCACTCGTTATCGTAGTCGGAACCACGATCCTCTCGGTTGTCGGTCATATCGCCTATGCCGTCGCCTTCTCTACCAAGCGCGTCGTTACGGCTTACGATCGCGCTCGTAGGTGGATCGACGCAGGATTGGGAGTGTTCTTCACCTTTGCAGGGATCAAGTTGCTTACAAGCCGAACCTGATCTGTCGCGCAAATCCCGAATTTCGCCCGATCTGTTAGCCGGACTTTTGCATCGCTGCAAAATCAGGACTTCCGCGACAACAGCAGAGCGAGGACGGCCGAGATCGCGCCGAAAGCGCATGTGCCGGTCCAGCTCCATGACGCATAGGCAGCGCCGCCGATGCCAGCCCCGACCGCGCCGCCGGCGAGCATGGTCGCCATGAACACGGTGTTGAGCCGGCTGCGGGCGGTCGGATCGAGCGCATAGACGCGCGCCTGGTTGGCAACCTGAGAGGATTGCACCGCAAGGTCCATTATCAGGATGCCGACCACCAGGCCGACGATAGAGTCTTGCCAAAGTCCGAAGATGACGAAGGCGAGCACCACCAGGCCCGCGCCGACCGAGACGACCACGGCCGGCCCGCGCCCATCCGCGAAGCCTCCGGCGATTGGGGCGTGTCTTTCGCAAAATTCCCGAGTTTCGAATCGCATGAATCTGAGACTTTTGCGGCGCCTCAGAAGTCAGGTTATGCGCGACAGAGAACAATTGCAGCCAGACCCTATTCGTCCAGCGCCATAGTCAGTGCCGCGTCGCAATGCACCAAGGTCGTGTCGAATACCGGCACCGACACGTTGCCCTGATTGAGCAGCATTCCGACTTCCGTGCAGCCGAGGATAAGGCAATCCGCGCCGTGATCGACAAGTCGTTGAGCGATGGCAATATAGGCCACCTCGCTCTCCTTGGTGACAAGATCGCGGCAGAGTTCCTGGTAGATAATGCGGTGCGTTTCGGCCCGGTCTTGTGCCTCCGGGATGATCGGCGTGAGGCCGGTCGCCGCCAGCCGCTCGGTATAGAAAGATTGCTCCATGGTGAAAGCGGTCGCCATGAGGCCCGGCGAACGCAATCCGCTCTGCTGAATGCGTTCGGCGGTCGCATCGGCAATGTGCAACAAGGGGACGGAAACGCCCTGCATCATCTGTTCCGCAAGCTTGTGCATCGTATTCGTTGCGAGAATGATGAAATCCGCTCCCCCACGTTCGAGTGCCTTAGCTTGCCGATTCAAGACCTCCCCGGCCTGCTCCCATTTCCCGGCCATCTGCAAGGCTTCGATCTTAGCGAAATCAAGGGACCGAATAAGCAATTCAGGCGAGTGAAGCCCACCTATGCGCTCCCGCGTTCGATTGCAAAGCTCGCGATAGTAAATCTGCGTCGAGGCGGCGGACATGCCGCCAAGGATCCCTATTGTTTTCATATCCAGCTTTCAACGTAACTATTGTCGCGAAAATCCCGGAACCTTCGTCAGGATCTACGGGCGTTTTGGAGCCGCCACCGCGATTTGCTGCAACAGCTTGACGAAATGGCTCGTCCTGATGCCCTTCGTGTTTTGGGCCGGGTCCACGGTTTGCACGACCACCAAGTGTTTTAACGGAACAATGGCAATGGCCTGACCGCCATAGCCAGATGCAAGGGCAGCACCGGGGCCAAATACGTCGGGGTTCAACGTCCACCAGAGATAGCCGTATCCCATGCTGCCGCGATCGGTGGCGGAATAGGCCGTGGTGGATGCCTTCACCCACGACGCCGGAATGACCTGCCGGCCGCTCCAGCGCCCTGCGTCAAGATAGAGCTGACCGAAACGGGCCGCGTCTCTGGCGCTGAGGCGAAACGGATAAGCCGGATGGATGGACAAGTTTTCGAGCGAATAGCTGCCGTCCCGCGCTGAGAAATCCTGCATGCCGATCGGTTGGGCGATCCGCTGGGCAAAGCTCCGGAAAATGTCCTCGCCGGTCTGCTCACGATAAATCGTGCCGAGCGCGTTGAAATCCCAATTGTTGTAGAACCAGAACGTGCCGGGGGCATGGCTCCCCCGCCCCGGCCTGTTTCGCCGCATGTCGCCGGTTTCATAGGCGGCCTGGTGGTATATGCCCGACCGCGCCATGAGCAGATCGCGCAACGTGGCCCGTTTTTCCGCTCCAGTCAGTGCCGGAGGTTTGTCGTCAATGGCGAGATCGGCAAGCGTGCTGCCGAGATCGATGCGGCTTTCGGAAACAGCGATCCCGTATAGAGCGCTGAGCAGACTTTTGCGGACGGAGGCAACATTCACTTTGCGGGACACGTCGCCCCAACTGGCGATCACCTTGCCGTCCTGCACGACCATGACCGCCGTTGGGCTCAGGGTGGCGGCATAGTCCTGCGCCACCTTCAGCTCCTCGACGGACCAGCCGGCTGATGCAGGATCGGCGCGTTGCCAAGGCTGCGCCTGCGCTTCCCCTGGAAGAACCCCCAAGAACAGGGAGAAGATTATAAGCGCAATCAGGTGCATGGAGTGACCTCTCAAAATCAGCAAAAGCCTCCTCCACTATGGCAGAGCCGTCCTCATCTTTTAGATATTATCGCGCGCTGCATGCAACCGGCAGCGCTTCTACCGTAAACTTCCGCGGCTCCAGCAGAACACGAGATCCGCTCATTGCCTTGGAAAGCTCGATATCTGCAATGACGGGCCGACATCATTTGGATGGCGACAACAGTCTATCGCGGAGACGCAGGAAAGTCTGCTCCACCAAGAACCAGAGGACAGCTGCAACGGCGAAGCTAGCAATCAGATAGGCGACAAAGCCGACGCTACCTTGCAGGTTTTCTTCTCCGACGAGCAGGCGCATGAGATGAAATGCGGATTTGTGCGTGAGGTAGAGGCTGTAGGACAGTGTTGCTACGAGTGCCGCCCCCGGCACGGGCCAGCGTTTCAAAACGCCTTCAAGATCGAGCATGGCACAGAACAAAAGTGCGATCCCGATAGAGACCAACGGAAAACCGGCGACGGCGCCGAGCTGGGCCTGAAACACCGGAAAAATGCCCTGCCCTGCGAGTGGCCCCCTGATGACGAAGCAGATCAGCGCCCCGATCACGAAAAACAGCCCGAGAGGCAACGTCACCTTGGGCGACAGATACCGTTTGCAAAGTTCGGGCTTGAAGAAGCGCACAGCCGCAAGCACCACGCCGAAGAGCAAGCCATCGAGACGCGTGTAGGTCGGATAGTAGACATCGCGGAGGTACGTCGCGAATGCGGGGCGGAATTGACCTTCTGCGACAAGGCCCCCCACCTGCACATCCCATATCGAATATCGCAGCGCGATCCCGCCGAGCGTCAGCATTCCCGCAAGGACCAGCACCCATCCCGCGCTGACGCGCTTATAGAGGAGAAGCACTAACAGAGGCAGGACCAGGTAGAACTGCTCCTCGACCGCAAGAGTCCATGCCTGTGAAAAGGCGTTGCCTTCTCTCGGATCGAACCCGAGATTGACGGTGAAGGTCGCAAACTTCCAAATCGGCTGCATGGTGGGCGTATCGCGCACCATGGGCACGAGCGCGTACAATGCCAATACTACAAAGAAGGCCGGGAATATCCGGAAGGCGCGTCGGATATAGAACGACCTGAAATCGACACCGCCAGTCCGAGCCATCTCCTTGAACAGCTGCGTCCCGATTAGATACCCGCTGAGCACGAAAAATATATCGACACCGAGCCAGCCATATTCTCGAATGGCGACCAACGCATCAGGGGTGGCGTTCAGCGGCAGGTGAACGAGCATGACGAGAAGGATGGCCAGCGATCTCAGAATGTCGGGACCGATCATCCTCGACCCCGTCGCCACTATGCTGGCCTGAGAATAGCTGGGAAGCCCCCCTGCGTTTGCGACTGTACTGATGGCGGACATACTCTCGCGCGGCTCCTTGACGTTCGTTCAAGATGATTGCCTCGCAATTTATCGACCTATTTTAACCGTGGAATGTGGCTGCATTGAAAGCTCCAATTAACCTGAATTTTGCGTAAACTCTTAGGGATCGATCTCAGACTGGGGAGCCGTTCGCTGGAGAATTTCTAGCTTTGGATCCTGTCTGTCTCCGCTGCCGCGCTTCATCCTATTGCAGCGAAAGTCTCCGCACTACGCTGCCTGGCCGGCGCGTTCGGTGCGGATAGCCTCAACATCCGAAGCCAAAGCGTTCTCCACCTCGGTCAGTTGCCGGCGCTTGTCGGCGAGTTCCGCCGCGAAACTGAACACGCTGCCCTCGCGCGAGCGATAGGATGCCAACCGCCGCTCAGCATCGACGAGCCGCCGGCGGTAGCGTTCCTGATCCGCATCAAATCCATCGAGCGCATGCTCAAGGCGTGAGATCGCCCCGAGCGGCGTCACGGTCACGGGCAGCTCGATCTCGTGATCTGCGCCCGCACAGAGCAGGACTGTGGCATAACGAAAACCGTCCTCACCAAAGCGCTCTCCGGAATATTCCAGCTCGAACCCGCCAAGGGATGCAATGACTGTATCGCCATCGTGCTGGAGCTGCACCAGGGTTAGGATCTCCTTCATCAACGCGCGACCGGCGGCCTTTCGTTCGGAAAAGGAGGTGCCGGTCACCATCATGGCGAAGGCATCGCCACTGGTCGGAACCAACCGTTTAATGTCCAGACCGATCTCTCCGATGCGTCGGGTGGAATGCTCGACGTCGCGCTCGGCATCGCGGATTTGTCGGCGAATGGCGAACTGGTCGTCCTGATGCGCGACGCGCAGCCGCTCCAATCGGGCAATGTCGGCTTCGAGACCGGCTTTCTGCATCAGCCGCTGGTCTCCTGAGGCAATCGCCTTGGCCATCGCGAACTGGTTGGCCTGCCCCTCGCCGATTTCTTCCAGTCTCCGGATCGAAGTGTCGCCCGAGAGCGCGGCCGCGATGAAGCGGGCCTTGCGCTCGTTGTTCTGCCACATGGTGGCGTCGAGCGAGCCCTCGGTCGCGTAGGCGAAGATATCGACCTCGTCGTGCTGATTGCCCTGCCGCACGATGCGCCCTTCCCGCTGCTCGATCTGCGAGGGGAGCCATGGCACGTCGAGATGATGCAGCGCCTTCAGGCGCAGCTGCGCGTTGACGCCGGTGCCCATCGTCTCGGAGCTTCCGATCAGGAAGCGGACCTTGCCGGCGCGGACATCGCCGAACAGCCGCTGCTTCGCCTCGGATTTCTTGTAGTCCTGCATGAAGGCGATCTCGGCCGCCGGGACGCCCATACGGACGAGTTCATCGCGGATCCAGCGATAGGCCGAGAACCCACGGGATTTCTCGACGCTGATCGTGCCGAGATCGGAAAATATCATCTGAGCGGCACCGGGCAGGTCATAGACCTTGCCGTCGGGCGGCAGATAGGTCCGATCAGCGGTGTCTCTCCAGATGCGGAGAGCGTTGTCGACGAGGAGGTTGAGCTTGTTCTCCGGCTCATTGTCGTTGTCGGGATCGACCAGACGCAGGTCGATCGCGGCGTGGCGTCCGTCGGTGATGACGGAGAGCAGGATATCATCGCCGGGCTCCGGCGGCCGGTCGCGTTCCTCGATCGCCTTGATGCGGGCGTCGAGCGCGGTCTGGTAGCGCTTGAAGGCGGCGGTCGGCTTCGCGGTGACGATCTGGCGCCGGCCGGTCGAGATCGCCGGCACCTTCACGTAGCGCCTGAGGTCCTCCGGCATCACGACGTCCGCGAAGGAACGGAACATCGCGATCAGCTCCGGCACGTTGACAAAGCTGGCGAAGCGGGAGACCGGCTTGTACTTCCCCGACGGCTGAAGCTCGAGTTCGGTCGTGGTGTCGCCGAAGGTCGAGGCCCAGGCGTCGAACTCATGCAGCCCGCGCTGCATCAGGGCGGCATGATCCATCAGACGCTGCACCGAGAACATCTCGCCGAGCGTGTTGGTGATCGGCGTGCCGGAGGCGAGCACGAGCGCCCTTCCCGGATTCTTCGTCTCGATGAAGCGGGATTTGACATAGAGATCCCAGGCCCTCTGCGAGCCGTTCGGATCGACACCCTTCAGCGTCGACATGTTGGTGGCGAAACTGAGCTTCCTGAACTCCTGCGCCTCGTCGACGATGATCTGGTCGACGCCGATCTCCGCGATAGTCAGCAGATCGTCCTTGCGGGTGGAGAGAGATTCCAACCGCTCCTGGAGCCCTTCCTTCAGGCGCTCGAGCCGCTTGCGCGAGACCCGGTCGTCACTCTCCACCTTGGCCAGCAGCGTCTCATAGAGCTCGAGCTCATCCTGGATCATCTGCTGCTCGAAGGAGGACGGCACGCCGATGAACCGAAACGACGAATGCGTGATGATGATCGCGTCCCAGGTTGCGGTCGCAGCACGCGACAGGAACCGGGCGCGCTTGTCCTTCGAGAAGTTGGTCTCGTCGGCGACGAGAATGCGGCCGGATGGATAGAGCGCCAGGAACTCGCGCGCGGCCTGCGCCAGGCAATGGCCGGGCACGACCAGCATCGCCTTGGCGATCAGGCCGAGCCTGCGCTGTTCCATGATGGCGGCGGCGATGGTCATGGTCTTGCCGGCGCCGACGGCATGGGCGAGATAGGTCGAGCCCGCCGCGATGATCCGCCAGATTCCACGCTTCTGATGCGCGTAGAGAGTGAAGGCGCTGCTGGCGCCCGGCAGCTTCAGATGATCGCCGTTGAAGGCGCGGGGTGCGATGTTGTTGAAGCGGTCGTTGTAGACCCGCGCCAGCCGGTCGGTGCGATCGGCATCGGACCAGACCCAGTTCTGGAAGGCGGTCTTGATCTTCGCGAGCTTCTCCTTCGCGGCCTCGGTGTCGACGACATTGAGGACGCGCCGCTCCTTCCCGTCTTCCTCGAAGGTATCGAAGATCTGTGGCACCCGGCTGTTCAGCGCATCGGCCAGCAGCTCGCCGGCATGGCGGCGTTCCGTGCCCCATTCCGAGGTGCCGGCCGCTAGCCAGCCGAGCTGGCGGGCCTCGACGGTCCAGGAGGCAAGCTCCGGCATATGATGGATGCGAATCTCCGCGCCCATGGTCTCCTTGACGAAGGCGACGACGTCGGCCGCGGGTATCCAAGGGGCACCGAGACGTGCCGTGATGTCGGAGGGACCGAGATCGGCCGGCTGCACCTCAGCAAGCGCGCGAACATTGCGCTCGAAGACGGGATCGAGCGCTGCTGCGGTCTCCGCCGCCTTGAGCTTGTCGCGAACCGCGCCCGACAGATAGGCGTCGGCGGTCTGCCATGAGCCGTCGGTTGGATCCTGGAAAATCGCCTCGCCGAGGTCCTCGATGACGGCAGGCACGTCTTGATGGACCAGTTCGGCGATGTGCGCGAGATCAACACGGCCGCACTCGTTCAGCACGACGACCAGCGCGTCGGCCGCCGAGGTGATGACGGGCGGGGCCGGCGGCGCGATGACACGCTCCGTGAAGATCGGCCCGGGCTTCGCCGTATCGGTGTCGAGGTCGTAGTTCTCGATCGAAGCGACCAGCCAGCAATCGGGATCGTCGAGAAACGGCTGAAGATTCGGCCGGCGATGCGTCTCGCGGATTTCACCGGTCTCGGCATCATCAGAGATCGATACCGTCGTGTGGTTGATCGGACCGAAATCGCGCACGAAGCTCGACCAGGCGATCCGCAGCCGAACCTGTGTATCTTTCCAGGGCCGGTCCTGTTCCTGGCATTTCAACACCTCGCGCACCGCGTCGCGGATCGGGATCAGCTTGCGGATGATGCGGATGTGCTTCTCGGGGATGCCGTCGCCGGACCGGCCCTTCCGCGCCCTGATCGCGACCGCCGTGCCGTCAACGATCTGCTTCAGTCCGTGACTGGCGTCGAAGAAGTAGCTGCCCTCGCGGACATGCCGGCCAGCAGGCGACACCGCATCGACATGGTCGTCGTGACCGTCATCGTCGACATCGATCTCTGTCGGCTCGCCGTCATACAGGCCTTCTGGAAGGAGAGAGATCGCGGCGTCCAGTGCTGAACCGAGTTCGACCCCCTCACGTGGCAGGCAGGTGTAGGCCTCGCCGAACGGGCCGGAGGTGAGGGTGTGCGTGCCGAGCACGAAGTCGGGATGCCCTGCGAACCAGCGGTTCACCTGGATCGCACCCTCGTCATTCGAAGCGGCGCGAATCCCATCAAGATCGAACCAGGTCTGATCGCCCTCGGGATCCCCGACCATCCTCTTGCGGAAGAAGAGGATGTCGACGACCACATCCGTGCCGGCATCCGCGCGGAAGCTGCCTTCGGGCAGCCGGATCGCGGCGATCAGGTGGGCTACCTTCGCGATATGTTCGCGAGCGGTCGTATCAGCCTTGTCCATCGTGCCGTGCGAGGTGACGAAAGCCGCCAGCGCACCCGGCTTCAGCAAATCGATGGAGCGGGCGATGAAGTAATCATGCAGCCGCAGACCGAGCGAGCGATAGGCGCGATCGGAGCGGACTGTGCGATCGGAGAACGGCGGATTGCCGATGGCGAGATCGAAGACCGCCGGCAGGTCGGTGTGCGCGAAATCTCCCGTCACGATCCGCGACCGCGGCTGCAGCAGCCGGGCGATGCGCGCCGTGACCGGGTCGAGCTCGACGCCCGTCACATGCACAAGATCGCGCAGTTCTGCCGGCATCAGCCCCGGAAACAGCCCCGTGCCGATGCCGGGTTCGAGGACCCTGCCCCCGCGCCAGCCGAGGCGCTGCAGGCCAGTCCAGATCGCCCGGATGATGAACTCCGGTGTGAAGTGGGCGTACTGCGTGCAGCGAGTGAGCGAGGCATATCCCGCATCGTCGACGGCGTCTTGAAGTTCCGCCCCGATCTCCTTCCAGCCCGAGCGAAACTCCGTCTCGCCCGGCCTGCGAAAGACGCCATTGGCGAGATCGGACGCGCCGAAACCGGTGAAGCGGATCAGACGCGCCTGTTCGTCCGCCGTCGCTGGCCGCTGCTCAGCCTCGATCGCGGCGGCGAGCCGGATCGCGGCGATGTTGTCGCGGGCCCGTGCCTTCCAGCCCGAGGCGAGCCCACGCTCGCTGTCGAGGACGAAGTTCGCGCCCTGCTCGCGCTGCCTCGCAACCCACCGCGCCGGAACGAACGCCGGCTGAGCTGGCGCGCCAGGCGTGGGATCGGGATCATCGTCCGGATCGTTGTCCGCGGCGACGCCGGCGAAAGCCGTGACGCCGAGGCCGAGCCCGGAGGACAAGGCGGTATTGCCGAAGAGATCGATGGTGAAGGGATCGTCATGCGCCATGGTAGCGTCTCCTGTCGTGAAGGCGCGCGCCATCGACCCCACCGGGCGGTGCCGGGCAGGTGCGAGGATCGCGAGCGGATTGAGAAAAGCGGGCCTTCAGACCCGGTGGGTCAGCAGCGGATCAGCGTGATCGACAGACTGTTGTCGGTCATGACGATCTGCAGATGCGTGGCAACCGGTGAGGCGGCGATCATCTTGACGAGCATCTCGGCGTCTAGGAATTCGATGCCGTCATCGCCCCCGAAATGCTGGCGTTTGTAGTGCCAACAATCCGGATTGGTCTTCGGGTCGCACTCCTCGGCGTAGACGACGAAGGGACGTTGTCCTTCGGCCAGCTTGCCGTTCGAGAGGATGTAGACCCCGTCGTCCCCGACCAGCCAGACGCCGGGCTTCTCGCCCTCGCCGGGTCGCAAGCCGTAGTAGGGATTGCGAAAACCACCGTTGATGGCAGCGTCGGATCGCCCGCGCTCCAGCGCGGCGCGGACATCGACCAGCGGAAAGGTGAACATGCTCGTCCCCCTCACGCCGCGATCGCGTCAGGAAGGTAGCGCAGCTGCACCGGCAGCTTTGCCGAGATGTCTACGTCGCTTAGCTCGTCGAGGCGCTTGAACGCCCGCGTCCCCCAGGAGGCACACATCATCACCATTCGTGGATCATGCTGGCGGCCAAAGGCACTCTCGTCTTCATAGCCGCGATAGCCGTCTTCGGTGGCGCTCCAGATGTGCTCAAGTCGCTCCTCGCGTGTCATCGCCCTCACGGGGCGGGATTCCCGCTCGACGATGGCTGCGCGCATGCGCTCGGGCGTGCCCCTGTCGGCGAGATCACAATAGCCGTGGAAGTGCCGGAGGCGTCCGTCGATGGTCAGCGCGAAGAAGACGCCGGTGATCGAACCGGTGAGGAACTCGCGCATGGCGAACATGTCTCCGCGCATCCAGAGCGGCGGCAGGATCTCGAACATGTAGTCGTGCTCGACCTGGCCGATCTCGAACCACTCGCCGCGGAAGAGATCACTGTTGTCGCCCTCGAAGCGGTTCGGGCGCCGGGCATGACGGTCGAACAGACGGAACATCTGCCGGCGATCGGCGACGCCCTGATACACTTTGCGGATGGGATGGTCGGAGAGATTCATGGTGGGCTCCTTCAAGGCCTCCTCCAGGCCGGAGCGCGGCTCCCCTCACGGGATCACCATCTTCTCTTCAGCCCTTCGTGACCCATCCCCCGCCGCCGCCTCTCCGTCCGGGCGGGTCAAGGGCCGGCGTAGCCGGGCGAAGCTTCACCCTTGACGCGGCCGGCGGGCATGCGGCAGGCCCCGTCTTTCCTCCCTCCATTCCTTTTCCTCCTGTATCTTCGCGCGTAGCGCGTCGTTCCAGTCCTCGGCCGCTGGAGTCAGGCGCAGCCAGTCGCATCCTGCTTCCTCAGAGATGGTCCGAAGGCGGGCAGCGAAGGTCTCGCCCTGCGCGTTGGCGTCGGTCGCAGCAACGAGCTGCGCACCGGGGCGTGCCGCGAGCACCCGCACCGCAGCCTCCGTTACCGGCGACCAGCCGCCGCCGGTGCTGAGATAGAGGCTGCCCTCCCGCAGCCCCTCGAGGGCAGCGAGGCTCATCGCATCGATCGCCGCTTCGGTCACGCAGAGGCGCAGACCGTCCAGTGCTCCGAGACGAAAAAGCACCTTCGACCCTCCGGTCGAGAAGCCGCGCCATTCCGGACCGCGCTCCTCCCAGCCGGTTACGGTGCCGGCATCGTCGACATGTGCCGCCCACACGCTGCCGCGTGGGCCTTCGCGCAGCCAGTCCTGCCGGATGGCGGCGCGGATGATCGTTTCGGGCAGCGCGCGCCCGTCGCCCAGATAGCGCCAGGTCGCCGAGCCGGACCATGGTGCGCGACGGTTGCGCCAGCGTTCGGAAAGAGGGGCAGCCGGTTCCTGCTCTCGGGGCTCTCGTGTCCAGGCCGGTTCCGCCGGAGTGAAGTCGACGAGCTCGGCGGCTGTGGCGAGCACCTCAGCAAAATTGCCCCCGTCGAGATGGCGGATCAGCGAGAACACGTCGCCCTTGGCGTCCGACATCGGATCGAACCAACCCTTGCCGTCATGGATCACGATGACGATGTCATCGCCGCGCCGGTGTTTCACCGCCCGGCGCGTGCTTTCCTTCACGTCGACCGCGAAGCCGGATTTCTCCAGCACCGCCGCACAGGAGACCCGCTCCTTCAGATACTCGACCTCGCTCGTCTCCATCTCATTCTTCCTGGACGATTTTCCGCCCGGCCTTTCCTGTTCTGGCTTCTTCCCGCATCTCGCGGGACCGCTCCAACCGACCGCGAAGAGCCAAGCCTGCAAGGGCGCGGGCTGCAACTGGCGAATTGATGAGCCCCATCGTGACCGACCCGGCCCGCGGCGTAGCTTCCCTTGCGGGCGCCGGCTCGCAAGCGGCACCCGCAAGGGATCATACTCAAAGAGCACCGTGACATCGCCGCCGTCGAGTTCGTCGGCCGCCAAGACGCCATAGGCCCCATCGACCTCGAAGAGCGAAACCGGGGCCATCAGGGTGCGGGCGAGCTGGAAGGGGCGTTCTGGGCGAGTGAAAGGTCATTCGACATTGTGAGGCTCCATCGGGAGCGGGCCAATTCCCGCTCGATGGCTCCCCAGAAGGGCCAGGCCCGGTCGCGATCACTGCGAAGGCAAAGGCGAGAGCGGCGGCACGTTCACGTAGCCGACCCCGCAGCGGGTTGATCGTGGAAGACCCGGAACCGGACCAGGAGACATCGCAGAGCGGGCTTGGTCTGCTCCCGTTGGCCTGTGCTTCTTCGGATGAACCGTCTTGCCCGACCTTACCGACTCGCCGCCGCAACCTTCGGACCGCTGCCCGGGCTACCGGCCGCTAAACCTTCGACGTTGCCAGGATCGCAACAATCAGCTCTCGCGTCGGGGACGGGAGGACGGAGTTCTCCGCGTCAGTGGCACATGAACAGCGGCACCGTCGCCTGACGCAGCAACGCATCGGTTACGCCACCCAGGATCCACTCGGCCAATTCGCTGTGCCAATAGGCCCCCGTGATGAGCCAATCGGCATCGAATCGTCGTGCTTCTTCAAGGATCTGCGTCCCCACGGACATGTTCCCCTCGCGCTCGACATCGACGATCGCGACCTTGACCTCCTTGTCGGCGAGGAATTCCCGGGCCCAATCAAGCTCGAGCCGGTCGGGGCGGCCGATACAAACGAGGCGGATTTCTTCCATGCGTCGCAACCAAGGAAGCGACGCGTCGAGCGCGCGCCGGCCCGTTGGCGTATCCTTCCAACCGATTAGGGCGCGCCGTAGAGGGCGCGGCGTGTAGCCATGGGGAACGACCAGCAAGGGCCGATGCGTTTTGAACAGGCAGGCGTGGAACGCGGCCCGCGCATGGCCCCGGCTCTCCGGCGTGAGATTCGCCACCACGTTGAGGGCAGCCTGCTTGCCGAGCGCCGTGATCTCGTCGTCGATGCCGTCGGTGATATCGACCAGCTCGTGTGGACATGCCGGTCGAGCCCGGCGGTCCAGGCGGAAAAGACATTACGCAAGGCGCGCCCCTCGGCCATCGCCTCGATCTCCATCGCCCTTTCCTGCTCGGGGAGTAGCATTTCTTCGGTCGCCAGGATGTCCCGGCGAGGATCGACGCGGATGTGAAGTCCGGTCACGGTAGGGTGATCGAGTGCCAACGCCGCAATGCCGGCCGCATCGAGGCACGGGCGGGCGCCGGCACGTTCGGCGAGAATGGCCAAGATCGTGTTGACGTTCAGCTCGACATCGCTCGTCATCCCGCATCCTCCTCGATCTGCGCCTCGGCGATCTGCTGGACGCCGCCGTTCAGGTGTTCAGCAACCACATAACCGAGCGCGACGGCAATCAGGCACAGCACGACCGACAGGCCGATATTGAGAAGCGCCCGTCCGGGTGCTCCGGCCCGGATCAACTCAAGCGTCTGGAGGCTGAATGACGAGAAGGTTGTGAAGCCACCGCATATGCCGACCATGAAGGCCGTGCGCCATAGCTCTGGAGCGGGATACCGACCCTGCTCGATTGTCATCGTCCCGAAGAATGAGATGGCGAAGGAGCCGACGACGTTGATCAACAAGGTGCCCCAGGGCAGGTCGCGGCTGACGGGCGACATCAAAAGGGCGATCCAGTAGCGTGCAACGGTGCCAATCGCTCCACCGATGGCAACCCAGAAGGTCGTCTGGATCATGAGGCCTGCTCCTTAGAAGCTGGCTGCCCGCTCCCTTGATGGAGCGGTCGTTCCTGCAGGTGCAGGGTTTCATTGATGCTGTGGACGCGAACGCCCTTCGGCGACACCTCGATCTCGGTGAGGTTGCACGGTGATTGCTCGAAACGCCAGAAAGCCGAAAGCGGCAGATCGAGCAGCGTCAGCAGCAGCGCGCGATTAGAGCTGTCGTGGCCGACGAGGACGACGCGGCCCTGCGGGTGGCGATCGATGATCTGCCGCACCGCTTCGGCGGTACGGGCGACGAGGTCCTGCAGGGAATCGCCTTTCGGCGGGCGCACCAGCTGGGGGGCGTGCCACCACAGAGCGTAGCGCTCCGGATCACTGCGCTCTACCTCCTCATGGGTCTTCCCGGTCCAGGCGCCATAGTCGATATCCTCAAGCTCAGGGATGGCCGTCGCACCCACATCGGTGGCTGCTGCGATCGCCGCGCCCGTGTCAATGCAGCGCGAGAGCGGGCTCGTATAGACCGCGTCGATCGGCGGGCGGGTCGCAAGAAAAGCACCGAGCTGTCGGGCTTGATTGCGCCCTGCCGGGGTCAGCGGCAGATCGTGACGCCCACGGAAGCGCGGTGGGGAAATGCCCTCGACATGGCCGTGGCGGGTCAGGACAAGAAGGGTCATGGGATGAGTATCCTTGATCGTTCGCGTGGGAAGGACGGGACGAGCCCGCAGACCCTGACACGTGGCAAAGCCGCGTCGGCGCCAGTGGTTTGGAGGTCGTGGCCGATGTCGGCGCGGCCACTACAGGCGACGCGACGCATGACCTTGTTCGCGCCGCGACGGGCACGCACCAATGATCGAACATCTGGATCTTGATGGGTGTCGAAACGCACCGTGCCTCCTGCCGCCGGGCACGCTCGCCCGTTTTGCCCACAATGGGCGGTTGGCAGGGGTCATCAGCCGGATGGCGGTTTCGGGAGACTCCATTCCCCACTATCGCGAGGGAACGCGAAAGCCCCTTCTTTGTAGTTACTGGTACAGAGCCGGTCAATACCGGCCATCGACCTATATTGACCTATGCAGGCGGCTCGCGCACAATTGCCGCAAGGGGATGGGGTCCCCCTTCGCGAGCCGGCCGGCTGATGACTCCTACCGTTGGGCGCGACGGTAGGGCCATGCCCGGAGATGACCTCCGCACTCCGTGATGACCGCTTCCACCCGTCTACTCCGAACGGCCGGTGACGCTTGGTTCATCAACTGGAGATAGCAACATGTCTGGCCATCACATCCTGTCCGTCGACGCCCTGGAGATCCTGGACTCGCGCGGTAACCCGACCGTTCAGGTCGAGGTAGCGCTGGAGGACGGCAGCATCGGGATCGCCTGCGTCCCATCCGGCGCTTCGACGGGTCAGCATGAGGCTGCCGAACTGCGCGATGGCGACCCGGCCCGGTTCGGTGGGCGCGGGGTGCGCCAGGCGGTCGAGAATGTCCGCACCGCGCTTGCGAACGCGGTGTCGGGGCAGGACGCCACCCGGCAAGCGGATATCGATGCTCGGCTGATCGAGGCGGACGGTACGCCGGGCAAATCGAAACTCGGCGCCAATGCCATCCTGGGGATCTCCATGGCAGTCGCTCGCGCCGCTGCGGCGTCGCTAGGCCTGCCGCTCTATACTTGGCTTGGCGGCCCCACGGCGCGGCGCCTTCCGGTCCCGATGATGAACGTGATCAACGGTGGCAAGCACGCTGGCAACCGGTTGGCCTTCCAGGAGTTCATGATCGTCCCGCACGGCGCGCCGAGCTTCGGCGAAGCGCTGCGCTATGGCGCCGAAACATTCAAGGCGCTCGAAAAGCAGCTCGAACGTCGCGGCTTGCCGACATCCGTCGGCGACGAAGGTGGTTTCGCCCCCGACCTCGACAGCGACGAGGAGGCCTGCCAGCTGATCGTTGCGGCAATCGAGCAGGCCGGCTTAACGCCGGGCAAGGATGTGGCGATCGCGCTCGATCCCGCCGCCTCGTCCTTCTTCGCGGATGGTCTTTATCATCTAGCGGACGGCAGCCACCTGGAGCGCGCCGCCCTTCTCGATCTCTACGCCCGCTGGGTGGAAGCCTATCCAATCGTCTCGATCGAGGACGGCTTTGCCGAAACCGACTGGGACGGCTATGTGGCGCAGACCGCGGCCATGGGCGACCGCATCCAGATCGTCGGCGACGACAATTATGTCACCAATCCGGCCTTCATCGCCGAGGGCATCGCCCGCAAGGCGACCAACGCCGTCCTGATCAAGCTCAACCAGATCGGCACCGTGACAGAGACGGTCACGGCAATCGAGCTCGCGCGTTCCGCCGGCTGGCGTTCGGTGGTCTCGCATCGCTCCGGCGAGACGGAAGATACGTTCATCGCGGATTTCGCGGTCGCGCTCGGGACCGGGCAGATCAAGACCGGCTCGCTCAGCCGCAGCGAACGCATCGCGAAATACAACCGCCTGCTGTGGATCGAGCGACGCCTCGGCGCGAGTGCGCTGTTTTCGTCGACCTTCGGCACGCTGAATGGAGCGGCCTGAGACAATGCTGACGTTTTACAATGGGCCGGGAGAGCGAAAGATGATGTCGCCATGCTCGCATGGCGACATGTCTAGAAGAAGCGAATGGCCATCCGCGCCCACCCTCGCCGTTCTGTGAAACGCCGCGATCGTTGAAAGAGGACGCGTTCCGTCCCATATTCGATTTAGGCGATGGAGTTCGCCTTTAACCGCCCCGTTGGGCTGATGACTCCTTCCACGTGATGTTCCACGGCGTGAAGGAGGTTATTTTGCAGAATTCCCCTATCCCAGTCGCTGTCGGCCCTACGGATTTCTCCAGTATCCTCCATCCCGGGTCGCGCGAAGCTGCGCCACATTACAATGCCCAGCAGCCGGATTGCCTCAGTGACCTGAACCTCGACCAGGTCGTCGCTGCGCTGACGGCGGGGCACGAGGCCTATGATCTCAGGCCATTCTTTCACACACCGCTTCATGACGCCGACAGGGTCGGCTATCGGCAGAATGTGATGCGCGACGTCCGCAGCGAGCCAGTCAGCGCTGCGGTTCGCACCTTCGCGGCTGAGATGAACAGGATGCGGGATACCGCGGCGTTTTCGCAAAAACTGCATTACCGCTTCCAGCAGATGCGATGGCTCGCCGATGCCGTCGATATCTATTGCGAGGCGGTATTGCGCCTCCGCGCGGAACTTTCCGCCGCCGGACCCGTCTCCGAGGGTCTGCGCGCCTTTCTCGGCTATCTGCAGGGTCTCACCACATCGGCGTCCTTCCAGGCTCGTGTCGAGCAGACCCGGCACCTGAAGAAAGGCCTCGCCGGCGTCCGCTACGACCTGCTGATCGGAGATGGAACGATCATCGTGCGCCGCCGGGGCGAGGAGGCGGACTATACGGCCGACGTCGAGGAGACGTTCCGGCGATTTCGCGTCGGGAATGTCGCGCCGAAACAGTTCAAGCTGCCCGACTATGCCGAGATGAACCACATCGAGGCCGGCGTGCTCGACCGCGTGGCACTGGTCTACCCTGACATCTTCGGGGAACTCGCCGCCTATGCGGATCGGCATGCCGCGTTCACAGACGAGCGCGTGATGGCGTTCGATCGCGAGATCCAGTTTTATCTCGCCGCCGCCGATCTCATCGCACCGCTGGATGCGGCGGGACTGCCATTCTGCTATCCGGAGGTGTCGGCCACCTGCAAATCGGTATCGTGCGAGGAGACCTTCGACCTGGCGCTGGCCGTCAAGCTCCTGCAGGAGCAGCAGCCGGTGGTGCAAAACGATTTCCACCTCGCCGGCGCGGAACGCATCTTTGTCGTCTCCGGCCCCAACCAGGGCGGCAAGACCACCTTCGCGCGCACTTTCGGCCAGCTGCATTTTCTAGGAAGCCTCGGCCTTCCCGTGCCGGGTTCGGCGGCGCGGCTTTATCTGCCGGATCGCATCTTCACGCATTTCGAGCGGGCGGAGAACATCCACGACCTGCGCGGCAAGCTGCAGGACGACCTCGTGCGCATGCACGACATCCTTAAGGCCGCGACGCCTCGGAGCGTCATCATCATGAACGAAATCTTCACCTCGACTGCGCTCAGCGACGCTATCATCCTCGGCCGCAAGGTGCTCGAAAAGGTAATCGCTCTCGACGCGCTGTGCGTCTGCGTCACCCTTCATCGACGAGCTCGCAACGCTGGGAGAGACGATCGTCAGCGCTGCCAGCACCGTCATCCCGGACGATCCGTCCTCGCGTACCTACAAGATCGTGCGCAAGCTCGCAGACGGGCGCGCCTATGCGATCGCCGTCGCCCGGAAACACCGTCTCACCTATGCAGACATCAAACGGAGGCTCGGAGCATGAAAGCCTTCCTTCTCCACCGCGATCGGGATTTCGATTTCGATGCGCCATCATGTGCACAGGAAGCGGCGCTCATTCAGGACCTCGAGCTGAACACGCTGTTCGCAGCGATGGCCGGCGAGGACCGCTTCCTGTTCGACGTTGCACGCAAGGTGGTGCTTTCGGCCGTACCGGCTTCGGTCGCCGCGATCCGCTACCGCCAGGACATCCTCAGCGACTGCCTTGCTGAGCCCGGTCTCGTTCGGGCCATCTATGCGGTAGCCGTTGAGGCACAGGAACGGGAAAAGAAGATCCATCATCTTGGCCTGTTCGCAGACTCGCCCCAGTCGGTCGTCGGGCGGGCGGTCGAGGTGCTGGCTATGCTAGTCGATCTGCTGCGCCGCTTGCGCGGGCTTGTCGATGCGCATGCGGCGGCCTTTCACTCGGAAGGCTTCACGGCGCTGTTCTCGACACTACAGCGAGAGCTGGACGATGCGTATCTGTCCCGCCTCGTCGATCATATCGAGGTGCTTCGATTCCGCCGCGGCATTCTCATGAGCGCCGAGCTCGGGGCCGGAAGCAAAGGCAGCAACTACATTCTGCGCCGACAGGCTCCAGCGAAGAGCTTGTGGTCCCGACTGTTCGAGCCCCGTCGAGAATGCTACGTCCTGCAGCTTCATCCACGGGATGAGGCTGGAGCGCGCGCCTTCTCGGAACTGCGCGATCGCGGGCTGGCAATCGCGGCGGCCGCGATCGCGGAGGCGGTCGAGCACATGCTGGGCTTCCTGCGCATGCTCCGTGCGGAACTGGCCTTCTATGTGGGCTGCCTCAATCTGAATCATACGCTTTCGGGCTATGGCGCTCTGGTGAGCCTGCCCGTCCCGGACGAGGCGGACAGTCGCGACTTTGCATGTGCCGGCCTCTATGACGTCTGTCTCGCGCTTGGTCTGAAGCGTGGCATTGTCGGCAACGACATCGGAGGGGACGGACGACAGCTCATCCTGATCACCGGTGCTAATCAGGGCGGCAAGTCCACCTTCCTGCGCAGCGTCGGTCTCGCGCAGCTCATGATGCAGGCCGGGATGTTCGTCCCTGCGACAGCTCTCTCGGCTGAGATCGTCAGCGGCGTCTTCACCCACTACAAGCGGGAGGAGGACAGCACCCTGCGCAGCGGCAAGTTCGACGAGGAACTGGCGCGCATGTCCGCCATGGTCGATCTGATCCGGCCCGACGCGCTTGTTCTCTTCAATGAATCCTTCGCCTCCACCAATGAGCGAGAGGGCTCGCAGATCGCGACAGACGTCATCCGGGCGTTGCTTGACGACCGCGTCAAGGTGTTCTTCGTGACGCATATGTTCGAACTGGCCGACAGCCTCCAGCAGGAACAGGACCGGCGTTTTCTTTTCCTGCGAGCCGAGCGCGGCTCGTCCGGCAACCGTAGTTTCAGGCTCATCGAAGGGCCGCCCCTGTCGACGAGCTTTGGCGCCGATCTCTATGAGCACATCTTTGGCGAGCCGGTCGAGGCGGAACTCCAGCGGATCTCAGCCGGGCAAAAGCCGGAACGGCCGTCGAGCGCGTCTGCATGGAGCACACAATCATGATGCCATCGCGATAGTCTCTGGCTTGCGCGGGCAAGGCGGTATCTGTCTCAGGCGACGGTCGATCTGAACCGAGTGTCTATCGTCTGCTCGGCCAGACGCTTCCTCAGCGGCGTGCTCTGGTCTTCCAGGGTCTTCGCGCGAAGATACTGAGCTGAAGTCGAGCTACTCTTCTCGGGATTTGCCCTTCAGGATGGCCCCTTCAACGCCTCTCGGGTGATCTCCGCGGATTCGTTCCTGCTCAACCAGACGCTGCAGGATTCCCCGGAGCTCGTCTTCCTCAACGCCGTCCACTCGCATGACCAAGCGGATCATGGGGTCCGCAAGCAGTTCCTCGAAGGTCAACTCCGGTTGATCGTTGAGCGGTCTGCTCATGTTCCTCGCCCTCCGATCCTCAGCTGTAACAATGCTCTTCCCTGATGTGCGCGATCATGTCGATAAGGAAGGCGTTCACGTGCTGATCCGATATCCTGTAGAAAATATGCCTCGATTGCCGCACCCCTCTGACAAGTCTGGCGCCACGGAGCAGCCGAAGATGATGGCTGACGAGCGATTGCGACAGATCGAGATCATCCGCGATTTGCGTGACGGATTTGGGAGCGTCGGTGCAGTGGAGCAGAATCCGAAGCCTGCTGGGGTCACCCAGCAGGCGAAAGGTCTCGGGCAGGTTGACCAGTTCGTGATGCGACAGCGGTTCGATCCCGATCATTGCACTGGCCCTTCTGCGTTTGGAGCCCGGCGGCGCAGAGACAGCGCCGCTAGTGGGAATGACCGACATGGGACGCATTCAGCTTGGGAGCTTCTTCCACGCTGCAAGATGCCGTTCCGTCCCAGTCGATGCCCACGGTCGGATGTTCGATGCTGAACTTGGTCTTCAGCTCATGTTCGACCTGACCGACGACCGTGCGGATATCCACCCCCTCCATCGGCTGGACCTGAAGCGTCGCCAGCGCGCGGCCCGAAGTCAGGGACCAGACGTGGATATGGCTGACCTTCTCGATACCAGGCACGGTCTTCTTGAGGTGCTCGGAGATCTTGCCGGCGTCGGCGTTGGCCGGAGCGCCCTCGAGCAGGATGTGGAGGGCATTCTTGAGTAGGCTCCAGGCGCTGCGCAGGACCAGCAGCGAGACGAACACCGACAGGATCGGATCGATCGGCGTCCAACCGGTGTACCAGATCACCACGGCGGCAACGATAGCGCCGACCGATCCCAGCAGATCGCCCATGACGTGCAGCACGGCGCCCTTGACGTTGACATGCTCGGTATCACCGCGCGTCAGGTACCAGAGAACGAACACGTTCACGAGCAGGCCGATGAGGGCGACGACGAACATCGAGCCAGCGAGCACCGGCTGCGGATCGTTGAAGCGCTCGAACGCCTCGTAGAGAATCCACCCGACAATGCCGAACAAGGTGAGCGCATTGACGAGGCCGGCGATCACCTCGAAGCGGGCATAGCCGAAGGTGCGCTGCCCGTCGGCGCGGCGACGGCCAAGGCGGAAGGCGACATAGGCAAGGCCGAGCGCGATCGCGTCGGTCATCATGTGTCCGGCATCTGCCAGAAGCGCCAGCGAGCCAGAAACGATGCCGCCGACCGCCTCGACGACCATGTAGGAGACGATAATCAGGAAGGCGGTGAGGATCTTGCGCTCGTTGTCCTTTGTCACGGTCGGAACATGGGAGTGGTCATGATCATGATCATGACCATGGCCGTGATCGGCATGATCATGCCCTTTGGAGTGATCATGTCCCTGGTGATCGCCGTGAGCGGCGTGCGGTGCGTTTGCCATTGGATGGGTCCGGTCTGGTTCGTTGATTTCAACAGTTGAATACATGTTCATATGTTGGTGTGTCAACGCCAGCGCCAGGAATTTTCTCTACCGCTTCTCAATTCCTCCCACGCTCCCCTGCCAGAGCCTGGGAACGGCCCGGGCCAGCCAGAAATTGCAAAGGGCAGCACTGGGCTGCCCTTTGTTCTGGCGCCAAGAGGATCCGGGCGCCGAGGGCCGGCCGGCGCCGGCATGGTTACCCGACGATCAGGCGGCAGCCTTCTGTTCGGCCGGATAGCCGGCTTCGGCCAGAACCTCGCGCAAGTCGGCCTCGGTTGCGGAAGTTTCGACACGAACCTCGCGCTTCGCGGGATCGGTCTCGATCCGGGCGCCGGCATCGACGCTCTGCAGCGCCTTGGTGACCGACTTGGCGCAACCGCCGCATGTCATGTTGGGGATATTGAACTGATACATGAAAGCCTCCTTGGTTTGGCTTTCAGGAAAGTGGGCCTTCCAACGCTGGCAAGGTCAATCGGAGAATTTTTGAGCTGCGCCCTTGACCTTACCAGCGTTGGAACCTGCACACTGACGTTCCGGGAAGGTCAAGGCGAGACCAGGCGTCAACGCACAAGAAGAGGAAAGCCCAAATGTCCGACCATCACCATGGACACAAACATCCGGGAGGCCATGGGGGTGCTCATCACGATCATGCCTCGGCTCCGGGCAACACGGTGAAGGATCCTGTCTGCGGGATGGATGTCGATCCTGCGAAGACGGAGCATCACGCCCGATACAAGGACGAGACGTTCCACTTCTGCTCGGCCAAATGCAAAGGCAAGTTCGAGGCGTCGCCCGCTTCCTATGTGCCGAGCGATGGCGGACATGCTACTGCCAAGGCGAGTGCGCCCGCCCCTGAGGGAACGATCTACACCTGCCCCATGCATCCGCAGATCCGCCAGCCGGGTCCGGGCAACTGCCCGATCTGCGGCATGGCGCTCGAGCCGGAGATGCCGACGCTCGAAACCGGCCCGAGCGAGGAATATCTCGACATGCGCCGCCGGTTCTGGATCGGCCTCGTGCTGACCATCCCCGTCTTCCTTCTGGAAATGGGCGGGCATCTCTTCCCGGCGCTGCATATGCTCGTCGCTCCGCAAACGTCGAACTGGATCCAGCTCGTGCTCGCGACGCCGGTCGTGCTTTGGGCCGGGCTACCGTTCTTCCAGCGGGGATGGCAGTCGCTCGTCACCCGCCACCTAAACATGTTCACCCTCATCGCCATGGGTACCGGCGTCGCCTGGGTCTACAGCGTCGTAGGAACGGTCGCTCCGGGCATCTTCCCCGAAACATTCCAGTCGATGGGCGGCGCCGTCGCGATTTATTTCGAAGCGGCGGCCGTCATCACGGTTCTGGTTCTCCTGGGTCAGGTGCTCGAACTGCGCGCCCGCGAGCAGACCGGCGGCGCCATCCGCGCGCTGCTCGACCTTGCGCCGAAGACCGCGCGCCGCGTGAACGCGGATGGCTCGGAGGAGGATATCGGCCTCGAGGCGGTCCATGTTGGCGATCGCCTGCGCGTACGCCCCGGCGAGAAGGTCCCGGTCGACGGCACGCTGGTCGAGGGCAAGAGCTCCGTCGACGAATCCATGATCACCGGCGAATCCATGCCGGCCTCCAAGGCAGTCGGGTCCAAGCTCATCGGCGGAACGATGAACCAGACGGGCGGCTTCGTGATGGAAGCCGGCAAGGTCGGACGCGACACCATGCTGTCGCAGATCGTGCGCATGGTGGCCGACGCGCAGCGCTCCCGCGCACCAATCCAGCGGCTCGCCGACGACGTCTCCGGCTGGTTCGTTCCGGCCGTTATCGTCGTGGCGATCATTGCCTTCTTCGCCTGGTTCATGCTCGGGCCCGAGCCACGCTTCGCCCATGCTCTCGTGGCGGCGGTCGCCGTTCTCATCATCGCATGCCCCTGCGCGCTGGGCCTTGCAACCCCGATGTCGATCATGGTCGGCGTTGGACGTGGCGCCGGGCTCGGCGTGCTCATCAAGAATGCCGAGGCGCTGGAGCGCTTCGAGAAGGTCGATACGCTCGTGGTCGACAAGACCGGCACGCTGACCGAGGGACGGCCGAAGGTTACGGCGATCGTGACGGGAGCCGGGCGCCCGGAAGACGAGTTGCTGCGCCTCGCCGCATCCCTGGAACGGGCCAGCCAGCATCCACTCGGCGACGCGATCGTCAACGCGGCGCAGGAACGCGGTCTTCGTCTCTTCGACGTGCAGGACTTCGACAGCCCGACGGGAAAGGGTGTCACCGGGACCGTCGAAGGCCAGAAGCTGGTCATCGGCAACCAGCGGATCATGACCGAGGCGGGCATCGACGCGTCGGCCATGACGGAGCGGGCCGACCAGCTTCGCAATGACGGAGCGACCGTCGTTTTCATGGCGGCAGACGGCGCGCTCGCCGCGATCTTCGCCATCGCCGATCCGATCAAGGCAACGACGTCGACGGCTGTAAAGGCGTTGATCGCCGAGGGCGTACGGGTGGTGATGCTGACGGGGGACAACAGAACGACAGCGCAGGCCGTCGCCCGAAAGCTCGGTATCACCGATGTCGAGGCCGAGGTCCTGCCGGAGGACAAGGGAGCGATCGTCGCGCGGCTGCGCGGTGAAGGACGCATCGTTGCAATGGCCGGCGACGGCGTCAACGACGCCCCGGCGCTGGCGGCCGCCGACGTTGGCATCGCGATGGGCACGGGCACCGACGTCGCCATAGAGAGCGCCGGCGTCACTCTGCTCAAGGGTGATCTGCAAGGGATCGAACGCGCCCGGCAGCTCAGCCGCGCGACGATGCGCAACATCCGCCAGAACCTGTTCTTCGCCTTCGTCTATAACGCGCTCGGCGTGCCGGTCGCTGCGGGCATTCTTTATCCTTCGTTCGGAATTCTGCTGTCTCCGATCATCGCCGCGGCCGCGATGGGTTTGTCATCGGTCAGCGTCATCACCAATTCCCTGCGTTTGAGAAGCGCCAAGATCTGAAAGAAAGGCCGGCGCGGCCTACGCGATCGCGCCGGCCACCGACAAAAAAACGGAGAATGCCGACCTATGAAGTCGATATCGATCACTGCGGGTTTAAAAAGGCGCCAGTTGCTGGCGGGCATCGCCGCTATCGCCGGCGCAGCGCTCATCGGCCGTACACCGGCCGAAGCTGCTCCGAACACCACCATGGCGGTCTGGAAGGATCGCTATTGCAGCTGTTGCTCGGCCTGGATCGAGCGACTGGGCGGGCTGGGTCTAGCTATTTCGGTGACAGACAGCGACGACATGGCTGCGGTCAAGAACCGCCTCGGCGTGCCCTCGGGCCTCTATTCGTGTCACACCGCCTCTATCGACAAATATGTCCTGGAGGGCCATGTGCCTCCCGAAGCGATCAGGCGCCTCCTGGATGAACGCCCAATGATAGCCGGGCTTGCCGTCGCCGGCATGCCGATCGGCTCGCCGGGCATGGAAGCGCAATCGCAGACCCAGAATGAAACCTACGATGTCGTGGCGTTCGGGCCTGCCGGTCAGTCGCCCTATATGCGATTTCGCGGCGCAACGCCGGCCTGAGGCGACCTCATTGCCTTCAGGGCCGGTGCAGCAGGATCATCTTCTCCTGCGTCATGTCGTGCATGGTAGAGGGGATGCCGCCGGTGCCGTAGCCGGAGACGCGGCGGCCGGCGAAGGGCATCCAGTCGGTGCGAAAGGTCGTGGGATCGTTGACCATCACGGCCGAGGCATCGAGCCGGTTCGCCGCCCGCATCGCGACGTCGATATCCTGTGCGAAGATGCTGGCCTGGAAGGCGACGGGCAGCGAATTCGCCCGCGCGATCGCGTCGTCGAGTTTGCTGTAGCGGTAGATCGCGACGACCGGGCCGAAGACCTCCTCGCTGGAGATGCGCGCTTCCGGATCGGGATCGATCAGTACGGTCGGCTCCAGCGTCGTCTCGGACAGGCGCTTGCCGCCGCTGGCGAGCGTGGCGCCGCCCTTCACCGCTTCGTCGATCCAGGAGGCGACGCGATCAGCTTCCTTCGGAATGATCAGCGGCCCGACCTCGGTGTCCTTCAAGGTGGGGTCGCCAGTGCGCAGCTTTTTCACGCGGGCGACGAGCCGCTCGGTGAAATCGTTGATGATCGCGTCATGGACATAGATCCGCTGCGTCGACACGCAGACCTGGCCGGCATGGTAGTAGCCGCCCTTCACGATCGGCTCGATGATCGCGTCGAGATCGGCGCTCCTGTCGACGATCGCAGGCGCGACGCCGCCGTGCTCCAGCGCCGAGCGGGCGCCATGGGCGAGCTTCGAGTGCAGGCACCAGCCGACCTTGGCTGAGCCGATAAAGCTGAGGAAGGCGATGCGCGGATCGGTCGCGAATTTCTCCGCCAGGGCCGTCTCCAGCGGAACGAATGTCTGGCACCATGCTTCCGGCAGCCCGGCCTCATGCACCAGCTTGACGAAATCGATGCAGGAGAGCGGCGTCGTGCCGGCCGGCTTGACGATGACCGGGCAGCCGACCGCGATCGCCGGCGCGACCTGATGCACGATCAGGTTGAGCGGGTGATTGAAGGCCGAGATCGCCGCGACGATGCCGATCGGCTCCTTGGTGGTGAAGGCCCAGCGGTCGACGGCCGCAGCCGAAAGCCCCATCGGTATCTCGCGCCCGGCGAAGTTCCTGAGTTCCTCGGCCGCATTGTAGACGCCGTCGACCGCCCGGTTCGCCTCGACGATCGCATCTGGCAGCGGCTTGCCGCCCTCGCGCGCGATCTGCATCGCGAAATGGTCACGTCGGGCTTCGAGGAGGCCTGCGAGCTTGCGCAGGATGGCGATGCGCTGATGCGGCTTCAGCCAGTTGTCGCGGTCCTTGAAGACAGCCCGCGCCGCCTGCAGCTTGCGTTCAAGCGCGGCGTCATCATCGGTCTCGATCTCGGTGATCGTGGCGCGGTCATACGCCTGAACAACCTGGAGCATGGTCGTCTCCTTGAATTCGCTGGGTGTGCCGGAGATCAGGCGAGATCGACGTCCGGCACCTTGTTCCTGAGTTCCTCGACGAGGACGCGGGTGTTCTCGGAATAGTCGATCGGGCAATCGACGAGATGGACACCGCCGCCCTTGAAGGCCGCTTCCAGCGTCGGCACCAGCGCCTCGGCCGAGGTCACGCGCGAGCCCTTGGCGCCATAGGCCTTGGCATAGGCGACGAAATCGGGATTGCCGAAGGTCATGCCGTAATCCGGGAACTGGTCGACAGCCTGCTTCCAGCGGATCATGCCATAGGCGCCGTCATTGAGGACGAGCACGACGAGGTTGAGCCCGAGCCGGACCGCGGTCTCCATTTCCTGCGAGTTCATCATGAAGCCGCCATCGCCGCAGACGGCCATGACGCGCCGGTCGGGATGAAGCATCGCCGCCATCATCGCCGAGGGCAGGCCTGCGCCCATCGTCGCCAGCGCATTGTCGAGCAGGAGCGTGTTGGCGACATGGGTGCGGTAGTTCCGCGCGAACCAGATCTTGTACATGCCGTTGTCGAGGCAGACCATGCCGTCCTCCGGCATCACCGCGCGCACGTCATGGACCAGCCGTTGTGGCGTCACCGGGAAGCGATCCTCCTCGGCGCGGGCATTGATCTTCGCCAGGATCTTCTGGCGCAGTTCCAGCGTCTGCTTCTGCTCGGGCAGCTTGCCTTCGAGCCGGTTGGCGAGCCCGGTCATCGTGACGCCGATATCGCCGATCACCTCGGCATCGGGATGATAGACCTGCTCGACATTGGCCGACTGGAAGCCGAGATGGATCACCTTCGGCCCGCCGTCTTGGCGCATCAGGAAGGGCGGCTTCTCGATCGTGTCATGGCCGACGGCGATGATCAGGTCGGCCGCCGCAACGGCCTCATGGACATAATCGCCTTCTGAGAGCGCGGCGGTGCCGAGATAGAGGTTCGAGCCGCCGGTGACGGCACCCTTGCCCATCTGCGTGTTGAAGAAGGGCAGGCCGATGCGGCGCACGGCGGCCGAGAGCGGCTCGACCAGGCGCGGCCGGTTGCCGGCGGCGCCGATCATCACCAGCGGGCGCTTCGCGGCGAGGATCATCTCCGCCGCACGGTCGAGCGGGGCCGGGGGCGCGACCGGCCGGTCGAGCGAGTGGACCGGGATCAGCCGGATGTCCTCGATCTCCTCGGCGGCGACGTCCTCGGGCAGTTCGAGATGGACCGGGCCGGGCCGCTCCTCCATCGCGACGCGGAAGGCGTCGCGCACCACGGAAGGGATGCTGGCGGGACTGACGATCTGGCGGGTCATCTTGGTCAGCGGGCGCATCGAGGCGACAACGTCGACGATCTGGAAGCGCGCCTGCTTGGCGGTCATGATCGCCTTCTGCCCGGTGATGAGGATCATCGGCATCGCGCCGAGATGGGCATAGGCCGCGCCGGTCGAGAAGTTGAGCGCGCCGGGGCCGAGCGTCGCGATGCAGACGCCGGGGCGGCCGGTGAGACGCCCATGCGTCGCGGCCATGAAGGCGGCGGCCTGCTCGTGCCGCGTCAGAACGAGCTCGATCTTCGATTTGCGCAGGGATTCGACGACGTCGAGATTTTCCTCGCCGGGAACGCCGAAGACGCGGTCAACGCCCTCGTTCTCAAGCGCCTCGACCAGTAGATCGGAACCTTTTCTCACCGCACTATCCTTTGTTCTTACGAGACATGCGATGCGGCGTTTCGTACGCAAAGCTGCACCGGCAACTTCCTTTGCATTATCTTGTGACGACTATAGGGTCGCCGCCGAGAGTCTTTACCACGTCGTCGATGGCTCTGACCTGACCAAGCAGAAGCGGAAGCCGGTCGAGAGGCAGCGCGCTCGGCCCGTCGCAAAGCGCATGATCGGGATCCGGATGGGCCTCCAGGAACAATCCCGCCACGCCGACCGCCACCGCCGAGCGTGCGAGTTCGAGTGTCTGCTCGCCTCGGCCGCCGGAGCTGCTCGCTCCCGCCTCCCGCATCTGTAGCGAATGGGTCACATCGAAGATGATCGGCGCTCCTCCAGTCGCTGTCTTCATGACCCCGAAACCCAGCATATCGACAACGAGGTTGTCATAGCCGAGCATGGTGCCGCGCTCGCAGATCAGCACGCGATCGTTGCCGAAGTCTTCGAACTTCCGCGTGACATGTCCGATCTGCCCGGGACTCATGAACTGCGGCTTCTTCACGTTGACGACCTTGCCGGTCCGGGCGATCGCCTCGATCAGATCGGTCTGCCTCGCCAGAAATGCCGGTAGCTGCAGGATATCGCACACCTCGGCGACGACCGCCGCCTGCTCGGGCAGATGGATGTCGGTCAGGACCGGCACCTCGAAGCTGTCGCGAACCTCGCGAAGGATCTGCAACCCTTCATCGAGGCCGGGGCCGCGGTAGGACCGATTCGATGACCGGTTGGCTTTGTCGAAAGACGCCTTGAAGACATAGGGGAGGCTGCGGCGCTCTGTCTCCCGCTTCATCGCCTCGGCGACACGCATGGCGAGATCGCGGCTTTCGAGGACATTGATTCCGCCGATCAGGACCAGCGGTCGGCTATTGGAAAATGCGATGGAGCCCACCTCTACCGTCTTCACCTCGCGCTCTCCTTCACAACGACCTCACCGGAATCACCAATCGGCTCGCGCCCTTCGCGGCTTGGCCGCAATGAGCAGGACCAGTCGACATGCCGTGACCGCACATGTTCGGGGCGAAAGCCAAGTCCGATGAGCCGTCCGGTTAACCGGGGCAGTAGTGAGGAGCCAGCGATCAGCCGAATGAACAATGGCGGCTTTCGATGTTGCGGCGTCGGCGTTGCGTCAGGCCGCTTGCGGCTGCGCATCATCAACTGCAGCGCCTGTGTCGCGCGCGTCGGAAAGCTGCGCCGGTCCTGCACGGCTTCGAGAAGGCAGGTCTCGAAGCGTCCTTCGCGCAAGGCGTCGGCCAGGATATTGGCGGTGGCGATTGCATCCTGGACGGCCAGATTGACGCCGACGCCGCCAATCGGCGACATCGCATGCGCTGCATCGCCGATGCAGAGCACACCCGCCTGCCACCAGGTCTTCAGGCGGTCGACCCGCACGCTAAGCAGGTGAATATCGTTCCATGAATCGAGCTCGTCGAAGCGTTCTCGAGGCAGAGGAGCGGCTTTCGCGATCCGAGCGCGCAGCGCATCGAGGCCCTGTTCCTTCACGGCTGCGAATGTTCCCTTCGTGATCACGTATCCGCATTGCCAGTAGTCACCGCGGTCGATCAGGACGAGCCCCTGGCGCGGGCCGGCATGCCCCATGGCCTGACCGGGGTCGTCGGAACGCTTCGAAATCCTCATCCAGAGAACGTCGGTGCCGGCGCCTAGATCCTCGACGTCGAGCCCTGCCGCCTGTCGAACGACTGAGTTGCGACCATCGGTTCCGATCACAAGATCCGCCCGCAACTCGATGTCCCGCCCTTCCCGGCTGGCTCTCACGCCAGCTACGGTCTCCCCGTCCCAGACCAACGACGTGACTTCGGTGGCCATCAGCAATCGAAACGGCGGGAACGCTGCCGCCTTGCGAGCCAGGAAATCCAGAAAGTCCCACTGCGGCATGAACGCGATGAATTTGGCGCGGGTCGGCAGGCGGGAGAAGTCGGCGATGGTCGCCATGCGCCCCCTGATCTCGGCCTGGAGCCGATAGGCCTTCTGGTGCGGCAGGCTCAGGAACTCGTCGAGAAGGCCAAGTTCGTGCAAGGCCTCCATGGTGGAGGGGTGAATGGTGTCGCCGCGAAAATCGCGCAGGAAGTCGGTGTGCTTCTCCAAGACGGTAATCTCGACGCCGGCACGCGCCAGTAAATAGCCGAGCATCAGCCCGGCAGGCCCCGCCCCAACCACGATGCAGGTCTGGCTCGGTTCAAGAGAGGAATACCGATGTGTCATCTGCCGCCTCCCTTCGAGGCTCGTTTCATCGGGTGTTCTACGCGCACCAACCACATGTGATCAGGCCGCCGGAGCGATGGTGCCGCTCTCAAGAGGCAACTGCAGAAGGAGCCGGGCCGTCACATTTGCGCATTGCGATCCATCGGCGGCGTCCGACAGAACAGCACGCAGCCTTTCCAGCCGGGCGATCTTGCTGCGGACAGAGAGAAGCTGCGCCTGCGCGATGCGGGCCGTATCCGGCGTTTGCAGCTCCGGCGTGGCCATGATGCGCAGGAACTCCCTGATCGCCTCAACCTCGAACCCGAGTTCGCGGGCGGTACGGATGAACTGCAAGCGGTGCACGGCCGCATGGTCGTAGCGTCGGCGGTTTCCCCTGTCCCTCTTGCCCTCGGGCAGGAGCCCGATCTGTTCGTAGTAGCGAATGGTCGGGATCTTCACGCCGCTCGCGACAGACGTCTCTCCGATACTCATGGTCACATGGGTTCCTTTCTCTGACGGGCGTTTTCGGCTCGCGGTCGATCTGAAACCTCCGGAGCGGCAGACGGCCGCCCCGGCGATGTCACCCCGCTCAGGCGAGCGACTCCCGCACCGGGAGCGCTTCCTTCCTAGCTTCCCGCCTGATCGCCATGCGACGCACCACCACGTAGAAAACCGGGGTCAGGATCAAGCCGAAAAGCGTCACGCCGAGCATGCCGGCGAAGACCGCGATGCCCATGGCGTGGCGCATCTCGGCGCCTGCTCCCGTCGCGATGACGAGCGGCACGACGCCGGCGATGAAGGCGAGCGAGGTCATCAGGATCGGGCGCAGCCGAAGCCTGGCGGCTTCAAGTACGGCCGCGAGAGGATCGGTCCCCTCCTCTTCCTTGGCGCGAGCGAACTCCACGATCAGGATCGCGTTCTTGGCCGCAAGGCCGACGAGCACGACGAAGCCGATCTGCGTGAAGATGTTGTTGTCGCCGCCGGACAGCCACACGCCCGTGATCGCGGAGAGTAGGGCCATCGGAGCGATCAGCAGCACGGCGAAGGGAAGCGACCAGCTATTGTACTGCGCGGCCAGGATCAGGAAGGCTAGCAGGACCGATAGCGGGAAGACGAACAATGCCGTGTTGCCGGCCTGCTTCTCCTGGAACGCAAGATCGGTCCATTCGAAGGCCATTCCCGGAGGCAGCGTTTCCTTGACGATCTTCTCGATCGCCGCGGTCGCCTGCCCGGAGGAATAACCGGGCGCCGGCCCGCCGCTGATGTCCGCGGAGGGGTAGCCGTTGTAGTGCATCACGCGATCAGGGCCCGCGCTTCGCGAGACCTTCAGCAACGCCGAGAGCGGGATCATGTCGCCGGCGGCGTTTCGCACCTTGAGGCGGCCGATATCCTCTGCCTGCATGCGGAACGGCGCATCCGCCTGCACCATGACGCGATAGGTCCGGCCGAAGCGATTGAAGTCGTTCACATACAGCGATCCGAGATTGATCTGCAACGTCTCGAAGATCGTCGACAGCGGCACGCCCTGCGACTTCGCCTTCACACGGTCGATATCGACCTGCGCCTGAGGCGCGTTGACCTGGAAGCTGGCGAGCATGCCCGCAAGTTCCGGCGTCTGCATCGCCTTGGCCATGACGGCGCCCTGCGCCTGGGCGAGTGCCTCGAAGCCGAGACCGCCGCGGTCCTCGATCTGCAGCTTGAAGCCGCCCATCGCGCCCAGACCCGGCACCGGCGGCGGCGGGAACATGCCGATAAAGCCGTCCGGGATCTGGCTGAACCGGCCCATCAAGCGGCCGGCTATCGCCCCCGCCGACAGCGACGGGTCGCGGCGCTGATCGAAGGGCTTGAGCATGGTGAACATCACGGCCGCGTTCGGAATGTTGACCATGCCGTTGATGGACAGGCCGGGAAACGCAACAATGCTCTCGACGCCTGGATCCTCGAGTGCGATCCGGGAGACCTCCTTGACAACCCCCTCGGTCCGGTCGAGCGAGGCTCCCGTCGGAAGCTGGGCGATGCCGACGAGGAAGTACTTGTCCTGCGGCGGCACGAAGCCGCCCGGCACCGTCTGGAAGCCGACCCAGGTCAGGCCGACGAGGCCGCCATAGGCGATCAGAACGATCGCTCCCAGCCGCACCGCACGGCGAACCGACCAGACATAGGCGTTCGAGGCGCTGTCGAAGAAGCGGTTGAACAGGCGGAAGAACCAGCCGAACAGCGCGTCGATCACGCGGGTCAGCCGATCCCGCTTCGCGCCGCCATGGTGCGGCCTGAGCAGTACGCCGGCCAGCGCAGGGGAGAGCGTCAGCGAGTTGATCGCCGACAGCATGGTCGAGATCGCGATGGTGAGCGCGAACTGGCGATAGAACTCGCCCTGCAGTCCCGAGAGGAAGGCCGAGGGAATGAAGACGGCGGCAAGGACCGACGTAATCGCGACGATCGGCCCCGTCACCTCGTCCATCGCCTTGCGGGCGGCCTCCTTTGGCGGCTCGCCGAGCGCGATGTGCCGCTCGACGTTCTCGACCACGACGATGGCGTCGTCGACGACGATGCCGATCGACAGCACGAGACCGAACAGCGAAAGGGTATTCAGCGAGAAGCCCAGTAGATACATCACCGCAAAGGTGCCGACCAAAGAGACGGGCACCGCGACCAGCGGAATGATGGAAGCCCGCCATGTCTGCAGAAAAAGCACGACGACGAAGACGACGAGCACGATCGCCTCGAGCAGCGTCATCACCACGGCCTCGAGCGAGGCCTTCACGAACACGGTCGGGTCGTAGGCGATGCGGTATTCGATGCCCTGCGGGAAGCCTTTCTGCAATTCGTCCATGGTGCCGCGCACGGCCTTGGACACGTCGAGCGCGTTGGCGCCCGGGCTCTGGATGATCTGCATGGCCAGCGCCGGCTCGCCGTTCAAAAGGCTGCGCAGCGCGTAAGAATCCGCCCCGAGCTTGACGCGCGCGACGTCGCGCAGGCGTGTCACCTGGCCGTCGGCGCCGGTCTTGACGACAATCTCTCCGAACTGATCCTCGCCGACCAGTCGGCCGAGCGTGTTGACGGTGACCTGAAACGAGGAGGAGGCATCAGGCTGCTGTCCGACCGATCCGGCGGCAACCTGAACGTTCTGCTCCTGGATCGCCGCGACGACATCGCTTGCCGTGAGACCGCGGGCGGCAACCTTCGCCGGGTCGAGCCAGATCCGCATCGAATACTCGCCTTCACCGCCAAGGATGACGTCGCCGACGCCGGGGAGACGCGCCAACTGGTCGCGGACCTGCAGGATGGCGAAATTGGACAGGTAGAGCGGGTCGTAGCGCTTGTCGGGCGAGACCAGATGCACGACCATCAGCACGTCGGGCGATGTCTTCTGCGTGACAACGCCGATGCGTTGAACCTCCTGGGGAAGCCGCGGCAGCGCGCGTGAGACCCGGTTCTGAACCTGGATCTGCGCCATATCCGGATCGGTGCCTTGCTTGAAGGCGATGGTCAGCGTCATCCGGCCGTCGGTCGCGGCCTGCGAGCCCATGTAGAGCATGTTCTCGACACCGTTGATCGCCTGCTCCAGCGGCGCAGCCACAGTCTCGGCAATGACCTGCGGGTTGGCGCCGGGATAGCTCGCCGTCACCTGCACCGTTGGAGGCGTAACCTGCGGATATTCGCTCAGCGGCAGCTTGAGCAGTGTCAGGCCGCCCGCGATCAGCATGAGCACGGACAGGACGACCGCGAAGATGGGGCGGTCGACGAAAAAGCGCGGAATATTCATCGACCCGCCTCCTGCGCGATGGCGGCCGGCGTTGCGCCGGCGATCATCGATATCACCTGAGGCACCACCTGCATGCCCGGCCGCACGAGCCCCTTGACGATGATCCTGTCGCCGGGTTTGAGGCCGCCTGACACGACGCGCAACCCGTCAACGATTGGTCCAAGTTCGATCGGGCGATACTCGGCCTCGTTCTGCGAGCCGAGGGTCAGGACGTAACGACGACCCTGGTCGATGCCAACGGCCTGATCATCGATGAGCACGGCCTGCGCAGGTTCGGCCGTCACAAGCTTCACCCGTGCGAAGAGGCCCGGCGCGAGACGACCATCGGGATTTTCGACGACGGCTCGAGCCCGGATCGTTCCGGTCGAACGATCGACGCGATTACCGATGAAATCGAGGACACCGGCATGAGGAAAGCCGCTTTCGCTCATCAGGCCGACCTGAACGGGGAGCTTTTGCGTCGCGCTGCCGCTCGCATCCGGCCGGGCATGGGCGATGAAGTCGAGATAGGTCCCCTCGTCTATGTCGAAATAGACATAGAGGGGATCGGTCGACACGATCGTCGTCAGAAGCGTCGCCGCGCCGGCATTGCCGCCGGCGACAAGGTTTCCTTCCGTGACCAGGACGCGATCGACGCGGCCTGCGATCGGCGCGGCGATCCGTGTGAAGGACAGGTCGAGCTCGGCGGAGGCGACGGCGGCCTTGGCCGCTTCGAGCTGCGCCTGGCGCTGACGCTGCATGGCGCGGGCGTCATCGTAGGTCTTGCGCGAGACCGTCCCGTTTGGGGCAAGCGTCTCCGCGCGCTTGAAGTCGACGTCGGCCTGCTCGAGAAGGGCCGTCGCCTGCTGCAGCTGAGCCTTCGTCACATCGAGCGCGACCTGATAGGGCCTGGGGTCGATCTGGAAGAGAAGTTGACCCTTGCGGACGAGGCCGCCTTCCGGAACGCTGACCGCATCGATGGTTCCGCCGACACGCGAGCGCAGCTCGACCGTGCTGATCGCTTCGAAGTGCCCCGTGAATTCCGCCGACGGCGCGATCTGGCGCGTCACCACCTCCGCAACCGGCACCTGCGGAGCCGGCATGCCGCCGGGTTGAGCGGCTACGGCTTGCGAAGCGGCGGTCGATGACAGCAAGGCAAGCAGACGGCCAGCATGAAGTTCGACATCATCCCGATGGATGAAAGCCAGGGTGGCACCGGCCATAGCGACACCGGCAAGGATTAATCTGGAGGACTTCTTTCCCATTCTCGTTCACCTTCATTCGGGCGCGCCCCAAGCCATCGGGAGGCAGCGGCAATTCGTCGTGACGAAGGTGGGGCTTCCAACGATGGGAGGGTCAAGGCCTCGAGGACGATTATTTCCGAGGCAAGCCTTTTACGGACGACCGCCAATATTGTTGCGATCGACGCGTGATTTACTTCGTCGATTTACTTAAGTTCATTGCACTCTTGTCTGACCCATCGCTGCGGTGCGGGTCGGATAAGATGCCCTGGAGCCACCGATTGCTTGGCGGCTCCAGGGGCATGCCTCACCTTCCTTGCAGAGCCGGTACTGGACGTGAGGGCAGACCTTCATCGCGATCGCTATCCGCGGCTTTCGCGCCTTTGAAGCGCAGCAGGCGCAACGCATTCAATGTGACGATGGCGGTCGCGCCGGTGTCGGCCAATACCGCCACCCAGAGGCCGGTGATACCGAGCACGCTGGTGACGAGGAACAGCCCCTTGAGCGAAAGCGCGAAGATGACGTTCTGGTGGATGTTGGCCATGGTGGCGCGAGACAAGGCGACCAGGTGGGCGACATCGGTGACACGGCTCTTGAGGAGGGCGGCATCCGCGGTTTCGATCGCCACATCCGTGCCACCGCCCATGGCGATGCCGACATCGGCCGCCGCCAGCGCCGGCGCGTCGTTGATGCCATCGCCGATCATGGCGACTCTGGTCTTCGCCTTCATCTCGTTGACGAGAGCCAGCTTGTCCTGCGGCAGCAGTTCGGCGCGCCACTCGATGCCAAGGCCATTGGCAATCGCCTGGGCGGTACGCTGGTTGTCGCCGGTGAGCATCACCGACCGCACGCCCATTGCCTTGAGCTGCGCGACGCCTTCACGGGCATCGCGACGCGGCTCGTCGCGCAGCGCAAGCAATCCGAGGACCTGCTTCGACTGCTCGTCGAAAAGGACCGCAACCGTGTTGCCGAGGCTCTCGAGCTTCTCGATCGCCTTGCGCTCCAGTCCGCCGAGCGAGGCGACCTGGGCAGTATGAGCCGGAGAGCCGACCGCGAGCCGACGGCCGTCGACCGTCGCGTGCACGGCCTTGCCGGGGGTGGCCGAAGCGTCGAGCGCTGCCGGGATGGCGATGCCGGTATCCTCGGCGCGACTGACGATTGCCTTGGCAAGCGGATGGTTCGAGCCTGCTTCGACAGCGGCGGCGAGCGAAATGACTTCCTGCTCGCTCTTCGCGCCGATGGCCAGGACCTCGGTAACCCGCGGCTTGCCTTCGGTCAGCGTGCCGGTCTTGTCGAAGGCGATGGCCCGCACCTTGCCGATCGTCTCAAGCGCGTTGCCGCCCTTGATGAGCAGCCCTCGGCGAGTGCCGACGGCCAGGCCCGACGCGATAGCCGCGGGCGTGGACAGGACCAGCGCGCACGGGCAGGCGATCAGCAGCAGCGCGAGGCCGCGGTAGAGCCAAATGCCCCACTCGGCGCCCATCGCCAGCGGCGGGACCGTGATGATCAGGGCGGCGATCAGCATGACGGCAGGGGTGTAGTAGCGGCTGAATTTCTCGATGAAGCGGGCAGTCGGCGCTTTCGAGGACTGGGCCTGCTCCACGAGCTGGATGATGCGCGAAATCGTGTTGTCAGCCGCTGCCTTCTCGACGCGAACCTGCAGCACGCCGTCGACATTGATCGAACCGGCGAACACATTCTCGCCCTTCGACTTCGGCCGCGGCACGGATTCGCCGGTGACCGGGGATTCGTCGAGGCTGGAGGTGCCAAGCACGATCTCGCCGTCCGCCGGCACTCGGTCGCCGGGACGAATCAGGACAAGGTCGTTGACGCGCAGCGCCGCGGCCTGCACCTCGCGCTGCCCGCCGTTTGGATCGAGCAGCACAGCCGTCTTGGGGACGAGGGAAGCGAGCGCCCTAATGCCGGCCCTTGCCCGGCCAGCGGCCACGCTTTCGAGCAGCTCGCCGACTGCGAACAGGAAGACGACAGCCGCCGCCTCTTCCGCCTCGCCGATCACGAGCGCACCAAGGGCCGCGACGACCATCAGCGTCTCGATCGAGAACGGCGATCCCGACATCGCCAGGGCGAAAGCCTTGCGAGCGAACGGGATCACGCCGGCGACGACAGCTGCGGCGAAGATCCATTCGGCATAGAGCGGGAAGAACTGAGCGACGCCATAGGCCGATCCCATCAGCAGACCAAGGCCGACGACGTGCCTGCCCTTGCGGGTCTGCCACCAACGCTGGTTGCGAATGGCTGGCGCGACCGGCGGCTCGACCGGCGCGCCGATCGCCTCAGAGGGCTGGCGCACGTCCGACACGCCGAAGCCGAGACTCTTGATTGTCTTCTCGATGTCGCGAAGCTGGGTGCTCGACCCCGAAGCCAGATTGAGCTCGAGGGTCTCGGTCGTGAAGTTGACGCGCACGTCGGAAACGCCGGGCGTGCGGGCAAGAGCGGTCTCGATCTTGCCGACACAGCTGGCGCAATCCATCCCCTCGACCCGCATGGCAACGTTGGGCGGCGCCGAAGGCGCCGCCCGGCGCACTGCGACGGGAGCCGCATGGTCGTGGCCGTCGCAACTTCCGTGATCATGGCCATGATCGTGGCCCGCTTGCGCATGACTATGGTCATGCCCGTGGTGGCCGCCGCAGGAGGCGCCGTGCCCGTGATCGTCATGGGCGCCGTGGTCATGCGAATGGGCGTGACCGCTGCCGCCATGGTCATCATGCTGATGGTCGTGATGGTGATCGCCTGAGCATCCTCCATGATGACCGTGCTGGTCATGAGCGGCTGCTCGCGGGAGCGGCTCGGAAGGGAGAGCGCCAGCGGGCAGCTCCGTCACGTCGAAACCGAGCGAGCGAATCTTCTTCGCAATGTCCTTGGCTGTCGTCTTGCTCGAGGCATCGCGCGCGAGCGTCAGTGTCTCGGTGGTGAAGTTGACGCTGACATCCGAAATGCCGCCCAGCCGGCCGAGTGCGGTCTCGATCTTGCCGACGCAGCTGGCGCAATCCATGCCGTCGACCCGAAATCCGAGCCGTTCGCCGGCGGCTGAACCGATTAGTGCTGTTGTCATTGAGTGGTCCTTTCAACCGGCGCGGCGGGCACGCTCGCCCTTGGTGCCTTGCATGGCGTTGAAAGGATCAATAACACACTTGAACAGCTATTCAAGTGTTAGTTGTGACTGAAGGCGTCTCTCCGTTTCGCGGCTTCGCCGCCGTGAAATCGAGCTATTCCTCGCCTTGATCCTCCGAGATATGGATCGCCATGTCCTGCAGAACCTGGCTCACATGCTGATCGGCGATTTCGTAGAAGATCTGCTTGGCGTGGCGCACGCCCTTGACGAGTCGAGCTCCGCGCAAGAGCCGCAAATGGTGGCTGACCAGAGAGAGCGACAGATCCAACCGTTCCGCGATGTCACCGACGGAAATCGGGCCCGGCGTGCAGCTCAAGAGGATCTTGAGACGCGACGGATCCCCCAGCAAGCGGAAGGTCTCCGCCAGGATGGTGATCTCGTTCTGCGACAATGAAGATTGATCAACGGGCGCCGCACCATGCACATGGTCGGCATGATGCTGTTCTGTGACGGCGTTTTCTTTGGTCGTGCGTGAATTCATTTCGTAACTGGCCTGTTCGGGCATGCGCATTCGTCATCTGGGACGACTTTGCGCGAAGCCCCCTGATATCTGCCTGCAATCTACCGAAAGAACCCACAATCACAATGCGGAGGCGGCGTTTTGCGCTGTCGTCGCCGCAGTGTGCGTGTTCTGCATTCCCCCTTGACCCTCCAACCGTTGGAAACCCCATCTTCCCGTTCCGAGAGGAGCCCGCACGCGTGCTCCGCCTGATCGGGAGGCTGAATCGGCCTCTTCGACGCTCGACAAAGCAAGAATGGAGAAGACCGTGACCCAAGCCGGCACGCCCCGCGTCCTCATATACACCACCCCGACCTGCCCTGATTGCCATGCACTCAAGCGCTGGCTTGGCGAACAGGAGATCGCATTCGAAGAACGGGACTTGACGCGCCCGGAGATCGCCGACGAAGCGAAGGCGCGGACCGGAGTTCGCGTGGCCCCCATCAGCATTATCGGTTCCGACATCTTCTACGGCACCTTCCAAAGCCAGAAGCCGGGCCTGGTCAGGGCGCTTGGCCTCTCGAACGGATGATGAGGCCGACCATGGCGAACAAGCTCGTCGAAATCCGTCAACGGCGTATCAGCATGGCAGTCGAGGAGGGGCAGACCATCCTCGACGCCGCATTGCTGGCCGGTATCCCCTATCCGCATGGTTGTAAGTCCGGACGTTGCGGCTCCTGCAAGTCCCGGCTGATCGAAGGCGAAGTCGACCTCCTCCAGCATTCGCGCTTTGCCTTGAGCGAGGACGAGAAGTCCGCCGGCCTGATCCTGGCATGCCGGGCGGTTCCGCGGACAGATGCGACCGTCGCGTGGCTCGGCAGCGATGATGACGATGCGCTGCCGCCAGCCCGGAGCCTGGACGCCACCGTCACACATCTCGATGACCTTACCCACGACATCAAGCTGGTGCGGATCGCGCCGTTTGACGGCGCGCCGCTGCTGTTCACGGCCGGACAATATGCGCAGGTCGGTTTTGATGGCGCCCCGGCGCGCAGCTACTCGATGGCCAACCGACACGGCGACACCGAACTCGAATTCCATATCCGCCGCGTGCCCGGTGGGGCGACCTCCGGCCATGTCCACACGGCCCTCCAGGTTGGCGACAGCGTGACGATCCAGTTTCCGCTCGGATCGTCCTATCTGCGGCAGCACCACGTCGGACCGCTTCTGTGCGTCGCCGGCGGTTCAGGATTGGCGCCGATCAAGTCGATCGTCGAAACTGCGCTGGCGCACGGCATGAAGCAGCCCGTCCACCTCTATGTCGGCGCGCGGGCCGAGCGCGACCTTTACCTGGTCGAGCATTTCGAGGGCCTTGCAAGACGGCATCCGAATCTGACGTTCACGCCGGTCCTGTCGGAGCAATCCGCCGAGCGGTATCGCTCCGGCCTGGTGATGCAGGCCGTGATCGAGGATTTTTCGGACTTCGATGGCTGGAAAGCCTATGTCGCCGGGCCGCCGGCCATGGTCGATGCCGCGATGGAAGCGACCTTCGCTCGGGGCTTACGCCAGATGGACATGCATGCCGACGTGTTCTTTACCGCCGCACCCGCCGATGCCTTGTGACCGTAGTCCGGAGAGGCATGTCAAGCGTTCTGGCAGACGCGCGGCGGGCACCCATATGTTGGCGCTACTTGTCTGAGTTCCGCTTTCTCGCCCAACGCGCCGCATCGGCGTGTTTCTTCTTCCGGGCTTTGACCAGGTTTATTTTGCGGTACTTTTCGACGCCAGTGACCTCTCTCGCCACCCATGACGGCAGGATCAGTCTCGTATCCTCGTGGGGGAGTTCCACCTCCGCGAGGATCACGCCATCCAGCAGGCCGTGATATTCGTCAATGGTCCACTCCAGCTCCGCGACCTGGAGATGGTGGCGCGTCTTCTCGACGACCTCGCCCTTGCAGTGCTTTTCCAGCAGAATCAGCCCGTCCGATTGCGGGATGTCGTACTCGAACTCGTCGCGCGCCAGGCCTTTGCGAGGCCCTTTGACGGTCAAGGTCGCCTTCTGCCCATAGAAGCGGATTCTGATCTTTCGACCGTCGTAGAAGGCGAGGATACCGTCCCTGATGCGGACGGAACGCGATACGAGGGCGCGCCAGGTGTCATCCGCAAGGAGAAACTTGCGCTCGATCTCGATATTCATCGTAGGTTTTCGTCCCTTGTGGGAAGAGCGGCGACAACGCCGTGTTTGGGCGTTGTCGCTATCGCTCAGGCCGAGACACGGAACTCCGTCATCATGCCCGTCTGCAGATGCGGCATGTGGTGGCAGTGAAGCATCCAGCGCGCCGCCTCCCCTGCATCGAGGGCGACAGTGACCATCCCCATCGGCGGCACGTAGACGGTGTCGCGCCGTGCGCCATCGATCCGCTTGCCGTTGACCTCGACGACCTGAAAGACATGGCCGTGCAGGTGCATTGGATGGCCCATCATAGACATGTTGTGGAACATGATCTCGACGCGCTCACCACTCTTGGCGACGACAGGCTTGTGGTCACCCCAGATCTTGCCGTCGATGGTCCAGAGATAGGGCTGCATCGATCCGCCCAGCATAACCATGTGGCTTCGCTGGACGTCGCGCGCTGGAATGCTGGCGGCCGCACGCAGCTTCGCCTCCTGGGACAAATCGACGTCGAAGGCCGGAGCATCGGCCTCGCCGAGCGCCGGGATCTTCTCGACTTTCCCCCCCGCCGTTGCGATGACAAGACCCGTGCGCTCCTTTGCGCCTTCACGCAGGGCAAGCACGGGCCAAGCGCCTTCGCCGGGGAGCGAGAGCTCGATGTCGAGCCGCTGGCCCATGGCGATGCCAAAACGACTGCCGTCGAGATCCTGCACGGCGTGGCCGTCAACCGCGACCAGCTTTCCCGGAAGGGTTCCCGTGTCGACCCAGAACACGGTCGCCGACGCGGCGTTGATCACCCGCAGGAGCACGCGGCCGCCCTTTTCCACGCGAACGACGTCCGGATCGGAAAGCGTGCGGTCATTGGTCAGGTAGGCGTCCCAATCATAGTCGTTAAGATCCATGGCCATGCCCTGCATCGAGGACATGTCCATCTTCATTCCGCCCATGGACGACCCGCCCATCTTCATGCCGGAGTGATCCATGGACGGAGCTGGCGCCGCTCCCATCTTGCTCATGTCGTGTCCGCCGCCATGGCCGCCGGTGATCGCGGCCATGACCTCTTCGGGCGACTTGAACGAGAAGTCGTGCAGGAACATCACGACCTCCTGCCGGTCGGCCTTGAGATCGCCGGGGCTACGCACGATCAGAGGCGCCGCGAGCTGCCGCATCTCCTGCAAGGGGATGTGGGCGTGCATCCAATAGGTGCCCGGCGCAGGCTCGAAGTCGTAGCTCCGCTGTTCGCCGGGTTTGAGCATCGGCCTGGGAAGATCGGGGACGCCGTCCTGGTCGTTCGGGGGGATTTGCCCGTGCCAGTGGATCAGGGTCGGGACATCTAGCCCATTCGTCAGATCGACACGAAAGCGCTGGCCGGGATCGAGAACGAGACCCTGTCCCTTCGGCCCCTCGAGGCCGAAAACAGTGGCGGCGCGCCCGTCGACGTCGATCACGCGCGTCGCCGCCCGAAGCGGCGTGGCGCTCTGCGCGAAGGCAATACGCGGAAGTGCGGCGGCCGTCAGGGCGGCGCTGCCCGCGGCAAGAAAGCTGCGTCGTGAAATGGAAATCATGGCTATCTCCTTGGAGCTGTCGTTTCCGATGGTTGAATTCCGCGAGCCGCCGGCATCGCGGATACCAGGGCGGAATGGACGGCTCGTCGAAAGGGTGAAGAGGATCGGCCCCTCCACCCATCCGTTCCTACTTGCCGCGCGCGGCGAGCCACTTCTTCATCATGGCGATCTCACCCTCCTGGGCCTTGATCACCTCTTCCGCGAGCTTCTTGACCTCGGGGTCCTTGCCGTACTGGAGCGCGACCTTGGCCATGTCGATCGCGCCCTGATGGTGCGGGATCATGCCGCGCATGAAATCGACATCCGCATCGCCGGTGTATTCGACCGTCATGCCTTTCATCATCGAGTCCATGGCAGCCATATACGCCTTGGTCGAAGGACTGTCGGAGCTCGACATGCTCATGCCGGGCATATTGTGACCGGCCATCGGATCGTTCTTGTTCATCTGGCTCTGTGCCAAGGCAAGGCCTGCGCTGACGGCGATGGCGCCGGCGATGAAGATTGGGGTGAGTTTGTTCATCATTCCGCTCCCGATCAGTTGCTCGCCGCCGGATAGCCCGCCTCTTCGAGAACCTGTCGCAGGGCAGCCTGCGAGGCGCTGGTCTCGACCTTGACGGTACGAGCGGCCGGGTTGGTTTCGATCTTGGCGGTGGCGTCGAGCGACTGAATCGCCTTCGTCACCGATTTGGCGCAGCCGCCGCAGGTCATGTTTTCGATTTTCAGTTCCACAACTGATCTCCTTTGGTTTGCTCTCGTGGAACCGAACGTGGGGCTTCCAACCATGGTAAGGTCAAGGGACATCTTTCGAAAAATCAGCTATTGACCTTCCCATGGTTGGAAGCCCCATCTTCCTCGCGAACTCGAATTCGAAACGAGAAAGGAGGCGGCCATGAATGCCCCCGTTCGTACAATTGATCTGTCTACATCGATATCCCTTCCCATCGAGGGGATGACCTGCGCGTCCTGCGTTGGGCGCGTTGAAAAGGCCCTGAAAGCCATTCCCGGCGTGAGCGACGCCGTCGTTAATCTCGCGACCGAGAAGGCGCGCATCACCGCGGATGCGTCCGTGGACCGCGCCGCGCTCGTCAAGGCTGTGGAGAAGGCGGGCTATGAGGTTCCAGCGAGCTTCCTGGCTGCGCCGGCGACCACCACCCCCGCCTCCCGCCCGGTCGAGATCGCCATCGAGGGTATGACCTGTGCCTCCTGCGTGGGCCGTGTCGAGCGTGCGCTGAAGGCTGTTGCCGGAGTGACCGAAGCGACCGTCAACCTCGCGACCGAGAAGGCCACGATCAAGGGCTCGGCGGACAGCGCTGCGCTGGTCGCGGCGATCGAGGCGTCGGGCTATGAGGCGAAGCTGATCAATTCCCCCATCGCGGAGCGTTCCGTCGACCTGGCGATCGAAGGCATGACCTGCGCGTCCTGCGTCGGCCGTGTCGAGCGCGCGCTGAAGGAAGTGCCCGGCGTGACCCAGGCCATCGTCAACCTCGCGACCGAGAAAGCGACGATCCGCGGGAGTGCGGAAAGTGCGGCGCTGATCGCGGCGATCGCAAATGCTGGCTACGAAGCGAAGCTTCTGTCCGATGCCGGGTCGATGGCCAATCAGGCCGTGACGGACGATCGCACCGAGAAGAAGGAGGCCGAGCGCCGCGAGCTCACCCGCGCCTTCACGCTTGCCGCGGTTCTGACTGCTCCGGTCTTCCTGCTGGAGATGGGCTCACACCTCATTCCCGGCGTGCACGCCATGATCGAGTCCACGATTGGCATGCAGAACAGCTGGTACGTCCAGTTCGCGCTGACGACGCTCGTCCTGTTCGTCCCCGGCATCCGCTTCTATGATAAAGGATTGCCGGCGCTCTGGCGCCTGGCGCCGGACATGAACTCGCTAGTCGCTGTCGGCTCGCTCGCAGCGTACGGCTTCTCGCTGGTCGCGACCTTTGCGCCTGGTTTCCTGCCCGCTGGCACGGTCAACGTCTATTTCGAGGCGGCGGCCGTCATCGTGACGCTGATCCTGCTCGGCCGCCTGCTCGAGGCGCGCGCCAAGGGCCGGACCTCCGAGGCGATCAAGCGCCTCGTGGGTCTCCAGGCCAAGACCGCCCGTGTTCGCCGAGACGGCGGAACCGTCGATCTGCCGATCGCAGCGGTCGTTTCGGGCGACATCGTCGAGGTCCGCCCCGGCGAACGCGTCCCGGTCGATGGTGAAGTCGTCGAGGGCGAGAGCTATGTCGACGAGTCGATGATCACCGGCGAGCCGATCCCTGTGTCGAAGAAGGACGGCAGCGAGGTCGTCGGCGGTACGGTCAATCAGAAGGGCGCCTTCGCGTTCCGGGCGACGGCGGTCGGCGGCAACACCGTGCTGTCGCAGATCATTCGCATGGTCGAGGAAGCGCAGGGTTCGAAGCTGCCGATCCAGGCCCTGGTCGACAAGGTGACCATGTGGTTCGTCCCGACGGTCTTCGCTGTGGCGGCCCTCACCTTCGCGGCATGGCTCTATTTCGGCCCGTCGCCGGCGCTGACCTTCGCGCTGGTGAATGCGGTTGCCGTGCTGATCATCGCCTGCCCCTGCGCCATGGGTCTGGCCACGCCGACCTCGATCATGGTCGGAACCGGGCGGGGCGCGGAACTGGGTGTGCTCTTCCGCAAGGGCGAGGCGCTCCAGCTCCTGAAGGACGCCAAGGTCGTCGCCGTCGACAAGACGGGCACGCTGACGGAAGGCAAGCCCGCGCTGACCGATCTCGAGCTGGCCATCGGCTTCGACCGGTCGCAGGTTCTGGCGCTGGTGGCCGCCGTCGAGGCCAAGTCGGAACATCCGATCGCCCGCGCCATCGTCGATGCCGCGATCGCTGAAGACACCGCAATGCCGGCCGTCTCGGACTTCGAGTCGGTCACCGGGCTCGGCGTGAAGGCTACTGTAGACGGCAAGCGCGTCGAGATCGGCGCCGACCGCTACATGGTTCAACTCGGCTATGATGTGGGAGGCTTCGCCAAGGTCGCCGAACGGTTGGGCAACGAGGGCAAGTCGCCGCTCTATGCCGCGATCGACGGCAAGCTGGCAGCGATCATCGCCGTAGCCGACCCGATCAAGGCGACGACGCCGGCCGCGATCAAGGCCATGCATGATCTCGGTCTGAAGGTGGCGATGATCACCGGCGACAATGCCCGCACGGCCAAGGCCATCGCGGCGAAGCTGGGGATCGACGAAGTGGTGGCCGAAGTCCTGCCGGACGGCAAGGTCGAGGCGGTTCGCCGGCTCAAGGGCCAGTACGGCAAGGTTGCCTTCGTCGGCGACGGCATCAACGACGCCCCGGCGCTGGCCGAAGCTGATGTCGGCCTCGCCATCGGCACTGGCACGGACATCGCCATCGAGGCGGCGGACGTGGTGCTGATGTCGGGCAGCCTGCAGGGCGTGCCGAATGCGATCGCGCTGTCGAAGGCGACGATCGGCAACATCCGGCAGAACCTGTTCTGGGCCTTCGCCTATAACACGGCTCTGATCCCGGTTGCAGCAGGCCTGCTCTACCCGGCCTACGGCATCCTGCTCTCGCCGGTCTTCGCGGCAGGCGCGATGGCGCTGTCCAGCGTCTTCGTCCTCGGCAACGCCTTGCGGCTGCGCCGGTTCAAGGTCGCCAACTGACACCAACAGACAGCCGGTCCTGTGAGGACCGGCTGTTTCAACATAGGGAGAAACGCAGATGAATATCGGACAAGCGTCGAAAGCCTCTGGCGTCTCGGCCAAGATGATCCGCTACTACGAGCAGACGGGCCTGATCCCCAAGGCCGATCGGAAGGATTCCGGCTATCGCGACTATTCCGACACGGATGTCCACATGCTGCGCTTCATCCGCCGGTCGCGAGATCTCGGCTTTTCCGTCGCAGAGATCAGCGACCTGCTGGGCCTCTGGCGCGACGAAACCCGCCAAAGCGCCGAGGTCAAGCGGCTGGCTCAGGGCCACATCGCGGAGTTGGAGAGCAAGATCAAAGGTCTTCAGGACATGGCCAAAACGCTGACCATGCTCGTCAATTCCTGCCAGGGCGATCACCGCCCGCATTGCCCGATCTTGCAGCGCCTCGAAAGCGATCAGGAGGGCGAAGATCTCTCGATCCAGCCCCGCAGCGGAGCAATCGCCCGGGTCGTTCAATAACGCAGATGACGCCCGGGAAAAGAGTAGCGTGTCCAACCGCCAAGATTCAGGCGCAACTGCTACCGTCCGGCAGGCAGTCATGAAGGGTGCCAAAGCTCTCCGGCTTGGCCCACGCGACAGGGGCAAAGCCGCCGCCGGGCGTGCGGAAGTTCGTCGTCTGCCCCTGATAGAGTCTGGCCGCCACGAGTTGTACGGCCCCGTCATAGGCATAGTTGCGGAAATCGACCTTCATGATTTCGCGGCGACCGTCGACGACCACGGTCCGGTTGCTCGGCGGGACCAGTTCCTGGGCAATGTAGTCGCCTTCCAGAATGCTTTGCCAGACGCGGCGCGTGACCTTGTCGCCACGATAGGTGGCTCTCCCGCCGAAACCCGCGACCGGCTTGAAGAACAGCTTGTCGCGGCGCGCCCAAAGATCGTCCGCCTTCTCCAGCGAAACGAACTCGGTTGCTGCAATACCCTCGCGAAGAAGCGCGCTCCGCTCCACATCCACACCCCAGTCCCGAAGCGTTGGGGCGTCGGTGAGACGGACCAGGTTCCTCTTGTCGGCGAACACGGCATGAGCCCACGGGTTCGGCGTCACCACGACATCGCCTGCGAGATAGGCTGAGCGAAGCGCCGCGCTTGCGGGTTCGTCGAAAGCGAAGTCCGTCAGCCGATTGTAGACCAGGTCGATCGGCACCGTGCCGCTCCACAGCCGACCGTCGCGATAATCAAGCGATTCCGGTGCGGTGATGACGGCCGTGATGCCGTGGCGCTCGAACAGACTCCGGAACAGCACGAATTCGGGATAAAGGTATTGGGCCTGCGGTTCGGCGTCCACGATGGCGATCGTCGATAGATCCCTGTCCAGCTTTTGCCTCCGCCATTCGCTGCGAAAACCGGCAAGGAACACCTCCTCGATCTCTCCCGTAACGGAGGATTCTGGAAAAATGCGGTCGATGGCGTCGCAGCACGCTTTCTGGGCGCGAGCCACGAGCGCATTCACGAGCCCCCCTCCTGCATTGGTGTTGATCTCGATGAGCTTGGGGCCGCCCGGCCCGAGATGAAAATCATAGCTCATGAAAATCCCGATCGGCCCAGGCTCGAACCGGGCGATCTGAGGAGCCGCTTCGAGTACGGCCTTGCGGTAACCTTCGCATTTTGCGACGGCGTCAATCGTCACGATGAGGCGCGCCATTGTTTCCATATGCTCGGGCGCTATGAACACCGTCTGGTTGGAGACCAGCGTAGGCCGCAGTTCCGACAAAGGCCGCTCCTGCAGCACCTTGCCGGTTTCCCGCTCGAATGCCTGTTCCAGAGCGGCCCGGTCCAGCGTGAGGCAGACACAATCTGCATTCATATCCCGAGAAGTCGCGTCACCGCCCATATCCATATCTACCTCGCGCCCCCGCGCCCTGCCTGCAGAAGTAACGGAACGAGGATCACGGCGACTGCCGGAAACAACAACCAGTTGATTGTCTCCCAGCCCCAGCTGTGAAGCACGCTTCCTGCCAGAAACGAGACGACCGCCGTGACGCCGAATACCATGAAATCGTTGAACCCTTGGGCTTTCGCGCGCTCGCCTGACGTATGACATTCGGTGACCATCGCGGTCGCGCCGATGAAGCTGAAGTTCCAGCCTATCCCCAGGAGAGCGAGCGAGAACCAGAAACTGAGAAGGCCTGGTCCGGCAAGCGCGACGATTCCCGAGAGCGCGATCAGCACCAGTCCCGCGGCCGATACGCGCTCCTTGCCGAACCTCGCGATCAGCCGACCGGTGACGAAGCTTGGGCCGAACATCGCCAGGAGATGCCACTGGATGCCGAGCGCGGCATCATCCACGGAAAGGCCGTGTCCGACCATTGCGATCGGAGCGGCGGTCATGACGAAAGCCATCAAGCCGTAGGATGCGACGCCGGTCGCGACCGCGAGGAGATATCTGGGCATCGCCAGGATCTGGAGCAGTGACCTGCCTGAGTTCTCGGACGCGGCCTCTCCGCCAGATGCGGAGGCGCGCAGCATGAGCAGTACCGGGACCGACAACAGTGCCAGCGCGGCCTGACTGAGGAAACTTCCGGCATAGGGTGTCTGAGTGACGGCATCGCGTGTCCAGATCACCAATTGCGGCCCGACAACGGCTGCGATCAGGCCACCGACCATCACCCAGGAAATCGCGCGCGCCTTCAAGGCGCCCTCTGCTGCGTCGGCCGCCGCAAAACGGTAGCTCTGGATGTAGGACCCGTAGAGCCCCGCTGTGAAACTACCGATGCAGAAGATCGCGAACGACGTCAGGAAGATGCCGAAAGCGGCGATCAGGCCCGCCGCAACGCCGACCGCCGCGGCGAAGACGTAAGCGTTGCGCCGCCCCCAGGCGCGCATAAGGAGAGCGGCGGGTAGCGTGCCGAGGGCAAGTCCCACCCCGAAAAGGCTGACGGGTAGCGTCACCCAAGCGGGATTGCCTGAGAGTTGTTGGCCGACCAGCCCACCGAGCGACATGACGATTGGCGCACTCGATCCCCCGAGCGCCTGCGCGGTAGTCAAAACGGCAATGTTGCGTCGCGCGCCTGATTGATCCGTCATCTCGCTCCTCAGATCGAACCTCCTTGGTCAGAAAGCCAATATCCTTCGGGAACCGAAGGCTCCGTTAAGGCTTATATACCCTGACAGGGTATGGGTAGAAAAATGTGCTCGAAAGACAAGAAGGCGATTACGGATTCGCTCGCCCGGATTGCTGGCCAGGTTCGCGGTGTCGGGCAGATGGTCGAGGATGAACGCTACTGCATCGACATCCTCCACCAGATTCATGCCGTGAAGGCAGCCCTCTCAAAGGTCGAGGATAGGGTCCTGCGGTCGCACGCTGCCTGTTGTGTCGAGGAGGCGATGGCCTCCGGCGATCCCATCCTTCAGCGAAGGAAGTTCGACGAACTCGTCGAGGTCTTCGCCAAGGCGAAGCTCTGATCAGAAAGGCACCCTATGGCATCTGGATCCAAAACAGCCGAGCTCCATCGCATGGTGATGGAGAAGCACACCTGTCCCTATGGGCTGAAAGCACTCGACCTGCTCCAGCGTGAAGGCTACCTCGTCGACGATCACCATCTGACGTCACGCGAGGAAACCGACGCGTTCAAGAAGAAATATGGGGTCGAAACGACCCCTCAGACCTTCATCGACGGCAAGCGGATTGGCGGGTACGACGACCTCGTCAAGTTCTTCGGCGGCGAGGTCAAGGAGAAGGACGCCGTCACCTACAAACCCGTCATCGCTCTGTTCGCGATGGCCGCGCTGATGGCGGTCGCGGCGAGCTGGGCAGCTTTCGGCAACTTCGCGACCGTGCAGACGGCGGAGTGGTTTGTCGCCATCGCCATGTGTCTGCTGGCACTCCAGAAGCTCAAGGACGTGGAGGGCTTCGCCACCATGTTCCTGAACTACGATCTGCTGGCGCAGCGCTGGGTCCGCTATGCCTATATCTACCCGTTCGCCGAAGCGCTCGCAGGCGTTCTGATGATGGCCGGTGCTCTGATGTGGCTGTCGATCCCCGTCGCTCTCTTCATCGGCGGTATCGGTGCGATCTCGGTGTTCAAGGCTGTCTACATCGACAAGCGAGAACTCAAGTGCGCCTGCGTCGGCGGCGACAGCAATGTACCGCTCGGCTTCGTCTCGCTGACCGAGAACCTGATGATGGTCGCCATGGCGGTCTGGATGATCGTCAAGCCCTTGGGCCTCATGCACTAAAGCGGGAAGAGAGGAGCACGATATGCGGAGCGACAATACAATGAAACACGATCACGACAGAGCCGGTCATGGCGGGCACGGGCGACCGTACCTGATGTTCTGGATCAACATGATCCTGGGGCTCGCCGTCATGTACATCGTGATGTTCTCGATGATCGACGGTTGGGGCGACTTCAGGAACAATCTGAACATGCTCTACATGGCGGTCACCATGTGGGCCCCGATGGGCATATTCATGTTGGCGACGATGCCTGGCATGTTCCCGAACCGGAGCGCCAACATCGGGCTCTACGTCGCGCTCGTAATCCTGACCGCCGGCTCCTTCTGGGCCACTCGCACCCAGGCCTTGATCGGCGATCGGCAGTTCATCGCCTCGATGATCCCGCATCACTCGGGAGCGATCCTTATGTGCCGTGAAGCCAAACTCGCCGACGCCGAGCTCAAGACGCTATGCGAAGCCATCACCAAGGCGCAACGCGCGGAGATCCAGCAAATGGAGCGGATCGCGAGCCGGCTCCAGTAACGTGCCGTCCCGGATCTCCGGCTTATCGCGACGGTCCCATCATCGTGGCCAGGTAGCGTGATGGCTATCGATCACGAAAGCATGACGATGGCGCCACCCTCTTGTAACCGCAACCGCGTCGACAAGGTGCGGATGGCTCGGGACAAGATCGTCGTGGACATGTTCGATCTCATCCGGATCGCTCGCTGGCCACAGGAGAGATGCGGCACCGACAGCGGCAGCGGCGACGATGCCTAGCACTATGAATGTCGGCGTCAGCCCCATTTCCGCCCCCAGCCAACCGGCGAGCGGATAGGTGACCAGCCAGCATGCATGCGACAGCGCGAATTGAGCCGCAAAAAGCGCGGGCCGGTCTTCCGCGTGAGCAGAACGTCGGAGCAGCCGCCCGGATGGCGTCTGTGCCAGAGAATAGCCGAGGCCGAGGACGAACCAAAGCGGCAGCAGAACGCCATAGCTGAAGACTGTAGAGCCGGCGAACAATCCTGCGACGAGAAGGCCGGCGCCTAGAATCATCGCCGTTCGGTCGGGGAGCTTGTCGAGCATGCGCGGCAGGAACAGCGCGGCCGTCATGGAGCCCGCTCCGAAGGCCGCCAATGCGAGTGCCGTGGCACGCTGGCTAAGGCCGAAGTCGGCCTGTACGAGCACCACTGTATTGACGATCACCATGGCGCTCGCCGCCGCCACGGCGAGATTCAGAGCGAGCAGACCGCGCAGACGCGGCGTAGCGAGATAGATGCGCAAACCTCGCGTGGTGCGATCATAGATGCCGCGGCGCTCGGTCACCTTCGGGCTCGGCAGCGTGACGGAAATCACGAGCGCGGCCGAGCACAGGAAGCCGACAACGGTTCCGGCGAACAGGTCGTGAAAGCTGATGACCGTCAACAGTGCAGCGGCCAGCATCGGACTGACGACACTTTCCAGGTCGTAAGCGAGCCGCGAGAGCGAAAGCGCCCGCGTATATTCCTTTTCGTCTGGCAACACATCGGGGATCGTCGCCTGAAAGGTCGGTGTGAAGCCGGCCGAGGCCGACTGCAACACGAAGATCAGCACATAGACCTGCCAGACTTCCGTGACTAACGGCAGCAGGATCGCGACGCCGGCCCTGACGAGGTCCAGACAGACCAGCATCGTCCGGCGAGGCAACTTTTCCGCGAAGGCGGCCGCCACCGGCGCGACGCCGACATAGGCGACCATCTTGATCGCGAGCGCCGTGCCGAGGACGGCGCCGGCATCAGCGCCGGCAAGGTCGTAGGCCAGAAGCCCGAGCGCCACCGTCGCCAGTCCCGTTCCTACGAGCGCGATGACCTGCGCCAGAAACAGATGGCGATACGTACGATTTGCAAGCACCTGCAGCATGCGTCACCACTTCAAAGATACTTCGTGATTTCCTTGAACTCGTCGATTGACCGGCGCTGCTCTTTCGCAAGCGGCCCAATGACGTGCTCGAGGCAGTGATCGAGGTGATCCTGGATCAACGTCTTCTTGGCCTGGGCAATCGCTTTCTCGACGGCGTGGAGCTGCTGGGCGATGTCGAGGCAAGGACGCCCCGCCTCGATCATGTCGATAATTCCGCGAAGGTGCCCATCAGCGCGCCTGAGCCGCTTGACGATGGGCCCATGAGATTCGTGTGCGGCAGTGATTAGGGTCATGCTAAAATGCTATCCCCCTGGAGGGGATAAAGCAATATACAGCTTCTCCCGTCGCCGTTTCTTGACGAATTCCTTTGGAAGAGTAGGCCTCAGCCCGGCGGTTACGGCGCCCGCTTGCATGGCAGCATGCGGGCGAGGACGGCGTCGCGCCGGGCGATATGCCAAATAGCTGCCGAGACGTGGATCGAGATCAACGTCATGGTCACCAGCCAGATCGCCTTGTGTATCCCGGCGGCAGGCGCCCACATGTAGGAAGCGACGAAACCAGTGAACGCTTGTGCCGCGAGCGTGGCATACAGCCCCCAATGAACGCATTCAGCGGCGCGTTCGCGCCAACCCTTGGTGATTTGAAGTCTGCCGGGTTTGCGAAGAAATCGCAAAGCAACCCGCAACGCGATCAACACACCGATCGTCATTCCGCTGTAGTTATGGAACTTGTGTTGCAGCAAATCCGCCATTGTCGGCCGGAGGAAGGGATTGTGGGTGCGCGGGATCGCATCCGCCGTCCACCATTGCGCGACGATCAACAGGACAACCGCCCAATGCAGAGCAATCTGAAGATTGGAATATTTGCGTGTCAATGACCGGCTCTCCTGGGCGAAGAACCTACCACAGGCCACATTTAGGTTGTCTGAACCCGACTGACCGAAATCGATCCGAAGCTGACGATCGTTTAAAACGACCGCACGATCGTCAGCGCATTGTAGGGACGAAGCCAGGATCCTAGCGTCAAGGCTTCGTGGCTGTTGAAGAACGTCTCGAATTCGAAGCTGTGCCGATCCCCATTGAGGTCTTGCAGCAGGACCTCGCTACGGCCGAGAGACCCTCCGCGCTGGGACCCACAATAGCCGACGATCGCAGTGAACAGATCAACCTCGCGCAAAGCACCGAAACGCTCACGAAACGGGGGCGATTCAACGCAGTATCGACAGGGATTAGCCGCATCGAAATCGGCCTTTCTGCGGGTGGGATGCGGATGCCCCGTTACGAGAGCGACGATAGGCCGGCCACCATGCGCCTGTTCGACGAACCGCCAGAGCGTGGAAGTCATGGTATTGCCGAAGCTCTTGCTGAGGCTCTTGACAAGCCCGAGGCTGGGCGCGGAGGAGCCCGCCTCGGCGGCGAAGCGGTCAGATAGAAAAAGAAGTTGCCCGGCCGCGAAATTCGCTTCGGCTTCCATGATGGCGTGGCAGGAAGGCGTGAGGGTCTGCTCAGTATCGCCCAGCATCATTCCGGCGTGCCAGGGAATGATGTCGTGACCAATCTCGTGAGCTTCATTCCAACGGTGCTTGAGCGGCGGGAGATCCTTGTCGAGCAGAATACGCTTCTGATCTGGAAGATAGAGCGCCTTCAGGCTCAGTGTTTGAACGGCCTCCCGCAGGATTGTCGGGCGCTTGAGGACCTGCAGGCCAGCAACCTTCATGCGGGAGAACATTTCGCGCAAAAGACTGTCGTCCGTGGTGCTGTAGTAGCCGCGATCAAGTTTCAGGAGATCCCGAACAACGCGCAGGTCTATGGGCGGCTCGGGATTGCCAAGGCCACGCAGAACCTTGGCAATCTGTCCGTTGATGTCGGCGACGGTGCGATGTCCGAGACTGACGTTCTTCACTTCACTCGCTTGGGCTCCTGCTCACTCAGCACAGCGACGAACGCCTCCAGAGCCGAGCTTTCCTCAGGGGTCAGCTTATGCACGGCCTCAGAGCGCGCGGCAAAACGCACCGCTTCCTGACGGAAGCCAGCATCGTTTGCCGCAGCCAATCCTGCAAGCTGCATAAGTCGTTGCTGAGAAACCTCGAAGGTTTCCGCCAGCTTGAACACCGTGCGCGGCTCCGGCACGTAATGAAGATCGTCCTCGATCACCAGAAGCTCGCTTGCATCGAGGTCCGCGACCTGAGCCAGCCGCTCCATCGAGAACCCACGACGACGGCGCATCAGATTCACGAAACGGCCAAACGCAATACGGGTCTCTTCGACGACCGCCGTGGGAGCGCTGGCTGGACGCTCCTCGGGTATCGGATCGAACGCGAGCAAGCCGGCGCCGATGACGGCGTCGCCTTCACGACGTGCCCGAGCCATCCACCACTCTTTGCTCCGTTCAAATTTCATCGTCCTTCCTCCTTTTCGAAGAACGCGCGAGCCTGCTCGACGGTCATCTCGAAATATCGCAAATTCTGGCAGGCGGGATCCGGCCCAAGGTCGGTCATGCCGATCCTGCGGTAGAAAGCGTCGGCTTGCGGCAGGGAATGCAGGCCGATCCGCCCCTTGAATCCCTCTTCGTAGCTCAGCGCGATGGCCGCCGTGAGCAGCACGGTACCGACACCACGAAGCCGAGGGGTCGCCCCAAGCTCGGAGCGATTCCAGGGCGCCACCTCGAGATACTCGACGTAGACGAGAGGCTTACCTTTCTGGCCAGGTTCTTGGCAGCCTCTCGTCAAATCGAGCTGCGCCAGTCCCTGGGTGACCCCCTGTGCGACAACGCTGAACCCGGGGAAGGCCAGCATGCCCTGCACGCGTGTGATCTTCTTTGGCCAGTTCCAATGCAGGCTCTGAGGCCAGTCTGCGCGCGGCACCTGGCGTGCGACCAAATCCTGGATCGCTGCGAGTACCACCGGAATCCAGTGTTTCGCCCAATCATCGATCTGCGCCTGCTCGATCGCATCGCGCAACTCGGCCTCGACGCCCTCACCCGTTGCGACGTCGAGAAGATAGACCTTCGAGACCTCGACCGTCATAGAAGCATCAGCTCCGCCTTTTCCTTGGTCGTGTCATTCTCAAACAGGAGCTTTTCACCCCTTTCGACCCGAGCATCGATCGTCTGGTAAAGGCGCAAGGCCTGCCGGAGCACAGCGGTTTTGGTGATGTCCTTCCGGGCCGAAAGATCGTCCAGAACACGCATCTCGGCGTCGGTGAGGTTCAGCGTCATGGTTCGCTTCGCCGTCATCTCATCCTCCGTCGTTATATGCAGCATATAGAGAATCAAGAGGATTTTGTCAACGTGAAATAGCTAGCATACACATCTTGAATAGCTATTTTTTAGCTACTATATCCATGTCAGAGGCTGGGCCAGAGTGCCCGGGAACAGGAGCGGGATATGGGGCGACAGCACGTCGGTCATAATGAGATCGCCGCCTTCGCGCAGGACAAGGTCAACCTGCCGAAGGACAAGGCGGATGAATATCGGGCCCAGGCCCGGCGGCTTCGCGAAAAGCTGGAGGGCTATCTCGCCGAGCACCCTGACTTCACGCTCAGGAAAATGATGCTGTCGGGCAGCCTCGCGAAGGGCACGGCGCTTCGCTCGCTCAACGATATCGATGTCGCCTGTTACATCAGTGGCGCGGCGGCCCCGAAGGATGTCAAAGCGCTGCTCGATTATCTGGCGGAAAGGCTGCGCAAGGCATTTCCGAACTTCAGCCCCGATCAGGTCCAACCCCAGACCTATTCGGTCACGGTCTCCTTCCGTGGGAGCGGGCTAGACGTCGATGTGGTGCCGATCCTCTATGAGGGCGACGCACAATGGTATGGAAATCTCGTCAGCCAGGATGACGGCTCCTTCCTGAAGACAAGCATTCCCTTGCATCTGGAGTTCGCGGGCAAGCGCAGGCGCGCCCAGGAGAAGCACTTCGCGCAGGTGGTGCGTCTCGCAAAATTCTGGTCAAGGCGCACGAAGCAGGAGCGAGACGGATTCCGCTTCAAGTCGTTCATGATCGAGATGATCCTCGCCAAGCTGTGCGACGACGGGTTGGACTTCTCTGACTATCCGGAGGCGCTGCAGCACTTCTTCACCTACATCGCCCGCACCGACTTCAGGGAGAAGATTATCTTCGACGACTACTATCCCAGGTCCTCGGTTGGAACGTTTTCCGATCCGGTACAAATCATCGACCCCGTGAATGCCGTCAACAACGTCGCGCGGCTCTACACGGCCGCGAATGCAGATGCGATCGTCGAGGCGGCTCTCGATGCTGGAGATGCCATCGACGCAGCGCTCGCCGCTCCCAACAAGCAATTGACCGTCGCCTACTGGCAGAAGGTCTTCGGCTCTTCCTTCCAGGTATGAGGTCGCCATGTCCACAAGCTACAGCTACACGGAAACCGCGACCTTCACGGTCACCCATGCGCGGCACATGGCCGCCAAGGTCGCGGCGGATCTCAAGCGCATGCAGCGTTTCTACGGCAGCCCGTCCGACGAGCGCATTGCACAGTTCGAGGCGGAAGTGACCGAACTGATCCGGGCCGGTTATCTGGGCACCGTCACCTATGGCTTCCAAAAAGACGGAAACTGGATCGAGCCCACACTGCGCTATACGGCAAAGGATCTCGCCGGGTCATCCGCCAATGACGACGATCCCGGCCGTGTGCGCCACAACGCCAATGTCAGCGGCGCGGTCTTCAAAAGCTACCTGACCCACAGTGCCGCGTGGAGTCAGTTGACCCAGGCGGAGCGCGACGCCTTCGAGAAGACGCTCCCGATTTCCCGAGGCGGAGCGGCCGAACCCGGCATCACCGGCTATCTCGCCAGCGACCGGACCTATTCGTCCGGCGGCAAGGCCCTCGACCGCGCGACTGTGAGGAGTTTCTGATGAGCACGAAGCCGACACTGGACGAACTCTTCGAACGGCGCATCACATATCCCGACTTCGATCCGCAGGCTAGGCTCGCGCGGCTGGTTGGCCTCGACGATCAAAAAAATCGGCTGGCAAAGATTCTCGGTCTGCTCGTCAACCCGACGGGTCTTATGGCCTGGGCGCGCCAGCATCATCCCGATGCCGATTCGCTTCTCGACACTGTGTTGCGGCGCCCCCCGCTTGTGGTTCTCGCCGGCGACGTCGGCTCGGGCAAGACAGAGCTCGCCGAGACGATTGGCGACGCGGTGGCCCGGCAGGAGAAGATCGACATCACGCTCCTGCCCCTCAGCCTCTCGACGCGGGGACAAGGGCGCGTCGGCGAGATGACGCAGCTGATCTCCGCCGCCTTCGACTACACCGTGGCGGAGGCGACCAAGCTCAAGTCCCCGTCGGGCAAGGCCCGCGGCGCCGTCATCCTGCTCGTCGATGAAGCAGACGCCCTCGCCCAATCGCGTGAGGCAGCCCAGATGCATCATGAAGACAAGGCGGGCGTGAACGCTTTCATCCGGGGAATCGACCGTATCGCCAATGCGAAACTTCCCGCGGCGGTTTTGATGTGCACGAACCGGATCAGCGCGCTCGACCCCGCAGTGCGCCGCAGGGCGGCCGACATTCTGAGTTTCGAACGTCCCGGCGACGAGCAGCGTCGCTTCGTCCTCACCGCCCGGCTGCAACCGATTGGTCTCGCCCGCCAGCAGATTGACGCCCTGGTCACCGCGACCGGGCCACAACGCGGCGGCCGCGAGTATGGCTTCACCTTTTCTGACCTCACCCAGAGACTGCTCCCGGCTATCGTGCTCGACGCCTATCCGTCGAAACCAATCGATGGCGCCCGCGCGGTGGAGATCGCTCGCGCGATGGTTCCGACGCCTCCCTTCCGGGACGGCGAGACTGCGATCTGAGGTGAACGCATGACGCAGGCGGTGACCGTTCGTCGCGATGGCGACACCTTCCAGGCCCGGCTCTTCTGGTGGCATGCCGCGCGCTTGTTGGATCCGGTAAGTCCCGTCACAAAGGTGGGATTCGAGAGCGGGCCGAAAAGCTTCGACGACATCTGGGTCGAATATGATCCGGTGCGCTGCGCCTCGGATCAGTATGGCGAACCCTTGCTGCGAGAGCACATGCAGTGCAAGTGGCATGTGACGCCCGACAATTATGGCTATTCCCACCTCGTCGATCCCGAGTTCATCAACGCAAATGCTCGCTCCTTGCTACAGCGGGCCCGGGAGGCGCAGCTCAGCTATGCTCCAGCCGGAAGCGGTGTACGGTTCAAGCTGGTGACCAACTGGCGCCTCGACCGGGCCGATCCCTTGCGTCAGATGGTGGGGATGCGTTCAGGCGCCATGCGTCTCGATCGCCTCTATGGTTCGGTGACCGACAACAGCAAGGCTGGCTCCGTGCGCAAGGCGTGGCGAGAGCACCTCGGCATCGACGAGGCGGAGCTGCGCATTCTGGCGCGGACGCTGGCGTTCGGCGAGGCGACCGACACCCTGGATGGCCTGCGCGATCAGCTCGACATCCTCTTCGGATTGGTAGGCCTGAAACGCATCCCCGCGAACCGAAGCGCGTTTCCATATGACGATATCGTTTTCCAATGGATGGCGCAGGGACGACTGGAATTTGACCGGGCGAGCTTCCGCGCGGTCTGCGCTCGGGAAGATATTCTGGGATCGGCTGAGGGCGGGCCCAAAGTCTACGGCGTAAAGTCCTTTGAGCATGCCTTCGATAAACTGGAGGAACGCTGTCACCTCGTCCTCGACCTGATCCCGTCCTTTGACGAGCGTTACATCCGCAGTGATGCGGATTGGGAAGCAAAACTCTATCCAGAACTGAGAGCTTTCCTTCTCACGGCAGCCAAGAATGAGCCGCGCCTCCGACTTGCACTCGATGCCCACGTTACGCTGGCCTTCGCGGCAGGATCGGTGATCAATATCAAGTCGGGGCGCCAGGTCGAGCTGGAGCAGCGAGGGACTGGTCGCCGTATCTGGTCGGCCGACGACGCGACCTCGGATTCCACATGGCCCACCCTCAAGGCCGAGCTCATAGAATTGCGACCGGACGGGTCAGACCTCGCCGTAGCCATCGGGCTCACGCATGACGTCACGGCCGACGTCCAGCGCTATTGCGAAACCACGCTCTCCACGGCAGGCCGTCTCCTCGTTCTCAAGCCCGACACAGGACCGGGCGCGCAATCGGTGATATGCGGACGGCATGCATTCGAACTCGCGGACGCGGCCAGCGGAGCGATACGGGACGCAAAGGCCGGCGGCGCCGGATTGACACATCTCTTCGTGGCCGCGCCAAACGCCTTCACCTTTTTCTTCGGGCAGCGCCAGACAGCCCTGGGCAGGATCTGCCTCTACGAGTTTGATTTCGACGGCCAACGCGGGCGATCGTATACTGCCGCCCTCACGCTACCTCTACATAGGACGTTCTCCCAAGAACCCATAGACGCATGACGGGCGATGGGTCGTTAGGGCAAACCCCAAGCACGATAACGGCCCCGCCCGGTGCATTCTCTGACGCCGAGCTCCGCGAGTAGGTTCAGGGCGCCGCGGGGCGTGACGTCCGCCGCCTGCGCGACTGTCGCCGCCGAGACAATCGGTCTCGCGAGAATCAGATCGATCACAGCCGGCAAGCTACTTGAGGACCGCCGCCCTCTCACCTTCCGTTCCATCTGCTCTCGCGCCTGACCGAGTCGGACGATCTCTTTCATACCGGCCTCAGCCGCGGCCGACAGCGCGTCGAGGAAAGCAAACAGCCGCGTCGTCCTCCCGTGCGCGCGTCGGCGCTCCCGCGGAATAGCCTTTAGCCCGACATGAAACCCAGGCAGGTGCGACGCAACCTTTCCACGCGCGCGCAAGTGGGCCGCGACGAGCTGACCGCCGAGCGGATGCTGCCGTTGTAGAGGCTCAATGGTCTCCCACGCATCGAACAGGAGCGCCGCGGAGAGCGTGGGCGGCAGACTTTCGGTCTCCTTCAGCACAGCCCGCCATTGCGCCATCCGCTCGCGCTCGTCCCAGTCCGGATCCCGGATGACGAGATCGCCGACGGACAATGACGGTCGTTCAAGCGGCCCCGGCATTGAGCCGTCGGCTATTCCGTCCAGAATTCGCTGCGAGCGATTGATGATGGCGTCGATATGGGCGAACTCGCGGAAGAGTGGGTCGTCATCGTGGTCATCGGGATCCCGCGCCTTCTCCCCTTCCCGCTCGACCGGAACAGGATCGGGTTCCGGCTTGACAGCGGTCGTTCCAGCAAGCGACGCGACGCCAGACTCGCTGAGAGCCCACCCCGGCTCGCCTGCGGCGATCCGGCGGCGTGATCGAAGAATGGCGTGCGCGATGGTCAGCTCATGCGTCGGCGCCCGGATATCCATGCGAGCGTCGTGGAGAACCAGATCCTCGATATGGACGAGCTCGCCAGCCACCCACATGCTAGCAGCCGCGTCGAAGAAATGCCCCCTCTCTGTGAAGCCCTCGCCGACCGCGCTGCGCCGCACGATCTCGTCGAGGCGCGCGAGTTGGTCCTCGGCCCGGGCGATGGCCGGAAGCAGGGTCTGCAAGGGCAATACATCGATTTCATAAGTCATTGCAGATACGTCGCATTTATCTTCATACAGAAGCTATAGCGCAATTCGCTTCCGTCACATGGATATCTTTTTCTGACGCGTGTACAGTATGGTGCGCCGTGGCTCTCCCGATTGAACAGCAGTCCCCTGACACCGCCTTCACCCCCCCTAGGTCATTGATTTCATGGGATTTTCAGCTGAGCTCCTCAGCAAAGGGGGGCATAAGAGACGTTTACAAACGAACGGTTATGCGTATCCTCTGCATTTGGAACTCACTTTTAAATGCTCTCTTAGGCGCTGCAAATGGCCGCTGACACACAAAATCGCGCTTCCCGTCGATCTCAGGGGCGGCTAATCGGTTATGCGCGTGTGTCCACGGATGAGCAGGCGACGGAAGCGCAGGAGATCGAGCTACGCGCGGCCGGCTGCGATATCATCATCCAGGAACACGGTTCCGGTGCATCGCGAGCACGCCCCGCCCTTGCCAAACTCATCCGCGATATCGGCATCGGCGAGACGCTGGTCGTTGTTCGGCTAGACCGTCTGGCGCGCTCCGTCAGCCATCTGCTCGAGGTAATCGAGGATCTCGCCGCTAAAGGAGCTCACTTCCGCTCGCTGCGCGATCCGATCGACACCTCGACGCCACAGGGCATGTTCTCGCTGCAGGTGCTCGGCGCCGTCGCCCAGTTGGAGCGCGCACTGATCTCTGAGCGGACGAAGGCCGGAATTCGTGCCGCCAAAGCTCGGGGGAAGCTTCCGGGCAATCCAGGTGTCCGCGAACGCCGGCCAGAAGCCTTGGCGAAGATGACGGCGGCGCAGAAGGCGGCCTATGGCGATCGGGTCCAGGCAACGGCCAGCCAGTGGCTTCCGACGGTTCGCCGCATGCGCCCGGACCACACCTGGGACGACATCGCCCGCGTGCTGAAGCAGCGCGGCCTCGAGTGGACGCCGGAGCGGTTGCGCCGGGCCGTGAAGTGGATGGTGAGCGAGCGTATGGCCGACGCAGTGCTGCTCAAAAAGTCCCCTCCCCGGCTGCCCGAGGATCGACTGATGACACTGGTCGCAGGTATCCAAGCCGTGAACCCAAACCTCACGCTTCGCGAAGTCGCCGGACAGCTCGAGCGCCTTCACGAGCGCACCCCGCGCGGTGGCACCAAATGGTCTCCCTCCTCGGTGAAAAACCTCATCGACCGAGCCCGTCGATCCGGCCTTCTCGCCGATGACGACGTCGCGCCGACGCGGAGCTGAAACGCCATCGACCATCAGCGAGCTTTCGGCTTATTGAGGCTTTTCAGCAGGTTATCCGACGCCCGAAGGTTGCCGCCACTCACTCCAGTAGAAGCTGCTGGCACAGCTGCAGCGTTGGAAGCCTTTTGTCCATCGAGCTTGGCGCGCAGCAGCGCCATGATCATCGGCCAGGTTGAGAACTTCCCGTCCTTGCCACGATCGGTCAGGCTGCGCAGATAGCCGCCGGGCGACGCAATCTGATCAGCACGCTGGTAAATGCCAGCCAGCGTGATCGCGGCGTGCTGTTCCCCCAGCGCTTCCCGCGCTTCACGCCAAGCGCTGGGGCTAATCCCAAGCATGGGCCGCAAAAGCTCCGCCGCGGCAAGAAAGTCCCGCCAATGTCGGATTTCACCGCTCTGGGCAAGTTCCCGCACTCCGGGGCAAGCGTCCAGCACGATCGCAAGGGGCAATTCCCGTTTCGGCAGGCTCCGCACGTTGTCGGTTTCCGAGACGGTGCCACTCGCTTCTTTCTCTTTTCGGAGGCCGTATTCAGATTCAGATGTAGGATCTGGTTTTGAATTCTGTATGTGACGACCAGAATGGGACTCATTGGCATCCGGATTCTGTGTTTTCGTGAAGGATTCCAGCACTTCGCGGATTTCGACATAAAGACCGTGGAGGTCGGCACAGATATCCTCGAGCAGTTGACGGGGCGCAGAGCGAGGCAGTCGGTCGACGATCGCCTGGTAGGTCTGCTGTACCCTGCCCCAGTTGCCAGGAACCCCCTCCTCGATTCCCGTCTCGACTAGCTTCACGACGTCGCGACGCAGCAGCGTCAGACGCTCCTTGGCAACACGGAAGGCTTTCCTCTCGGCCTCCACGGCCTCAGCGAGATTCCGGAACTCCTCAGCTCGTGCGACGATCGGAGCAAGGTCGAACCCGTATGCCTGCTCGATCTCCCCGCCCCTGCCCTTTCGCGCGAAGCGCTTGCCATTCGGACTGTCGCGCCGGATGACCAGCCCGCAGTCGACCAGCACGGCGATATGCCGGCGCAGCGTCGTCGCCGGCATCCCGTTCGCCCGGGCTGCAAGCTGCTCGTTCGACGGCCAGACGATAAGCTCGGCGTCACCGGTAAGCGCTGTTTCGGGGTGGAAGGTGAGAAGGGCATTGAGGATCGCGAGCGAGCGATCTGTCGCGCCAAGCAAATCCCGCGCCTCCCGAATGTCCTGGAACACCTTCCACTTGTGGGCGGCGGCCTCAGGCTTCCTAGCCTTTGCCGTCATCTGACTTGAAATTTGGCCAAGTGTCATCGGCCGCCGCCCAAAGGGCGTCGTTGAAATATGTGTCTGCATTGTCCTTCACCTATCGCTAGGCAAAGAAATTCGGCCGCCGAGACCGACGTTCATCCCGCAAAGGATGCTTGACTGTGATTCGGGGAAGTGCGATTCTCAAACTCGCCAAAGATCGAGAAAGGGCTTCCGGAATCCGTTTCGGGGGCCTTTTTTCTTTGCTGGTTCTTATTCAGGCTTTATGCCCTGCTCATTCGTCCGTTTTCTCCTCTTGCGAGTATGCGGCGTAGAGATCGGGAAGCTTGCGAATGACGAACTCAGCGAATGCGTCATTTCTCTCCCGATCGATTTGGATACGGCAATGCCTCGCGGTACGGGTCAATCTGCCGATCTCGTCTCCGCGGCTGCTTCGCGCAACGATGGCTTCGCCAACGCCTCCATCGGGCTGTTCCGCTTTCGTCGCTGCTGACAAGGCCAATGCAAATCGCTCATCACTGGCTTTGGCTTTCGCCCGATCCGAGTTGAGCGCAGCTCGAGCGCGTTGAGCTGCTCCCGCTTGTTGCAGGTTGTCGACGAGCGACTGCCAGCGGCCGCGGCCAATCTTAGGGGCTCGTCCAATCGCTTCGACAATGTCGGGCGGAACACTCTTTCCCACGGCTACGAGCTTGGAGGCCTCCGCTCTATCGATAGACAACGCCGCTTGCACCACGGCCCTTTTAAACCCACCCTCCTCCAAACGCATGGCGAATACCGCGCGCTCGATGAAACTGAGATCCTCTCGGGCTGAGTTCTCGATACCTTGAGCAACAACGAGATCCTCGTCCGTCAAAATTTTCACGTAGGCCTTTACCGGGCGGCCAAGCTCCCTCAACACTCGTACCCGACGGTGACCATAGGCGCTTTGATATCGCCCAGGTTCGCTCGGGTGCTCCCTCACCAGGATCGGGATTTCCTGTCCACGCTCCGCGATGGACTGCTTCAGGAGCTCGAACGACTGGGGGTCTCCATCACTGAAGCGATCGGCAAGCGGAGATGGATCGACAGTCGCGGGGTCGATTTCAATTGCTACAGTGCCGCCAGCGAGCTTCTCTCGGAGCTCCTGATAGTCCTTTTCAACGCCAGAAAACGTGTCTTTCAAAGACCGCACCGCGCCGGAAGACACCCTTGCCGGGGGGTGTTTGTTGTCCGTAGACAACGCCTCCTCGGGTTTGGCCGCGAACATCGATCGAATAGATTGGGTCCGCTTGCTCAATGCCAGGCCCTCCACTCCTTACCGAGAGCCCCCTCAGCCCATCCCGAGGCCTTGCGCTTGGCGGAGCTTGCGCGGCTAAGCATGTTGTCTGCAGACAACATTGAAGGGACGTGAGCAGCGCGCAACACTGCTGACGCCGCCGCGAAAGATTTCACGTTGTCTGCAGACAACACCGTGCGCGAACAGCAAGGCGAGGAGAGCATCATTTGCCTCTCCCCCACACCGCGCCGATCAACGCAATAATTTCCTCATTCACACCGGCGATCGATTCCATCGCGCGATCGTACACCGAGCGCCCTACCGAACCACGCGAGAGCTCGTACAGGGACTGTTTGGTCAGACCTGCATTAGCTATTGCAGTCGATTTCCAGGCCGTGGCCGCCAGTACATCCGAATCAAACACGTCTCTCATCAACGCAACGATCTCCTGTTCCGGCACGTCCCTCGGATCATGTCGCGTCACCAGAAACCTCAAGAAATCATAGTCGAGACGGCCACCTGCATCCTCAATCACCGCTATCAAATCGGAGGTCATAAGCAGGAACTGGCTCATGGACGCCACATCCACCATCTGGGGATGGACTGTCACAATCATTCCCGTTGCGGCGTTGAGCGCACCCATCGTCAGAAAGCCAAGCTGCGGGGGGCAGTCGATCACAACGACATCGTAGTCATCGTCAACCTCGGCGATCGCTCGGGCCACCCTCCGAAAAAACAGCTCCTCTGGACGACCGCGCGTTTCCATCATGTGTCGAGGCGTCTGATGCTCGAACTCCATGAGTTCAAGATTGCCAGGCACGATACTGATGCCCGGAAAGTACGTTGAACGCACTACCTCCCTCATCGGCACGCGCACTTCATCATAGCGGATGGCTCCGTAGAGAGTCGCATTCTCAGCAATGTCGAACTCCGGCTGGAGGCCGAACATCGCGGACAGCGAAGCCTGAGGGTCGAGATCGATCGCCAGGACGCGATATCCCTGTAGAGCCAACCCCTGCGCGAGATAGAGCGACGTTGTCGTTTTTGCCGAACCACCTTTGAAGTTGGCCACGGTAATGACCTGCAACTTGTCGCCATCGCGACGGCGAGGCCAGAACCTCAACGCCTCCTTCGGACGCGCCGTAGCCAGATATTCGCGCAGTTCGTTCACCTGCTCGAGCGTGTAGGATCGACGACCACTCGAGCTGACGTCCGGCGCCGGGCCCAAACCGTCGATAGAAAGTTGCCTCAGATACCCGTCAGACACGCCAACGATCTGGGCAACTTCGCCTGACGAGAACGAACGGAGAGATTTCTGGGCTGTAGGGGGAAATGCCCGCTCACCCACAGCCCGAAGACGAAGCGACAGCGCCTCCGCGCGGCGCGTAATTCGAGCCGAAGTGCTCTCGATTTCCAGAGATGATGCCGCAGACTTCAATGTCGCCCTCGTCGCAAAACGCTTTTAGAGCGTCAGACGCGCTCTTTCCGTCTCCGACAATAGGCACGATTCCCCCTGGCGGGCAACGGGATTAAGGTTAACGAGGTATTAACGAATGTCGGGCAATGGCCGCGACTCGCGACACACGGTTACCATTTATGCCACCGTTTCAATTAGATAGGACTTCAGCGTCCGACATCGAGCTCTGATACCGACTAATAAATTCATCAGGTATATTGGCCCGCTTTTCTTTCATCCCCGGAGCGATTTGCGGCCACTTGCCCCCCGACTCAGTACCCTCTGTCGAGAACCGCGCTCATAAATTCACTAGTCGCGGCTCCTTCCCGATGGTGCGCTTTTGTAATCCGACCTCAATCGAGTCGGAGAACAGAACATGCGGGCAATGGCTATCGCGCCGGATACCTACAAGGACTTTACTGATCTTCTAAGTGACATGCATCAACTTCGAGCGCGCATCTTCCGCGATCGTATGAACTGGGATGTCGACGTCAGGGATGGCCGCGAGGCGGACGGCTTCGACGACTGCAAACCGACTTACATTCTGACCGTGGCGGGGCGGAACGAGGTGGTCGGATGTGCCCGCCTACTTCCGGCGACAGGGCCGACATTGCTGTCTGTGCTGTTCCCGGAACTCGGCGAGCGTGGGCTGTTTTGTCCGCACGCCACTATGATCGAGAGTTCTCGCTTCTGCGTCGATACATCGTTCGAGACTGGGCGGGAAGGGCAGGCGCTCCACTATGCGACCTGGACTATGTTCGCCGCGATCATCGAATGGTCGATGGAGAATGGATACACCGAGCTCGTTACGGCCACCGACGTCCGGATTGAGCGTATCCTCCGTCGGGCCGGCTGGACGATGGCGCGAATCGGCGAGCCCAAGCGCCTCGGCAACACAAATGCCGTCGTCGGTCTACTTCCCACAGATGCCGACAGCTTCGAGCGGGTCCGGCCGGCTGGCTACGTATCCTCCATCGCGCCACTGCGGCGCGCGGCTTGAGGGAAGCTGCGGCATGACGCAACTGCGTTCCCACCCTCGTCTGGTCCGGAAGCTGCAGGAGGCTTTGGGCGATCAACTGTGTGTCGCCCTCGACGATGCCTCGGTTGTGGAGATCATGCTGAACCCGGATGGCCGGCTGTTCATTGAGCGGCTCGGCCATGGGGTTGCGCCCGCCGGCGAGATGGCAGCGTCGACAGCCGAAATCGTGATCGGCAGCGTCGCACATGCTTTGCACGCGGAGGCAGATGACGAGCGCCCGATCATTTCGGGTGAACTGCCGATCGGAGGGCATCGCTTCGAAGGCCTGCTGCCCCCGGTCGTAAGGGCACCAGTCTTCACCATCCGTCGTCGGGCCTCGCGACTTATCCCGCTTGATGACTATGTGCACGACAAGGTCATGACACGTCGCCAGGCCGAGATCGTTAGGAATGCGATAGCCTCGCGGCTCAACATCGTGATCTCGGGTGGCACCGGCTCCGGCAAGACAACCTTCGCCAATGCCGTCATCGCGCAGATCGCCGAGACTGCTCCCGACGATCGCATCTTGATCCTCGAAGACACCGCCGAGATACAATGCCCGGCCCAGAACCTCGTAGCGTTGCACACCAGCGATACGATCGACATGGCACGTCTTCTCAAGAGCACGATGCGCCTCAGGCCGGACCGCATCGTCGTCGGCGAGGTACGCGACGGCGCGGCGCTGACACTGCTCAAGGCGTGGAATACCGGTCATCCCGGCGGTGTCACCACGATCCATTCCAACACCGCCATGTCGGCGCTACGCCGCCTCGAGCAGCTCACCGCTGAAGTCAGCCAGCAGCCGATGCAGGAAGTGATCGGCGAGGCCGTCGACCTGATCGTCTCGATCGAACGCTCCGGGCGAGGCCGGCGGGTGCGCGACGTCGTTCATGTCGAGCGCTTCGAAGGCGGCCGCTACCACACCGAATCCTATGCCCAACTCGACGAGGACGTCCATGTCGCATGACCGTAAAACATTTCTCGCCGCAAGCGCCGTAGCGGCGCTGTTGGTTCTGCACCTCGGATCGCAAGCCCTAGCTTCGAGCGGCGGCAGCCTGCCATGGGAATCCCCGCTCCAGCAGATCCAGCAATCCATCACCGGCCCCGTAGCGGGGTTCATCGCCCTTGCAGCGGTGGCGATCGCCGGCGGCATGCTGATCTTCGGCGGCGAATTGAACGATTTCGCTCGTCGGCTGATGTACGTCGTACTGGTAGCTGGCATCCTGCTCGGAGCCACGCAGATCGTCGCCTTGTTCGGCTCGACCGGCGCTTCGATCGGGACATCGACGACAGCCCCTTCCGAACCCTCCGCGCCACCGGTTCCGGCCGTCGGAGGAGGGGAGGGTGGACATGGCTGAAGCCGGCTCCAGACTGGCGCGCTCCCGCATCCATCGGGCGCTGTCGCGCCCGAACCTCTTGATGGGCGCGGACCGCGAGCTCGTCCTGCTGACGGGGCTTGCCGCCGTCATCCTGATCTTCGTGGTGCTGACCTGGTACGCGGCCCTGTTCGGCATCGCAATCTGGACGGTGATCGTCGGCCTGCTACGGATGATGGCCAAGGCCGACCCGATGATGCGCCGCGTCTATCTGCGTCATGTCGGCTATCGCCAGCACTACCGGCCAACCTCGACGCCCTGGCGGCGTTTCTGAAGGAGAATCCGGTGGTCGCGCTGCGCACATTCCGCCATTCCGGCCCTTCCTTCGCCGATCTCGTTCCCTATGCCGGGCTAGTCGACGATGGCATCGTCCTGCTCAAGGACGGCTCGCTGATGGCCGGCTGGTACTTCGCCGGGCCTGACAGCGAGAGCTCGACCGATGCCGAGCGCAACGAGGTCTCACGCCAGATCAACGCCATCCTTGCCCGCCTCGGCTCCGGCTGGATGATCCAGGTCGAGGCGCTGCGCATCCCCACAACCGATTATCCAGCCGCCGGCGCTTTCCCGGACGCGGTGACGCAAGCGATCGATGCCGAGCGACGCGCACATTTCGAGCGGGAGCGGGGGCACTTTGAGAGCCGGCACGCGCTCATCCTGACCTGGCGCCCTCCGGAACGACGCAAGTCCGGCGTCGCAAAGTACGTCTATTCCGACCGCGACAGCCGGTCCGCCACTTTCGCGGATACGGCGCTCGGCAATTTCCGCAACTCGATCCGCGAGGTTGAGCAGTATCTGTCTAACGCGCTGTCGATCCAGCGCATGCGCACACGCGAGGTTCCGGAGCGGGGAGGGGAGCGCATCGCCCGCTACGACGAGGGCTTCCAGTTCGTCCGCTTCTGCATCACTGGCGAGAACCATCCGGTGCGCTTGCCCGAGATCCCGATGTATCTCGACTGGCTGGTCACTGCCGAATACGAGCATGGCCTGACGCCGACGGTCGACGGGCGTTATGTCGGCGTCGTGGCGATCGACGGTCTGCCGGCCGAGAGTTGGCCCGGCATCCTTAATCTGCTCGATCAGCTGCCGCTGACCTATCGCTGGTCGAGCCGCTTCATGTTCCTCGACGAGATCGAGGCCCGCGACAAGCTCGAACGCACCCGAAAAAAGTGGCAGCAGAAGGTGCGTCCCTTCTTCGACCAACTGTTCCAGACGCAAAGCCGATCGGTCGACCAAGACGCCATGGCGATGGTGACGGAGACCGAAGATGCGATCGCGGAAGCCGCATCGCAGCTCGTCGCCTATGGCTACTACACTCCTGTCATCGTGCTGCACGAGAGCGACGCCGAGCAGCTTCGGGAGAAATGCGAGGGTATCCGTCGCGTGGTGCAGGCCGAGGGCTTCGGCGCCCGCGTCGAGACACTGAACGCGACCGAAGCCTTCCTCGGATCGCTCCCCGGTAACTGGTACGCCAATCTCCGCGAGCCGCTGATCAATACCCGCAACCTCTCCGACCTTCTACCGCTGAACTCCGTATGGTCCGGGAGCCCCTCCGCGCCGTGCCCGTTCTATCCGGAAGGCTCACCGCCGCTCATGCAGGTCGCGTCGGGCTCCACTCCGTTCCGGCTGAACCTCCATGTCGATGATGTCGGCCATAGCCTGATCTTCGGACCGACCGGCTCGGGCAAGTCGACGCTGCTCGCGCTCATCGCGGCGCAGTTCCGCCGCTATACCGGCGCGCAAATCTTCGCCTTCGATAAGGGCCGCTCGCTAATGCCGCTAACGCTCGCGGCCGGTGGCGACCATTACGAGATCGGCAGCGACGGGGAAGGGGAGGGGCCGCAACTGACCTTCTGCCCGCTTGCCGAACTCGGCAGCGACGGCGATCGCGCGTTCGCCTCGGAGTGGATAGAGACGCTCGTGACCCTCCAGGGCGTCACGGTTTCGCCGGAGCACCGCAATGCGATCTCGCGCCAGGTCGCCTTGATGGCCAATGCGCCGGGGCGCTCACTATCGGACTTCGTTTCAGGCGTGCAGCTGCGTGAGATCAAGGACGCGCTGCATCACTACACTGTCGACGGGCCGATGGGGCATCTTCTCGATGCGGAGACCGACGGGCTGACGCTCGGTGCCTTTCAGACGTTCGAAATCGAGGAGCTGATGAACATGGGCGAGCGCAGCCTCGTGCCTGTGCTCACCTATCTGTTCCGCCGGATCGAAAAGCGGCTCACGGGAGCGCCAAGCCTGATCCTTCTCGACGAGGCCTGGCTCATGCTCGGTCATCCGGTCTTCCGCGACAAGATCCGGGAGTGGCTGAAGGTGCTGCGCAAGGCCAATTGCGCCGTCGTGCTCGCGACCCAGTCTATCTCTGACGCCGAACGCTCCGGCATCGTCGACGTGCTGAAGGAATCCTGCCCGACAAAGATCTGCCTCCCGAACGGATCGGCGCGCGAGCCCGGAACGCGCGAGTTCTACGAGAAGCTCGGCTTCAACGAGCGGCAGATCGAGATCGTCGCGACCGCGATTCCGAAGCGCGAATACTACGTCGCCTCACCCGCCGGCCGACGGCTATTCGACATGGCACTCGGTCCGGTCGCGCTCGCCTTCGCCGGCGCCTCGGGCCGCGATCATCTGAAACGCATTACAGAGCTGAAGGCTGCTCACGGTCAGGGATGGCCGGCGCGCTGGATGGAAGAAAGGGGGATCGGCCATGCTGAAGCGCTTCTCATACATGACCCGGCTTGAATTTCTGCGCGGCGCTGCTGCTGCTGCCATCACGCTTCCGTTTGTGGCCAGCAATGCCCTGGCTGGCGGCGGCCTGACGGGCGGCGCCACCGAATGGACGCAGATGCTCAACAACGGCGAGCTCATCAGCCTCGTCGGCAAATCGGCCGAGCAGGTGAACAACCAGATCAAGCAGATCACGCAGCTCGCGGAGCAGATCCAGAATCAGCTCAACATCTATAAGAACCTTCTGCAGAACACGGCGCAGCTTCCAACCCAAGTCTGGGGACAGGTCGCGAACGATCTTAACAAGCTGCAAAGCGTGGTTGTGCAAGGGCAAGGCATCGCCTTCTCGATGGGCAACATAGACGACGTGCTGAAGCAGCGCTTCAAGACCTTCGCCGACTTCAAATCCAACCTGCCGAACCAGGCGACATTCTCCTCGACCTACCAGACCTGGTCGACCACCAATCGCGACACGATCGCCGGCACACTTAAGGCAGCGGGGCTCACCGCCGATCAGTTCTCCTCCGAGGAAACGACGATGTCGCAGCTGCGCACGCTGTCGGAGACCTCGGACGGGCAGATGAAGGCGCTGCAGGTCGGGCACCAGATTGCGACCCAACAGGTTGCGCAGATGCAGAAGCTGCGCGGTCTCGTCTCCCAACAGATGACGATGATGGCGACCTGGTACCAATCCGAACAGGCCGAGAAGGATCTTGCGCAGGCGCGTCGCGAGGAATTCTTCAAATCGACGGCACCCTCCACGACCGGCGGTCAGGAGATGAAGCCGAGATGGTGAGCCGCACGAAGATCATCCTGATCGCTCTCGCCGCCGGCCTCAGCTTCACTGCAGGCGTCGCACTGTGGATCGTCACGCGCCCGGCCGGATGGAGCGACGCCCCGACTGACAGCGCCGGAACTCTGTCGGAGGAGGAGCGTCGGAAGAGGGCGCGCGACTTTTTCGCCGCCCCGAAGGAGTACGACACGACGAACGGCCAGGAGATGAAGCCGCGATGGTAGCGCAACATCCTTCCTTCCGGTCGACGTTTATGTTCGCTCTCGCCCTGTTCGTCCTGGTCTACGCAACCGCACCAGCGCTCGCACAGGACGGCAGCGTGCTCAACACGCTCGAAAATCAGGTGGTGACGGCCGCAAAGGGCTGGGAAACCACCATCATGAACGCGGCCCGTTCGCTGTTCTGGATTCTCGCCGGCATCGAGATCGGCATCGCCGCGGTCTGGCTCGCCATCGGCGCGGCCTCGCTCGATGCCTGGTTCGCTGAGCTCGTGCGCCGGATCATGTTCATCGGCTTCTTCGCCTTCGTGCTCGATCGCGGACCCGCGCTCGGGAAGGCCATCGTCGACAGCCTCTACCAGATCGGCGCCGGCGGCGGGGCGGCTTCGCCCGCCAACGTCTTCAATGCCGGGCTGACCGTCGCCTCGAAGATGTCGGAGAAGATCAGCTTCGGCGTGTTCCAGGATAATGCGCTGGCCCTATCGGCCTCGCTCGCCATGATCATCAGCGTCATCGCTTTTGCACTCGTCGCGGCGATCTTCGTCTCGGTGCTGATCGAGATGTATGTCGGGCTGATGGCCGGCATGATCATGCTCGGTCTTGGCGGCTCCTCCTTCACTAAGGATTTTGCCGTCCGCTATCTCGTCTATGCCTTCTCGGTAGGCATGAAGCTCATGTCGCTGGTGATGATCGCCAAGATCGGTTCGGATGTGCTGATCGGCCTCGCCAACAATGCGAGCGTCGGCGACCAGTACCAGACGGCGCTCGCGATCGCCGGCCTCGCCGTAGTGATCTTCGTCATCGCCATGTATGTGCCCAACATTGTCCAGGGTGTGATTCAGGGCGCATCCGTGACTGGCGGCATGGAATCGATCCGCCATGGGGCACAGGCCGCGAGCTTTGCCGCGGGCGGCACAGCGCTCGCTTGGGGCGGGGCGAAGGCAGGGGCTTCGGCCTATACGGCTGCCCGCGCCGGCGGAGCCTCCTTCGGCAGCGCGGCCGTCGCCGGTCTTCGCGGCGCCGCGTCAGCAGGAGGAGCCGTCGCCTCGGCCGCCCGCGACAAGGCGATCGGTTCGCCCGGCGCCTATGCCGGCTCGCTGCTCGGTCTCGCCAACGCCAAGCTTGACAACGCATCCGGTCGTGGCGGCAGCGGCGGCAGCGGGCCGACACCGCCGCCCAAGCCAGACGATCGATAAAGGAGACGCGTCTTGGCCAGGCGATCCGATACCCCAGACAATCCCTACATCGCCGCACGCCAGGAATGGACCGAGCGCTACGGCTCCTATGTCAAGGCGGCGAGCGCCTGGCGCATCGTCGGCGTTACCAGCCTTGCGCTGGCGTTGGTGAGTACGAGCTACGCGCTCTACCAGAGCACGCAAGTTCGGCTCGTGCCCTACATCGTCGAGGTCGACAAGCTCGGCTCGGCGGTGAATGCCGGCTTCCCCGCCCAGATCGAATATGCTGATCCGCGCGTCGTGCGCGCGGTGCTCGCCGGCTTCGTCACCAACTTCCGCTCGGTGACGCCCGACGCCGTGGTCCAGAAGCAATATATCGACCGCGTCTATGCGATGCTCCGGACAACGGATCCCGCGACCGAGAAGGTCAATGGCTGGTTCCGCTCCGCCTCGCCCTTCGAGAAGGCGAAGACCGCGACCGTCTCGGTCGAGGTCAACAATGTCGTGCCGCTCTCCACCCAGTCCTTCCAGATCGACTGGACGGAATATGAGCGCGACCGGAAGGGCAAGGAGGTCGCAACGCGCCGCTTCCGCGGCGTCGCCACCGTCGTGTTGATCCCGCCCCAGGACGAGGCGGTGATCCGTCTCAATCCGATCGGCCTCTACCTCAAGGACTTTGACTGGACCGCACAGATCTGAAAGGCGCGCCCGACCTCATGCAAAATACAAGACCCCTATCCCGGTCGGCCGTCCTGATTGCGGCCACCATCGTGTTGACGTCGGTCGCCGGCGGCGTCCACGCCCAGAACCTCACGGGAAAGGAGATTAAAGGCATTGACATCTCCGGCCAGTGGCGCGGCCGCACCGGGCTCGTCACCAGAGGCCCCGATGGCAAGGTCATCTTCTTGTACGGCGAGGTGCAACCTTCCGTCATCTGCTCGCCGCTTCAGGTCTGCGACATCGAACTCCAGGCCGGAGAGATCGTTCGCGACGTTCTCGTCGGCGACACCGTGCGCTGGAAGGTCGAGCCCGCGACCTCCGGCGCGTCGGGCGGGCAGGCGATCCATCTGATCGTCAAACCGACCGAGGCTGGCCTCGTCACCTCGATGGTAGTGACGACGTCGCGGCGGACCTACCACATCCAGCTGAAGTCGCACGGGAGCCAGTACATGGCCCGTGTCGGCTTCGACTATCCGGAAGACGTCTCGACGCGCCTCGCCGACGTCAATGCACGCCTCGAGGCCAGCACGATCCCCGGCGCCGGCGTCCCGGCCGAGCAGCTCAATTTCCAGTATTCGATTTCGGGTAACGCCAGCTGGCGGCCAACACGGGTCTACACCGACGGCGCCAAAACCTACATCCAGTTCCCGTCATCCGTCGCCTCGCAGGACGCGCCCGTGCTTTTCGTCGTCTCCGGCGGCCAGAATCGCATCGTCAACTACCGCATGAACAGCAACATGATGATCGTCGACTACGCAGTCGACAAAGCCATTCTCGTCTCCGGCGTCGGCTTCTGGGGCCAGGAGAAGATCACCATCCGGCGGGGAGGGTGACGCCATGCTCAGGAAGCTCCTTCCAACCATCCGACCGGCCGCGCTCCTGTTCGTCGCCGCCGTTCTCTCCGGCTGCCAGACTCTTGGCGGCAGCGGGCTTGTCGCCAGCAGCGCGCCGACGGAGCTGACGGCGCCCGCGGCGTCGGCCGTCGCCGGCGACCTCGTGCCGCGCTTCGCAGAACAGATCGGACCAGGCACGGCGACCATCATTCTGAAGGCGGATAGCTCCACATTTGGTTCCGCTCTCGAAGCTTCACTTCGCACCTGGGGCTATGCCGTCACGTCCGAGCAGAATTCCAAAGACCCGAAGGCGATCCCCCTTGCGTATGTCCTCGTCCCCGTCGACGGCCAGGTGCTTGCCCGCCTTTCGACCGGATCGATCGAAATTGGGCGCGTCTACACCATGACACAGACCGGCGCAGCTCCCGCAAGCCCGGTCTCCGTGATGAAGCGCAGCTGAGAGGGGAGGGGACCGCGATGCAATCCCTCAAGCTTGGCGGCGCGTCGGCCGCGACGGACAAGAAGGGCATTCGGCGCCTCAATCGTCTACCGATCATCACCGCAATCGTGCTTCTCGTGCTTTTCCTCGGTATAATTTTCTACGGACTGACCTCGCGCGGTCTCATCTTCCGGGGGGCACCGGACATCACCACTTCCGGCGGTCCGCCGGCGACTACCTTTGCCGATCAACTGAAGCGCGGCGTCACCGACGGTATCATCGGAGACCAGCCCGTACCCCAGCCCGTGCTGGTCACGCCTCAGGTCGACCGGAAGGAGGGCTCCGCCAATCCATTCGTCGCCGCACCAAAACGGGCGGAGGAACCCCGCCAGGTCGAACTCGAACCGGAAGAGGTCTGGCGGGCGCGCCTCGAGCGAGAGGGACAAGAGCAGTTGTGGCGCGAGCGTCAGCGCCAGCGCATGGCGCGCCTGCAGGCGAATGATGTGGCCTATGATGCACCGCTCGCCATCACCACCGACAAGCTGAAGGCGGCCGCGACCGCAGCCGGCCCCGTCAATCCAGCAAACCCGGCACAGGTGGCCACGCCATCAGCGTCCGATCTTTACAGCACCGCCTTGCAGGCCGGCCTCAACGGCCAGAACCTCGACCCCAACGGACAAACGAAGAAGGAAAATTTCTTCAACGCCGATCTGGCCAAGCTCGGCTACCTGCCTAACCAGGTCGTACCGCAGCGTTCCCTCTACGAGCTAAAGCGCGGCTCGGTCATTCCCGCAACGCTGATCACCGGTATCAATTCTGATCTTCCAGGCCGCATCACCGCCCAGGTGTCCCAAAATGTCTATGACAGCGCGACCGGGCACCGCCTTCTCATTCCGCAAGGTACGAAGTTAATGGGCCGCTACGACAGCAAGGTATCGTTCGGGCAGAGCAGGGTGCTCGTGATCTGGACTGATATTATCTTCCCGAACGGCTCGACCCTCCAGATTGGCGGCATGGCCGGCACTGACGCAGAAGGTTATGGAGGCTTCAAGGACAAGGTCGACAACCACTACTTCAAGACATTCGGCTCCGCGATCCTGCTCGCTATCATCGGCACCGGCATGGACATGGCTATCCCGCAGAGCTCGACGCTGGCGACCCAGGACACAGCGTCCGATGCCGCCCGTCGCAATTTCGCCGAGACATTCGGCCGCGTCGCCGAGCGCACTATCAACAAAAACCTTGACGTTCAGCCCACCCTCGAGATCAGACCCGGCTACCGGTTCAACATCCTCGTCGATCAAGATATCGTGTTCCCGACGCCATATAAATATTAGAATGACTTTAAACTGATTATTTCGAATATATCTCTCCACTCCCGAACGTATATTAAATATATATCGATAATATTTTCTCACTGCATCGTTTATTTCCCTGCCCAACCTGCTCAGTCGCTCACTGAGCAAGCTTGACATGGCTGGAATATTGCCCATCGCGCAAGCGTTCGGTATCAATTTTAAGTGGCGAGACTGATTTGGACGGTGGCAGCACGCTTCTCGCGACGATTCGATTGATCCGGGCTCTGGAGGCGATGTCACTGGTTGGGGGTACTGCCAGCTATCAAACCAACGGCGACGGGAAATCCGTCGGGCACCTGCCTCGCGATGAAAGCCGGAGTTGTATCGCAGGAGGTACGATATTGAGAACATGGTTCCAGAGGCTGACAGACGTCGCTTCCGTTGCCGCCACAGACGAGATGCTGAGGGGTGCACTCCCGGCATTGGTTCAGGATCTGGGTTTTGACGGCTATGCATACCTCTATGTGGAACCTGTTCGCATGCATGCGGTCTCGAACTATGCGCAGGAATGGCAAGATCGCTACTTCGCGGTTGGCTACAGAGAAGTGGATCCTGTAGTTCGAACGGCAAGCACCACGATGCGCGCCTTTTCCTGGTCTGCCCCAGCTCTTAGAGAATGTGAGACGAAGGAGCTGAAACGCTTCTACTCCGAAGCGAGCGATTTCGGAATCAGATCCGGCATCAGCATTCCGGTTCAAACGTCCGGCCGACATATGTCGATGTTAACGCTCGCTTCCAGCAAGCCAACGCTTTCGCTGGATAAAGATATCGACCAGGTTGCGGCCGTTACGGCCGTTGCGTATCTCCATACGGCGCTTCAAGCAAAGAACGCAAGGCCAACGGCACAACATCATCCGCAACTCACGGCCAGACAGGCACTTTGCTTGAAGTGGTCCGCGGAAGGCAAATCGATGAAGGATATCGCAGTGCTCGAGAACCTATCCTTCGCTACCGTCAACTTTCATCTCAACAACGCTCGCGAGACTCTCGAGGCTGCAAGCCTCGCTCAGGCGACGGCTGTCGCCACAAAACTGAAACTGATCTGACGCGTCAGTCGGCCGGAACCTCCGGCACATATCCGAGCACATCGAGCAGCGTCGAGAGCACTGTCTGCTGAGCGTGCACGTCGATCATCGCTCTGACATAGGCGGCCCCTGCGGGGCCGACAGAACCTTCGCGCTCCGCATACTTGCTGGATTCGGTTTGCCGCATTTCCGCGAGGTCACGAAGGAACCGATGCTTGCGGATCGCCTCGATGACGATTGGCTCAAGAACCGCCTTCGGGAGATTGCGGGTTAGTCCGACGATCGGCCTCAAGATCGTTTGCACTTGCGTTTCTGACTCTCCGGATCCGATCATTTCAACCATCTGCGCTTGGTGTCCGCGGTGCGCCCCCGCCAACAAACATCCCATGACCCCAAGCCGGGGGTTAGAATCCGTGATGAAACGGCCCTACGACCTTTAGCTGGAAGCCTGGACATACGTCGCAAGCCCCCGGCCGCAAGGTCAGAGGATTCGGTGCCGTTACGGCCGGCACCAACCGTTCATCAGGGGATTCTAAGCCCCGAGGCGGCGCGTACCACCTTGCGACTTTCATAGAAGCAAGTGGTCGTTCGCGCCAGATCACAACGCGTGCATTTTGACTAAAAAGCTGCTCTCAAGTGACGGCACGAACTTGCATTTTGGTGGCCTTTCATCGCGTCTATGCCATCCAATCTAAGGGGGTCGCGCCACACACACTTTGGGGCTGATCTTGTCCACTACGACGCCGCTTGATAGAGTCGCAGAGGGCTGTTGTTTTTTATAGAAACAATCGCGGCCATGGGCCTCAACATCAAGGATCCGGAGGCCCACCGATGGGCTCAGAGCATCGCCCCCATCAACTGGCGAAAGCATGACCCATATCGTAACCCAGGCCTTGCGTGATCGCCATGCTCAGATCGAACGTGGAGGGGCAGAGCGAGCGTGAAGGAATTGCTGACGATCGCCGATCGCGCCGCGGCACATGTAAGGCGTCCGTGTGCCGACCACGCCGATCCTCTCTATGGTAAAGACGGCCTGCCAAAGTGATCATCGATACTTCCGCCATGGTCGCGGTGCTATACCGCGAAAAAGAAGCGGAGTTCTTTGCAAACCTTCAGGACGCCGATATCAGCCGCATGAGTGTGGCGAACTATTTCGAGCTGTCGATGGTGATCGAAAGACAGCTCGGCCCCGACGGCATGCGGCAGGCCGAAGCCTTCATCCGCCGCGCCGGCATCACTATCAAGCCGGTGACGGAAGAGCATGGCGAGCTTGCCCGGCAGGCGTTCCTCGATTTCGGCAAGGGGCGGCACAAGGCGGGCCTGAACTATGGCGACTGCTTCGCCTATGTCCTCGCCGAGGCCACCGGCGAGCCCCTCCTGTTTTGCGGGAATCACTTCAACCAGACCGACATTCAGACGCCATGACCAAGCCCACACGCAAACCCACGGAGCCGCTACGGACGCGTCATGTCTTCCTCGACACGGAGGTCTATCGCCGTGCCGGCTTCAACATTTCCAACACGCAGTTCGCCTTGCTCCGCGGGGAGATCGAAGCAGGCCGCATCGTCCTGCACTTCACCGACATCACCCTGTCCGAAATCCGGCGCCAGCTCACCGAGGAGATCTTGTCCAAAGCGGCCGATGCGAAGCGCCTAGCCCGCGATTTCAACCGCATCTCGCAAATTGCCGGACAGGCAAACGACGCGATGAAGGACATCGACGGCGTGGCCCTGGCCGACTCCGCGTGGGCGGGCTTCGTCGAGATATTGATCAAACGCCTGCGCGGGCATTCGGTCTCCGCGCTCGAGATCCCCGCCCGCATCGTGTTCGAGCGATATTTCGCAGGCCAGGCCCCCTTCGAGCAGAGAGGCAGCAAGGAGTTTCCCGATGCCTTCGTGATCGAAGGCCTCGCCCGCTACTGCAAGAACAATGATATCTCCATGTATGTGGTCAGCGGGGACGTGGCGCTTCGCCAAGCCGCGGAGAGTCACGACACACTCCTGCCGTTGCAAGCTCTGGACGAGGTTCTCGCATCAGCAACTGCGAGCAGCGGAACAGATGTCGAGACGATTGCGGATGAGGTATTGGCCGCCCCCGGTTTTGACGAGCAACTCGTCCTGGCGATTGAGAGCGACCTTGATTTCGTGGACTTCACCTATTTTGGGTCGCTCACCGAGGGCAGCGTACCGTCAGCCGCGCTCGAAGAGATCATCAGCGTCGACGACTACGCCGTGGCGGCTTTCGATGGCAACCGAATCGGACTGATTCTGCAAGCTAACGCGGTCCTCGATGCGAAAGTGCGCTACCTCGATCAAGAGGAACTGCGCGACAAGGATGACGACATTGTCCCGACGGAGCTAGAAACGACGTCGCGCACGCATGCCCGGCTGAAGATCTATGTTTCGATCGATCTATCTAGCCTGTGTTTTTCAGAAACCGAATTGTTGACGCGCGACATCATCGTCGAATAGCCTAGCTCGTCGGCGGATTCGCTATGGTGCCCTTCCTCCGATCCCCGACAAGTCGATGCGGATCCCTGACTTGCTCGGATCGTCCGCCGGTGTTTCCTGTGGCTCCGCTACAGGCGCAGATTGGGGTGCGTCTTCGAGTTTCGGGGCGATGGCTTTGGTCTCCCCCGGATCGGGCGCGGTAAAAACCGCCGTCCCCTCGAACTGCCCCGTCTTCCAGGCATGGAGCGCGTCGTCGAGCACCTGCGTCATGACGTCTTCGGCCGTCGGATTGCCGTACCATTTCAGCACGACCCGCCAGACCTTTCCGAACAGTGCTGTTCCCATACGAATATTGTCGCAAGGTTGCAGCAGCTGCGGCGAAAGCTCAGACACATCGCGGATGCCAACGCCGGCCGGATACTGCGTGATACCGACCCGAACGACGGACTTTCCAAGATGCTCTCGGACGACCTCTAGAGCTTGCTCAGGCGTTTTCAAAGGTGGCACGAGGATCACGCGACTGCCGCTTCGGACGGTCACCGCGAGCGGATCGGGCGATCCCGCCTGCTTGACGAATTGCTCGACGATCGCCGGCTTAAGGGAAGGGTCGGCGCACGTTCGGAGGAGATCTGCATCGAATGCCATAAGCGAGCTCCCTGCTCAGCGGTTGAAGGATGTGACGAGAGAGGCTCCAAACAGACGCGACCATGCGGTAACGCTGGCTGTCTGGATCGCCGGTACGGAGGTGCCGGTGGCCCACCAAGCATTCGCGATGGCGACAATCGCATCGGGCCGATACAGCGCCGACTGCAGGATCGGCCACACCAGAAGCTGCTCGTAGCAGATCAGCGGCGCGACACGGCGCCCGGCGATCTCCACGACGGGATCGGCAAAAAAGGTGGCGCGCGCGCCGCCACTGTCCCCGAACCAGGCCCGCCACGGCTGCCACATCGAAACTGGAACCGGCATGCGCGCGCGATAGCGGATCATCGCGCTCGCCGAACGGAGCTCGACCATGACATTGTCGTACCCTCCCGAGCCGATCACCGCCGCGCCGGCGACAACGGTGACATCGAGGTCGGCAAGTGCGTCGGCCCAGAAGCTCACTACAGTCGGCGTCAGCGGACCGAGCGCGCTCTCGGGCAATACGACGACCGGCGCTCCTTCCAGCGCCCGGGTCCGCACCATGCCGGCCAGCTGGCGATGTCGTTGCAGGGCATTGTCGCGCCCGAGCGCCACGCCCAGCTCCGTGTCGACACCCTTCCATCGTTTCGGTAGCATCGGCTCCGTCCAGCTTGCGGCGGACCAAATCCAGAAGCCTCCCAAGGCTATGGTGGCGGCTAGCCAGAACCTCGTCGACACGAGGGCAAGGCTGACTGTCGTCGCTAACAGTCCCCACCATCCCCAAGCGGGAAAGAGAACGCCGGCAGCCGTCACCGGATGCGCCCAGCCGACGATGCCGAAGGGCGGGATCGCCATCAGTCCGGCCGCCGCCAGATAGCGGAGCGCCCGTGTCCATCCCGGCCGCGCTGTCCAGAACGCGGTATGCACCACGACAAAAGACAGCGAGGCCACGAGCCATAGCAGGATACCTGCCCACACCGTGGTGCCGAAGAAGGTGGCGACGCTTTCTGGCAGGCCGCGCGCCGCCGCCAAAAAATAGGCCACTGCAACTGCGGCGGCCGCGGCACGGTTTGGCGCCCAGGCCCACAGTGCCGGGAACAGCATGGTGAGCGGCAGGGTCAGAACATGACCAGACCACCCGATCCAGCCGGTTGCGGCAGCCCCGGTCACGAGGAAAAGAGTGCGGCGGCGATCAGGGATCGATCGTGAGAAGCGGCCGCGCAAGGCCAAGAAGGCCAGTGAGCGGGACCGGCCCGAAGTAGCGGGAGTCATAGGAACCTGCGAAGGGAGAATGGAGGAAGATCTGACCCGCCGGCACGATGCCGCCAGGCCAGGTCGTAAGGGGCCGACCGGCCCCGTCTCGGTCGCTGGTCTGGGATCGGGAAAACGCAACGCCGTCGATCGCGACCTCGGCGCCTACATCGATGCGAGCCCCTGCAAGCGCGACGACGGTCTTGATGAGCGGCGCGACGCCGGCCGGGCATGATCCCCACCGGAAATATCCGCGCTCGAGGCCGAAATCGGTGATCGGTCCCGGCGGCGGGCAGACGAAAACGAGATCGCCGACAGCGACGGGCCGATCGAGTGGGACGCTCCGCCAGAGCCCGAGCGGCTCGCTCGGCGTCAAGTTGATCCGCAATCCGCCGAGCCAGCCCAGGCCGGCGATCAAGGCAATACCGATCGCACCACCAGCCGGGATCGCCAGCGCGCGGCGGCGCGTCTCGTCTTTCCTTCCGGCCGCCTTATCAGCATCGGCTCGCACACCAACCATCATTTCAGCGACAACCCCTGCCGCTGCGACTGCCCCATCGTCTCGGCCTGCTTCAGCGCCTCAGCCGTGCGCTGCCGGGCGGAGAGTTGCTGTGCCGTCCGCATTGCCGGCCATGCGGCTTTGAGCTCTTCACGCTGGCCCGCGTTCATACCTGCGGCGAGCTTCTCGAAG